>CAWJAG010000032.1:0-115607 GCA_963840755.1 uncultured Chitinophagaceae bacterium | reverse complement strand
CGTTCAGGCGCTGTCGCCACTCGCTGAGGCCGGGAGGGCTCTACGTCGAGACCGACCTCGGATTCATGTGGCACGTCCCGTTCCTGGCCCTGTTGAGCCGGTGGGTCGGCGACAAGAGGGTGACACTCGCGATCCCGAAATACACGAAGGAGAACGTCCTCCGGCTCAAGGCGCTGATCGAGGCGGGGAAGTACCGGGCGGTCATCGATCACACACCCGCTGGAAGACGTGGTCGAGGCGACCCGGTACGTCGAGACGTGCCAGAAGACAGGGAACGTCGTCCTCACGGTCGGCCGGGCCGGCTGAGGGCGGAGGCGGCAGCCCGCAGCCAGGCGACGACGCCTCGTCCGCCCCTACAGGCCGAAGCCGACCCGGGAGTCGCGGGCGAACCGCTTCACGTACGCGACGCGGCCGAGCACGATCGCCGCGCGGCCGTCGTCGGTGTCGAGCTGGTGTGTCCCCTGGGAGCCGGACGCGAGCGCGTGCTCGAGCGCGTCGGCGCTCGCGGGGGAGACGTTGGCGGCGATGATCGGGCCGCCGGCGAAGGCGACCTCGATGCGAACGGAATCAGGTGAGTCGGGCAACGGATACGACCTCCGTGAGAACGCCGTGGACGGCGTCGGGGTGGACAAAGGCGACCTGCAGGCCGAAGAGGCCGCGGCGGGGCGACGGTGTCGATCAGCTCCGCCCCGGCCGCCGCGAGGTCGTCGAGTGCGGCCGCGACGTCGTCCACCTCGTAGGCGATGTGGTGGACGCCGGGGCCGCGCCTGGCGAGGAAGCGCCCCACCGGGGTGTCCTCGCCGGTCGGGGCGAGCAGCTCGATCCGGCTCGCGCCGACGAGCACCGAGGCGGCCTCGACGCCCTGGTCGGGGACGATCGCGCGGTGCTCGAGCGTTCCCCCGAAGAGCCGCGCATAGGTATCGACGGCTTCGTCGAGGTCGGTGACGGCGAGGCCGACATGGTGGATACCGCTCGGCTGCACTGCTCCGATGCTACTTCCCGGCTCGCAGCCAGGGGGCGAGGGTCGCAGCCGTAAGGCCGCGAGCGAGGGAGGGTTCGCAGGGAACCGTAGGTTCCCGGCTTCAGGATCCGTGCGAAGCGCGGCAGAAGCATGCGCCTGAGGATGCTGCGATACGCTCTTCGATCGCAGCATCCTCAGGAGCCCTCGAGCGCGCGCACGGTGCCGACCGTCTCGGCCGAGCGGGACTCGCGGGGGAGGTCGCCCATCATCGCGAGGAACTCGTCCCGGTCGATCGTCTCCTTCTCGAGCAGCGCCCCGGCAAGCCGGTCGAGCGAGGCGCGGTGCTTGCCGAGCAGGCGGAGCGCCTCCTCGTACGCGTGATCGGTGAGCCGGGCCTGCTCGCTGTCCCGCATGCGCTTCGTCTCCTCGGAGAGCGCGTAGTTGTCCGCCCGCATCGTCCGCGACGGGGCGACGTCGGACATGCCGAACTCGAAGACCATCGAGCGGGCGATCTGCGTCACCTTCTCGAGGTCGCTGGCGGCGCCGTTCGTGACCCGGCCGAACACGATCTCCTCGGCCGCCCGCCCGGCGAGCGCCACCTTCATCACGTCGATCAGCTCCTCCTTCGTGTGGAGGTAGCGGTCCTCGACGGGCAGGTAGTAGGCGAGCCCGAGAGCGTCGCCGCGTCCGACGATCGTCACCTTCTGCACCGGCATCACGTCGCCCATCAGGTACGGCGACGAGCGCGTGGCCGCCCTCGTGGTAGGCGAGGATCCGCTTCTCCTTCTCCGTCACGACACGGCGCTTCTGGAGGCCCGTCAGAACGCGCTCCATGGCGCCCTCGAAGTCCTCCTGCCTGATGTACTGCTGATCGTGGCGCGCCGCGAAGATGGCCGCCTCGTTCGCGATGTTCGCGAGATCGGCGCCGGTCAGGCCGGCGGTACGGCGGGCGAGGATCGAGATGTCGACGTCCGCGCCGAGCGGCTTCGAGCGCGTGTGGACGCGCAGGATCTCCTCACGGCCCTGCAGGTCGGGTGGGGCGACGTTGACCTGGCGGTCGAAGCGACCGGGGCGCAGCAGGGCCGGATCGAGATCCTGGAGCCGGTTGGAGGCGCCCATGATCACGACCTCGTCGGCGCCGCCGAACCCGTCCATCTCGACGAGAAGCTGGTTCAGGGTCTGGTCGTGCTCGCGGTTGTGGGAGCCGCCCGAGCGGGCGGTGCCGACGGCGTCGAGCTCGTCGATGAAGATGATCGCCGGCGCGTTCCTGCGCGCCTCCTCGAAGAGCTTGCGGATCCGGGCGGCGCCGAGCCCGGCGAACATCTCGACGAAGGCCGATGCGCTCGACGAGTAGAAGTTCGCGCCCGATTCGTTCGCGGCAGCCTTCGCGAGCAGCGTCTTGCCCGTCCCGGGCGGGCCGTAGAGCAGAACGCCCTTGGGGACGCGCGCGCCGAGCCGCTCGAACTTCTTGCGGTCGCGGAGGAACTCGACGACCTCCTTCAGCTCCTCCTTCGCCTCGTCCGCACCGGCGACGTCGTCCCAGCCGACCGCGTCGGTCGTGTCCCGCTCGACCATCGCCGGCTTGACCTTCGGCACGAGCGCCATCGTGCGCAGGAGCAGCCAGATGATGATGCCGAAGAAGATGATCGGCAGCCACGTGATCAGGAAGCCGCCGATGTCGTCGACGAATGGGGCCAGGTGACCACGGCCTGTCTATCGGCAGGCGTTCGCAGGACTGAAGGACGGCCGATTCGCAGCTACCGGCGAACGGCGACGAGCGCGCGTCGCTCGCGGCGTCACCCAGAGCTCGATCGTCGCCAGCAGCGGGTGGTACAGCCACGCGTCGCGCCGGGGATCGGGCAGAGCCGGGTCGAACCAGAAGTCGTCGAGAACCGCGGTGCCGCCGGGAGCGAGGAGGCCGAGGGTCGCGTCGACTTCGTCCTTCGCCTTGCCGCCGTCGACGAAGAGGAGGTCGAACGGCGCCTCCGGAGGGAGCACCTCCTGCCACGGGCCGGCGAGGATCGTCACGTTCGGATCGTCGGCGAAGATCTCCGCGGCTCGCGCTGCGAGGACGGGATCGGGCTCGGCACTGAAGAACGGCGTCTCGGGCCGGAGGGCCGACACGATCCAGGCCGCTCCGACGCCTGCACCGGTGCCGATCTCCGCTGCGCGGGTGATTCCGCGGCGGGCAGCGAGGACGTGGAGGAGCGCGCCGTCCTCCGGCCGACACGACTTCTCGAACCCCAGCGACGCGGCGAGCGCCTGCGCGCGAAGGACGAGCGGCGGCGTCTCCATCAGACCCCGCGACGCGACGCGCGTCGCTCGTCGTGAACCGCACCCCTGCCTCGCGCCACTGCGCAAGGCACGATCGCGTCCGCTCCTCGTCGAGGCCGCGTGACGCATCCTCGACGAACGCGACACGGCGGCCGCGGCGAAGCAGGCCGACGATCGCCGCGTGGTCGCACACATCCGTCGCGACGCCGAAGACGACGACCTCCGAGGGATCGAGCGCCTCGAGCACCGCCTCCGCGTTCGGGTTGGTGAACACGTCGAAGCTCTTCTTCAGCAGCAGGATCTCGCTGCGCCCGGCGATGAGCTCGCGGACGAGGCCCGGCGGGTAGGCGACGTGCGAGAGCGGGAGCGGGTCGACCTGCTCCGTCTCGGGGATCCGCGCGGCGCCGCGCGTGCCGCGAAGGCAGTGGGGCGGATACGTGCTCACGAAGTCGGGCGCTGCCGAGATCTCGGGATCGGTCAGCTCGTGGTCGTCTGCCGAAGCGACGTGCACGATGCCGTGCTCCCGCGCCCACTCGACGAGCCGCGACATCGCGGGGACCACGGCCGCGGCGCCGGGAACGACGAGCTTGCCGTCCGGGAGGACGAAGTCGACCTGCGTGTCGACGTCCCAGAGGATCGGGCCTACGCGGACATGCTCGAGCCGGGGGTTCGGACGGAGACGACGGCCGACCTTGGAGCTCGGCCTGCCGTCGGCGACGACGATGTCGGCGGTGAAGTCGTTCTCGCCGCGGATCAGGGAGGAGCCGACGCCGTACGCGTCGACCGGAACGCCGCGGCGCTCGAACTCCTCGATCTTCTCCACGGAGAACCCGCCGGACGCGACGATGCGGACGTCCGTCGTGCCCGGCATCGTCGAGTGCCGCGCGTACCTTGCGGACGAGGCGCTCGTTCACTCCGCGCGGGTCGAAGTCGCCCATCTCCTCCCAGAGCGACCGGTCGACGAGCTGGCCCGAGGTATCGAGCCGCACGCCCCAGAGCTTCGGGCCGAGCGCCTCGGCGACGGCGAGGGCCGTGGCCACCGAGTCGTTCTCGAAGTCGACGAGCACGGTGATGTGGAGGTCGGGCGGCGCCCACTCGGCGAACTTCTTCGCCGCGAGCACGGTGTCGCCGTCATACGCGGCGATGAGCGAGTGGGGGACGGTGCCGACGCCGCGCCCGCCCCACCAGGAGGCCTGCGCGTCGGAGGTGACGCCGATCTCGGTGCCCGACATCGCCCCGGCGACATAGGCGGCGTAGCCGTCGCCCGTCTGCACGCGGTGGTGATCGTGGCGCGCCGGCATGAAGATGATCGGCTTCCCGTTCGCGGCGCGGAGCACGCGCTCGGTGTTGGTCGAGATCAGGGTGCGCCGTGCGAGCACGCCGAGGTAGACGGTCTCGAGATGGGCGAACAGGGTGTAGTCGCCCTCGATCGTCATCACCGTCTCCCACGGCTCGATCGTGTCGCCGTCGTTGAGCGCGGAGACGTCGAGGGCGTCCCAGTCGTGCGAGCACAGCTTCAGGATCGCGATCGCCTCGTCCATCCCGCCGAGCATCGCCCTCCGGCGCTGGAACACCTGCATCAGGACGCGCGGGTGGCGGCCGTCCGCGAGCAGCGCGGCGCGCGTGTGGTTGAAGTACGCGTCCGTGTAGTAGCCCTCCCGCATCTTCTCGACCGGGAGATCGAACACGCTCGGATCGAGCCTCTCGTTCCGCGGCCGCGACGGCCCGCTCACGCCGCCTCTTCGGCGGCGAGGCACGCGGCGAGCGCGGCCTCGGCGACGTCGAGCTGGGCCGCGGAGGGCTCCGCCGTCGAGACGCGGGTCTGCAGCTCGTGGCCCGGCCGCGCGAGAGCGCGCGAGACGGGATGGTCGGGGTGGCGGCCCATCCAGCCGAAGACCTCGACGGCGGCGCCGACGGCGCCGATCGCTCCCACCGCCCGGGCGGTGGGCCGCGCCCCGGCGGGCGCGCGCGCAGCGAGCGCGCTCGCCGCAGCGCTCGTGAGCAGGAGCGGCCCCACGAGGTGGCCACCGCAGCGGTCGTGCTCCTTCGTGGCCGGCTCCCCCGTCTCGTAGGTGCCGATCGAGATGTGCTCGGCGCCGTGGTAGGAGGCCAGCTCGCCACCCCTGAGCGCGATCGCGGCGGGGGCGAGCGAGGCAAACGCGGCGATGGCCTCGCGGGCGGCGAAGCCGAGCCCGGAGCGGCGCGCGACGCCGGCCGCGGCGGCACCGGCGACGACGGCGGCCGCGACGCGCGGCCGCTCGAACGGGAAGCGGGCCTCGGGCAGCGCCCGCCTCACGTCGGGGAGGACGGCGAACGCCTCGGCCAGGCGCAGCGGGCCTCTGACGAAGGGCGTCGTCACGTTCGCCGCGAAGCGCCGCTTGGTGCCCGAGGCGGCGCGGATGGAGCCGTCGGGAGCGCGCACGGCCGCACCCCACGAGGTCGGGCCGTGGACGAGGACCCCGTTCGAGAGAGCCATGCCGCCGAGCCGCAGCTTCTCCATGCGGTGAGGGTACCGTGCGGCGATGGACGCACGGCCGGTGCTCGAGCTCATCGCCGCCGCAGGCGGGGACGGCGGCGTCGTCCTGGTCGGGATCGGCGGGCACGGCGCCGCGGGGAAGACGACGCTCGCGCGGATGATCCCCGGCGCGCAGATCGTGTCGACCGACGAGTTCTGGACCGGCGAGGGCTTCGACCTCGACCGCCTCGCGCGACGAGGTCGTGGCGCCGCTGTCCGGCGGCACCGCGGCCCGGTTCGCGTCGTACGACTGGTCGGCCCGCCGGCCGCGCGGGCTCCGGACGGTCGAGCCGGCGGGCATCGTCGTCGTCGAGGGCGTGTGCGCGCTCCACCGCACGCTGCGCGACGCCTACGCGGTGAGGGTCTGGGTCGAGGCGCCGTACGACGTGCGGCTCGCGCGCGGCGTGGCCCGGGACGGCGAGGCGGCGCGCGCCACCTGGGTCGACGTGTGGATGCCGTCGGAGGAGCGCTACGTCGAGCGCGACGATCCGGTCGGCTGCGCGCATCTCGTCGTCGACGGCGGGCAGGAGCTGGGCACGGCGCGAGCTCGTAGCGCGTGCCGTCAGGCCCGCGCCTCTCGCCGCAGCGCCTCCTGGAGCGCCGCCGCGGCGGGGCCGCGCGGGATGGGACGGCCGTCCACCGCCACGACGGGCATCAGCTCCCGAATCGACGAGGAGGTGAACGCCTCGTCGGCGGCGAGGAGCCGTGCCAGCGGGAAGACGCCCTCCTCGACGACCTGTCCGCTGCCGCGCGGCGAGCTCGAGCAGGGCCGCCCGGGTCTCGCCCGCCAGGATCCCGACCTCGAGCGACGGGGTCAGGAGCACGTCGCCCTCACGCCACCAGATGTTCGTCACCGGGCCTTCGAGGACGATGCCGTCCTGGTCGACGAAGATCGCGTCGTCGGCACCGCGCGCCTTCGCCTCGGCCTCGGCGGCGATGCTGACGGCGTAGCTCGTCGACTTCGTCGCCGGGAGCAGCCACGGTGCCGACCGCCGCGGCTGGAGCAGCGAGACGAGCCGCTGGCCGCGCTCGCGAGCCCCCTCGATCCAGTCCGGGATGGCGCTGACGAGCGCGATCGCGCAATGCTCGCCGCCCGGCGGCCCGGGCGTCCAGTAGAGCCGCAGGACCGCCTCCGGCGTGCCGGCGTGCTCGAGTGCGAGCGCGGCCAGGCGCTCGACCTCTGCTGCGTCGGGCGGCTCGAGGCCGATGCGCTCCGCCGAGGCGGCGAGCCGCGCGAGGTGCTGCGCGAACCGGAACGGCCGGCCGCCGTAGACCCGCATCGTCTCGAACGCGGCCCGCCCGCGCGTGAACCCCTCGTCGTCCGCAGCGAGCACGGGCTCGCCGGGCTCGACGAGCCCGCGTCCCGAGACGGCGACGGCGAGCAGCGGGCTCGAGCTCACGGGGCGCTCCTCGCCCCCGGCCGTCGCCCGACCGCGGCCGGTCGTCGGCCGGAGCGTGCCGCACGGCACCGTTCGCAGGCGTCGCGACGCAGCGCAGCTCCGGTCATCGCGCACCCACCGCCGACCGCAGGCCGACGCTCGCAGGCTCGCTGCCGGCGCCGATCCGGGGCGCCCCGACGGCGCGGAGCAGCGGATCGGCCTTCGTCCACGACTCGGCGATCTCCGCCTGCGGATCGGAGTCCCAGACGACGCCTCCGCCGACCCAGAGATGGATGCGCCCCTCCGCGATCGCGAACGTGCGGATCGTCAGCGCCAGATCGACGTCGCCGTTGCCGTAGACCCGGCCGAGCGCGCCCATCGACGCGCCGCGCCCGACGGGCTCGATCTCCGCGATCAGGTCGACCGCCGCGATCTTCGGGGCGCCCGTGATCGAGCCGCCGGGGAACGTCGCCCGCAGGATCTCGGCCAGGCCGACCCCGTCTCGCAGCGTTCCCTCGACGGTCGAGACCATGTGCTCGACCCCTGCCATGGCGCGCGTCGCCATCAGCTCGGGCCAGCGCACGCTTCCGGGCTCGCAGACGCGCGAGAGGTCGTTGCGCTCGAGGTCGACGATCATCACGTGCTCGGCCGCATCCTTGGGCGAGCCCGCGAGCTCGCCGGCTCCTCCCGCCGGGCGCGTTCCCTTGATCGGGCACGTCCAGACGCGGCGGCCGCGCCGCGCGAGGAAGAGCTCCGGGGAGCCGGAGACGACCGCCCAGCCGTCGCCGCGGTAGGGCTCTCGATTGTGGGGCGCAGGCCGTGAGAGGCGGGCGGCGAGCGCGCCCGGGTCGCCCGTGAAGCCCGCGGAGAGATGCTGCACGAGGTTGACCTGGTAGACGTCGCCGCGGGCGATCGCGTCCCGGACGCACCTGACCGCAGCAGCGTACTCGCCGGGGCTCCAGGTCTGCTGCCAGGCGCCGAACGCAAGCATGCCGGATCGAGCATTGTCATATTCGACAACATACCCACGCGGTCGGATGGAACAGGCCGCGAGCGGAAGCGGGCACGGCTGGGAGGAGCCGGAGTGTGCCCGCGGCACTTTTGCAATGGCTCGTCCAACCCTGCCTGGTGCATAAAATTGTAGAGTGATTTCTTTAATCCAAAACTAAAACTCTCATGGTCTGCACCTTCGGGGTCAATATGCTCAATATCATTATTGGCAAAACTGCCTTGCTCATTAGTTTTCTTTCTTACTTTATATTTTTCAGGGTTTAAACCAACCGGGCTATGCGCTGTCATGGTAAATAAATGCCAGAAGGCAGATTGCAATACTCCTGTTTTAAACAATTGTCGTACCATTTCCAACGAGTCAATAGTTTCCTGCGCCGTTTGTGTGGGAAAACCATACATTAAATAAGCATGTACCATAATGCCGGCATCAGTAAAGTTGCGGTTTACCCTTGCTACCTGTGCTACGGTGATGCCTTTGTCTATTAGTACCAATAACCTGTCTGATGCTACTTCCAATCCGCCGGACACAGCAATACAACCGGATGCTTTTAGTAACAAACATAAATCAGCTGTAAAGTTTTTTTCAAAACGGATATTCGTCCACCAGCTTACTACTAATTTTCTTTTGATGATTTCTATTGCCAATGCCCGCATCAATGCAGGCGGCGCAGCTTCGTCTACAAAGTGAAAACCATTTTCGCCTGTTTGTGCAATTATGGTTTCCATCCTGTCGCAAAGTAATGATGCTGCAATGGGTTCATACACTTTTATATAGTCAAGCGATATATCGCAGAAAGTGCATTTGCCCCAATAGCAGCCATGTGCCATGGTAAGTTTATTCCAGCGGCCATCACTCCACAGACGGTGCATTGGGTTGGCCACTTCAATAGCCGAAATATATTTGTCTAATAAAAAATCGCTGTAATCCGGGGTGCCAATATCACCTTGTTTATAATCGGTGCAGGCAGTATTGTTGATGTAAACTATTTTGTTATTTATTAATTTAAAAGTCCGTTTCAGTTCTGCAATTGTTTTTCTTCCTTCCACATAAGCAATTAAATTTTCAAGTGGTGCTTCGCCATCATCTAAGGTTATGAAATCAAAAAAACCAAACACCCTTTTATCAGATAGGGAACGTAATTCTGTATTGGCAAAGCCGCCACCCATTACTGTTTTTACAAACGGATAGTTTTTCTTTATCCATTGGGCGCAGCGAAAGGCCGTATATAAATTCCCCGGAAAGGGAACGGAGATGGCAACCAGTTTTGGTTGTATGGCTTCTATCTTTTCTTTTAAAATAGTAATTAGCATCTCATCAATAAAAGTATATGGTTGATGAAGCGCAGTGTGTAGATCATCAAAACTATTGGCAGAGCGGCCAAGTTTTTCTGCATAGCGGCTAAAGCCGAAATGTCCGTCCACACATTCTTTTATTAAGTCCGATAAATCTTCCAGGAACAGTGTGGCTAAATGTTTTGCTTTGTCCTGTATGCCCATGCTGCCAAATGCCCATGTTAAATCATCCAACTGTGTAAACCGGGAAGCCTCTGGTAAAAAATCCCTTTTACAAATTAGGGGAGCCAATGTTGGGTTTTTGCCCTGAAGAAAAAGTATAGCCGCATCTATATTATATATGTAATCATCCCGCAGTGCAATTATCCTTGCTGCATTTTCTGATAAATTATGTTGGGGGTTGATTTGTGCAAATAATTTTTCTAATCCTTTTTTACAGAATAAAGCCATTGTTACTTCAATACCAAGGTCGGCCTGAAAAGAGGGGATACCTTTGGTATTTAAAAACCCTTTCAGGTATGCCGTAGCAGGATACGGCGTATTCAGTTGTGTAAACGGGGGGGTGACAAGAAAAACTGTTGAAGGCAAACTGCATTTATTTAGAAAGCAAAACTATTCATTATAAATTAAAGGCAACCCCCCTTTTTATTTATATTTTTATAGAAATAGAATAAATGAAAAGAATAGCCACTTATAGTTTTGCAATCTTTTTAATTTCAGCAACTACTACTATCAGGCAAAAACCAGCATCTAAACCTAAAATAATATTTGCAGTATTTGATAATGGGGAAACTATTGAACCTGTAGCGAAATTAGAGAATGGTAAATTACTGCAGGTTATTGGTGGTGAAGAAAGCGGACTTAAAATGCCAGATTTTGGCGAAATGTATTATAAACCAAGCACAGTTTATAATTTAATATATGGCGGGAAGCAGGCGGGCAAAATAACAGTAATAAAAAATGATCCCTCTTCAGAATGCGGGGCTTTAATGGCTGATGTAAAAATGACTTCGGCTAACGTAAAACTCAAAGGTTTTGAGATGGCATTGGCAACAGATATCAGGAGTACTAAACCAACATCGGGTATAAGAAGGGCAGCATCTGCAGCAGAGAAAGCAGAACTCCAAAAAATTGTTATTGCTGAGTTGCAGAAAAAAAAGATACCTGTAAAAAAACTGAAGCTGGTTAAACTAACAGCACTGGATGCTGATAATGACAAGATTAATGAAATGGTGGGAACATACACAACAGCCCCCTCTGCAAAGGAGAGGGCGCTGTTATTTTTTATTGCTGTAAAATCACCCAGTGGAAACTATGTTATAAGCTACAGCGAAATAAAACGGATAAAGGAAGAGAGGGTAATGAGTGGTGAGATCAGCAGCATTGATGAAGGTGTTTACCAGGAATTATTACTGGATGTCCTTGATACAGATAACAGCGGTTCATCAAAAATATTTACCATGACCCTGTCTTTTAAAGGAGCAGGGTTTAATGCTTACCAACGTATCGGCACCAAATGGAAAAAAGTGCTGGATGCTTCCAACTATCATTGCGGGTATTAGAAGTTTTGTCAGTGCCAACTTATAGTTATTCATCTTTCCCGTTACAAAGACGGTTTAGAAAATGTTAAATCAGGGCTTGCTTTAACTAATACTCCCATCTATTGACATTTGTCAATTTTAATTACGCCATTGCATAATAGTTTAGCTGTATTCATTTAATAAAACATTTATTATGAAAAAAATAACTAGGCAATTCAAAAGCATTTTAGTAATTCTAATTGGTTTGTTTATTCTCACTAAACAAGGAGTGGCACAACAGGGTTCAGCAGCCAAAAATTTTGCCGGAGCAAATATCTCCATAATCTGGACTACTACCGGCATTTCTGCGGGTATTACAGGGGAGAGGATACTTGTTTCAAAAGGAAACACTGAGTTGTCCCTTAAAGCCACCCATGTATTCAGACACCAATTTGGGAACCTTATTCTTTTATTCGGTTCAGATTATGATATAAGCAGTACTGAAACCAGTTTAGGGCTTAGCGGATATTTGTTTACAGGAAAAGAAAAAAGCAATAAAGGTTTTTTTCTTTCCGCAGGGGCTGGTGCTATGCATTCCAACTGGAAATATGATGATGGCAGCCACAATAACTTTCTGCGACCAGCTGCTGAGATTGGTTTTGGTTTAAAATTCCGGTTGGATGATAAAATGGTAATCAGGTGGAGTAATGATATCAGGATAGCATCACCGCAACCAGAAAGGGGTGCTGCATTAATTACAACTTCAACGCTGGCACTTGGTTTTTAGACTTTATATATCTGCGGAAATATTTCAGTAGAATAGGATGATAGATATAATTAGAGGCCGTTACTACCGGCCTTTAATTATGATGTTAGTATTTTAAATCTGCTATGTTACTCCCATATTAATGCACTGGCGCCGAGTATCGCAGCATCTGCTTCTTTCAGTTCGCTGTACATCAGTTTCACTTTGTTTTTAAAAACCTGTATCAGGCTTTCTTCCATTGCTTTACGGGTGGGGTTCATTATTAAATCACCGGCTTTTGTTAACCCGCCAAAAAGTATAATGGCCTCGGGAGAGGAGAACATGACAAAGTTTGCCAATGCCTCACCTAATATTGTTCCGGTAGATTCGAAAATGCCATTGGCAATTTTATCACCCTTAATGGCACATTCATATACAGACTGGCTGGTCAAATCATTAATAGAATAATCCCGCAGCAAGCTTTCAGTTTCCGGGTGTTCGGCCAGTAACTCCAAAGCCGTTTCTCTTACACCAGTGGCAGATGCATAAGATTCAAGGCTGCCTTTGATACCTGTTCCTTTATGTAATCTTCCGCCTGGCCTTATAATAGTGTGACCCAACTCACCAGCAAAACCATCATGTCCTAATACTATTTTTCCATCTATTACAATACCGCTGCCCACACCAGTACCCAATGTAATTACAATAAAATGTTTCATGCCTTTGGCGCAGCCATACATCATTTCGCCCATGGCGGCTGCATTGGCATCATTAGTTACTTTTACCCGCAAGCCAAATTTTTCGGCCATCATACTCGCCAATGGAATAATACCTCTCCATTTGAGGTTGGCAGCATGTTCAATATTGCCCGTATAATAATTCCCATTGGGTGCACCAATGCCAATACCTGCAAACATTTTATTGCCGCCCACTTTATTTATCATTGGGCTTAGTTTCAGGTACAACTCGTCTATTAACCCCTGCACATTTTCATGTTCGTTGGTGGATGTTCTGTCCTGGTCGATTATGTGGCCATTTTGGTCAACAATACCAAATTTTGTGTTGGTGCCGCCAATATCAATACCCACTGCGTATTTGCCCATACTATTATCTTTTTAAATAAAATTAATGTCCGCCGCTGCTTACTTCAGCATCGTAATCAATGCCCTGTTTTCTTAAAATGCCTTTTACAATAAATGCAAAGAAGGCTAGATAGGCGAAGCAAACAATTGCAATAAAAAAAGAATGATGTATGCCAATTATGTCAGCCAGTTTTCCTTGAACTGGTGGGATAATTGCGCCGCCCAAAATCATCATAATTAAAAATGCAGAACCTTGTGTGGTATATTTTCCCAAACCAGCTATTGATAAAGAAAAAATCGATGGCCACATAATTGAACAGGCAAGACCACCACTGAGGAAAGCATAAATTGAAATTTTACCAGTAGTTAATAGCCCGATGATTGTTGCAACAATTCCAAACAAGCTAAAAATAAGCAATGTCCTTGCTGGTTTATTATTACTAATATAAAATGCAAGAATTTGCAATATTACACAGATAACATACCAGTAAAGTATTTGAATATCATGCCCAGCAAGTTTTGTAAATAATAACACTAACCCGAAAGCAACTAATGGAACAATAAAAGTCAATAGTTGTTTTGCTTTATTGCTTAGATTAAATGCACCTATAGCACCAGCCCATCTTCCAATCATTAAACTACCCCAATACATTGCAATGAATGGAGCTATTTCAGAAGATTTATAACTGCCGAATGCTTTCTGTTTTAATAATTCACCAAGGTTACTACCGATTGTTACTTCAACTCCTACGTAAGCAAAAATTCCAAGCATACCCAATACTAATTGCGGGTATTGAAGTGCCCCCCATCCGGTTTTTTGTTTTGATGCTATTGAACTGCAAATAGGTAATCCTATGCTAATAATTGCTAATGCAAGTAATAGCCACATCAATCTTTTCTTTTCCAGAGGGCCTTTAATGCCAGCTATTTCATCAGACTTAGCCTTATAGGTAGATTTAACCTGCTCTATTTGACTGTAAACAGAATCTTTCGCTACACCTTTTACTTTTAGTGCTTCACACTCAAGTTTGCTTATTGTTTCTTTTTCAGCGGAGAAAGTTTTTTCAATTTTTTCAATTTGTTTTGCACCATCTGATCTATAGCTTGAAAAAACAGGAACAAAAGTAATAATAAGCAAACCAGTTATAATAAGCATTGAACTTAAAGCCTTTCCTGCTTTTTCCGGTTTTTCGGGATTAATGCCCGGAGGAACTTTTTTGCTGAAACCGAATAGTGCTGATGCACCAATAAATAATATTCCAACAAAAGTATAAAGCAAAACCACTTTGCTTAATGGAAGATGCTGTACTTCATAATCACAAACAGCACTGGCACTCCCAAATAATGCAATTGCAACAACTAAAGGCCCTATGGTTGTTCCGAATGAATTGACGGCACCACCGAGGTTTACCCTGGTATTACCTGTTGAGGGGTCTCCTAAAGAGATTGAAAAAGGCTGCGCCCCGGTTTGCTGTAATGAAAAGCCAAGTGCAACAATGAACAGTCCTAATAACATACCGGGAAAACTGTTTCCATTAACAGCAAGAATCATTGCAGCAGCACCTAATGCCGAAAATAACAAACCATAAATAATGCTTTTTTTATACCCCCATTTTCCCACCAAATCCTTTCCTCCAAAAATTCCATACGCAAAAAGAAATAATGCCCCTACATAATAGGCCAGATAAAATGCAAAGTCAATTAATTGGCTCTGAAACTGATCCAGGTGAAAATAGTTTTTGCAGAAAGGAATAAAAATGCTGTTTCCCGCTGCAATAAAGCCCCAGAAAAAGAATACTGTTACAAGGGTGCCTAATGCCCCGTAGTTGGTAGGCTGTTGGGTTTGTTTACTCATAGCAATCGATAATTTTATAAGTGCTGAAAGTAACACAATTTTAATATACCATAAAAAACACTTGTTTGGCTGTTGCTATCTTGTACAAAAAAATGAAGGAATGGCATAGGGGGATTTTTAAATACAGATTTTGATGCTTATTTTTATAAATATCAGCAGCATTGCTAAACATAACTTCCAACAGATTTTTAACCAATGGAAATAATTCATATAGCGGCAGAATGTTACCCAGTAGCCAAAGCCGGCGGATTGGGGGATGTGGTTGGCGCATTGCCCAAGTATCAGGCCGAACTCGGACATATTACTAAAGTAATAATGCCCATGTACCGCACTAAGTTTTTATATAATAATGATTGGGAGCTGGTGCATGAAGGCAACCAGCACATGGGGCCGCACCATTTCAAGTACAGTGTAATAAAAGAAAAAACAAATAAACTGGGGTTTGATTTATACTTGCTGGATATTAATGGCCTGCTCGACAGGGAAAAAATATATGGATATGATGATGATACAGAAAGGTTCCTTGCCTTTCAGGTGGCTGCCTGCGACTGGATAAACAAGTGGGAACATAAGCCGGATGTAATCCATTGCCATGATCACCATACCGGCCTAATACCTTTTATGGTGAAGTATGCATTTGAGTTCAGGCAAAAATTAGCCGATGTGCCAACCGTACTTACCGTACATAATGCGCAATACCAGGGGTGGATGGATTGGGATAAATATTATTTGCTCCCCTCTTTTGATAGCTGGAAATGGGGGATGCTTGATTGGAAAAATTCAATAAACCCATTAGCATCTGCAGTAAAATGTGCATGGAAGGTTACAACGGTGAGCAACAGCTATCTTGGTGAACTGCGGGATGCTGCCAATGGATTGGAAAACCTTTTTGAATATGAAAAAGGAAAAAGCTCAGGTATATTAAATGGTATCGACACACAGGTGTGGGATCCGGAAACCGATAGCATGATTGCCAGGAATTATGACAGCGAATTGGTGGCAAAAGGAAAACAAAATAATAAAAAAGAACTGGCTGGCCAGTTTGGTCTCGATCCTGATAAGCCATTAATTTCATTTATTGGCAGATTGGTTGGGGAGAAGGCGGCAGATTTATTGCCGGAAGCCATCAGTCAATCCATTTATCAATATAATGGCAATGCCAATTTTTTAATTCTTGGTTCTGGTGACCCCGAACTAGAAGACAGGCTTGACCAGATGAAGCACCAGTTCAAGGGTTATTATAATTCTTTTATTGGTTACAGCGAACCATTAAGCCATTTGATGTATGCCGGGTCTGACTTTTTGCTGATGCCAAGCCGTGTAGAACCTTGCGGATTAAACCAGATGTATGCCCTGCGGTATGGCACAGTACCGATGGTAAGAAATGTAGGAGGGTTAAGGGATACTGTAACAGATATGGGCGACTGGCAGGGTACAGGCATCCGCTTTGATCAGGCCTCGGTTTCGGATATTAATTATTCTGTAGGCCGTGCTATTGATCTTTACAATAATAAACATGAACTTTATAACTGGATGCGCAGCCACATGATGACGATTGATCATTCTTGGGATTCATCTGCACAACAATACATAGATTTGTATAAGTCACTAAAATAAACATTGGTTATGGCTATCAGGACAATTACCCACTCTAAAGAAATTTTGTCAATAATTTTGGGAGGTGGCGCAGGCAGCCGCTTATATCCGCTTACAGCAAGCCGAAGTAAACCAGCAGTGCCTATTGCCGGTAAATACCGCCTGGTGGATATTCCTATTTCCAATTGCTTGAATAATGGAATAGGAAGGATGTTTGTGCTTACACAGTTTAACTCTGCTTCGCTTAACAGGCATATAAAAAACACTTACCACTTTAGTGCATTCAGTAAGGCGTTTGTAGACATCCTTGCTGCCGAGCAAACTCCTGATAACCCTGCCTGGTTTCAAGGAACAGCAGATGCTGTACGACAGGGCCTTCGCCATATTGAAGCATTTGAAAGTGATTATATACTTATTCTTTCGGGTGATCAGCTTTATCAAATGGATTTTGCAGAAATGCTGGATAATCATAAAAAATTGGGGGCAGATATTACAGTAGCAACCATACCGGTGGCAGAAAGAGAAGCACCAGAATTTGGTATTTTAAAAAGTAAAGATGGGCTTATTACTTCCTTCATAGAAAAACCTAAAAAAGATTTACTGGGCGATTGGGTAAGTGATACAGGTGATGAAATGAAAACAACCGGGAGGATTTATTTAGCCTCAATGGGTATTTATATATTTAACCGCAAACTGCTTTTTGATTTATTGCAGGAAGAATATAAAACAGCAACAGATTTTGGAAAGGAAATAATACCAGACTCTATTTCGAAAATATAAAGTAGCCAGTTATCAGTATTCCGGTTACTGGACAGACATCGGAAATATCTATTCCTTCTTTGAAGCAAATCTTGATCTTACCAAAGACATCCCGGATTTTAATATGTTTGATAACGAACGGACAATTTATACCCGTTCAAGAATGCTTCCCCCCGCAAAAATCAGCGGTACTACATTAGAAAAAACACTGGTGGCCGAAGGTTCAATCATCAATGCTTCAAGGGTGGAGCATTCTGTTATAGGCATACGTTCAAGGATTGGGCATGGCAGCACAGTTGTAAGTACCTATATGATGGGTAACGATTATTATGAGACCCTGGCAGATATTGCAGATGCAGGCCAGAAGGGGATACCGTTGCTTGGCGTTGGCGACAGGTGTTATATTAAAAATGCAATCATAGATAAAAATGTGCGGATAGGAAATGATGTACGTATAAACGGCGGTTCGCATATTGAAAATACAGATCATGCACTATACACTGCTAAAGATGGGATTATAGTAGTAAAGAAAGGTGCAGTGCTGCCAAATGGTTTTGTGATATAGTTGAAATTATAAATTTTTAACCGGTAACGTTTGTTGCCGGTTTTTTTGTTTTAAGTAAGTGTACTTTTTACATAAACTGCTTATCTTCCCTTTTATTAAAAACGATTGTTTATGTCAACTGCTTATACCGGTGTTAAGCCCAAACTTTCACTAAGCCAAATAATAAATATGAGTGTTGGTTTCTTTGGCATCCAGTTTGGCTGGGATTTACAAAGAGCTAACATGGGACGTATTTATGAAAACCTTGGTGCAAATCCGGATCAGGTGCCGCTTCTTTTTTTAGCAGCACCACTTACTGGTTTATTAGTGCAGCCGGTTATTGGTTATATGAGCGACAGGACATGGCATCCCAGATGGGGAAGAAGAAGGCCATACTTTATGGTTGGGGCTATACTTAGTTCAATTGCCTTAATATTTATGCCCCATAGCGGCACCCTTTTTATGGCCGCAGGGTTATTATGGGTGTTGGATGTTTTCGGTAATGTATCAATGGAACCTTTCAGGGCATTTGTTACTGATAAACTCCCTGATTCGCAAGTCAACAGGGGATTTATTATGCAAAGCCTGATGATTGGCTTAGGGGGGAGTATTGCTTCTTCCCTTCCATGGGTAATGAAAAATTGGTTTCAAATTTCGAATACTTCTGCAACTGGCACAATACCCGAAAATGTAAAATGGTCTTTTTACATTGGGGCATTTTTCTTTTTGTCTGCGGTATTTTACACTGTCTTTAAAGCAAATGAATATCCCCCGACAGCGGAGGAAAAAGAAGAAATCAAAAAGGAAAAAGGCGGGGTGTTAGGGGGCTTAAAAGAAATATTTAAGTCATTTGGCTCCATGCCCGATCAAATGAAACGGGTTGCAGTAGTCCAGTTCTTTACATGGCCCGGGTTGTTTTTAATGTGGTTTTATTATTCAACAGCAGTCGGGGTAAATATATTTGGGGGGCAGCCCGATGCTAATGATATAAAATTTGCAGAAGGTGCAGATTTTGCCGGGCTTACCCTGGCATTTTACAATGTAGTTACATTTGTTTTTGCATTATTTGCATTACCGTTTATGGCTGATAAGCTTGGCCGTAAACTAACGCATAGCCTTTGTTTGTTATGCGGCGCCATTGGCCTCATCAGTGTAGGTTGGGTACATGATAAAAACATGCTGTACCTCTGTATGACGGGGGTTGGTATTGCCTGGGCAAGTATTTTATCCATGCCTTATGCCATGCTCAGTGGTTCATTACCCAAAAACAAAGTAGGTATTTACATGGGCATCTTTAATTTTTTTATAGTGCTGCCCGAAATTTTAGCATCCCTTGGTTTTAAATGGGTGATGAAGGATGTGTTGAAAAACGACCGGCTGCTTGCTATACAGCTAGGTGGCGGTTTATTTATTATTGCTGCGGTGTTATGTTATCTGCTTGTAAAAGAAAATAAAAGCAATACCGTAACCCTGCCAGCGGCAAATCATTAATACTATGAAACGTATCTTATTCGCCAGTTTGTTATTTGTGGCATTTTCAGTTAATGCTGCTGATAACATTACCATCTATCCCACACATTGGTGGGTAGGTATGAAGAACAGTAAATTACAGTTAATTATTCATGCCGATCATAATATTGCCGTGGATAAATTTGTATTCCGTTCTTCCAGCAGTGATGTGAAAGTGGTAAAAGTAAATAAAACAGAAAACCGCCATTATCTCTATATTGATTTGGAAATTTCCCCTGCTGCCAAACCACAAACTGTAAAATTTTCATTTGGCGGAATAGTAATGGATGAATGGCAATCCTTTACTTACGAACTAAAACCCCGCAGCAACCAAAATGGTAAAACAAGGATAAAAGGTGTTACATCCGAAGACTTTGTTTATTTATTAATGCCCGACAGGTTTAGCAATGGCGATCCTTCTAATGATTTTTTTGATAACATGAGAGATAAAGACCATGACAGGAACAATCCCTTCGACAGGCATGGCGGTGATTTATTGGGTGTGCAAAACCAGTTAGATTATTTACAGGATCTGGGTGTTACATCACTTTGGATGACACCTGTAAATGAAAATGATATGGGCCGCACAATGGAAAATGGTACAAGCCGCAGCACTTACCATGGGTATGCGTTTACCAATCAATACGAAGTAGATAAACGGCTTGGCGGTAATAGTGCTTATAGAAACTTATCGGATGAACTGCACAAGCGGGGCATGAAATTAATTCAAGATGCAGTATATAACCATGTGGGCATAGACCATTGGTCTGTAAAAGATTTGCCAATGAAAGACTGGCTGAACCAATGGCCTTCTTTTACACAAACATCATATAAAGATCAGCCGCTTGTAGATCCTTATGCAGCGGCTGGTGATAAGAAAAGAGTAATAGATGGATGGTTTACATCCTTTCTTGTTGACCTTAATCAGCGAAACCCTTATGTCTCTAATTTTTTAATTCAATATGCAATTTGGGCTACAGAAGAGTATGGTGTGGATGGATGGCGAGTAGATACTTATTTTTATAATGATCCGGTATTTTTAAATAAAATTAATGATGCGTTGGTAAAAGAATTTCCCCGCCTTACTATTTTTGGAGAAACTTCGGTAAACAGTGCAGTTAATGGTGCCTACTTCTGCCAGAATAACCTCAATGTTCCCTTCAAACATAATTGCCCAGGTATAACAGATTTTCCTATAAGGGCAGCTATGCTTAATGCAATAAAACAGCCTTATGGCTGGAACGAAGGGGTGAGTAATTTATATCAGATCCTTGCACAGGATATTCTATATATAAACCCGATGAGGAATTGTATTTTTTTGGGAAGCCATGATGAAGACCGTTTTTATTCAATAGTAGGGGAGGATTTTGAAAAGTATAAAATGGGAATGACATTATTGTTAACCCAAAGAGGGATACCTCAAATGTATTATGGCGATGAAATACTAATGAAGAATTTTAAAGACCCTACTGATGCGGAAGTAAGAAAGGATTTTCCCGGCGGATGGCTGGGAGATGCAGTAAATAAATTCAATGCCTCGGAAAGAACAGAAGCCGAAAACGGGGCTTTTGATTTTGTGAAAAAACTGGCAGCATTCCGTAAGCAATCTTCTGCTATTAAAACCGGGAAGCTAATGCAGTTTGTACCCTATGATGGGCTGTACGTTTATTTCCGGTATGATGCAAAACAAACAATAATGGTGGTACTTAATACCGGGGATAAAAATATAAAAATTGATTGGAAGAGGTTTGAGGAAAGAGGGAATGGTTACACCCAGGTAAGGGATGTAATATCTGATAAACTTATGCAGGCTGCCGACCTTGAAATAAAGCCAAAAGAAAGTTTTGTGTTTGAATTAGTTAAATAGCTAGTAAATGTATTTATAGATGCAATGAAAACGGGACGATGAAGAGTGCGACGCAACTGTTGATGCCATGAAAAACAAAAGCAGGCCTAAAAATTATTCTTTAACTTAAATAGAAAAATTCACAATCAACTTGCCGCCATAAGTCCCCCATTCTTTTAAAACTTTATCAAGAGAACCCAGCATTGTTTTTCGGTTTACTTTTTTGCCTTTAGTTGCTGGTGCTACTTTACTCATGTTTACATCAAATACTTCTACTTTAGTGGCAAACCATGTGCTGTGTAACCTGGGGATACCCATTCCCAATATCATTCCGGGCAAACCATTTGCACCTTCCGGGCCGCCGCTAATCATCAGTTCATCTGTATAAAATGCAAATACAGCAATACTGTCGTTAACAATGCCAACTGCTTTACGGCAATCATAACCTGCTATAGTTCTTACATCACCGGTTATCTTCCATTTTATTTTAAGCAGGCTGTCTTCCATTAAAAATGTTTCTTCAAACACTGGTTTTTGCGAAACAGTCGTTCCTTTTATATAATCATTATAAACTACATTTTTATCTGCTACAGGCCTCCACCACATCCTGGGATCAACAGGTACTTCTTTACCTGGTTTGTAAATTGATTTACTGGTATCCCCGGTAAAATCATAATAACTTACTAAAGAAACGGGGTAGCGGTCTTTGTTTTGCTGATACCAACTGTTATCTTCCTGCAGGTCTTTCATTAATTGCCTTACAGCTACTGTTTTTTCATATTCGACCTTAATTGTTGAAAAAAAACGTTCCTGTGCAAATAAATTTTGCACAGCGGTAAACAGGCAAGCGGTAAATAATATTTTCTTTATCATTTTTTTTCTCCTCCTGGCATTTTGTTAAACGACCATTCAAACTTCAGCAAAAAGTAGCGGCTAATGCGCTGAAACCTCTCATCGCTTATAAAAGTATTATTAATAGTTCTGGTAAAACCAATATTATCATTCAGTATATCATTGGCATACAGGGTTATTTTTCCAGTATCTTTTTTGAATAGTTTCTTGGATAAGCCGGCTTTCCAAAGCACCAGATTTGTATTTGTTGCAAAGGCATTTATTTTTTGCCGTAATTCGGTTTCAAGTTCGGTGCTGATTTCCATTTTCCAGGGTAATTGTAAAGTGGCTTCTAAATTACCACCATAGGAAAAATAATTATTGTCTATACTTGTTGATAATGATGATTTTGATGAGTTGTACCCGATTTCCGGAGAAATACCAAAACTAAATTTTTCCTTATAATCTAAATTAACATCGACCTGAAAATTAACTGACGAAAAATTTGTTATTGCTTTTTCATTATTGATAAAGTTTATGTATCTGCCACCATTGCCATTTAATTGAACTCCTATCCTTGGTTTGTTTTCGCCAAAACCCTTGTTCCAGTCTGTCCAGAAATTCCAATTGGTATTACCATTAACATTTATCGGGTAGTATTTTCTTTTGCCATTGCTTGTGTCAACGGTATTGTATTGCGTAATTGAATTGTTCTGGATGTTGTAAGAAAAATTTGCCCAAATGCCTCTTTGTGCCAGCACTTTATATTGATTAAAGAAAATAGAAATATTATGGTTGAAGCCAACTTTCAAGTCGGGGTTGCCAATGTATTCATTCAACGGATCGGTATTATCCCTTAATGGCTGCAACTGGTTAATAGTTGGTTGCCTTGTAGTGCCACGGTAGTTAATGCCAATATTTGTTTGTGCCTTTGGGATGAAGTTAAACTGTGCCTGTGGTGTTATTCTTAGAAAATTAAAATTACTGAGTTTGTTACTGTCAAGGTTTTGCAGGTTAAGTTTTACATTGGATAAGCCAGAACCTACTGTCATTCTTATTTTAGTGCCTGCATATCTGATAAGTGCATTACCGCTATGCGAAAAAGCATCCAGTGTAAAATTGTTGCTAAAATCAGGCACCAGTACTTCATATTTATCGGTGATGTTTTTTTCAAAAGTATTTCGCCGGGATACAGAATGGTTTTTATTGTACGCATAATCTACTACCATCATCCATTTATCGGATAAGGGTTCTGTAAAAGTGCTTTTGATACCCATGGTGGTTGATTGGCCATCAAAAAGTTTTAGCTGATCCAGAGTGTCTGCATGGTTAAATGTGCCATTACTAAAATAACGGATGGTTGAATTGTTGATCCCGTCATTCTCATCATCTGTTACACCAAATCTAGCTACTGTTTGCAACACCCTGTTTTTCTTTTTAAATAATTGTTTCCAGGTTAGCTGGTTATCCGTCTGCATCCGGTTGGTATTATTATCATAATCCCTGAAGCTGCGGTTAATGGTATCCCTGTTTGCATTTAAAAATTCGCTGATGGTATTTCCTTGTGTATTGCTCTTTTTAAAAGTATTAACAGTGGTTAACTTTAAAGAAGTAAGGGAGTCCAGTTTCCATTCATATTTACCATTAAATGCATGTTGCCTGTTAAGCCCTTTTTTGGTTGAGTAGTTATTAGAATAAGTAAGCCCGGTTGGTAAAATATTTTGCGAAAGGGTAGAGCCGGTGTTGGTAGTGCCAAGGCTGTTATACCGGTAAGATAAATTTACATTGTGTTTATCCTCCTTCCATTTATTAGTAAATAATGCCCCGCCAGCCCAGGCGTCAGGCAATCCCCTAAGGCTCCAGTCATTAAATTCATCACCACCGCCAAAACTAAAATAGTATCCGCTTAATTCATCGTATTCATAATCGTTTTCAATACCTAATTTTTGCCTGTCTTCCCAACTGAGGCTTCCTGCATTTACGTTTGTTCTTGTTAGGTAAACAGATCTTTTCTTTTTACCAACGAACCGGTTGTAAAGCCCTTTGTTCTCCATATATTTCGAAAAATCGGTGCCAGCATTTATTTTTCCAAACGAACCCTTCTTTGCATCTTCTTTCAACTTTATATTCACCGTTTTACCCTCACTGCCAGTGGTAATGCCGGTTAGTTGCTGCTGTTCTGTTTTAGTTTCAAACACCTGAACTTTATCTACTGCTTTTGCAGAAATGTTTTGTGTGGCCATGGTGGGGTCGTCGCCAAAAAATTCTTCACCATCTACCAATACCTTATCCACCCGTTTGCCTTGCGCTACAATTTCCCCTTTGGAGTTTACCGTAAACCCAGGGAGTTTTTTCAACAGGTCTTCTACGGTACCACCTTCTTTTACTTTAAAACTGTCTGCTGTAAATTCTGTAGTATCACCTTTTATGCGGATGGCAGAGCCGGTACGGATAACTACTTCATCCAGCAATTTGCTTTTTGGTGTAATAAAGATGCTGCCAATATCTGTATTGCCAGTTACAATAAGGGACTCCATATAATCGGCAAACCGGGGATAGGTTATCAGTATAACATACTTGCCTGTATCAATTCTATTAAAAACAAAGTTTCCGTTTTTATCGGTTCGGGTAAATGATACGAGGGTTGTATCAGTTTTTTTAAGAACAGATACAACCGCATTTTGCAGGTTTTTATTATCAGCAGTATCCCTTATGCTGCCCTTTATGGTTGGCAATTGGGAAAATGAATAAACGGTAGTAAGAAGGAGCAGGCAAATGAATGCGGCCTTTTTTCTCATGGCTATTAAATTGGTTAAGGCTTACAGGGTTATAACAGCTAAATTCGAATAAAAAGTATAGTAATCAATTGCCATTCATGTAATTTTAAGTTAAATAGTTTTTTAGTACCATGCTATGAGTAAGTAACAGTGTAATCCATTAAGAAGCTCCGAAAAATAATTATATGGCAAAACCAGCGAAAGCAAAAATTGACGGTGTAGAAAAGAAGTATGAGGAAACAACATTTGTTGACACCTCTAAGCCAGTGTGGAATTATTCGCTGCTTACTGATGATGATGTTACTAATTACCAGAACGGAACAAATTATCAGTTGTATAAAAAATTTGGTTCACATTCTGTTCAGGTAAATGATGTGTGGGGTATGTACTTCTGTGTATGGGCACCGAATGGCACTTCTGTTTCTGTAAAAGGAAATTTTAATGACTGGAAGAATAATGAATACGAATTATATCCCCGCTGGGATAAAAGCGGAATATGGGAAGGGTTTATACCCGGGTTTAAATTAGGCGAAGCCTATAAATATTACATTGAAGGTTTTGCCGGAAGGAAAGTAGATAAAGGAGACCCCTTTGCCAACTTTTGGGAAAAAAGGCCATTAACTGCAAGCATTACCTGGGATTCTTTTTATGAATGGAATGATGGGGATTGGATGAAGAAAAGAAAAAAGAATAATTCATTAGATGCACCCTGGAGTGTTTATGAAGTACACCTTACAAGCTGGATGCGACCGGATAAAAATGATGAAGAGAGTTATAACACTTATGACGATATAGCTGCAAGACTTGTGCCTTATGTAAAAGAAATGGGCTTTACCCATGTGGAGTTTATGCCTGTAATGGAACATCCGTTTGATGGTAGCTGGGGCTATCAATGCACTGGCTTCTTTGCAGCCACATCAAGGTTTGGCAACCCGCAGGGGTTGATGAAAATGATTGATATTTTTCACCAGGAGGATATTGGTGTAATAATGGATTGGGTGCCTTCGCATTTTCCGTATGATGCACATGGCCTGTTTATGTTTGATGGTACACATACTTATGAGTATGCAGATATGCGCAAGGGGTTTCATCCCGATTGGAACAGTTATATTTTTAATTATAAAAGAGGGGAAGTCAAATCTTTCTTAATAAGCAGTGCCAGGTATTGGTTCGATTTATTTCATATTGATGGAATAAGGGTTGATGCAGTTTCATCTATGCTCAAATTAAATTACTCAAGAAAAGAAGGGGAGTGGGAGCCAAATGAACATGGTGGCGATGGCAACTTAGAAGCCATTGCTTTTATTAAAGATTTAAATGCTACTATTTACCGGGATTTTCCGGATGTGCAAACAATTGCTGAGGAAGCTACCGACTGGCCGGGCATATCCAAGCCCACCTGGCAGGATGGCTTAGGTTTTGGAATGAAATGGATGATGGGATGGATGCATGATACATTGGATTATTTTAAACTCGACCCGCTGATGCGGCAATTTCACCAGGATAAATTCTCCTTCAGCATGATGTATTACTATGATGAGAATTTTATGCTGCCGCTTAGTCATGATGAAGTAGTGCATGGCAAAAGCCCCATGCTGTATAAAATGCCGGGGGATGAATGGCAGCAATTTGCCAACCTGCGGCTTATGTACACATACATGTGGGTGCACCCTGGTGCCAAACTTTTATTTATGGGTGATGAGTTTGGGCAAACCAGTGAATGGAATTATAAATCAGAATTGCAGTGGGGTTTGTTACAATTTGATGGCCACCGTTTACTAAAAGATTGTGTGGGTGATTTAAATAAATTACTGAAAGCCGAACCGGCCCTTTACCAAAACCAGTTTAGTAATGATGGTTTTGAATGGGTTGATTTAAATCACCGACAGGAATCGATAATTGTATTTAAACGGAAAGGAAAAAAGAAAGCAGATGATTTACTGATTATACTGAACATGACACCAGTGGTAAGAAATGATTGGGAACTGTACGTAACAGGCAGGGCTTATAGCAAGGAAATATTCAACAGCGATCAGAAGGAATACTGGGGAACAGGAGATGTTTACAATCCAGATATCCGCTGCGAATTGGTTGATAAAGGTCTAAAAAAATACAAGTTGTTAGTAAATTTACCCCCATTATCAGGAATAATTCTGAAATAGTACTATTTTGGAATGGTTTTGGTTTATTATTATTGGTTAAGTTTTGATTAGTTAATTCTCTATTCTACTTTAGTATGAGAAAAGCATTGCAATCCAATCCAAAAAGAAGCCCTATGTACTTTAAACTCTTCGTTGCCGCATTTATGCTGGCAAATTTGCCTGCATCATCGCAGACATCCATCACCGCACTTGTTATCGGAACAGACAGTGCAGATTATTTTTTGCAAAAAGGCCTTACAGAGAAAAAGAATGGCCGCCGCATGGAATCATTAAAGAATTTTGAAAAAGCAGCCCGGTATGATTCCAGCAATAAAAACATTGTTATAGAACTGGCCTCGGCCTACCTTGATTTAAGAAAGTATAATAATGCCAGGGTGATGTTTAAAAAACTGGTTGCCCTCGGCGATGCCACAGCAGCAAACTATAAACAATTGCTGACCCTTTCCTTTCAGTTAAAACAAAATGAAGACGTTTTGTTTTATGCAGACAAACTAAAAACTGCCGACCCTAACGAGAAAGTATTGTATTATGTAGGTAAAGTGCATTATGATATGGATAATTATGGTGATGCCATTAAATATCTCGGCAGGGCCGAAGCGGAAGAACCTGCTAATGCAGACATACCTTATATGATTGCCCACAGCTATTCAGATATGATGAACTACAAACTGGCGATACCTTATTTTAAAAAAGCCATTGGATTAGATTCAACAAAAAGCTATTGGGTATATGAATTGGGGCTTATTTATTATGCCATGAATGATGATAAAAATTCTTTGAAATACATCATCGAAGCAGGCGACAGGGGCTATAAAAAAGATAACGACTATTTTGAAAACCTTGGGATAGCTTATCTGAATGTTGGTGATTTGGATAAAGGGGTAGAAATGCTTAACGAGATTTTGAAGAAAAGACCAAGTGATATGAATATCCTTAACATGGTGGCCGAAGCATACTATTACAAAGGAAAGTATGATGATGCTATTGCTTACTGGGATAAAGTATTGGAATACGATAAAGAAAGCTACACTTCATTATACATGATTGGTATGGCCTATCAGAAAAAAGGCGGTAAAGAAAATAATGAAAAAGGTATTGCACTTTGCGACAGGGCTATACAATTGGATCCTGCTCTTGCCAGTCTTAAACAAAAGAAAATGGTAATGGGCATGTAATGATATTTTTTGAATAATTAAAAGGGCAGGTTCTTTGGAACCTGCCCTTTTAATTGGTGCGTATTTAAAATTGTTGCAGAGAGAATTGCCCATACACCTCAAAAAATGTGAAAATTTATCTTTCTCACCCAGAGAGCCTATCCCGCCCAATTGCGGGAGCTACAAGACTCTTATAATAAAAACTATTTTTAAATTGGTGTGTGGTGCGACAATTTGAAATCAACCCTTTTTCAAATCCAATTACTTCCTTATCTTGAATACCTAAATTTGATAATCATGTCTGTCAATCGCTTCCATTTTATTTTTGCTGTTTTACTTTTGTTCTTTGCAACTATTGTAAAAGCACAGGACGGTGGCTATACCATGCCCCCAAAAGATATTGCTGATATGCTGCTGGCAAAACCCACTCCTGGTGTAAGTGTGGATGATAAAGGCGAGTGGATGCTTTTTACAGAAGCAAACAGTTACCCATCAGTAGAAGAACTGGCTCGGCCCGAATTAAAAATTGCCGGCCTTCGCATAAACCCGGCCAACTATGCACCCAGCCGTCAGAATTTTATTAATAACCTTACACTCAGAAATATTTCTTCGGGCAAAGATTTTAAAATAGCCGGTTTGCCTATGCCATTATTTGCTGCAAATATTTCCTGGAGTCCCGATGATAAAAAAATTGCTTTTACGCATACCACTAACAGCCGGGTTGATTTGTATGTGGTTGATGTGGTTTCACAAAAAGCGAGGAAATTAAATAAAGCTGCATTGAATGTTATTGCTGGTGGTTATCAATGGTACGATAATAATACATTGCTTTATCGTACTGCTATCAAACCTGCAACCGCTGCTCCCGCCAAGCCAGCTGTGCCATCTGGCCCAACATCTCAGGAGAATTATGGCAAAGCATCGCCCCGCCCTACTTTCCAGGATTTAATTAAAAGCCCTTACGATGAACAATTGTATGAGTTTTATGCAACAACACAGTTGGTTAAAAATAGTAATGGTACAGAAACAAAAATCGGCGCTCCTGCCATTTACAATACTATCAGCATTTCGCCCGATAAAGAATATATGCTGCTGCGAATATTAAAGAAACCATTCTCCTACACTGTTACTGCTGGTGGTTTTCCTTCCAATGTTTTAATTACTGATATGAATGGAAAACCTGTAAAACAATTAGCCGATTTACCTTCTGCTGAAACGGCACCAAGCGGCAATGATAATGTGCAAATGGTTGCCCGCAGTTTTAGCTGGAGAGATGATGAGCCGGCAACCATTATATGGTGCATGGCATTAGACAGTGGTTTAATTAAAAAAAATACCGACTACCACGATGCGGTGTATGCTCTGGCCGCACCTTTTAAAACCGAAGCAAAGCAATTATTTAGAACAAAAATGCGCTACCGGGGTGTGAATTGGGGCAGTAACAATTTTGCATTGGTGTACGAAGGCCTCACAGGTAAACAACAAATGCAAACCAATAAGTATAACCCATCTACCGGAGAAATAGAAAAACTAATGGAAAGAAATACTACTGATGCTTATACAAACCCAGGCAACCCGGTTACTGAAAAAAATCAATGGGGACAAGACGTATTAAAACTTATTGACAATGGAACAAAGCTGTTAATGAACAACACTACAGGTAGCTCACCAAAAGGTGATTTGCCTTTTATTGCCACTTTTGATATTAGTACTAAAAAAACAGAAATTATCTGGAGAAGCCCCGAAGGCTATTTTGAAAGTGTAATAAAAGTATTGAACCCGGATAAATTAGAATTGCTTACAAGAAAAGAAAGTGAAAAAGAAATACCGAATTATTGGATAAAAAATTTACGAACAAAAATAGCCGACAGGCAAATTACAAATTTTAAAAATCCTTATCCACAGTTGCAAGGCGTAACAAAAGAAAAAATAAGATATAAAAGAGCGGATGGTGTTGGCCTAACCGGCGATTTGTATTTACCCAAAGGATATAACAAGGCGAAAGATGAAAAGCTGCCTGTATTTATTTGGGCTTATCCGGCTGAGTATAATTCTGCAGCAGATGCTGCACAAATTCGTGGAAGCGAACACAGGTTTACATTACTTAACTGGGGCTCTCCCATTTTTTATGTTACACAGGGCTACGCAGTTCTGAATAATGCCGAAATGCCCATTGTGGCGACAAACAAAGACAAAAAACCTAATGATGATTTTATAGACCAGCTTACTATGAATGCCGAGGCGGCCATCAACACACTTGACTCAATGGGTGTGGGTGACAGAAACCGAATTGCTGTTGGTGGTCATAGCTACGGGGCTTTTATGACAGCAAATCTACTTGCACATACAAAACTATTTAAAGCTGGTATTGCAAGAAGCGGGGCCTATAACCGTTCGCTTACTCCGTTTGGTTTTCAAAACGAAGACAGAACATACTGGCAGGCTACACAATTGTATAATGAAATGAGCCCATTTAATTATGCTGATAAAATAAAGACACCTTTGCTGCTTGTGCATGGCGAAATGGATAATAATACAGGTACATTCCCTATACAAAGTGAAAGAATGTTTAACGCAGTTAAAGGCCATGGCGGCATCATAAAATATGTAAGCCTACCTTACGAAAGCCACGGCTACCAGGGCAGAGAAAATATTTTGCACATGCTGAATGAACAATTTGCCTGGTTAGAGAAATATGTGAAAAATGCCAGCAAAAAAAATGAAAAAGATGAGAAGAAGGGTTTTTAACTCAGCCTTGGTGAGTGTTCGTAGGGATCGTAGAGAGTAGTAGGATGTCCGTAATTCATGAAGACTCAAACTATGGCAATGAAAATGATAAGTAAAGTATGGTTTCGTGGAGACATAAACCATGACTACAATTTTTTTAATAATATAATATGGTTGCCTTCAGATTATGTCCTTTTAATTAGTGTGACAGGTTGTTTTGAATAAACCAGTTTATTGGTTTATCTTTTGTGAAAATTCTTTATGCCATTAAGAAAAGTTTACCTCCTTTTCTTTTGCCATTTCATTTTTGGGGCAAATTTTCTTCTTTCGCAACAGCCAAAATTGGTGCTGCCAATTGGGCATACTGACAAAATAGCCACAGCTGAATTTAGCCCCGATGGGAAAAAAGTGGTTACAGCTTCCGATGATAAAACTGCCAAAATATGGGATGTGGGCACTGGCTATCTTTTAGCAGATTTAAAAGGGCATAAAGGCGCTGTTACAGCAGCTAAATTTAGCCCGGATGGGAAAAAGATAATTACCAGATCAGCCATAATGGAAGAGGAGTTCAGTTATGTTTATAAAGACTGGTATCATCTGTGGGATGCAACAACGGGTCAACCCATTTCCTATTTAAGGATACTCGATTCCTCATTATCCAGTTTTCCTTCATTTAGTAATGACGGAGAAAAAATAATGACTGTTACAGACTCTGTAAGAATATGGAATGTAAACAACGGGTTAGCAATAAAAACACTTACAGCAAATGTTGGTGCAATAAGCCTTTCTTTATTTAGTACCAATAGTAATTACATATTTATTGCGGATACTAATAAAACAATTGGGGTATGGGATGTGGCTACGGGCAAACAGCAACAATTGCTGAAAGGATATACTGCACTTGTGAAGGTTATTCAGCAATCGGCCGGCCGCAATGAAATTATTACTATTTCAGCCAATGAAACAATTACTTGGAATGCAATATCATGGTCGCTTATTCGTAAAATATCAGGCCGTATAGACGGGGATGAAATTTTTCAGCTTACCCCAGATGGGCAAAGGATTGTTACTGCAAATTATTACGATGAAATTAATTACGCCAGATTATGGACTGCCAATACTAGAAAGCTATATAAGAAATACCGCGGATACACTTTAATTACCGACCCGGATAACCTTTTTCAGGGAGGTGGCACATTAAGCGGAACAGTTGTTGCCGCTTCTGATAACAGGATGGCCGCTGTGTTGAATACAGCTTGGTATAATAACCTGCAAATGGGTATGCATAATGATAAGAAAGTAAAAGTTTGGGATACAAAAACCGGCTTGCTGAAAGATTCGTTAGAAGGGCATACAGGAGCAATTAATTTTATTCAGTTCAGCCCTGATGAAAAAATGATTGTAACCGCATCTGATGACAGAACTGCAAAAATTTGGGATGCTGCCAATGGTAAACTGCTTACTGATTTAAAAGGTAATGCCTTTAACAACAGGGTGGTTTTATTCAGGCCTGCTGCAGAAGGTGATTCAATTGGAGGAAAGCAAATTGCCATTTCATCTGATGATGGTTCTGTTAAATTGTGGGATGTAGCAGGAGGTAATTTACTCTCTTCGTTTAAAGCCCACGATGGTGATATATTTTCTTTACAATTCAGCAGGGATGGTAAGAAATTAATAAGTGCATCAAGGTTTGGTACTGTAAATATTTGGGATATTGAATCTGGCAAAAAAATAATTTTCATAAAGGACCCGTCATTCACAATAGACCCAACAGCAGATGAACCCGAAAATGACCGCATAGGCGGATTAATAGCCCCGGAATTAAGCCCCGATGGAACGAAAGCTGTTTCTGCAATACATAGTTCAACAGCTAGTGTTTATAATTCAACCAATGGAAAGTTATTATTTTCATTGAAGGCTGATAACCGCAGGTTTAAGTTCATTCATTTTAGCCCCGACGGAAAAAAAATAATTGGTGGCTGGGTGCCTGAATTTCCCAGCAGCAAAGGAAGGGATTCAACGATACAGGTATGGAATGCAGAAAATGGCAAACCACTTTTTAAAATAAGCCCGTATCAAATTTGGATGAGTCGATGCAAACTTTACCCCGGATGGTAAACGGATACTTATTATTTCCGGTACTAATGGTGAAAAAGTATTGCTTTGCGATGCTGCAAATGGAAAACCAACAGATGAATGGGAAGGCCTTAGCCCATGGTCAGGAAATGTGAACTTTAGTAATGATAGCACCAAAACTGTTATTTGCGGTGATAGTATTGCCAGTGTAATTGAAATGAAAACTGGAAAACATTTAGCGGATATTAAAACTGGTGAAGAATTGGTTTCTGTTCAGTTTAGTAATGATGGAAAGAAAATAGCATTTATCCTCAAAAACGGAAAATCCGAAGTGTGGAATATTGGAAACAGTACAAAAGCCTTTGATTTAACCGGCCATACTGATGAAATTAATACTGTACAATTCAATCCCGATAATAAAACATTAATAAGTACCTCAAAAGACAATACCGCCAAAGTATGGGATGCAAGTTCTGGCAAATGCCTGTACACTTTTTTTTCTATAGATAGCATTGATTACATAAACCTGCTACCTTCCGGCTTTTACAAAGGCACAGGCAATGCTTCTAAGTTGTTACATTATGTAACAAACGATTTGACTGCAATCAGCTTTGAACAATTGGATGTAAAATATAACCGGCCCGATAAAGTATTGGAAGCAATGAGCAATGCTGATACAGCTCTCTTAAAGTCGTACAAGCTGGCATATGAAAAACGAATTAAAAAACTGGGGATTAATGCCGCATCCTTTAGTGAGGGGTATAGTGTACCTGAAGCAGATTTTGTAAACAGGGAAGCAGTACAATCCGAATCAAAAAACGAAGGATTAAACCTTACTGTTAAAGCCACTAAAAGTGTTTATAATTTAGGGCAATTTAATATTTGGATTAATGAAGTGCCGCTGTTTGGTATGCGGGGAATAAGTATTAAAAACCGCAATATCAATAGTTTTGATACTACGGTTAATGTATCACTATCTTATGGCGAAAACAGGATTGAAACTTCCGTTACCGACATAAACGGAACGGAGAGTTACCGAAAACCGCTAATAGTAAAATACAACCCGCAAACCAAACCCCCTTCAAAAGTTTACTTCATTGGTATTGGTATCAATAATTTTGCCGATAGCAGCCACAACCTCCGCTGGTGTGTACAGGATATTAAGGATCTTGGCAAAAGCAATGGAGGCAAAGTACAAATCTCAATTTGTTATTATTGACACCTTATTTAACGAAAAGGGTTACATTGGAAAACATAAAAGCATTAAAACAAAAGACTATTTGCTACGGGTATTAATGATAAAGTAATCATTTCCTACTCAGGGCATGGTTTACTGTCGAAGAATTATGATTACTACCTTTCATCCTATAATGTTGACTTTAATAACCCGGAAATCGCCGATATCCCATATGAAGAAATTGAAAACCTGTTGGATTATATCCCCGCCCGGCAAAAAATATTATTTCTCGATGCTTGTAATAGTGGTGAGTTGGATAAAGAAGATTTACTGAAAGCAAATAAATCAGGTGGTAACCTTTTAGCAAGAAATACGGTTGCTATTCCGAGAAGGAAAGGCGGAGATGTTGATGCTGACGGTGCAACGGGAAAAATTGGGTTACAAAATAGTTTTGAGCTTATGCAGTCATTGTTTGTAAATGTCGGTAAAGGCACAGGGGCAATTATTATTTCTGCATCTGGTGGTGTGCAGTTTGCACAGGAGCAGGGTAAGCTGGGGCATGGTGTATTCACTTACAGCTTGCTTGAAGCCCTGAAAAAATATCCATCCATAAAAATAGCAGCATTAAAAAAATACATCGGCGATAGGGTAATGGAATTGACTGATGGGTTGCAAAAGCCAACTACAAGAAACGAAACTATTGCTGTTGATTGGAATGTTTGGTAGATTTTTTCAACTTAATTTTATGATATGATACTATTAAGAAACCGTGTAATTGTATTTCTATTTTTGAGTTTAGCAATTTGTAAACTACAGGCACAAACTAAGCATGGCCTTATAATAGCTATTGGCGATTATAAATATTGGGCTGATATATCGAGCATCAACGATGTACCATATATTAAAAATGCCTTGCTAAAACAGGAGTTTAAAGCAGAGAACATCAATATACTTACAGATGCCAAAGCGACTATGGCAGGGATTGAGAATGCTTTTAAAATACTGATTGAGAAAGTGAAACCGGGTGATATTGCAGTAATACATATTTCATCACATGGCGAACAAATAGAAGATAATAATAATAAGGATGAAATTGATGGCCTGGATGAATCTATCGTAACATGGGATGCACCAAAACTTACCGGGCCGCAAAACTATGCAAAGGAGCAGGTAAAGTATTTCAGGGATGATTTATTTGGTAAGTATGTAACGCAACTTCGCAGCAGGCTGGGAAGAAAGGGGATGTTGTTGTTTTTATGGATGCCTGCCACTCGGGTAGTGGCACAAGGGGCACACATAAAGTAAGGGGAAATGAAAGGCCATTGGTATCTAAAAATTTTAAGGCACCTGCTAAAGCCCCACAAAAAAGTACCAATGTTTTTTTAGAAGCAAATAATGCAGCAGTTGACTTTGAAAACCTGGCCACCTTTGTTTTAATATCGGCAGCATTAGCAGAAGAAAAAAACACCGAGTCAGCATATGATGATGGAAAAGAAGGCGGTTCTCTCAGCATTGCTATATGTAAAGTTTTTGAAAACCTGAAACCCGGTACCACTTATCGTTCCTTTTATGCCGGCATACTTGCAATATTAAATGAGATTGTACCAGATCAACACCCCGTAATAGAAGGCGATGGGATAGACAGGATATTATTCGCAGGAAAATTTGTTGATCAAAAACCGTACATAGAAATTGAAGAAATAAAAGATAGAAAATTAATATTGAAAGGCGGCCTTGCTGTTGGGCTCGACAGTGGTGCAAAAGTTTCCTTATATCCTTCCGGAACAAACGACCCTGCTACGGCGGAAGCTATAACAACTGGGATAGTAATTGCTGCTGAACCTTTCCGTTCATCTGTAGCACTTGATAAAGACCCCGGTATTACACAACCGGCAGCCGGATTGGTATTTATTACTGAACCTGTGTATAAAATAAATCCGTTGTTTATTGGGCTGGGTTCAATTAAAAATGGAAATGCCAGTTTAGATTTTTCAGGAAGGGAGGAAGAAATAATCAGAATGTCATTAAAAGAAATGCCCCTTGTTCAGTTTTCTGGTAATGCTGAATTATTACTTATAAAGGGGCTCACAATAGATTCGCTAAAGGTTGCTGGCAATGGCTATGTATTTGATACAGTAAACAGTAAGGATAAAAATAGTTTGTTTAAGCATATACAACGGTATGTACAATCTAAGTTTTTGCAAAAACTTGGACTTTCAGACCCGCAATGTAAAATGGAAGTACGGTTAGTTCCGTTTGTAAATGGTAAACCTGATACAAACTCAATAGCCAAAAAAATGATGAATGGTATTTATGAAATTAATGCAGGCGATTCATTGGTGATATGGGCAAAAAATAACAGTGAGGTTCCCCTTTACCTGAATATTTTAGATATACAGCCAGATGGCATTATCAACCCGATTTTTCCGATTACGAAAAAACTGCCGAGAAAAAGCATTACTCCGGAAGAGCTTAAAATTGAAGCAGGAGAAGTAAAGATGTTTAGTGATTTTAAGATAAGAATAAATCCACCAACCGGGCTGGAAATATTTAAAATATTTGTTTCATCAACAATGATTGATATGGAAAAAATTGCCAAACGGGATGTAGCCACAAGGGGCAATTTTTCTTTTTTACAAAAGCTGGTTGATAAATCCTATAACATAAATACAAGAGGCGATGTATCGGCTGGTAAAGCCAACGGAACAGTGTATAATATTTTATTCAGGATAAAGCCATAAAATATATTATCTGCGGTAGCTAGCGGATAATACAGACGTTTGGTTACAACGTACAGGCTTGCCGGTGGTACAGCTTGGGCCACAGCAAGGTTTGGAACAACAAACTTTATTAGCAAGGGTATTTGCCCCTTTACCTGATGCCACAAGCAGTTTATCCCAGCTAACATTATTTTCTCCTTTGCCTGTAAATTGTTTTAAGGATGTTAAAAAGGAAAAAGAGAAATAGCTGTTGTATGCAAAATCACAAAGTGCCTTTTCCCCATTTTTCGCTGCTGTTACTAAAATAGAAATAGGTTTCTCGTTTAAGAAAAGATCTCTTGTGTTTTTTTCATTCAGCACCCAATCGCCGCCCCGGGTTTTGGGTGGTTTTGGCCCCTGATCCTTAGGTCGGCCAATATCATCATTGCAGCAATCGCTTATCACTAAAGTTAACCTTGCCTTTTTAAGTTTTATTTTCTCAAATATGTCTTCTTTAATCCGGAGGGAGTTTTTTACAATACTTACACTGTCAGTGTTGATACTTGTAGCTTTTATATGTGGAAATGTATCAACTGAATTTACCCTGAATCCATGCCCGGAATAATAGAAAATAACAATATCGTTTATTCCGGGGGTTATTTTATTTACGGCGGCTATCACATTTTTCTTTTCACATTGTTTGCCAGCTAACACCTGTAGCCTGAAATTCTCTTTTCTTATACCGATTTTTTCGCATAGCTCACCAACAGTTTCTTTCATGTTTTTCAGGTCGGCTGCTGCAGATTTTCCGATTTTTTTATCAAGTGTATCTGCCACAATAACCATGAAAAGTTTCATTTCTCTTTCTTTGGCATTTAACAGTGAACCTCTTGATTTAGAAAAATAGCTGATAAAATAGGGGTCTGATTTAGCGAAATAACCTGCTGCAAATTCCCTTGTCAGTTCATTTTCTTTAAACAGTTTGGAGTTGAAATAAGTTTCTTTCCCAATTACAGTACTGTTTGTATTGTCTATAACACCTGCAGGCTCAAAAAAACCGGAAGCTGGTTCTTCCCGAAAAACAAATGTCGGAGCTGTTATAAGGTTAGCTGTATCGTTTCCTTTGCCAGAAACAAAACTTGTCTTTACTAATAAGGTATGCTGATCTTGCATGCCTTCGGCTTCAGGGTATACATTATCTTCTGCAAAAAGTTCATTAATAACTTCTGTGCCTGTAACAGGTTGGGTATATTTTAGCTTTACTAAACCAGTCCCGTCTGGATTACGGAAAAACAGGCAAGAGTAGGTGGTGCTGTCTTTTTCCGTATGAAAATTATAGGTGAAAAGATAAACAGACTGTGCGGATACCTGGCTGGTTATTACTATTGCAATCAGGTAAAGAAGAAATGCTTTGAGTTTCATATCATTGCTTTGGTCAGTTAAATGTATAGAATTTCAGCAGATTATATTTGGAAAGTATAAATACTTATTGTAGAATTATACCTTAAAACCTCTAAACATGTTAAACAAAATGCCAAAACCATTGTATCAAATGCTGCTGGGTTTATTATTCCTCTGTTTTATTGTTGCTGCTTGCAAGGATAAAAAGAAAGAAGAAAAACCTGCTGATGCAACCGAAAAGGTAACAGCCCCACCCCCCACCGTTACAGACACACTAAAGTCTGGTGATACAACAAAAGGTACTGTACCTGATCATTAAGTAAAGTAAAGTTGAGTCTGGTTTATCTGATTATCCGTCTGATTTTAGGAATCGCTAAAGTCAGACGGTTTTTTTATTTCTTCCTCTTCAGTCACTTTAAGCTGCTCTTCTTTTTTTGTTATATGCAGTCTGTGATGGGTAAGCCTGTGTATAAGCCAATGCTCAACTTTGTGGTGAAGTGGGATTAAGATGGCAGCAATCACCACAAATATTAATATTTCATAAATAGGAATATGGTTTGTAAAGTTGGCAATAGCCGGGTGGAGCAGGAGTGTGAGGTATTCAAATAGAAATAATAGTGAGAGCACTCCCAACAACCGCACCAGCTTCATATGGATCTTTACACGGTTAAGTAAAAATGTAAGGAAGAAAAAACCGGGTATAAATATCCCTATTAATAAAAACTGCATCTGCTGGAACCTCTTTTTCCTTTCACCTATCTTTTGCTCTTCCAAACCTCTTTGCCTGAATTGCTCACTGGATGAAATAACCTGCATTTCCCTGATTTTACTTTTGCTATTGACGGAATCATTCAGTTGCTGCACATAGTTTATGTAAGCAAATGCACTGTCAATTTTTTTTGCCCCACTGTAGTAATCGGTAAGGAACCTGGTTGCATCCAGCTCACGGGAAGCCCTCCCATCGCCTCTCGCAACCATCATTGATATTTTTGCATAATGAACAGCAGAGTCGTTTTGGTTCATTAAACTAAAAAGTTTTGCAAGCCCAAGGGTCGCCTCACAATAATTATCGTTATCAACCCCGTCTTTAAGATAATTAATTGCACCTTTGTAATTGATTAACGATTGTGAAAACTCCTTTTTCGCCCTGTAATTATGTGCAAGGGTACTCATAGTTGCCCCCATCATATATTCATCGCCATTCTTTTTGGCCAATTCCAATGATTCGTTTAAGTAGAGATATGCAGAGTCATAAACCTGGAGGCGATAATAAACATCCCCGGTATTCAGGAGCAGTTGGGTTTTTATTACATCATCCAGGTTATTTTTTTGAATAACAGAATCAGATTTTTTGTAGTATTCAAGGGCTTTTTGGTAGTACTCTTCATAAACATATACAATACCAATATTCATCAGCGTACCGGCAAGGTTCCGTGGTTTATTCCTTTTCTCCTCCAGTTTCAGTCGTTGCAGGTTAAGCTCAAGAGAGGTGGGATAGTTGCCCATATACATAAAAGTATTGGCAAGTATTTTCAGTGAGTTTGACTCCCCTTCAAGATAGCTGGTGTTTTTTGCCTTAAATAAAGCTTGCTGTGCTATAAGCAAAGCCGTATCAGGATTATAGAAGTTGGCTGCACTTGCTATTTGCCACATCAGTTTCACCTTGCCGGTATCTGTTTTTTCAACGGCTAATAATTTTTTAAGGCTGTCCACTTTTGCTTTCTGGGCAGATGAAATACCGGGTAATAAAAAAAGGGGCAACAGGATAGAAAACCCTGCAAAGAAATTTTTGCACTTAATCAAATTGATCATAATTGTTAATGGTGGCTTGAAAGCTGGCTCAATTTAAAAACATTTTTCGATATATATTATATAACCGGCATCAACTTAAGTTTTCCGGCACTTCTGTTTTAATTGTACTGCCTTACTATCAGTTATCTTAGCAAATGATGAACAAAAGGGCTATACATATTTTTTTATTCGTTTTGCTGCCCCTTATATTTGGTACAGCTATTTACCTGCTGATGCGGCAGGGTACCTGGCTGCACCATTTTGCAGGGGTGGGGAGGGGCAGTTCGGTTATTGTTGCTGCAAATGGGTTACAAAAGATACTTGCCAACCAGGGCCCGGATTTTTGCTGGTGCTTTTCTTTGGCATCGGCATTATTTATTTTTCAAAAAATTATCGGGATAAAGTCCGAAACTTATACTCTCTTTGTTTTAACAGTGTTGGTTCTTTCTGAAGTAATACAACTTTTATTTCCCGGCCAGTTTACTTTCGACTGGTGGGATGTGGGTGCAGCAGTTTTGGCTTTCTTATTGTCATTTATTTTAAATCGTTCCAGGTATGAAAAGAAATCATAAGTTTTTATTCCTGTTAATAGTAGCTGCGTACTCATTCTTATATTTAGCCACATCATATCATGTGCCTTGTGAAGGGGATTGCGAAAAAGTTTCAGTAGTCCATCAGAAAATCAGGAATAACAGGGAGTCTTATGTGTACTCTGTAAACAGGTGCAGCCGCAATTTAGTATCAGATACACTTTGTGTGTATGTAAAAGATACTGTAGGTATTGATTGGAACTTTCTTGCTGATAGTACCTGCTATTTCGCCACACAAGCTGGTCTCCCCCGACAAAAAATTTTTATACTCAAGTCGGGTTTTCCAACTGATACTTTGGTAATAAGGCAATGCCCCTGATTATTTACATGGCCTGTAGTTTATAAGTTTTCCACAGAAAATGGATTTGGCTTGGTTTTCGTAATGTTTTGTTGCCCCATCTTTACCTGCCTTGAGAAAGCTAGGTATTAGCATAAACCATCCACCACATTTTATATTTTAAAAACTTTTTTAATGAAAAGATTACGTCTTACTGGCCTTTTCACAGGTCTTTTTTTGCTATTTTTTGTTTTCTCCTGTCAAAAAGAAGCCAATGAAAACACCATACCGCCCGGGCAGCAAAGGGTACGCATTATGCTAACCGATGGACCTGTAAACTTTGATGCAGTAAATGTGGATGTGCAGCGGTTAGAAGTATTGGTGGTACCTGATAGCTGCCGGGGCGATATTCATGGAGATGATGATGAACACAATGGCGGCCACTGCGATAATGATGGGGATCCCCATAATGACAATAATAGTTGTGCCATATGGGATACATTGAACATAAGGCCGGGCATATATAATTTGCTCAGCCTTTCCAATGGAACAGATACATTACTTGCAAGCGGTTTTACAATTGCCGGAAAAATTAAAAAGTTACGTCTTACACTTGGTACAAGAAATTCAGTGGTGGTTGATAGTGTAAATTATCCCTTAAGCTTGTGGAGTAATTTAAACAGGGTAACAATAAGTGTAAGGGGAGAAGATATAAACCAAATAACACCTGGCGATTTGCAACTGTGGCTTGATTTTGACGCAGGCCGGTCTGTAGTAAGGGTCAATAATAACCGGTTTGTATTAAAACCCTATCTGAGGGTCTGGGTGCCGGCACAAACATCAGCTATAAAAGGTAGGGTTTTGCCGGAAAGGGCAGATGTATTGATTTCAGCTATAGCCAATGGCGATACATTGGTTGCTATACCAAATAGTGATGGACGATTTAAAATAAGGGGGATACGGGGTGATACGGCAACATTGTTTATTAATGCTACAGCCAACGGTTACCGGGACACAACTATTACAAACATTATCCTGCAAAGAGGCAGGGAAAGAGATATAGGGACAGTTCAGTTGCATAACTAAGCCTTGAAGCAAGAATGCCTCCACTTTTGCGGGGGCATTCTTCTTACAGTAACGTTTTATTTATTTACTTCATACACATCTGCAAAAACCAACCTGTCTTTTGTTGGCATGGCTCCCAAATTTACCCCACCGGGATTAGGGTTTGGCTTCAGCCTGTCGTATTCTATCATCTCATATTCTTTTACTGTTACCCTATATGGTTTGCTTGCATATTCAGATGGTAAAGTAAAAGGATGGCCGTGGTAGAAGGCAAAGTTTTTAATATCAGCTTCAGTTAAAACATAACTGTATGTATCAACTGGTTTAGAACCAAGGTTGATGTGTATGTTTTCTGTTGATGCGGCTTCAATAGCTTCAATAGTAAATTCCACTTTTGTACGGAACATTGAACCTGCATTACTTATAGCAGGCACAGTACCAGAAATGGCTACTACAATATTATTCTTACTTCCTTTTGTTTCTAATGAGCTTGCCCTTGGCGGCGGTATTTGCACATAATCTGTAACAACAATGGGGGAGAGGCAGCAATCTGTATTTTCTTTCTTAACAGAATCCTTCTGATATCTTGCCAATGCTAATTTTATAAATGGATAATAAGCAAATCCAACATTCAGCATAATATCCACATAGTACAGTTGCCTTTCGGTATCAAATTTATGAAGCCCTACGTTGTAAGCCACTCCAGCAACCATATTTACATTTCCTAAATCACTAACAGCGGATAAAGGGGCTGCTATCACAGTATCTGGTTTTAGAAAAACGGCTGCAGTAGGTGTAGTAGCGTTATATCCTCCTTCAAGTTTTGCAGATAATTTTGAAGGGTCTGTTCCCCATGTGGTATATGGCGAATCTTTTGCTAAACCTGGATAGCCAATAATAACAGCCAGCTGCTCACCCTCGCCACTGCTAAACCATGGACGTTTTAAATAAATACGGAGACCCGATGCCCTTCCGGTAAATATAGTGCTGCCTTTTGTTAGCCTGTCCCATTCAAACGTAGGGATGATGTATGCTATTTCTGGTGCTGATGGTCTTGCACTGCTTGGTACATTAACAACTACAGAGTCTGCACTTTTTCTTATAAGCGGAAAATCAATTTTATCTTTTTCCCTTTGCGCTATAAGGTTAAAAAAATTTTCTTTGTAACGGGTAGTAGCAATAGTATTATAAATTATGTTACGGTGTTTGGTATCGTTAAACATATGCCTGATGCCGGGGAAGGGGTTGTTCTTTACTCCACCCACATCACCAAATACATAATTAAATACGGGGTACAGGGTAGTAAAGTGATTAACTTTTGCAACAGTGGCAACATTAATCTGGTTAGCACTGGCAATTACTGCATCAGTAATCTCTGTAATTGTATCATCAATCGGTTCTGTCCATCTAGCTTCAATATCCAATTGTCCGGTTGAAGGGCCGTGTACCAATAGTTTTGTGTTAATGGTGGCAAAGTTTTCTGCATAATTTCTATCTGCATTTATTTCGGCTACCGCCGGAAAAATTGCTGCGCCTGATTTAGTAATTGGTTGCTGCACGGCATGCACAAAAGTTAATTCCCGCCAGGGAGAAAACATCCAGTGCTGGCCGGTACCGATTTGTTTTCCAACAAGGCCACTAAGGCTGTTCATGCCCATCATATCCAGCACACCGGAATATTTTACTATTGCATCAGGCTTCCAAAAACAAGCATAGTTAAGCTTAAGCATCAACCCTTTTTGCAAATACACTTTTAATGTACGGCTGCTGTTTTCCCATTCCAGTTTTGGTATATCTGCTTCTAATAAACGGATACGGAATGTTTTTGCGTTGAGCCATTCATCTAAGTGGGTGCGGCATGTGTGTTTAAGGCATCCCCGGGAAAGGCTTGTCAAAATAAAAACTTACTCCACCTGTCAAGTATTGGATGGGTCTGCCAGCTTTGGATTAAGATCATTGCCTGAAAGAAAAATGCAACACCAACAGCCATCGGGTCAGCCAAGTATTCCACCACTAGTTTTTATCTCGCCACTTACTACTTTCATTACATGCATATCTGCACCGTTAAAAATTCAGGATCCCTCTTTGGTGTTATTTTTTGAGTATATAGTTCCGGCTTTGGTTGCGTTGCCTGTCCCATGCCTGCATCAAACATACCATGAGTGGTTGCCATTTCCACGGTGGCAGCGGGGCGGCTTTACATGGCGTACTGATTCTGCACCGCATGTATCCATTCCGTGCATTTGTTTTTTCATATTGCCACAGTTGTAACACTCTTCATTACTTCGTATCACCATCATTTCGCAGACTCGCCATCCTTAATTTTGTTTCCGATTAAAAGAAAAGGTGCATCACAGGTTCATACCGCATATATCTGTACTGAAGCCTATTATCGCCTCAACAATATTTTCCGGAGTAATGTATTTACTCCACACTGTTACCCGCCAGATCAACCGTTCTTATTTTATAGCGAATATTTTTTTCCAAAGCGCAGCATCGGCAAGCTCCCTTTTCCACAGCATGGTTTACATTCAGTCTGAAATCTGGCAAGTGGAGCCCGGTGTATTTATATTTCTTCTTTTTCCTGTTGCCGGAGTACGCTTTTATTAATTTCATTGTCTTTATCTAGCAGCGGTTCGTTTAATGCACTTCCACAGGGCTTGGCACACTCAGGCTCCATCCATCCCAACGGGCAATGGCTTCGCCTACTTTTAATTGCTTACCTGAGCTGTTATCTTCTTCTGTTCCGCCTATCTGCATATAACCTTCATCAGCCGGCATATCAGGAATATTATATAGTTGTTGCCGGCAATTGATGAATGAATACTTATTATTTCTTTTATGCAGGCTGAACCATTTGCCGCCACTGTTTTCATCGGCTGCATATCCATGCGGTAACCAAGGTTTAGGTCATCAGCATATAAAATTTCATTGGGTAAAATGAAAGTAGCATTATTGCCTGTTAATCCCGCAGGTGCCATACCTGCAGCCACGTGTGCCGGTTTCAACGTATTCATTTTTACAAACTTTTGTTGTATTTTGGCGGCCATACCATTTTTGGCAATGGCAATGCCTGTTGTACGCTTACTGGGTAAACCTTCTTTTGATGGTAACTCATTATTTAAAAAAGGAGTACTAACTTTATCAGTCGGGAATATAATTTTCGTCGGCATAAAAAATATGCTTTGCTTTTTTTAATTGCAGGCATCTACCTTTCGCAAAGTTTTAATCCAGCACCATCTGTATCCACCTGGAAAACGGTAAAAGCATCTGTATTTAATTCCAAGATGCCCTTTCTCAATCACACTGTCGCTTCCGGCTTTGTGTAAAAGCCGCTGGTTGTTTTTGTATATGTTGTTGCCGGGCAGGAAACAGTAGTTGCTGGTAGTAAAATTGATTTCGTGAATGCAATTCGGATAGTTGCATTCAGGATTGCCGGCATAATTTTATCGTCAGGTGAAGCAAATTCAAAGTCAATTACCAAACCAATCTTTCGCATAGTTGCGGATAGCTGGCAATGATGGAAAGTATGTCATGAAATTCAAAATCCGGTTTTTGTAATTTAGGAGTGTCATTTTTTATTGTTTTATTATTATAAGCCCATGAAAGTTTTTTAACTGTGCAAAATCTTTAGCAGGCTGCATTTGTTGGGAAAACGATATAAATTTATTTTTTTGGATTTCATCCAAATAGCGACGGTTTACATTTGTTTTTGCCACCATGTTATCTAAAGTAAATTTCTGCCTTCCTTTTCTGGGTATTTCATTTATTGCAACATAATCTGCAATCTGAGTAAAAATGGGGTTCTCTGTATAAAAGTTACTGTCGGGTAAATCGTTTGCAAAATTTTTACCGGTTTGTTCTACCACACCTTTTATGTAACTTAAAATATGTTTTACGGGGTAAGAAACTATTGGGGTAAGGTGCAATGGCTCCTGCACAAATGGTGCAACTTTTACAGTAGGGAAGAACAAATTTTTCCAAAGCTCAGTATCAATAGCAGCACTTGTTACTTTGGCTTCTGTAATGCTGCCATTTATCTGCACCAAGAATTTTGCCCCTTTAATTAATGTGGCCCAGTTAATCATATCGGCTACATCTTTTAGCCGGGTATCTGTTTTATCTGTTGCTTCTACTTGTAAGGAAATGGCAGCAGATGCCTTTAAGGTGGTAGCACCACGGCCTGCCACACTTAGTGCTTTGCCATTTGGCAATGCTGTTATAATTATTTTCTGTTTCATCAAATTGTATGTTTGATTGTATGGTTAATAGTTATGCTGCAAATGCTTCACAATACGTTGCCCAATCAACAGGTAGTATAGTTTTACCAAAATTGGGATCGTTGCCACTGCCTGCAAATGTTCGCTGTGTTTTTATTGTTACTGTTTTGCTGAAGAACAATACTTCCACTTTTATCTTTAATGAAGCTTCGCCATAGGCTTTGTTTTTATCAATGAGGTAAGTAAGTGCCATGTATAGTTCTATGCTGGCAGTTATTAACCCCAGTACACTTACTGCACCATTTATTCTTACGTAGCCTGTAAGCTGTGTGGAATTTTCTCCACCTTCAAATGTCATTTTAAAATAAATACCAGCCATTATGCTTACAGCACCGCTTGCCACACCAAAATTTACCGAGGCTGCTGCGCCTAATTCAAAAGCAGCTTCAATCTGTCGGATGCCCTTCAGGTCAACTTCTAGCCCAAAGAAACCGCCACCACCAAGGCAGGCATAAGTAAGTGTGAATGGCTGATGCCTTTCACAAAAACGGAAACCCATTGTAAGCGGCCCTCCGGTGAAGGGAAGATTTACTTCTGCCCCTAATGAAATATTGGCTAATGTAAATGCACCCAATTGCAGGTTAGGTAATGCTTGTGTGTAACCACATTTAACACCGGTGAGTGATACATCCAGATACGGAGGGTCATCAAACCCATTCATTGGTATCAGGCTGTTCAAAGTATTTACAAAACTTAATGGTCCGCCAAAGCGGATGCCGCCGCCATCAGCCATTTTTACAGATACATCTGGTTTCTTTTTATCTGAAACATCAAATTTTATATGATCGAATTTTACATTGATGAGGTAGTCGCTGCCAACACCCATTATCCCTATTTCAAAATTTTCGAGTTTTGAGCTGGATGAAAACTCTGGTGCTTTTGATGTGTTCTTCCAGGCTTTTATATTACTGGTAATGCTAAAACCATTTTCATTAATAGGATGAAAGCGGACAAAGCTCCCAATATTTTTATCATGTATTGTTGGCTTAATGGCATAGGTAGTAATGAATGCATCGGTTGTATCCTGTGTTACTAAATTTGGGATGCCGGAATTATTTATCCTTTCAGAAATCGGTTTTGATAAATTAAAAGTATCGCCAGTGGTAAATTTTAGTATTTCGCTTAATTTAAATACACCAAAAATAACCGGGTCTGGCAGGTTGTTTACGTTAAAATAATCAGCAGCTGTTGAAACCTGTTTTGCAAAATCATCCACCTTGCCGCCAAATGCACCCACAGCTTTTGATAAGCCAGATAAATTGAAATTAGGTGTTGCCAATCCACCCACTTTATCTGCATTACCTGCAAAGTTTACCGGAGCTGATTGTAAAAAAGTAGCAAATACTCCACCAGTATTTTTTCCATCCTGCACATCATACAAAGCAACGGGTACTGGCTTTGCAAAACCTGTTATGCGTTGATAAGAAGGTTCAATTATTTCTGCATTGCCAATGGTGGGTAAGAAGCCCTGCCATTCCCCATTTTTATTATAGGCTTTTAGTCCAAAGGCAATTTTATGTGTAGAGAAGGATGTATCGGCTCCATTAATTTCCTGCGGGGCTAATGTAAATTTCTGGCCTTTGAAATCTGTATCGTTAATAATGTTGAGACCGGGGGTATTATATGTATCTATTAATTTATTTAACGAACCAGTATTACCTAAAGTTCCGGCTCTTACAAATACAAGTGGTAATGTAAAATCAATAAGGTTATCATTATTGTCTTTTCCTCTTATTTTAAACAATACATTTTTCTTGCCTGCTTTAATAATAAATTGTTCGTCTGCAGTAAGCCCGCCACCATTTGCAAAAGCAGTTTTTGGGCTGTCTAACAGTGGAGAAACAGTTGTAACCATTTCTATACTGTTAAAAGAAAATTGCATAAACTCGCCATTGCTGTCTTTATAATTATAATCTTTTACCGGCTCTGTTATTACTACCAGTTCTCTTTTAAAATTAGCAGCAGTGCCTGTATTGGTGTGTGGTTTGCGTTCTGTTATTTTTATTAAAACAGCCTCATGTCCAAATGGCATTATGTATCCGGCATCAACAATTTCAACATAATGCTCCCTTCCTAAGGTTTCAATATGCCGCCATTTCAACAATTCGAAACCTTTGCCCAGCATACCGCTGCTTTGCAGGGTTCCCCTGTCAACTACTAATTCGCTATCGAGCCATGCACCAAGTGTTGTTAAAAATAATTTGTAAGCTTTTATAGGCTGGGGTGCAAAACCAAGCACAGAAAAGTTGGATGATTCATGCACAATATTATGTCTGTCCCTGTTGTTCAATGAGGTAAGGCCAAGCTGGTTATCCAGTTCTTTTTTAATAAAAGGTGCTGCATAATCTTTATTTGCATCATCGGCCCACAATGCCCGCAGTAACCTCTCTTCATTGGTAAGGTTATTCTCAACCAATTTGCCTGCCTGCTTTTTGCACATTCTTGTATGCCACAGTTCAAAAAGTTTATTGGTGTTTTTAATAAAGCCCTGCACATCTTTCAACTTAACCTGGTGTTTCCATCCTGCTTCTTTGGTGGGAGACAGATATAACCGCAGTGGTACTTCTAATGCAGTTTCCAATTCAGCAGGCGGGCCAACAGGGTCTTTTGCTAACTGTGCAACACCTTCCCTTATCCTACCGATGTTTTGAATAATGCCGGGGCTTCTGACCTGCATATCCCTCAAAACTATTTTTTCATCTTTCGACATTCCTCTTTTTACCACCAATGGTTTTGAAAGGTCAGTCCGGGTCATTTTATTTTGAAAATCGCTTAAGTTTTTATTTAGTATACGGCCATCCAAAATGCGGCGGGTATTGCCCAACCCTTTAGCCCTTTCATTTACTGTTAAATCATATTTTTCCCATGCAAGCAGATCAGCTGCGTTTAATGATATTGAATGTAATGATACAGGCAATTGAAATACCAAGCGGCTGTCACCGCCAATTATCATTTTGCCGGGAATGGTGGGGGTTTGCAATCCATTAATGTCTTCAATCCATGCCTGCTCCGCCATACTCTGCGGTTGAAACAGTACAACCAAATATGCCGGGCTGCCCTTGCTTTGTATTTTACCACCGGATAGGGTGCAATTGTAATAACGAAGTTCAAGGGATAGTAAATCTTCTGGTCGCAAAAGTTTTACAGTAACATAGTTTGTGTTGCCCAATGTTACCAGCACATTTTTATCCGGGGCAATTACTTCCCGCACCCTTATTTGCGCCTGCGATTTTAATGAACCAAAAATACCTGTGAGGCCAAGGAATTTGAGGAGTTTGCGACGTTTGCTCTGCAAAGAATTTTTGTCAGGCATAAGCTTAGTTTTATTTAATGGGTTTGTCTGCTAAATTTAATTACTAATAATGGTTAAAACCCTGAAGAATGGTTTTTGTTAGTAATCTGTGTATATGGGTTCTTTGGCTGGATAGGGATGCTAAAAGAAAGGTTGCTTTGAAAGAATAGCTTTTAATAATATAATCGGATTAGTCTATTGTTACGATAGGGTGTAACCCTTTCCCAAATAAAAAAGCATCCGTTGCCAACGGATGCTTTTAGAAATATAGTATGTAAAATATTAAAATGTTTCAAGTCCGGAGAACATAAAATCACCTTCAATTTTTGCATTTTCATTGCTATCGCTGCCATGTACTGCATTTTCACCAAGGGAGGTGGCATATAATTTACGGATGGTACCTTCATCTGCATTGGCAGGGTTGGTAGCACCAATCAGCTTGCGAAAATCTTCCACTGCATTTTCTTTTTCAAGGATGGCAGCAATAATAACACCACTGCTCATAAACTCCACCAATTCGCCATAAAATGGCCTCTCTTTATGAATGGCATAAAACTCACCGGCTTTTTCTGGGGAGAGCTTCAGCATTTTTAATGCTTTTACGTTGAATCCTTCTTTAATAATCCTGTCAATAATAGCCCCTGCATGCCCGTTTTTCATGGCATCCGGCTTAATCATGGTGAATGTACGGTTACTCATAATTTCCTGCTTTTTAAGTTTGTTTTTCGAGGCGCAAAGCTAACGGAAAGTTTCGGGTTTGGGGTTTGCTGATTAAAGAAATTAAGATAAATAAAGCCATCTTATTTTTATGAAAACGATAAACCTGAAACTAAAAGCAGAACCTCTCAAACCCCTATCTTCGCACCCATTTTGAAACCGATACAGGACATATTTCCGCTTTTAAACGAACGCCGAAGAGTCGTTATTACCACCCATCAAAAGCCGGATGCAGATGCAATGGGTTCATCGCTGGCTTTAAAAAATTTGCTGGTTCAGTTGGGGCATTCGGTAACTGTTATTTCCCCCACCAACTGGGCAGGCTGGGTAGGCTGGATGGAAGGTGCAAAAGCGGTATTGGATTACGAAAAGGATAAGCAAAAAGCAACAGAGACATTAGATGCAGCAGAGTGGCTTTTTTGTCTCGATTTCAATATTTTTCATCGTACCAAAACAATGACAGAAAAGCTGAAAGAGCTTAGCTGTGTTAAAATATTAATAGACCATCACCAGGAGCCGGATAGTGCATCATTTGATTATGGCATAAGCACTACTGCCAAAAGTTCTACCTGCGAGATGGTTTATGATTTCATCACTGCATCGGGTAATAGGGATAAAATAAATTTGGCTATTGCTGAATGTATATATGCCGGTGTGGTGGGAGATACAGGGTCTTTCCGTTTTCCATCGGCTTCTGCCAGTGTGCATACATTGGTGGCGCATTTAAAGGAAGTGGGACTTAACCATAGCAAAGTGCATGATGCTTTATTTGATAATTTTTTAGAGAACCGCCTCCGCTTTACCGGCCATGTGCTGCTCAACAGGATGGAGATTTTTTACGAATACAACACAGCCCTTATTACCATCCCTAAAAGTGACTTGTTGAAATTTCATATAAAAACTGGAGACACAGAAGGGTTGGTAAATTTTCCACAGACTATTGAAGGAATAAAGCTGGTAGCCTTGGTTATTGACAGGGACGAAGAAAGAAAATGGAGCTTTCGCAGCAAAGGTGCATTTGATTGTAATACCTTTGCCCGCACTTATTTTGAAGGCGGCGGGCATTATAATGCCGCTGGCGGCAGAAGCAGCGACCCTTTAGAAAAGACTGCTGAACATTTTAAAAAAGCAATTAAAGAAAACGGACATCTTTTACAATAAACAAACAATAACATGAAAATTAGAAACCTGATTTTATTTTTTGCAGTTGCTGGTATTACCATGGCTGGCTGTAATAAAGCACAGTACAAAAAAACACCGGGTGGTATGCCGTACCAGTTATTTCCCGGCAAAGGCAAGGAAACAGCTAAAGATGGCAGCTTTCTTAAAGTGTCTTACACTTATAAAGTTAAAGACAGTGTATTCTTTTCAACTGCCAACGGCATGCCTATTTACATTCCTGTAACTGCACAATCGCAGCCTTATGATGTATCAGAATTGTTTTCAAAGCTAAAGGTTGGTGATAGTGTTATAGCGACCCAGATGATAGACACTTTTATGAAAAGGATGCCGCAGCAGGTGCCGCCACAATATAAAAAAGGCGATAAGATTATGACTTATATAAAAGTACTTGCCATATTTGCTAGTGACAGCCTTAAGAAAATTGATGAAGAGAAAGACCGTTCCGCTTTTATGGCCAGTGAATCGGCTGTAATTGAGAAATACCTGAAAGAGAAAAATATAACCACACAAAAATCACCATCTGGTGCTTATGTGGAAATTTCAAACCCGGGAACAGGCAATACTATTGATTCTGGTAAATATGTATCAGTAAAATATACAGGTACCACAATGGCAGGTGTAAAATTTGATAGTAATGTGGATACTTCTTTCCATCATACCGAGCCACTAAGTTTTGTGGCAGGTACCCCCGCAGGTATGCCTAATAGTATGCTAAAAGGTTTTGATGAAGCTGTTAGAATGCTGAAAGTTGGTGGCGTAGCTAAAGCTTATATCCCGTCTATGTTGGGTTATGGGGCGCAGCCACAACCAGGTTCAAAAATTAAACCTTATGAAAACCTGATATTTGAGATACAGGTGTTAGATGTAAAAAATGCACCACCACCTCCACCGCCACAAATGCAGATGCCCCCGCAAAATATTGATATGCCTCAATCAAATAAGTAATAACGGTATTTATTTATAATGCAGCTTTGCACCCGTCCCCGTCAGGGGACGGGTGCTTTTTTTGATGGCTCCGTTTTTAGTCCAACATCTTTACTAACCCATTGTTCGTACCCACTAAAACTACCGTACCGGGAAAACGCCTCAGGCACCGTACTTACTAAAACACTACTATACTTTTCTACTTTATGAAAAACCTGGGAATAGTGTGGCTGAAAATGCTTAAAACTAATTGCAGGAATAAAGGCAGTAAGTAATTGCTGCCTTTTCTTTTATTTACCCATACAGTATTGAAATAGTGTAACTGCTTCCACCGCTTCTTTTACATCATGCACCCTTAGTATGGACGCACCTTTCATTAACCCGATTGTATTAAGCACGGTTGTTCCGTTCAGTGCTTTATTGGCAGTAGTGCCCAGTGTTTTCCAAATGGTTGATTTGCGGCTTACACCGATTAGCAACGGGGAATTGAGGATATTAAAAAGTTCGAGATTATTAAGCAATTCAAAATTGTGAGCAATTGTTTTTCCAAAACCAAAACCGGGGTCAATAATTATATCGGTCATCCCTTTATTGTTTAATTCATTCTTCTTTGCAATAAAAAAATCCAAAACTTGCTGGCATACATTTTCATACTGCGGATTTTGCTGCATGGTTTGCGGGTTGCCCTGCATGTGCATTAAAACATAAGGCACCTGTAAAGAAGCAACAGTTGTAATCATATCAGCATCTGATGTTCCTGCACTTATATCATTTACAATACAAGCCCCGGCAGCAACAGCTTCTGTAGCAACAGAAGCATAATATGTATCAATAGAAATATATGCTTCAGGAAAATGCTGACTTGTTTTTTGAATAGGTTCTGCTACTCTTTTTAATTCTTCATCGGCTGTAATTTTTTCGCTGCCCGGTCGGGTGCTTTGCCCGCCGATATCTAAAATGGTAGCCCCGTCAGTAAGCATTTTTTCAGCTTGTCTTAAAATATCATCCGTAGCCTGTATCCTGCTGCCGCTGTAAAATGAATCGGGAGTAGCATTAATAATCCCCATTACTATTGGTTTTTCCACCACCAGCAAACGGCCTTTACAATTGAGTGTGAACATCAGGATTTGTTTTGCTATTTTTGAAGCTAAAGATAGGGCAGCAGGGCATAGCAAGAGGCAAGTAGGAAAAATTTATACCCCACTGCCTGCTTACCACTACCCACTTACTTATATGACTACTACCAACCAACAATATGACATTGCCATTGCATCCTGCAGGGATATTTTTTTGAAGAAAGCAAAAGATTACGGAACTGCGTGGCGGGTGCTGCGTACCATTTCCATCGTTGATCAGATATTTATTAAAGCGCAGCGTATAAGAACCATACAGGAAAAAGGTGAACAGAAAATTCTGGATGGTATAGCCGCAGAATTTAACGGTATTATTAATTATGCTGCAATAGGGTTGGTACAATTAGCATTGCCTGCGGATGCCCCTGAAGAAATGGATTTGGATGAAGTGGCTGTCTTGTATAATAAGCAGGTAGAGGTTGCAAAGCGGTTGATGCAGGATAAAAACCATGATTATGGTGAAGCCTGGCGCAGCATGAGCCAGGAAAGCTTTGTGGATCTGATACTGATGAAACTGCAACGGATACGGCAGATATTAAACAATGATGGAAAAACTATAATGAGCGAAGGCATTGATGCCAATTATTTAGATATTATTAATTATGCAGTATTTGCTTTGATATTAATGTAACTATATGAAAGTTTTAGTAAACATAATAAGAGTGGTTGTAGGGCTGCTGTTTATTTTTTCTGGCCTTGTAAAGGCCAACGACCCAATGGGGCTTAGTTATAAAATGCAGGAGTTTTTTGAAGTATGGGGCTTGCATGGATTTGATTCATGGACATTGATGCTGTCTGTATTAATGAATGCTTTTGAAATAATTGCAGGCTTTGCCTTGTTGTTTGGATGGAGGATTAAACTCTTTATCTGGCTGCTGCTATTATTGATTGTTGCATTTACTTTTTTAACTGGCTACACTTATCTTACTGGTAAACCCAAAAATTGCGGCTGCTTTGGCGATTGTTTACCCATATCATCTAAGACATCATTTTTAAAAGATGTTGCATTGCTGGTAATGATTGCTTTTCTGCTCTGGAAAAAGAACCTGATTAAACCCTTATTTACAGAAAAGATAAACACTGTTGCCATGTTTGTTATTACCCTTTTATCGTTTGGGTTTCAATGGTACACATTAAAATACCTGCCGGTTGTTGATTGCCTTCCTTATAAGGTTGGAAATAATATAAAAGAGAACATGAAGATGCCTGCCAATGCAGTACCGGATAGTACTGTTATTACTTTTGTTTATAACAAAGGCGGTAAGGAGGTAGAATTTACGTCAGATAAATTCCCTACTGATTTCAGCAAGGATACTTACCAGTTTGTAAAACGGTATGATAAACTATTAAGGGCAGGTAAAAATAATGAACCGCCAATAAAAGGTTTTAGCTTGTCTGGCGAAACAGGTGTTGATTCAACTGACTATTTATTGAGCCGGCCGCTTGCAGTGGTTTTATTCTGTGAAAAAGTTGAAGAAGCAGATAAAAACTGGAAGAAAAAATTTGAAGAGGTGTATCAGGCAACAAAAAATAGCGGCACACCTGCATTTATTATTACTTCAGAACCGTTAAAAGTAGCAAACGAAATCAGGGGAACTTTATTTGAGGGGATACAAATTTTCAAATGCGATTATAAAGCTATTGAAACAGCAGCCAGGGTAATCCCCACCATTTATTTATTAAATCATGGAACTGTAGTATCAAAATACAGCGGAAGCTGTATGCTATCTATTACTAAGGATTTGAAAAAAAGAACGACAGTAACACCACCGCAGCAATAGAATGCTAAAATTCATCATTAAAAAAATAATGTACGGCCTGCTTGTATTAGCAGGGGTGGTGGTATTAGTTTTTTTTCTTTTCCAGGGATTTGGCGACCCATCAAGATTAGTAATGGGACAAAGCGGCGACTCAACTACATTGGCCAACATTAAAAAAGAATTATACCTCGACCAGCCAAAATGGAAGCAATTTGTTTTGTATTTGAATGATGTTTCTCCCATTGCCATTCATAGCAAAGCAGAAAGGAAAAAGAAAAATTTAAAAGGGGTTTTTATCGGGAAAGTAGGATTAAAAGTCCCTTATCTCCGCAAATCATATCAAACAAAAAGAGAAGTAGGAACAGTGCTTATGCAGGCATTGCCCGGCACATTAATGCTGGCCATCGCTGCCATGTTCATTGCCATCCTTATCGGCATCCCGTTAGGGGTTACTGCTGCTGTTAAACAAAATACCTGGATGGATACCTCGGCTGTTTTCTCGAGCATTGTAGGAATATCTGCTCCTTCTTTTTTTATGGGAATTATTGTTGCTTATTTATTTGGTTTTGTATTAAGCCAGTGGACAGGTTTGCATATTGCAGGTAACTGGTTTACGATTGATGATGAAGGGCACAGGAGGCTTACATTGCAAAATTTAATTCTTCCGGCCATCACCCTAGGCATCCGGCCGCTGGCAATCATTACACAACTTACACGGAGTGCCATGCTTGATGTACTTGATCAGGATTATATCCGTACCGCTTATGCAAAAGGGTTAAGCAAAAGGGCTGTTATCTGGAAGCATGGTTTGAAAAATGCATTGAACCCTGTTATTACTGCCGTTACCGGATGGTTTGCTGAATTATTGGCAGGTGCTTTTTTTGTGGAATATATTTTCGGCTGGCAGGGTATAGGTAAGGTTACCGTAGATGCGTTAGAAAAATTAGATTACCCGGTGGTAATGGGTTCTGTATTAATATCAGCCACCTTCTTTATCATTATCAATATTATTGCTGATATACTTTACGGTGTTGTTGACCCAAGGGTAAGGCTGAAATAAATTAACATCAGCCCCTTCTTTTTCTGTCTTTTCATTTACTATCTTTATAAACAACCCAAAAACTGTTTGTGAAAGGTATCTCTGTTCAAATAAAAATTTTAATTAACCTGTTTGCAGTATTAATTTGTCTTTTCGTTACTTCAGCGGTAAAAGGGCAAACCAGAGCTGACGGGGGTATCCCAACCATCCCTTCTGTAATTGTTCAAAAATTAAACAGCCCTGCCTTTGCTGACAATAATCATTTTGGTACCGGGAAAAACTATATTGAAAATGTGGGGCAATATGGTGAAACATTACCGGGGTATGAAAGAATGGGAAAAATATTGTATGCTTATGAAGGTATGGGCTTGCCGGTTTTGTTTACTGAAAAAGGCATGATTCATCTTTACAGGGAACAACCAAAAAAAGGGTATGAAGATGAAGAAGGGGATGAAAGGCACAGGCCCAATAAGCCACTTAAAGTAATAGCTGTTGAATGGCTGGGTGCCAATCCGGTAATTGAAATAATTCCAGCAGAAGTACAACAAGGATATTTTACTTATGGGTTAATTAAGGAAAGGGCAAAGGCCTATAAAAAACTAACCTATAAAAATATTTATCCGGGGGTTGATGTGGTGTATTCTTTTTTGCAGGCAGAAAAGCCGGGATATGAATTTAACATTGTTGTAAAACCCGGTGCAGATTTATCAATAGTAAAAATGAAGTACAGCGGAAATGTAAAAAATTTATCAAAAGATAAATCAGGCAATGCTGTAGCAGCAACAGGATTTGGCGGCTTCTCCCAGTCTGCACCTGTTAGTTTTTATGAAAATGGCGGTAAAATTGAAACGGTTTATACGTTCAATAAAAACATTATCAGTTTTGATGCCCCACCCGGTTATGATAAAACAAGAACTTTAATAATCGATCCTTTTGTTTCTGCTACAGGCACACTCACTGGTATCAATAATGGTATTGCAAAAGATATTGATTTTGATTATCAGGGAAATGTATATGTGTCAGGCGGTGGAAATTCTTCTATACAAATGCTGGCAAAATTTTCTTCAACCGGGGTATTACAGTGGACATTTGCCGGTACATTAACAACCCCCTCATGGAACTTCGGCGGGGCATACGGTGGCTGGGTGGTGGACAAAGTAACCGGAAGTATTTATTTGGGCCAGGGATTGGCAGGCTCAGGGTTTTCTGTTATACGGTTAACAACCCTTGGTGTTTATGACAATTATATAACAACAGCCAATAGTAATTTTTCTGAAAACTGGAAAATGATCTGGAGTTGCAATTCCGGCACACCTAAAATATTAATAGCCGGTGGTGGTGGTTCGGCAGATAATGAACTGGCAGTACTTCCATTAGCATCAACTGTCCCCACCCCATCCAATTTATCTGGTCTTTCCGGCGGGCATAATGATATTTCAGATATAGTAATTGATCCTGTTAGTAACGATATGTTTACTATATACTCAAGGCCAGTAACAGGTACACCAAACGGAAACACTATATATAAACACCCACCACCTTACACATCTGCCAATATTTCCTGGCAATTTCTTACTACCTATAATACATTGCGGGAGCCATTTAACAGGCCTTATTTACTTGGAAACGATAATTCGAGCAACACCCTTGCGGTTAATGCAAACTATTTGTTTTACTGGGATGGGAAAAATTTAGCCGCCTATAATAAATCAAATGGCACAATGGTGGGGCTTGATTTTATTTTTAGCAGCAATACAGCCCTTGTTGCAGGCGGGGTTTTTGCAGATGCCTGTGGTAATGTATTTATTGGGTTCCCCAATGGTATTGTAAAAGTGCTGAAATTTAACGGCAGTGTGTTTGATGATGGTGCCGCACCAGATATTACTGTAACAAATACTTCAGGGGGTGTTTATGATCTGGCTTATGACGATGGACAGAAACTATTATACGTATCAGGCAATGGGTTTGTTGCTTCAGTTGATGTTTCTGCCTATTGCCCAACCACCCACTATACAATGAATATTGCAGATGATTGCCTTACCAAAACAATTAATGTAACCGTATCGCCTGCGCCACCTTCTGGTATTGCACTTTCATATGCTTTATACGATGGTGCCACCCTTGTTGCCACAAATACAACGGGGTTATTTACCGGGTTGACAGCCGGAATAAATTATACGGTTAAAGCTTTTCTTAACCAGGCCTGCGGCGGAACACAATTGCTGAAGGATTTTGCTTTTGCAAATGTGGCGTTGCTGTTAGTAAATAACCCATCGGCTGTTTGCCTGCCAGATGGTACAACAGATATTACTTTAGCCGCTGTTACTTCCGGATCGGAGGCGGGGTTGACTTTTACTTACTGGGAGGATGCAGCGGCTAGCATACCTTTTACTGCACCAACAGCAGCTAAAGCAGGCACTTATTATATTAAAGGCATACCCAGCGATACAAAATGCCCTGCACTTAAGCCGGTAACAATACCGCCATTACCTGTGCCGGTTGCAGGTGCAGGCAGTGATGTTATAATTTGCAACGGCAAAAGCACACAACTGAATGCAAGTTTTGGGGCGGTGGCATATTCATGGTCGCCTGGTATTTTTTTGGATAACCCGGCAATACGGAACCCCAATGTTATTGACCCAAAACCAGGGTCGTGGGTTTATCACCTTGTTATTACAGATGCAAATGGTTGCCGGTCGCTGGCAGATGAGCAGGTAATTGTAACCGTAACACCACCACCAAAAGTTGGGTTGCCCCCTGATACACTGATAGTAAGAAACCAGCCATTGCAACTAAATGCCGCAGACCTGAATAACAGCGGAATTATTAATTATACATGGTCGCCACCAACAGGACTTGATAACCCGTTTATAAAAAACCCTGTAGCTCTTTTAGACAGGGATATTATCTATAAGCTGGATGTAAGCACTTCCGCAGGCTGTGCAGGAACAAATTATATTATTGTAAAAGTGTATGATAAGCCAGACGTACATGTGCCTACCGCATTTACTCCGGGTGGTGATGGGGTAAATGATTTATTCAGGGCAATACCGGTGGGAATAAAAGAATTCCATTATCTAAATGTATTTAACCGCTGGGGGCAGTTGGTATTTACCAGTTCTGATTATAAAAAAGGGTGGGATGGGAAAATTGATAATATGGAGCAAGGCCCTGGTGTATATGTATGGATAGCCGAAGCAGTGGATTATAAAGGAAACCTGATCCGCAAGAAAGGCACTGTAACACTTATACGATAACCCTACATTCTTTCCGGCACTTTAATGCCTAATAAACCCATACCAGAAGCAATTACATTCGCCGTCATTTCTGAAATTTGTAACCGAAGTTGTTTCTTCTCTTCTGATTCGGCATTCATCACAGAGTGTTCTGTATAGAAAGTATTAAACGATTTGGCGAGATTAAAAACATAAATAGCAATCACCGACGGATTATGTTCAATAACTGCCTGTTCAATAATCGTCGGATATTGTTCCAGTAATATGATAAGGTCTTTTTCCAGTTTCAGCAGAGTATGACTTTGCTTGTCTGCCGTAGCTTTAGCGAAGGCAGATGCCTTACGTAGCACTGATTTTATTCTTGCATGGGTGTACTGTACAAACGGCCCTGTAAAACCATGAAAATCTATTGACTCTTCAGGATTGAATATCATTTTCTTTTTAGGGTCAACCCTTAGCAAAAAGAATTTTAATGCACCGAGTGCAATAGTATTATAAAGTTCTGTAAGCTCTTCAGCAGTAAAATCTTTTACCTTGCCTAATTCTTCCGTTTTATTTTTAGCCACATTCACCATTTCATCGACCATTTCATCTGCATCTACTACGGTACCTTCACGGCTTTTCATGCGGCCGCTTGGCAGTTCAACCATGCCATAGCTTAAGTGATATATTCCATCTGCATAAGGCTTGCCGAGTTTTTTTAAAATCAGTTTCAGCACTTTCATGTGGTAGTTTTGTTCATCCGCTATCACATAAATACTCTGGTTGTATTTAAACTCTTCATACTTCTGCTGTGCCAATCCTAAATCCTGTGTTATGTAAACTGAAGTGCCATCTTTCCGCAACACTAATTTTTCATCCAATCCGTCGGCTGTTAAATCAATCCATACACTGCCGTCTTCTTTTTTGAAAAACACCCCTTGCTTCAGTCCTTCTTCCACATCTTGTTTACCCAACAAATAAGTATCACTTTCATAATAGGTTTTTTGAAAATCGCTGCCAACCCTTTTATAGGTTACATCAAACCCGGCATATACCCAGCTATTCATTTTTTTCCAGAGGTCTATTACATCTGGTTTCCCTTTTTCCCAATCTAAAAGCATTTGCTGGGTGCCTTTCATTATCGGGGCTTCTTTTTCCGCTGTGGCTTTATCCATTCCTTCGCCTATCAGTTTTTCAACCTCTGCTTTATATTCATTATTAAACTTTACATAGTATTCACCCACAAAATGGTCGCCTTTTGTATTGGTTGATTGTGGTGTGGCACCATTCGCAAACAGTTGCCATGCAATCATACTTTTGCAAATATGTATCCCACGGTCATTAACTATGCAGCTTTTTATAATTTCATAGCCGCTTTCTTTTAATATTTGTGCCACACTCCATCCTAAAAAATTATTTCTTAAATGACCAAGATGTAATGGTTTATTGGTGTTAGGAGAGGAGTACTCCACCATTACTTTTTCACCATTGGCAGGTTTGTGGCCAAACTTTGGTTCAGCATAATTTGTTTGCAAAAAAATAAGCCAGTAATTATCTGAAATGGTAAGGTTTAAAAACCCTTTGATAACATTATATGCCGTAAATATTATTGGATTGGCTTTTACCAGTGCTTCCCCAATTTCATTGCCGAGCACTTCCGGTGATTTCTTTAATTGTTTTACAAAAGAAAATAGCACCAATGTATAATCGCCTTCAAATTCCGGTTTGGTATTATTAATTGTCAAATCAGCTTCCTGAAAATCCTGGCCGTATAAATTCTTTAATTCTGTTACTACAAGTGGCTTTATCTCGTTTACAATACTCATAACTGCAAATTTAAGAAACCTAATCCCTAATTCCTTAATTACCAATTCCAATGTTACCTTTGCGCCTATCATGCGCCGCCATTTACACAGTGCCAGGGACATAATCCTCCCGATTATTGATTTTTTTTATCCGCCTTTTAAAAAGCTGATGAACCTGCAAACCTTTCGCTATGCAGCATCCGGTGGGGGTAATGTGCTGCTCGGTTTTATTATTTATTTTATTGGTTTCAAATATGTTTTCGCTGAAAAAGAATTTCATTTCGGGTTTTATGCCTTTAAAGGCCATATAGCGGCCATGCTGCTTGGGTTCTGTATTACTTTTCCTGTTGGTTTCTTTATGTCGAAATATGTGGTATTCAGCGATTCAAATATGAAAGGCAGGATACAACTCTTCCGCTATTTTATGGTTTGTATGCTTAACCTGCTGTTTAATTACCTGCTGCTAAAATTATTTGTAGAGAGGCTGCATATTTACCCGGTGCTGGCGCAGATATTTACAATTGGTATTGTAGTTGTATTTAGCTATTTGTCGCAGCGGCATTTTTCTTTTAAAGCTACACCTGACGATACTACAAAGTAAAATTAATCGACTCTACTTTTACCGCAAGGCTGCCGGTACAATTACTGCGGATAACCAGGTGTTGCTGCATAGGGTAGATGTTAATCAGTTTAATATCTTTAATATTTCCATCGCTGCGGATGCCTTTTACCCATTCTTTATTCAGTTGCCGGTTCATATTTACTTTGGCGGTGTCTATATACTGACCCAGTTCAAAAATGGCCTGGTCACTTATTGTTTTGGTTATTTTTTTATCAAACAACCAATCGGCAGAGCCTAGTAAAATATTTTTTGATTTAATATCGAAATCAATATTCTTTACTTCAATCCTTCTTTTATCTGCATCATATACCGGTTTGCCGACTAAATAAACCACACCGGTATTGGTACCGGAAAAATTGATTTTTATAATCAGTTTTTCAAACCCGCCACCGTATATTTTACATTCATCAATAATGAATTTCTTTTTAATAAAAGCTTTCTTAAAATTAAATTCTTTTCCTGCCAGATTTTGGTTGATGATTGTACTGAGTGAATCATAACTAAGTACTGCATCTAAAAAAATAGAGAACCCCTGTTGTTTGCTGAACGGGGAGAGGTTGGGTATTTTGGAAATTTTCTCAACCGGCCTTTCAAAACTTATGATTGGTTTGGCAGACATACCTAAGTAAATATTCAGCGAATCTTTATTGATGAAAAGATTGTTGATGCGGACTTTCTGCGGGTTTATTTGCAGCCAGCCCAACCCATTAAGGTTATACACTTTGTTTAACTGGTCCCACACCTGCTGAAAACGGGGTTTTAAATCAACTGAACCATACTGTTTTTCTAAATCTTTTTTCGAAACATCCAATTCTAAAATGAGGCCTTTCATTATTTGTTTGGTAATATCCTGCCCCCAGAAACATACTTCGCATTTATCTAATGGCTGTGGGTCATTTCTTTTTACAACCAACCCTGCTTTATAATCGGGGGTAACATTTATTGAGTTGGAAAACGAAACATTCACCCTTCTTTCCGGTTCGCTAAAACCACAGCGGCAGGGTGGTGTCCATGGTGAAATAGCGGTACCACTTACACATACCCTGGTTGAGCCAACAATTTTATAATAACCCATAAAGCCAATACCCAGCGAATTTCCTGCACCGCTTATCTGCAATTTACTTCTGCGAAAAACATATTTGTAACGGGTGTCGCAGCCTTCCTGCACCCACTCATCCGGGTATTTGGGTGAAGTAAAAACGGTGTCCACACTTTTTTCTGCCATAGCATACAGCGGCTTCAGGTTTACCTGTATGGGGATGTTGATGTTTGATGCAGGCAATGAATCGAACCTGAAATTTTCAGGGGATAAATCTGGCTTCTCGGGGTTTATTTTTTGGGAATAAGAAGTAAAGACAATGAACAGACTTAATAAAAAAAAAGTTCCTTTTCCTTTCATGCTGGTTATTAATAATTCAAAAATAACTAAAGAAAGGAAAAGGAATTGTGAAAGATTTTGATATCGCAATTGTTACTCACAAATTATTTGGCATACCCTTTTGCAGGCTTCCCGGCAAATCTGATCGGCTAATAAACACCTGCAAAGCTCATAGCATACAATATCACAAACACGGTGGCATATTTTACCTTCGGTTTCTTTTGATAAAGAGTAGGCAGCTATTGTTTCCAGATCTTCAGGAAAATAGTAAGTACCCGTGCCGTAAACAAACTCAAGTTTTTGTGCATTGGTGCCTTTCTCCAGTAAGTTTTTTAGTTTTCTCTGTAACGGTTCAGGCTTTGCATTATTGATGGCAGATTTAATTGATAAATCAACCATTACCATATCAACATGGATTTCGGAAGGTGATTCAACATTGATTTTGTTATCAGCGTCAAGAATAAAATTAAACCCTTTTTCTTCAGCCCTTTTTTTAAATTCTTCAAAGTTTGCCATAATTGTTGTTTTAAGTTTTAAGAATGGTACCTATTTACCCATGCAAAAAACAACATGTGTGGGAACAACGGAAAGGCTATTTAACTGAAATTTAAAGGTGAAAACACCCGGAGTTATAATGAAGGGTATTTTAGTGTCGAAATCCGGAACTGATAAATTTATTGAAAGGATATTAATTCTTTCTTCATGCAAATACTTGTTTCCATACCACTGTACTGTCCGTAATTAGGAATAATGATGTAACCCATCTTTTCGTAAAGATGCACAGCTTCCGGTTGATTATTGCCAGTCTCAAGTACTATCGCAGCAACCTTTAATTCAGCAGCCCACTTTTCTAACTCTGCAAGTATAGCGGCACCAATTCCTTTTCCTCTTTGTACCGGGTTTACATACATTCTTTTTACTTCCACAGACCCATTATCAAATTTTTTGAAACAACCGCAACCAACCGGCTTGTTATCATCGTAAGCTATCACCACGGTTAGCAGGTTTTTAATACTATTGAAACGGCTGTAGTAATCCTGTAAAGCACCGTACCTGTCCAACAGGTCTTTATCCAGCAGCTTTACCAGTTCATGAAAATCCTTGTCTTCGCTATTGGTTCGTTTAAGAGTTATCATGTTATCTGTTTGCTGGATTTTTCCATTCTTTTCCTAATCGTTCAATCGTTCCTTTTAGCCTCTCTGTTCTTGTTTCTTCTCTCTTGGCTGTTACTATCCATTCAACGTATTCCCTTTTATTTGAAAATGACAAGGAATCAAAATATGTTTTCTCTTTCTTATTATTCTTCAATATAGCAGCCATATCGTCGGGTAGTGTTATTTCTTTGGTTGCAGAGTTAGCCCATTTAAAAATTTCCCTTTCCGGTTTTGGTTTGGCTTCTTTCTTTTTATCTGCTTCTGTTTTGGCCCGGAAACCAAATATGGACCAGGTATTATCAAAAGAAAAAAGATTTATCCAGCTTAATTTATCTTTTTCTTTCATCAGGCAATCCCAGCCATTGTCCCGGTTAAGATCTGTTTGTAATCCTGAAGTTCCTTTGGGATAATAGACCCACACTGTAATTTCAGGTTTTACAAGCTTCATCACTTTGTTTATTTCTTTTTCCAGTTGTGCTTTGTTATATACAAACCAATGTACCTGGTCATACTTTTTCCCTGCGTCAGTAATTTTTACCCCGGCTGGCAAGCCCATCAATCCTTTTTTAAAATTAACAGGTGCATTCAACGTAAGCAGGGTGAATTTGGGTTTAATTTTCAGCTTTTCGGCAATGATATTGGGCATGATGGAATTGTTTGCTATAAAAATAAGACGTATTTCAAAAATCAGATTTTGGTCCTTGCGGCACATTAAATGAATAGCCTCTTTTTTGCAAGAACAAAAACGAATTTATATTGGTATAAATTATATCATTTAGCCGGCTTGCCGGTTCCCTTACACTTTGTACATTTTCTCCAAAGCTTATTAAAAGCTTTCTGCACATCTGGGTATGATATACAAAATCCCATACATTTCAAGCAATAAGTTGTTTGATTACGGCCACTACCTGCTACTTCATAAGTTACATTGTTGCCACCAAATGGGCCCGATACTGTTACTTTGTCATATGTGGTACCACTTATTGTTCTGGTATTGCCACAGTAAGAACAATCTTTATATGTTCCCCCATCTCCATTACAGTCCGAACATTTATTATTAGCCTGGTTATTTGAATAAGAACCGGAAGTTCTCCTGCCAGATGACAGGGGGTTGCCATTACCATCATAGAGAGGTCCTTTATAGTCACTGCTGAAATATCCCTGCGGCAGTCTTTTTAGCCTTGCCTGTGCTTCTGCCCAGGATTTTGCATCTGCCGCTTCCCGTTCCCGTTTATTCTCCAGGTAAGGCTTACCTGAAGGGGAATAGGCGAATGTTATCTGAGATTTACCCTGGTCTTGCGGTACAAACCAAACATATGGTTCACTTGTGGAATGATACAGATAACCAAAAGTACTATCGCTTCCCTGTTTTAAATAACCCTTGCCCCAGAGTTTAGACCTGAATTCATCATAAGGCATAAATTCTCCGGTAAAACTTGCATTAAGATAATCCCACCAGGCTGTCCCTTTTACTTCTTCTACATTCCAGTATTCTTTTGTGGTGAGATATATACCGGTAAAGCGGCTTGGTTTCATTTCATGTGAATTGGCATAACTGTAAATATTCCCATTGTAATACTGACCGCCAATCAGCCTGCCATCTATATGTGTGCCTTTTTCATACTTGTTATTAAAATAAGGATATAGGGACGATAAGTTGTTCAAATTAAGCGGCACAGAAGGTGAACTTGGCGAATATTTACCGGGTGTAACTAAAACTACATCTGGCGCATAATAAGCAGGGTTCTGATAGATGCTTACATGAACTTTATAGTGAACGTAGTCGGGGTCGTTTATTTCCACAATTCCATTTGGGCCACGAAATATCCGTGTACGGTCTTTGGTTGTAATATCCAGATTTTTTACTTCATCATAACTCATGCCCAGCAGCATGTCGGCAATTACCGGTGCCACCTTATCAAAGGAGTAGGGGCTTATTGATTTGTATGAGGCACCATTTCCATTTACACCTTTATATTGGATATACGGTAGCCTTAAATTATTTGTATTGATTGTAAATAAATCAATAGCTGCTTCATAGCTGTCAGGCTTCAAAGCATTTAAATTGTTTTTATCCTTTATTATTTTCCGGAACTGATTAGGTGCATCGGCCAATATTTTTACAAGATTAGCAGCAATGGTCTTTCTTTCTTCAAAAGGTATAGCTACCTCCGGTAATGCGCCCTTAGGTAAAACACCATCCACTACTTCAACATCTGGTTCATAATATTCTGTTTTTTTTGAAACCAAAATTTTGCCGGGAAGCCTCTCATTTGGATACCTGACTAATTCCAGTACTAAATTTTTTGTACGGAAAGCCCGGGTTATATAATCCTTGTCCTGGTAATAACCTCTGGGTTTTACTTCCTCAAACTTGTTACTTTTTAATAACGGTAAAATAATATCAAATATATCATTAGTTGAAGCAGGTAGTAATTCATGGTATTCATAAACAACTTTGAAATTGTGCTTATATCTCCTGATTACATCATCACTTCTGAGATAATTCCTTGTGTCAGCCGGGAAAAGATAAATTTTGCTTTTTACCACTTCTATTGACAACATTTCCTTTTCAAATTGCTCAGCTTGCAATGCTTTAAAATTTGTTGACACCTGTTGAAATATTTTAGGCAGATTAGCCAGCAATGTTTTTTTCTCCGCTTCTGTAATTTTTCGGGGGCCATCATATTGGGCTGGCACACATAACGGCAGGAGAAAAAAGAGTAGAAAAACAGGTAAACGCATAAAATGATATTTTCGATGAAATTAATAAATAGAAATTATATTACTAAAGAGTGTTGGCAGGGTTTGATTTATCATCCTGAATTTTAAAAAAAACTATTCAGTCTGCAATCTTTACTTTTTTATTATCGGGGGGCAGGGTCAGTTTTTTTACACTCTTGATCCGCAAAACCTGGAATCTTGTCCCAAAAAAAAAGTCTCAGCTTTTTGCCAAAACCAACTCAGCTTCAAAATTAATAAATGGCTCCTCAAAATTTAATTCCGATTTTTATCCAGTTGTACCAGTTACTTTATGGCAGGCTGGTTTATGAATGACTGCAATTGTCCCAAAGTACAGCCAATTTGAAGCTTTCAAAACCTGCCATTTTTTCACTTTTTCCCCTCACGGCATAATGATTGACTACCTATAGCGAATCTGCCTATCGGCAGACAAGCTCATTAAAACATAACAACATGGCAAAGATTATAGGAATTGACTTAGGAACCACCAACAGCTGCGTTTCTGTAATGGAAAACGGCGAACCAGTGGTAATTGCAAACGACGAAGGTCGCCGCACAACCCCGTCTGTAGTGGCTTTCCTTAAAAATGGCGAACGTAAAGTAGGTGACCCGGCTAAACGCCAGGCTATCACCAACCCGCATAATACCATCAGCTCGGTAAAGCGTTTTATGGGCCGCCAGTTTGATGAAGTAACCGAAGAAATAAGCCATTGGAGCTACAAAGTGGCAAAAGGTGACAATAATACTGTCAGAATTGACATAGATGGCAGGCTGTATACGCCACAGGAAATATCGGCAATGGTGCTTCAGAAAATGAAGAAAACCGCTGAAGATTACCTTGGCCATGAAGTAACAGAAGCGGTAATTACCGTGCCTGCCTACTTCAATGATGCACAAAGACAAGCCACCAAAGAAGCTGGTGAAATTGCCGGGTTGACCGTTCGCAGGATTGTGAACGAACCAACCGCAGCCGCATTGGCTTATGGTTTGGATAAAGGAAAACATGACCAGAAAATAGCCGTGTTTGACCTGGGTGGTGGTACGTTTGATATTTCCGTACTCGAATTAGGCGATGGTGTATTTGAAGTAAAATCAACCAACGGTGATACTCACTTAGGTGGTGATGATTTTGATAAAGTGATAATGGATTGGCTGGCAGATGAATTTAAAAAAGATGAAGCCATTGATTTGCGCAAAGACCCGATGGCATTGCAACGTTTGAAAGAAGCATCTGAAAAAGCCAAAGTAGAATTATCATCTTCTACCGAAACAGAAATAAACCTGCCGTATGTAACAGCAGTGGATGGTGTGCCGAAGCACCTGGTAAAAAAATTGACAAGAGCAAAATTTGAAAGCCTTGCTGATAATTTATTTGCCCGTTGTTTAAAACCTTGCGAAGCCGCATTGAAAGATGCAGGATTAGCAGCATCAGCAATTGATGAAGTGATAATGGTAGGTGGTAGCAGCCGTATTCCAAAAGTATTGGAGATAGTAGAAAAATTCTTTGGTAAAAAACCAAACCGTGGTGTAAACCCGGATGAAGTAGTAGCCGTGGGTGCAGCTATACAAGGTGCAGTAATGACCGGTGATATAAAAGATGTATTGCTGTTGGATGTAACACCGCTTTCTTTGGGTATTGAAACAATGGGTGGAGTAATGACACCGTTGATTCCTTCTAACACTACCATACCAACAAAGAAATCAGAAGTATTCTCTACCGCCAGCGACAACCAGCCGGGTGTACAGATACATGTATTGCAGGGTGAACGTAGCATGAGTAAAGACAACAAGAGCCTTGGCACATTTAACCTTGATAATATACCACCGGCTCCCCGTGGAGTACCGCAGATTGAAGTAATATTTGATATAGATGCCAACGGTATCTTACATGTTACCGCAAAAGATAAAGGAACTGGTAAGGAACAAAAGATACACATAGAAGCAGGCAGCGGCTTAAGCAAAGAAGAAGTAGAAAAAATGAAAGCCGAAGCAAAAGCGAATGAAGCCAGTGATAAAGCAGAAAAAGAAAAAGTAGAAAAGCTGAACCAGGCTGATAGCTTGGTGTTCCAGACAGAAAAACAATTGAAAGAATACGGTGATAAAATACCGGCAGAAAAGAAAGCAGCTATTGAAGCAGGAGCAGAGAAGTTGAAAGAAGCACATAAGAGCCAGGACTTAGCGGCTATTGATACTGCCATGGCTGAACTGAATGCTGCATGGACAGCGGCGAGTGAGGATATGTATAAAAATACAGAAAGCGGTGCACAGCCGGGTGCTGATGCAGGAGCTGAACCACAGCAACAAAGCAGTGCAGATAGTAAAGTGGAGGATGTGCCGTTTGAGGAGGTGAAGTAAAATGATTGAAATGATAAAGCCCTCGGATAAATCCGAGGGCTTTTATACTATTTATAAAATACATTTTATGGCAAAAAAAATGGCGATTACAGAAAAATCTGCTTGGATTGTAGGTATTCTAGGCTTAGTAGGAGTAATAATTACTATTATCTTTTCTAATGGTGGTTCACATAAAGAATCGAACACACAAAAAATAGAAAAGCAAAGTGTTGATAGTGGTGGCGAAATCTACAATGCTGGAGGCGATATTAAAGTTGAAAACAATACTTATAATGGAATTAACTCGAAGACTGACTCAATGAAAAAATCAGATACTGTTGTGAAATATATTAAAGCCTCTACTGTTGGGCCGATTTCTAATCAGAAAACAAATATTCATGAGCAAACAAATGTTACTTCAATTAATCAATCAGGTGGGCAGACGGCAAAAGAAATTATTAATAACAATAAGTAGTGTTTTAATTTTTTCTTTTGCAACCTACTCTCAAGTACTTTCGAAAGATGACAGTATAAGTTTTAAGAAGGATTTGGAAAAACTGCTGACTAAGTATGGTTTGCAAACTGCTGGCTATCAAATTAACGTCCAGTCTAGCAATCAACGAGGAGGGCAAACAGCATTTACGATTACCAATAATAATTATAACACTTACATTACACAGGTACCCGAACCAGTGATTCGCATTGAAAAATTACTTTACGAAAATAAAATTATTAAAGGGCAATTTAAAACGGAGGAAGGGGATTTGATTGTATTGCCCTCTGATTCAGTGTAAATATGATTCTTTATTTAAAACTAGCTTTATACTATCATATCAGTGTGGTATAATACTGCCAAATATTGTTTTTGGATTGAATGAGAAGAGCATTGAATATTGGGAAGTTTATCACACTTCTAATTCATCTGCCGTAGCTCAAAGTATAATTTACGGCAGCCCTTTTTTCTTAAGTGATAAGTTTATAGGTTATAGCTTCGAAAGCCCTAAGAATGGCGAGTATATTTTCGATGTGTATACAACACAAAAAACATATAATATTTTCAATAGTATTTCAGTGTCAAAATAATTTTATCTTTGTTTACTTATGGGAAACAAAGAGGGGAAGAAATTTCCTGCAGCCATAAATATAATTCACTAACCTTAAATTTAATTGTATGCCAAAAAAGAACGCTGAACCCAGGAAGAATAAGCCTACAAAAAAGAAAAGCTCAGCACAGAAGAAAGCGAATCCAAAGAAAAAATTACGCTAAGACGAAAATGCAAAGAGCCCGGTTAACAGCCGGGTTCCTTTTTTCCTCCCTGAGTCTCCTCGTTTATCCTTTCCGCCCATGTCTGCCTGTGTGTAAGTAAGTGTGTGAGCAGGCGACATTGAGCAGCTACGGAGATATGGTTCAAAATATTTTTTTGCCCTCGTTGGTGTTCTACAAAAAAGGAGTAAGCCGCTGTAGTGTTTATGCCGTTGTTGGTGTTTTGCGATCAAACTCATTTATGCCGTTGTTGGTGTTTCTGCCGTGAGCAGGTAAGTGTGCAGCCAGGCGACATTGGGCAGCTACGGAGAGGGTAGTCTCAAAATAGAATAAATTTATCTGCTGATAGTGCCGTTTATTACGCTTAATAATTTTGTATCTTTTATATCTTATGAGTAAAAGCAAATCACATGGTAAGATCATCAGGGAGTGTCTTCATGCAGTAGTGAATGGCCCTTTCTTTCCCGACTGGGAGTTTGCAACTCTATTTGGTCTTACCAGGCAAGAAGTAAAAGCAATACTAGACCAATGGCCTGATGTAGATTTGAGCAATGAGCATATTAAAATTGCAATTAACAACAGTTTTAATAACCTGACTGGTTACCCAATAAGCAATGAAGAAAGATGGCCGGAGTTCATATCAGTTTCCAGAAGTAAACTTAAAAAAATCTATACCGGCTGGCGAAAAGATGCTTTATAGCTGAAATATTAATGCTGGTAAGCAGCCGGTGTTTTCTTACTTACTTAGTTATTTTTATACCCCTTGATCTTCTTCAAAAAGAAGTATGTTACTGTTTTTACCCTCGTTGGTGTTCTACAAAAAGAAGTACGCCGCTGTTGTGTCTTGTGTGTTGGCAAAGTGGTCAGGCAATAGACCAACAGCAAGAACTATAGGGAGTCCTAATCTGCAACTTTCTTATGCCGTTGTTGGTGTTTTGCGATCAAACTCATTGTTCTCTAAAGTTGCTGCACCAACAACATAAAGTATAGGAAATCTCACAACCCAGCCGTTGGTGAGGCCAGCACATAAACCAGAACATAACACCAACTGTGGCGTAGTTCTATTTTGTCAAAAATCAGGGAGATCTGAAAATGGTCGGGATTTCAAAGCCCATACTACAGGTCTTACCGGAAATTCGCCAGCAGGCACAACTAATCTTGCTGGGATGAGCCAACCAGAAACACGAATACTTGTGAATGACCATAAATCAGGGTTATAACGAATGGCAGCTTTTTCACTACCCGATGCCGGTGCGTCATATGGTAAGCCTGTAAAGCTTCGGTCTAAACGAAAAAGGAATTTATATCGATATCCCATTGGTTCTGAAAAATAGTAATAAGTCCCAGCTCTTGTATACCGAGCAGAATCACGTAAGGCATATCTTATATTGTCAAGTGAGTCTATTATTAAAAAACATTCTCTTCCAGCGGAATCAACCAAACGTTGAAAAGGGCCACTTGCCTCAAAGTAAATTAATTTGTTTTCACCTGTAGCCCGATTAGTAAATATTAAGTCATATGTAGGATAGCCAGTAACATAATCCCATTTCATAGTTCTTGCATCCATTCCTTTTGGAATATGCTTTTTTCCTGTACTCGGGTCTGTCCAGGATACATACCCATAGATATATTCAGGTTCAGCGGCGGGGGCGGGTTTGTTCCCAGATATATCGACCTTTTTTTTCAACCTTTCTTCATACTCTGAAGGTATCCGTTGTTTTTCAATATTTTTTCCTCGAAATACACGTTGGGTATCTATCTGAGCCTGTACTAAAAAAAAAGGCCCTGCGCATAAAAAAACTAGGAGAATGTGTTGTTTCATTTTTTATCTTTTTTTATAGGTATAATATGACTGGTTTCAAAATCAAATCGGCGAGGCGGACCGGGACTAGCCCTTATTTCTTCGGCGTTCAGATGAACGGTAAATACATGACTGGCTTCGAAATCAAATCGGCGTGACGGACCAGGAGTAGTCCTTATTTCTTCGGGGTTCAGATGAACGGTAAATAAATGACTGGCAGTAAAATCAAAACGCCGCGGTGCCCCGGTATCTACCAGCATTCTTGTGGGATTGATATGATTGACGAAAATATAAGGAGCTTCAAAACCTTTACGCCAATGCCTGGAAGTATCTGGAACGATACGGGCAGCCGTCATGAAGCCCGATAGTTTCTCATTATCAAAATAGCCAGCATTTATATTGTTGGTCAAATCTGCAACAGCAGACACTTTAATAATAAGAACAAAAAGAAAAACTGGCAAGAGTAATTTCATATACAAGTATTGATGATTGCTATAATAGCCTAAGCAATCTAAACATTCTCTTTTAAATCCAGAACATACTTACCCGAATTAGTAATGTCTTGGGATAACTTTTGCCTCCCGCCCGAATTTTCCTTTTTGCCCTCGTTGGTGTTCTACAAAAAAAAGTACGCCGCTGTTGTGTCTTCACGCCTCGGTTAGTGTTTTCAGGCTGACCGAGAATTAATTGCCCTCGTTGGTGTTCTTCAAAAAGGGGTACGCCGCTGTTGCGTCTTGCGAGTGGGCAAAGTGGGCAGACAATAGACCAACAGCAAGAACTATAGGGAGTCCTAACCTGCAACTTTCAAAGCTGCAAGAAGCAAAATAATTTTGTATCTTTAATCCATGACACAAATAGTAATAGATAAAAAGAAATATGTGTTGCTGCCGGAGAAAGAATATGAAGTATTACAACTAAAAGCGGCTTTAAAAAATAAGCCGGCAAAAAAACTTTCACTTGCAGCAGGGAAAAACCGGGCCTATAAACTCATAGATAAATGGGCAAAAGGAAAGTAACGATTCTTGACACTGCTTCAGATGCAGTTGCAGAAGCCGGTTTTTTTGTTGAAGGCAAGGGTTTGCAGCAAACGGCTAAAAAGTTTGTAGATGAAGCCTTTGAATTTTTTGATAGGCTTTCAGAAGACATAATCGAACATCATCCCTGTACATACCCACTTTGGAAAAGCCTGAATTACCGTTGCGTTACGTATAAAAAATATTCAGTAGCATACCTTTATTTTAAAGATGAGATTGTGGTATGTGAATTTGTTCCATCAAAACTCATTCATTGGTAATTTCTTCCCCGCCGGGTCTCCTTTCGTATAGCTTCCGAGCCGATGTCTGGGTCAGCAGTAGTTATTACTAAAACAAATTTTGCGACCCGACTCGGCGATATTAAATTTTAGTTCTGCGGAAGCTGAAATAAAATAAAAAAGATGAAAAAAAGCAGTATGATATAGTGCTGTTTATACTTTTACCGCATGAGCAAGAATACAGGAAACAGTACCATTATAGGCATATCTTTGTTTACTTATGGAAAATAAAGATGGGAACAAATTTCCTGCAACCATAAATATAATTCACTAACCTTAAATTTAATTTTATGTCAAAAAAGAACGCTGAACCCAGGAAGAATAAGCCTACAAAAAAGAAAAGCTCAGCACAGAAGAAAGCGAATCCAAAGAAAAAATTACGCTAAGACGAAAATGCAAAGAGCCCGGTTAACAGCCGGGTTCCTTTTTTGCCCTCGTTGGTGTTCTACAAAAAAGGAGTAAGCCGCTGTAGTGTTTTCCCGCATAGGCGGGATAAGTTGTGTGCAGGTAATGTTTGGCAGACAATAGACAAACAGCAAGAGCAAGAGCAAGAGGAAAGTAAATAGAATGGTATTACAATTAATAAAAGTTAAAGAAGCCGTTGAGTAATCAGGGGCTTTTGTTATTTTCACCGGGGCCATACTTGATAATTGATTTCTTATAAACTTAGATAGTGAGATAAAAGAAAATAGCAGTTGGAATAAAGTTAAGATTCAACTAATAAATGATTTATAAAATACGAAAATGATAAACAATAATTCTAATCGTAGAGACGCTATACTGCAATTATTTGCTGCAGGTATTGGCTTTAGCTCACTACTATCATCCTGCAGCAGTATTAAAAATAGCACTATTGAAAATGTAGCTGCCGACAAAAAATTGTTGCCATTTTTTATACCACCAACATCGCCATTGCAGCCGGGGCCAGGCGGCTTAGACATAAAAGTATTGATAAAAAGTAACCAAACAAATGGCCAGTTTTCTTGTGTTGAATTTGCAGTAGCTCCTAAAAAAATGGGACCAGCTCCACACTATCATAAAAATTTGGATGAGTTGATGTATGTGTTAGAAGGAACAGGGTCGGTATTGGTAGAAGATACCTTGTATGAAATACCAGCAGGCGGTTGGCACTTACGTCCAAGAGGAATTGAGCATACTTTTTTTAATGCTACTGATAAACCGTTTAGGGCTATTGATATGTATTTTAATCAAAATTTTGAAGATTATTTAGAGGAAGTGTTTCATAAAATAACTCCGGAAATGCGAAAGAACGACAAGGTAAATGTTGATAAAAGAATGGCAGAATTACATATTCAATTTGGCATGGTGGGCTTTCCGGAAAAAAGAAAACCCATTATTGATAAATACAGATTGATAGCATAAAAATTTCATTTCTTCCCAGCCGTCTTTCCAATCAAACCCATTCCAAGGCGAAATCCCGACCAGTAATATTTTAAAGTATAAAGAATTTAGTGGCCGGATTCGATAGTTATCGGGTCGGGCTAATAAAAAGTATACTTTTTCCTAGCCGAGTCTGGCAAAGCCGACTCGGCGTAGATAAAGTGTCTTCACCCTGTTGATATTCATCAATTAAACTTTTATTACTATAAAGCTGCCACACCAACTGTGGCACAACCTTGTTTAAATAATTCTTTTTGTTACAATCAAAAAGCCTTTTATTTGTTTTACAAAATCAATTAACATGCTTGAAATTATTGCTTTAGTATTGCTGACAAAAGGTATCGGAAAACTTGCCATTAAAAAAGGAAAGCAATCCGGAACATGGAAACTATTTACGGTACTTGCCTGGATTGGCGGAGAAATTATTGGCGCAGTACTTGGGTTTGCATTTTTTCAATCAGAAGATTATATAGCTATGCTGCCGTTTGCTCTTGTTGGTGCGGTTGGCGGTTACCTGATTGTAAGGGCTATACTTTCAAAAATGCCAGATAAGCCAGAAGAAAGTTTTGAGTTTGAGAATAATAATAACAATAATCAATAGCTATTTTCTCTTTCAACCCGAGTTTCTAATCAAAACCATTCTAAGGCGAAGTCTCGGCCAGCAGTTTTTTAAAGTATAAATAGTATACTTGCAGCAACAATTCTACTGCTACTAGGACTGATTTAAAGTCCTATTTTTAGTACTTATACTTCACTTGCCTATCTTTCATTTTATGCACAAAAAATTTTTAGTAACAGGTATTCTTACACCACTTTTTTTCTGGGTTGTTGTTTTTTCGGGAGGAATGATAAATGTTCATTATAGTCATTTGCATAATACTATTAGTGAGTTAGGAATGAAAGGTGCCCCGGCTGAGAAGTTTATGTTGATTGCATTATTACTTTTGACCGTACTCTCGTTGGTGTTTTCTCTGTTATTTTTTAAATGCTGTAAATATTTTAAGATTTCAGTTGTACCGGCTTTATTATCATTTTGTATGCCACTGAGTATTCTTTGGGCAGCTATATTCCCAATGGGTAATTATTTGCATGACAAGCAAGGTCCCTTGCCCCTTTTTCTTTTATTAGGAATGGTAGCAGCATTCTTTTTCTGGCCTAAAAGGGAGTTTTACAAAGAACGATTATGGAGTGGATTAGCTGTTGTAGTCCTTCTTCTTATCTTTTTACGGTTTGTAAAACCATTTGGAAACGAGTACGAAGGGCTTGTGCAACGTTTTTATTATCTGGGTTGGACGATATGGTGTATAAGTATTGGAATTTTATTTAGTAACAGGCTAAAAGGTAAAAAAGCTCCCTGATAGTTAATAACTGAGTTAGATATCAGTTGAATTTTGTGAAAAGACTTTAGTCAACGTAACTACTAATATTTGCCGTTAACAAATTTTATCTAACTTTATGAAACCAATAAATCTTTTATTATGAGTAAAAGCACTTCCAAGGCAACACCTAAAAAACTTGCCTTAAATAAAAAAACAGTTTCTGTGTTAACAGACAAATCAATTATCGCCAACTTGAAAAACACCCGGCGGCCTATTGTAATTATTTCAATGGGGTGTGCTACCGACTTTACCCGCCAGTTACCAACGGAGTATCAAAAAATATTGATGACGGATATTACTTAGTTATTGCGTTGTTGCTTATTACTGTTGGAGAGTCCGTTGAATATCAACTTTTGCTTTTATGCCCATTTCACAATTTTTGCCCAAAAAATAATGCAGACCCTTATTACTCTAATAATAGAGTTAGAAACTAAACTCCCATTCATTGGACAAAAGAGGGAGGCAATATCACAAGTGCCTGTTGGCTGGCATCTTGAACATAGTTTGCTGGCCTTAATAAAAATGATAACGGCTGTTGAACATTCAACCCCGGCCGATTATAAATGGAAATTCAATTTAAAACGTTTCATAGTTTTGACATTGAGAAAAATTCCAAGAGGTAAGGCCAGGGTGCCTGATTCCGTAAAACCCGGCGAAGAAATAAGTGAAGCAACCATTACTCACTTAATAGAAAAAGCAAAACAAAAAACTGAACTATTTGAGAAATTAAGCGAAGACAAATTCTTTACCCATCCTGTTTTTGGTGATGTTAAGTTAAAGCAGGCCCGCCGGATAATCGCCATTCATACCCTTCATCACCTTAAAATTATCAATGACATTTTAAAGAGGTAGCTTCCTTCTTATCTGGTAATTGCCTTTATCTTTTCGATTATTTTCTGTAAGTCCCAATTGGCCTCTTTTAATTTAGCATCGTCTGGTAATGATGTAGTTTGATATTTACTGATCATCGGTTCTGTAACCATTATTTTTAATAAGACATGCAAATCTGTCAGTTCTTTTTCATTGGCATTTAAAGCGATAATGGTATTTTGCCATCCGGTAATTTTTGTTTTATAGGCTGCTTCACTTTTACTAATTACATCGCTGGCTTTTTGTTTTGTTGCAACTTCGGTTATAATACCTGCCTTTGATTTTGCATCACTGTAATAACGGTTATTGTACGCAACAAAGCTGTTGTATTTTTCAACAGCTTCGGCCCTGTTCTTGTAAAACTTTTCTATATCGTCTTCAATTGATTCCAGGTTGTTATTTTGTTTAACAGCCTGTTCGTACAGTTCTTCCACTAAATCTCTACCACCGCCATAACGGCTGCCTTCTTTTGAAATGCCTGCTGTTAAGGTAACTGCAGAAATGGCTATCACCACAACAAAGGCAGCAATTTTGTAATACTTTTTCATACGTTTATTTTTAGAATGTAAAATGCTTGTATGATGGAAATTAATCAATATTCCATAATCGGGGAGGGGCAATGTTCGTTTTTTATAGTTCTGGTGTAATGCTTATGTCGGGCCTTTATAGTATTGAGAATACTATAGGGGAAAATACAAGGGTGAAAGTCTTATTATAAATGTGGTACCAGGCAGTCACGGTAAGCAGCAACTTCTGCTTCGCCTTTTTGTTTAATAAGTGTAATTAATTCATCCGCCTCTTTTTTCATCTGCATAATACTCAAGTACAAAACTATGCTGGCAGCTTTCGTAATAAGCCTGGTAGATATTCAAATTTTTGTGGGGTAGCTCTTCGTAGAAGGTTGTGCTGTATTCATTATGGCTTAACAGAACAATAATGCGGCTGTCACTATCTTTATCAGCATTAAATTTTTTAAACTGTAGGGGGGTGTATCCACCCAGTTGCACCAACTGCACATTCATTTCGGGGAAGTAAGCAGATTTTTTTGTATCACTAAAGCTGAATTGCTGACCGCCGTCTGGCCAGATATGCTGTGATATATAACGGGGTTTGCTTTTAGCGGCTGATACCTGTTGCAGTAAAACAGGTTCGTATTTTTTTTGCTTTTCTTTCTTTGTATAATTCTCCCATTCTGCAATAAACTTTTCAGGTGTATGGCTGGTAACGAAACTTACAAACTGCACAATAGCGTCTTTCATCATTAGTTTGTTTTGACAGACTTGTTATTTATACCGCATCTGATAAAAAATAAGAAGGGATTTTGACACCCCTTCTTATCTGAAAATATTACCACCTTTTATTATCAGGCCTTGCAGTTTTTTCTCTTGCAACGGTAACAGACATTGTTCTTCCTTCAATGTCCTTGCCATGCAAACTTTTCATGGCTTCGTTGGCTTCAGCATCAGATGCCATTTCAACAAAACCAAAACCACGGCTACGGCCAGTTTCCCTGTCTGTAATAACTTTTGCTGATGATACAGCACCAAACTGTTCGAATAATTTTCTAAGATCATCTTCGCCTGTATGAAAGCTTAAGATTTGAAACATACATGTTCATAAAACAATAATTTAAATAAAACAATTAAAATACAAGTGATTAAGGATTGCAGCAAAGAGTAGAGAAGAGAGGAATAATTACAAAAACGGAAGTGTAAAAATTAATACTGATCAGGACTTAATGTTGAAAATACTTTTATCACCTTGTAAAGGTAGGTTATTAACTATGAAGCAGGCCTTTTATTTTAAAACGGATGTTTTTGGTATAAATAGCCACACTGCCTTTTCAAACTGTTACTTCTTTCTGATCTTATATAAAATATTGCAGGTAAGGTTATATAACAGACTGAAGATTACAAAAGCCAGCAACAAAAACTTTATAAAGGCATAGCCAAATGCGGAGGTGTAACAACAGCCCCGGCGTATATTATTTAATAGTGTGCCATTTTCAACAGCATCCAGCACACCAGCGGCAATTGCTGCAACTACCAGTAATAAGTAAAAATTCTTTTTAAAAACAGGTCTTACCCCGGTCATAAACAATAATGCCAGGCCAGCCAAAAGGGTTACATAAGCAAATATGTATTTGTTGTCAGTCGAAAAATGTTTCTCTACCGATAGTTTCAAGTCGTTTGTACTGATCAGGCTGTTGTAAAGACTGTCCCTGTATTTTCCGTCGGCAAATTCAAAATCGAGAATGCCAATATTGGTTTTGGCCTCCACTTCTTTTTTCCACTGGGTGCCTATTTTATTACTAAACCAAAACTGGCCTGCTGCTGCTATTACTACAACTACCAGTAATATTATTTTCTTCATTCAGCATTTGTTTTATTGCCAAAATTAGTATTCCTGTATATGAGAAGGCTATTATTTAAAAGCAGTTATTTTATTCAATAAGAACCTGCATTAAAAAAGGATTACCGGTTTCCCGGCAATCCTTCAATCTTATTTAATCCTTTAACCTGCGATTATATATGTATTGCCTCTCCGTACGCCACTTCAATAGCATCTTTTATGCTTTCGCTGATAGTGGGGTGGGGGTGTATTGCATTCAACACTTCATGATAAGTGGTTTCTAATTTTCTTGCAGTAACAGTTTCTGCAATTAACTCTGTTACATTATACCCTATCATATGGGTGCCGAGCCATTCGCCATACTTGGCATCAAATATTACTTTTATAAATCCTTCGGTATGCCCTGAAGCTGATGCTTTGCCACTGGCACTCAAAGGGAACTTGCCAACTTTAATATCATAGCCTTGCTCTTTTGCTTGTTTCTCAGTATAACCGACAGATGCAATCTCCGGCACACAATAAGTACAACCGGGTATGTTGTTGTAATCAATAGCCTCCGGCTGATGATGATATTTGTTTTCGTTGTAGCCGATTGATTCAACACAAATAATACCTTCTTTGCTTGCTACGTGGGCTAAAGCCTGACCGGGAGAGCAATCGCCAATGGCATAAATACCCGGTACACTAGTTTGGCCGTATTTATCAACCGTAATTCTTCCTTTATCTGTTTTTACACCCAATGTTTCCAAGCCGATGCCTTCAATATTAGCAGCCACACCAACAGCACTTAATAATACATCGGCTTCCAATACCTGTTCGCCAGTGGCAGATTTTACAGTGGCTTTTACACCTGCACCACTAGTATCAACAGCCGTTACTTCGCTGCTTGTCATAATAGCAATGCCATTCTTTTTATAACTTTTTTCTAATTCTTTAGAAATGTCTTCATCCTCCACCGGAACAATGCGGGGCAAAAACTCAACGATGGTAACTTTTGTTCCCATGCTGTTGTAGAAATAAGCAAACTCAACACCTATAGCACCGCTGCCAACTATTATCATACTCTTTGGCATTTCGGGCAGTACCATTGCCTCACGGTAGCCAATTATTTTCTTGCCATCAATCTTCATAGTTGGTAACTCACGGCTGCGGCCACCAGTTGCAATGATGGTATGCTTGGCTTCCACTATTTGTTTACTGCCATCAGCAGCACTTACTTCTATTTTACCTTTGCTTACTAATTTACCGAAACCCATTATCACGTCAATCTTATTCTTCTTCATCAGAAACTGAACGCCTTTGCTCATTTTGTCGGCCACACCACGGCTTCTTTTTACAATGCCTTCAAAGTTTGGTGTACCAGTAGCATCTATACCATAAGAGGCTGCATGTTTAATATCTTCAAAAACCTGGGCACTCTTAAGCAATGCTTTGGTGGGAATACAGCCCCAATTGAGGCAGATGCCGCCAAGACTTTCTTTTTCAATAACTGCTGTTTTAAAACCCAACTGGGATGCCCTGATAGCCGCCACATATCCGCCGGGGCCGCTGCCGAGAACCACTACATCGTATGCCATGTGTTAAAATTGATTGAATTAATATTAAGCAGCGAAGTTATCTGAAAACAAGCAATCAGGCAAAAACCAAGTGGTTTAGCAGTTTATCTATTTTTAGTACCGTTCGCACCAAAAAGAATCTTGCCAATGTTGGCTTTAATAACTTAGGGGTTGAATAATAGCCATGCGTTTATATTATATTTTAATCATCTCCTTTTTTTGTACAAATTCCCTTTTGGGCCAACAGGGAAATAGTGGGCAAATACGGTTAAAAGTATTGACCGAAAAGCTATCAGTTTTACCAGATGCTAATGTAATGTTGATGAAGCAGGATTCTTCAGTAGTTAAAACCCTGGGTACAGATGCAAATGGAATTGTTCTCTTTAATCAATTGGCTGAAGGGGTTTATTACATTAAGATTAGTTTGTTGGGCTACCGGGAATATTATTCTGCTGCACTGAAACCCGGTTCAAAAAATGAATTGTTCGATACCATAACACTTAAGCAAGCGGATGTTTTGTTACAGAATGTAACTGTAACTACTAAAAAACCACTTATTGAGTTCTTACCAGATAAAACGGTAATTAACCCAGAAGCCGGAATAACCAATGCAGGAACCAGTGTAATGGATGTGTTGGAAAAATCGCCGGGCATAACCATCGGCAGAGATGGCAATATCAGTATGAAAGGTAAGCCACAGATAATGGTGCTTATTGATGGAAAACAAACCCAACTGAATGGTGCTGAGTTGCAAGCCTATCTTTCCGGAATGAATGCCTCGCAGGTTGAGGTTATTGAACTGATAGAAAACCCTGGTGCCAAATATGATGCGGCTGGTAATTCAGGTATCATTAACATCAAAACAAAGAAGAACAGACAAAAGGGTTTTAATGGGTCACTTAGCCTGAGTTATGGCCAGGGTTTTTATTCCAAAATAAATAATAGCCTTAATATTAACTACCGGGCGGGGAAGCTTAATTTATATCTTAATTATGGAATGCGGGGTGGCCGAGGAGATCGGATGAAGATGGATGTACTGCGAAAGTATTTTAATACGAATGGGAATGATTCTCTCTTATTGCAACAGCCTAATATAACAACAACAAAAATTAATTCGCACAATGTAAAAGCAGGATTGGATTTTTTTGCTACAACTAAAACAACACTGGGGCTTGCCTTTACAGGTAATTTAAATGAACGCCGGGGTAACAGCTACAGTACAATAGACTGGATGACTCCGTCCTATGTTATTGATTCAACCATTAATACAATTGGCACAAGGAATACGGATTTTAAAAGAGCCGGTGTTAATTTTAATGTACGGCATAGTTTTAATAGTATCAGTGAACTATTGGTGGATATTGATTTGATTAAGTTCGATATTAAGGGCAGCCAGAATTTTCAAACACAATTTGCTACGCCGGGTAGCGTAGTCTATATTACCAGAGGAGATATACCATCTACACTAAATATTTTTACGGCAAAACTGGATTACTCAAAACGGGTTAAAAAAATGCTGTGGGAAGCCGGACTGAAAACGGCCAGCACAAAGACCGATAATATTGCCAATTATTTTTACTTTGATGGTTTTGACTGGCAGGCTGATCTGAGCCGTAGCAATCATTTTTTATACGATGAGAAAATTCTTTCTCTGTATAGCAGTATAGATGCAGAGAAGGATAAATGGCACTGGCAAACAGGGATCCGGTATGAGTTTACCACTTATAAAGCGAATCAGTTAGGAAATGCTATTGTAAAAGATTCTGCATTTCAAAAGAACTATGGAAATCTTTTTCCTTCGGCCTTTATTTCTTATGCTGCCGATAGTAATAATGTCCTTACACTGCGCTTTGGCAGAAGAATAGACAGGCCACAGTTTCAAAACCTTAACCCATTTTTTGTAACAATTAATAAGTACACTTTTGAAGGGGGCAATCCATTTATAAGGCCCCAGTATACATGGAATGTTGAGTTGCTGCATACTTATAAGCAGATATTATCAACAGGGATTTCGTATAGCTACTTAAAGGATTATTTTTCACAGATATTTATAATAGATTCAAACAGCAGTAATGTAAATAAAAATATCATCATTTACACAAGGGGAAATGTGGGCAGGTTTCAAAATATTGGTATTACGGCCAGCCTGCAACTTCCCATTACAAAATGGTGGAACCTTACCTCATCTGTTGTATATAACCACAAAATAATAGAAGGGATGGTGTGGGCACCAATTAAAGTAACCATAAATCAGATAAACTTTAGTATGAGCAACCAGTTTCAGTTAGGTAAAGGGTGGGCAGCTGAGATTAGCGGTTATTACCTTTCTAATAGCCAGATAGATTTACAGGAATCGTTAACACCGCAGGGTGAAATGGGGGCAGGTGTTTCCAAACAAGTATTAAAGAATAAAGGAACCCTTCGCCTGGCTGTAAGGGATATGTTTCATACCCAGAATTATTCCGGCTATTCAAAATTTCAAAATTCTGATGAGCCATTTAAGATAAAATGGGATTCTCGGATAGTCCGTATCTCTTTCAACTGGAGGTTTGGTAAAGCTATGAAAGCAGTAAAAAGAACTACTGGTGGCGCAACTGAAGAAACAGAAAGGGTAGGTACTGGTAATTAGGACCTCAGTTTTGGTTTGAATATCAGCGGTTAAGAATTCTCTGGCAGTTTTCAACAGGTGTGAAGAAACGCTTTTGCTTTTAGCCAAATTATTCTCAACCCGGTAGCAATTATTCATAATTTCCCCCTACCTTTGCCGTCCCAAAAAAGGGTTCAATTATGGCAAGAGTATGTCAGGTAACAGGTAAAGTTCCGATGGGTGGAAACAAAGTTTCTCACTCAAACATTAAGACGAAACGTCGTTTTCTGCCTAATTTGCAGAAAAAGAGGTTTTATTTAGCCGAGGAAGATAAATGGATTACGTTGAAGCTGTCAACCACGGCACTGCGTACCATTAATAAAAATGGTTTGCTTAGTGTGGTAAAAGAACTGAGGGCAAAAGGAGAAAAAATCTAACGTTTTAAAGAACAATAATCATGGCAAAGAAAGGCAACCGTGTACAGGTAATTCTGGAATGCACCGAACACAAAACAAGTGGTAAGCCGGGTACCAGCCGTTACATTACGGTAAAAAACAAAAAGAACAATCCTGAGAGATTGGAGTTGAAAAAATTCAATCCAATTCTTAAGAAAGTTACCGTTCACAAAGAAATAAAATAATGTGCTGATGTGCCTATTAGCTGATTAGCTAATTTGCACAAGCCATCAGCAGATTATCAAATTATCAAATTAGCAAATCAGAATACAATGGCAAAAGCAGCTTCAAAAAACGCTAAAGTAAAAGACCTAAAGGCATCAGCAGAGGCAAAAAACTGGACAAAAGTTATTAAAGCCGTACGCAGTCCTAAAACGGGTGCTTACACTTTTAAAGAGCAAATTATTCACAAAGACAAGGTGAAAGATTTTTTAGCTCAGAAATAAACCACCATCTCCGCTTGAGGCGGAGAGTAATGATATTGGCTGTCATCCCCCTTTGGTATGACAGCTTTTTTGTTTAAATGCCCATCTCCTGATTGGTGCATTTTCTTTAATCATAGACTTTGTACAGGGCAGGGTCTTAAAAATCCCCCTTTAGGGGATAGGGGCTTATGGGATTCTTCAACAAACTATTTGGTAATAAGGAAAAGGAAAGCCTTGATGAGGGTTTGAAAAAAACCAAAGAGGGCTTCCTGTCCAAAATAACCAAAGCAATTGCGGGTAAAAGCACTGTGGATGAAGAAGTGCTGGACAACCTGGAAGAAGCATTGGTAAGTGCCGATGTGGGAATAGAAACCACTGTAAAAATTATTGAGCGGATTGAGAGAAGGGTAGCAAAGGATAAATATCTCAGTTCCTCTGAGTTGAATAAAATGCTGCAGAAGGAAATTGAAGCATTGCTGGTAGATGCCCCGGAGTCAAATAGTTATGCTTTTGACTCTGAGTTGCCCAAGAGGCCTTATATTATTTTAGTGGTGGGTGTAAACGGTGTGGGAAAGACAACAACAATAGGTAAGCTGGCTTATAATTTTAAGAAGGCTGGCAAGGATGTTTTGCTGGGTGCCGCGGATACTTTCAGGGCTGCAGCAGTAGATCAGCTAACTATCTGGAGTGAGAGAACCGGTGTGCCGATTGTAAAACAGGATATGGGCAGCGACCCGGCAGCCGTAGCATTTGATACTGTACAAAGTGCTGTGGCTAGGCAAAGCGATGTGGTACTCATTGATACCGCAGGCCGTCTGCATAACAAGGCTTACCTTATGGATGAACTGACTAAGATTAAACGGGTAATTCAAAAAACTATACCCGATGCGCCGCATGAAGTACTGCTGGTGCTGGATGGAAGCACCGGACAAAACGCATTGGAGCAAGCCAAACATTTTACAGCAGCAACAGATGTAACCGCATTAGCTATTACTAAATTAGACGGAACGGCCAAAGGCGGTGTAGTACTGGCAATAGCCAACCAGTTTAAAATACCAGTAAAGTTTATTGGTGTGGGAGAGAAGATGGAAGATTTACTCGTTTTTGATAAGCATGAGTTTGTGGATAGTTTGTTTAATTTAGAAAAGTAATTAATACCACTTTAGGGGCAAGGGCATGAAAACAAAAAAACTACATAAAGACAAAGTAAACATTATCACCTTAGGGTGTAGTAAAAACATGGTGGATAGCGAAGTGCTGAGCGGCCAGTTGCTGGCAAATGATATTGATGTGGTGCATGAAAATAAAAGCCATGACCATAATATAGTGGTGGTGAACACCTGCGGTTTTATAGAAAAAGCAAAAGAAGAAAGCATTAATACAATTCTTAACCAGGTGGAACTGAAAAGAAGAGGCAAGGTTGATAAAGTATATGTAACAGGGTGCCTTAGTGAACGGTATAAGAATAACCTTGAAGCAGAAATCCCAGAAGTGGATGCCTACTTTGGTACAATGGAATTACCATTAATTCTAAAACAATTTGAAGCTGACTATAAAACGGAATTAGTAGGTGAACGTCTACTTGCCACACCGCAGCATTATGCTTACATGAAAATTTCTGAAGGCTGCAACCGTACCTGTTCTTTTTGTGCTATACCATTAATGCGGGGGCAGCATGTAAGTAAATCCATAGAAGACCTAGTAAAAGAAGCGAAAAGCTTAGTGAAAAAGGGGGTGAAAGAAGTAATGCTGATTGCACAGGAATTGACTTATTACGGTCTTGATATTTATAAAAAAAGAATGCTGGGGGATTTGATGAACCGCTTAGCCGATGTAAAAGGGTTGGAGTGGATACGGTTGCATTATGCCTATCCATCAAAATTTCCATTGGAGATATTAGATGTAATGCGGGAGAGAGAAAATATTTGCAATTACCTTGATATGCCATTGCAACATGCCGCCAATAATATGCTGAAAGCTATGAAGCGGCAAATAACAAGGGAAGAGATGGAAGAATTGACGATTGCTGTAAGGGAGAAAGTGCCGGGTATTTGCTTACGTACAACACTGATAGCTGGCTTTCCCGGGGAAACAGAAGATGATGTAGAAGAGCTGAAAGGTTTTTTACAAAGGCAGCGGTTTGACAGGGTTGGTATCTTCACCTATTCACATGAGGAAGGAACTTCAGCACATGATTTAGTGGATGATGTTCCTGCTGAAGAAAAAGAAAGAAGGGCGCAGGAGATAATGGAAACGCAGCAGGAAATTTCTTATGAACTCAATCAGGAAAAAATAGGTAAAACATTTAAGACACTCATTGATAAAAAAGAAGCTGGCCGCTATCTCGGCCGTACTGAGTTTGACTCCGTAGAAGTAGATAATGAAGTGGTTATTCATTCTGCAAAAAAACTTCCCATTGGCGAATTTGTAAATGTAAAGATCACCAAGGCGTATGATTATGATTTAGAAGGCGAGGTAATCTGATTCTCAGCCTGATTAAACTTCCATAGATATATTCACAGTAACAGCTAAAATTTTACCGGATTACCTGATATTTTCTTTATTCTTCTATTCACATATATAGTTAGAGCTGTTGTTTGTTAATTATAAACAACATACTGTTCATGTGCCCCCAATTACTGGGAGGTACATTTTACTTTTATTTATTGGTAGTCGCAAATTCCTTTCAATCGAAGATGGGTGACTCATTGCCCAGTATTTATCAGATAGCAACTTATAACAGGCGATGATAGCTGTATTTTTTCGAGTAACCTGTTCAATAAAATTCAATAGTATGAAGAAAATATTTTTGGTGTTAGTGATTTTTATTTCTCTGTATAGCAATAGCCAATGCCCCGCTGGCACTTTTGACAATACGGGTTTCTTTCCTGGTTTTGTAACGCCTTCACAATCTGGTATTGCCAATGAAAATACGGCACATGCAGCCTGGGGTGGTGATTATTACATTTTCAATGTAACGTCTGGCAATACATATATATTCCGATCCTGCTTTCCGGAGAACAGTGCAATCAATACGGTGTTATCTCTTTATAATACAGCTGGTACAACGCTGCTAACATTCAATGATGATTTTTGTGGGACGCAAAGTCAAATTAGCTGGTTAGCCACCTTTACCGGACAAGTGAGACTTAGCTACTATCAATCCGGATGCACAACCCAGTTTATAGATACTAAGTTGGGAATATATTATACCACACCTTGTACAGGTGCTGCAGTCGGTACTCATCCATTATCATCCACTGTTTGTAACGGTTATAATACCAGTTTTTCTGTATCCGCCACCGGCACAGCACCATTATCTTATCAATGGCAGGTGAATGCAGGTGCTGGCTTCACCAATATTTCTAATGGAGGTGTGTACATTAATGTCACAACAGCTACACTGAATATTACGGGTGCCACCACTGCTATTACTGGTTATTTATACCGATGTGTAGTAGCGAACGGATGTGGTAATGCTACTTCTAATAGTGCAACGCTTACAGTGAATGCCACTAACAATTGGACAGGTGCTGTTAATAATGATTGGCATACTGCTGGCAACTGGAGTTGTGGAAGTGTTCCTACTTCCACAGATGATGTGGTGATAAGTACTGGCAACCCAGTGATAGCTGCGGCTGCTATTGGCCGATGCAGAAATATGTCGAAGAGTGGATTTGCTTCTGCCATCAATCTTAGTGGTGCTACGCTGCAACTATTTGGCAATCTCACTTACACCGGAGGTTCATTTATAACAAATACAGGCAGCAGTTTTGAATTTAAAGGAACTGCACAACAGTCAGCATCGGGAGCATCCCCACTTACAATAAGTAATTTACTGGTAGATAATAGCAATGGAGTAGTAATGAATAAAAATATTACAGCAAGTGGCACTGTTACCTTGCAAGCTGGTAATATTTATACCAATAATTTTATTTTAACTGCCAATACTGTTGTCGGTGCTGGTATCAGCAGATATATCATCACCGGTGATGCAAGTAATAATCCAGCCACCACTGGTGGATTGAGAATGAATATAACAGGGGGTGCTACTAAACAGTTTCCTGTCGGCCCCAGAACCATTTCCTTCAATCCTTGCACTATTCAAAATACTTTCGGACCAGCGGAAGATTTTACTATTCGGGTAAATATGAATGCAATACCTGGTGCCGTAGCATTGCAATCTGTACAGCGTACCTGGCAAATTGATGAAACAACAACCGGTGGAAACGCAGCAAACCTAACCTTGCAGTGGGAGCAGGCAGATGAAGGCATTTCTTTTACCCGAAACTTTTGTGGCATTTATAAAAGCAACGGAACAACGATTGACTACACTGGTTATACTGCACAAAATGGAGCAGCAACAGTAGTAAGTGGCACAGCCTGGCAAAAACAATTAACAGGCATTACCAGTTTTTCTCCGTGGGGTGTTACCAGCACTCCATCGGTGCTGCCTTTACAACTTAGTTATTTCAAATTGCAGCTTACCAATGAAAAGAAAGTGTTGCTGGACTGGAAAATGGAACCAGGGTCAACACCTATTTATTTTGAAGTACTGCGAAGCAGTAATGGTCGCCAATTTAATTTATTGAACACTATTTCGGCCACCAGCCAATTAAGCTATCAGTTTATAGACGAGCAGCCTTTTTCAGGTAATAATTTTTACCAGGTAAGAATAGCTGATGCAGATGGATCGTTTAAAACTACTAACACACTGAAAGTTAATTTAGCACAGACCAATTTTGCAGAAGTACTACTGTATCCAAATCCTGCAAAAGATATAATCAACCTGCAGATAAGTTTACTGAAAGATAGTCCTGCTAGTTTTTTCCTTTATTCAATGGATGGAAAGATGTTGTTGAAAAAATCAACGCTATTGATGAAAGGAAATAATCAACTGTCACTTTCCATTGGACATTTGCAAGCTGGAAATTATCAATTGCTGGTTGTTGGTGGCAGTGGCGAACAGTCGGCATATACTATCGTTAAAGAATAACAAATACAGGATACCTAAAAAGCACTTGCAACAGTACTATTGACTGTAAGCAGGTGCCTTCGCTTTTAACAATACCACACCAGCCTTTTACTAATAGCAGTTGTTTATAGAAAAATGCAAACTACGCTGGTTAAAAAAATGGCTACTAGTATTAATTATAACTGCCTGATTGTTCAACTGTCACTTTAAAGCTATTCAGGCAATCTATTTTTAGCTTCTTAATTATGACTTGCAAGTGCAAGAAAAATAATTCACCATCTTTTCACTTACGGCTGTGGCTGATTATTTCAATTTGATTGACTCCGAAAAAGGAGTTGATAACTATTTATAAAACAATAAACTCTTCTCTATGAGAAAAATTTACCTCTTTTTATTTTTAGCAATGGTATTTGCCGGGTTTACTGCCCGTAGCCAATGCTCAACAATTCAGCCTTTAACCTTGGCCACTAGCACTTCTGTAACACTTTCCGGAAGTGGCAATTGGGTTCTGGGGGGTTGTAATCAGAATGCATTTGGACAAGAACAAATATATCAATTTACGGCACCTGTTGCCGGCACTTATATGTTAAATATATTAAGTGCATCCGGAGGATATATTGATTATTACTATAAACCTGTTTCAGCAGGCTGTAGCCCTAGCGGCTGGACCTGCATTATAGATGTCAATGGTATATCTTCCATACCCATAGGTACTCTCACAGCAGGCACCCAGTATTATATATTAGCTGATGCAGAAGGTACTACATCAAGAACACATAGTTTTAGTGTAACGGCAGTTTCAACATTAACAACCGTTGGAAATTTATCTCCTTTTACTACTTGTGAAAGCTCCCTATCTGACGAACAATCATTTACAATAGAAGGAACCGGGTTAACATCTAATATAAATATAGCAGCACCATTAGGTTTTCTTGTTTCATTAAATAATAGCAGCTATGTTCCTTCATTATCATTAGCCCCTTCATCTGGCATTGTAACTACCACAACTATTTACGTAAGGCTTACTGGTGCTACTGCGCCGGGTAGCATTAGTGGTAATATATCTTGTACGGCTACTGGTGCTACAACTCTAACTATACCAGTAAGTGGTACTGTAAACCCAAGACCTGATGTAAATCCTATCACTAACCAAACCGTTTGCCGCAATTCAACAACTACTGCTGTAAACTTTACAGGTAGTGTGCCGGGTACAGTTTATAATTGGTCAAATTCAAATACTGCGATTGGATTAGCAGCTAACGGTAGTGGTAATATTGCATCATTTACAGCAACCAATAATACCAGTGCCCCAATAACAAGTACTGTAACAGCAACACCTGCTTTTGGTACTGCCATCCCTGAGATTTTATATTACAAATTTGATGGTTCTGGCCCTACAGCGCCAAACCTGGCGAGTAATCCGCCTGCAGGTACAGCGGTTGGCTCATTTAATGGTAATGCATTCCAGGGTAATGGTAGTGTGTGTAATGGTTCTTTGCAAACCACAAGTACAAATAGTACATCATCAGATTACTTCGTTACAGGCTGGAATGCATCTTTAAATAATACTTCGTGGACATTATCATTTATAGCTTCCGGCTTTCCAAGTAGTGGTGGGGCCTTTTTTGTTATGGGCTCCCAAATAACGACACCATTCCAGGTGAGTTATAGTATTATAAATGGTGGATTTAATTTTAGCCTTGATGGATCAAATCCTATTTCGATGCATTTAACAGGCACAACAGGACCTTCAACAAAAACAATAACCATAGTTTACGATGACATTATTAAAGAGGTAAGAGCATATGTAAATGGAACTCTTTCAGCTTCTCAATCAGCGACATTAAATCAGGGGAATCTAAATTTCTCCGGTTTTAATATAGGAGATATTGTTGGAGGCTTCCTTGGAATAAGAGGCAGTTCAAGCATAGATGAAGTTCGTATGTATAGCAGAGTTCTAAGCGTAGCCGAAATACAAGCATTGGTAAACAGCTGTGATGGCGGTGGTGTTTGTACAGGCTCTCCCGAAACGTTCGACATAACCGTTTATCCCGACTTAGTTGTTAACGACCCAACCGACCAAACAATATGCGATGGTAGTGCAACTAATGCGGTAAACTTTACAGGTACAGCAGGTGCTATTTACAACTGGACAAATAATAACCCATCCATAGGTTTACCAGCAAGTGGTACAGGTAATATACCATCCTTTACACCTACGTTTAGTGGAACATCTCCTATTACAGCAACGATAACGGTTACTCCGTCATTCTCTGGTGGACCAGCTTGTACATCATCATCACAAACATTTACTATAACGGTTAACCCAATACCTGATGTGAATAATGTGGCTAGTCAAACTGTGTGTAATAATGCAACTACTACGCCTATTAATTTTAGTGGAACTGTACCGGGTACATTTTATACCTGGACGAATAGCAACCCTTCAATAGGTTTATCCGCAAGTGGTAGTGGAAGTATTCCATCATTCACAGCAATAAATGCAACAGGTACATTTGTAACAAGCACTATTACGGTTACGCCTACATTTGGAAGTTGTACCGGCTCTCCCGAAATATTTGGTATCACAGTTAATCCTTCACCTATTGTCAATCCTGTAAGCAGCCAGAATGTTTGTACAGGTAGCAATACTACCGCTATCAACTTTACCGGTAATGTGGCAGGAGCAACTTACAACTGGACAAACAGCAACCCATCTATTGGTTTAGCGGCAAGTGGTACTGGTAATATTCCATCATTTACTGCAATTAATGCAGGCACTACAACAGAAACGACTACTATTACTGTAACGCCTGTTGACCCTAACTCTTCTTGCCCAGGCACACCTGAAAGTTTTACTATATCAGTAAGCCCTGTACCAACAGGTATAGCTACTCCAGCATCACAAATCATTTGCTCTGCAGATGCTATTAACACGATTACTTTTACGGGCAATGTACCGGGTATTACTTTTGACTGGACAAGGGATAATCTTGCCGCAGTAACCGGCATACCCGCTGTTGGTAATGGAAATATCAGTGGCACATTGACTAATACCAGCAATGCACCAGTAACAGTTACGTTTACTGTTACTCCAAGCTTAGGTGGCTGTGTAGGTACTCCGTTTACGGTTACAGTTACCGTCAATGAAAACTTACCGGTAGCAACTGCCACTCCAACAAGCCAAACCATTTGCTCCGGAAGTATTACACCAATAGTTCTTTCATCTAACTACGCAGGTGCAACTTATAGCTGGACAAGAAATAACACGGCTGCTGTAACAGGTATTGCCGCCAGCGGCTCCGGAGATATAACGGGTACATTATTCAATACCACCACCACACCAATAACAGTAACATTTACGATCATCCCAACATTTAATGGATGTGATGGCGCACCAATAACTGCTACTGTGTTGGTAAATGCAGTGCCAACTATTATTTGTCCGGCTAATATTGTTGCGAATAATACAACCGGTGTTTGCGGTACAACAGTTAACTACAATACAATCGTAACTGGTGCTCCAGCTCCCACACTTAGTTATACACTAAGCGGCGCCACCATCGGTAATGGCAATGGAAACGGAAGTGGTACATTATTTAATGTAGGTGTAACAACTGTAACAGTTACAGCTTCCAATATTTGTGGAATCGCTTCTTGTTCATTTACCGTAATGGTAAATGATACAGAGAACCCAACCATCACTTGTCCGGCTAATATTCAGGCGAATACAGATGCAGGTATTTGTGCAGGCACTGTTGCAACTCCTAACCCAATAAGAGCCGATAACTGTGCTGTTACAGAATTGACATGGACACTAACTGGTGCTACTACAGGTTCATCTCCTGCCACAGGAATAAATAATGTGGGTACAAGATTATTTAATAAAGGTGTAACCACTGTTACTTACACAGTAAAAGATGCAGCCGGTAATTCTGCTACTTGTTCTTATACGGTAACAGTTAGAGATCTGGAAAATCCTGTTATCACTTGTTCTCCAAATATTACAGTAACCACACAGGCTGGGTTTATGTGTGGCAGAAGTTACCTATACCGTTACAGCTACGGATAACTGTCCGGGTGTAACCACCCAATTAGTATCGGGCCCGGCAAGTGGTTCAGCATTTCCTCTTGGAACTACTACCATTACCTGGAGAGCCATTGATGCTGCTACGAATGTTTCAACGAACTGTTCCTTTACTGTAACAGTACTAGATGGACAACTACCAGTTATCTCAGCACAACCTGCTACGAGAACAGTATGTGCAGGAACAAGTACCACCTTTAGTGTTACAGCAGCTACTGCTCCCAATGCTGGTGGACCTATCGCTTATCAATGGCAGCAATGGAGTGGCCTTGCCTGGAATAATATAGCAGGTGCTACCAGTTCAACTTACACTATCAGTAATCCAACGGTGGCCATGAACACCAATACATTCAGAGTGGTGCTTACCGGATTATGTACTGTTGTAAATTCAAATGCAGCTACCTTGTATGTAAATGCATTGCCAACAATTACACTGAGTGTAGCACCGTATTCATCTATTATTCCCGGACAGCAAACTACACTTACTGCCAATGTGAATCCGACAGGCGGAAGTTTTGCCTGGTGGCTGAATAATAATCCATTGACCGGTGGAAATACAAGTGCAGTTGTATCAAATATAACAGTGGATGAAGGTATAGGTACTTACTACACCATTTATACCGACCCGAATGGTTGTGTGGTAAAATCGGCGGATTACATAATCAGCGGACAACCTACCAATAACATGTGGGTATATCCCAATCCGAGTAACGGATTCTTCCAGGTACGATATTACAATCAGATTAATGAAGAAGCAACCGTAATGGTATTCAATGCCACTGGTCAGTTGATGTATCAACGGGCATTAACCACCCGACTGGCTTACAGTGCTATTGTAGTAGATATGACCAACCGGTCTTATACTTCCGGGGTTTATATTGTAAAAGTAGTAAGCCGGACCGGTAGAGAGCTGGCTGCTAAAAGAGTAGTAATTTATCGTTAACACCAATACTAACTGCTAAAGAACCCGTCTGAATAAGACGGGTTCTTTTTATTAACAGCAATTTTTCTTTAGATTACTTAACTGTCCGAGAAAAGCGAATCTACTAAAGGTTGTTTTTTGCTAACACATCAATGACCAGTTCTTTTCTGCGCTGGCTCACCGGTATATTATAACCGCCGTCCAGTATTAATGCACCACCATCGGTTTTGTCATACATTTTTATTTTACTCGTATTAGCAATATAAGAGTGATGTGTTCTAATAAACCCATGTGGAGTGAGAAGTTCTTCATATTCTTTCAGATTTTTTGAAATAAGAATATGGTTGGAGCCTGCAATATAGAATTTTGTATATGGGCCTTCGGCTTCACAAAAAATAATATCCGATATTTTTATATAGTAGGTGGATTGTTTATCGTTCAGAACGATTTTTTTATCGGTGTCCGGTTTTGGGTACAACTGTTGCATCATCACAGCAAGCTGGTTACTGATGGTTGATTGATTGATATTTTTTGTTGCTCTTTCCAGGCTGATTTTTAATTCTTCCGGGTTTATCGGTTTTAACAGATAATCCAATGCACTGAACTTGAATGCCTGTATGGCATATTTATTATGTGCAGTTGTAAAAATGAGTTGAAAGGTTGGATTAGGTATTTGTCTTAGTAAATCAAAGCCGGTACCATCTTCCATTTCAATATCCAGGAAAATAATATCGGGTTGAAATTCATTGATTTTTTGTAAACCGGTAGCAACTCCCTCTGCTTCGGCTATTTCAGCAGTTACGATGTTAGATTTCTGTATCAGTTGGTGCAGGCCGGAACGTAAATCTTCTTCATTATCAATTATTAATATTTTCATTTCGGATCTTTTCATTCGATTTTTTATTTTATATAAATTAATGGCAAATTAATAATTACCTGCACACCTTTTCCAACTGGATTATTATCAATACTAAAGCTGGCTTTTGTTTTCAGTTTGACATTCAAGAGATAAATCCTGTCTTTAATAATCTGACTGGCCCGGCTGATATGTTCGTTTCCTGCCTGTCCGGCAGACAGGTTTTCTTTTGTATTGGTGAGTAATCCCTTGCCATTATCTGTTATGCTTATTCGCAAATCTTTTTCTTTTTTATGGAATTCAATTGTTACCAGCCCGGTGTAATCAATATTGCTGAATCCATGTTCGATACTGTTTTCTACAAAAGGTTGTATGATCATCGCTGGTAGTTGCAATTCGTCGGTTTCCAGATTCTTAGAAGCAACTACTTCATAGTCGAATTTCCGGGGAAAACGTATTTTTTGTACATCAAGATATTCATTTAAAAAATCAATTTCCTGTTCCACTGTTACATATTCCTTGTACGTACTTTCCAACGTCTCCCTCATGATATGACTGAATTTGGAAAGATTTGATGCAATAGCTTCTCCATTATTTTCCCTGATAGCAAAACTTTGTAAGCTTGCCAATGCATTAAAAAAGAAATGAGGATTCATTCTTGCCCGGTTCAGTCGCTGTTCTGTTTCCAGAATTTTTTGCTTGTGTTTCAGTGATTGCTGTCGTAAGAAGAAAGCAATCACAGCAGCCGTTAATAAGCCGGCTAATCCAAAGAGCAGGTAGATTTGTTTCTGTTGAGCCAGTTCCTTTATGGTTTTTTCATTCTTTGCCTGGTTGTATTTTTTTTCTAATTCAGTTACGGCAGCCAGTTTTTTTGCTGTGCCAACACTATCGGTAATTATTCTTTCTGCTTTATATGCCTCCAGGGCTTCTTTGCTATTGCCCGATGCCTCTGCTATTTTATAAATCAACTGATAAGTTTCTGCTATGGTGGGTGGCGATTTCAGCAGTTTGGTATAGGCCAGCGACGAATCAGCAAATTGCTTTGCAAGTGCAAATTGATTTGTATTGAAATATACTTCTGCTTTATCCCTGAAGTTGATGGATAGCTCCGGAAAATCTTTTTGCCTGTTGCAGAGTGGTAGATTTTGGTCAATATATATAAGAGCCTGTTGGTATTGTTTTTTTTCAATTGCAACTGTGATAAGGCGGTTATTTACAGTGATAGTTGCTTCTTTATCAAAAGGGACTGCCTGCATTATTTTTTGTGCGGTGTTGGCATAGTAGGCGGTAGAGTCGAGGTATTTAGTGTCATTATATTGCTGATAATAGTAAAAATATCTTTGTGCAGCCCGGGCTAACAGCACCGCTTTTTCCGGAGAAGGATTCAATCGTTGCACCATTGGGATGGCTTTCCGGCAATACTCTATTCCCTTGTCTGGCTGTTGCATTTCATTGAAAATATTTGAAACATTGAGCAATCCTCTTGTTAGGTTAATAGTATCTTTTTTGTTTTCGAAAATGGAGATAATCTTAAGCTCCATTTCTATTGCACTTTTAAAATCTGCTTTGTTTGCGTAAATGTTATCTAACATTTGGTAGAAAATAAGATAAGACTCCTGGCTGCATTTGGCCGATGCGAGTATTTTGAGTGCTTTATTAATATATAGCTCTGAGGAGTCGAGTTCCCTTTTAAATAGGAGGGTTCTGGCTAATAGGCGGTAGCCTTCAATTTTACAGGCCGGTTCATCTGAAGCAACCAGTGTAGCAGGCTCTGTTGTGGTTTTGCTTTTTTCTGTTACCAGCGAACAGGTACACTCCGTTTGTGCTCCAGCCAGGAAGGCTGTCAGAAAAAAAAAGAAAAGAAAGAGTACCCTTATCATAGTATAGTTTTTAGGCATTTACCTAAATGCTTATTAATGCCGGAACAGTACCGTTCAGCATACCCAGGTAGCAATTAGTGCAATGTACCGCATGTAAAATTAGTAATGGACTGCATTCCTCCTGATATTCTTCATTAATTTGAACAGAATAATCATGGCCCTTCCTGTCCCAGTTAATAACCGGAAGCAGGGAAAGCATTTCGTCCTGCCTGCTGTTACATAGGATAAAACGATTTTTATAAATTCCTGCATTGCTTAGTTTATACTTCCTTTTTTTTGGGGTGAAGTAAAGTGAAATAAGCCCACCGGGCCGCATTTTTATTTCGGCTATAATCCGTTTTTGATTTCCTTCGTCAATATAGGTATGCCAGGTGCCGGTATTGGTATGTTCAATTTTAATCTCCGTGCTGGCTATAAGCTTGCCAGCCACCAGGTTTTCGCCTGTATAAATAAGTTCTGCTACAGGGGTGCCATCAAATTGCTGCAAAACGAAATGGACGGTATCTTTTAAAATGGTTCGCATATTGTCTTTAGGTTTTAAAATTAGTTAGTTAAGGGGCTGTTTTGTTCTTGATTTAATAGAAAGTAGTCTGGGGTTAACAAAGCTGAACTTTGCTTTAATAAGTGATAGAGCTGTGCAAGTCTGTGTATGGCAATTGCTCACGGGCCATTAAAAAAAGACCCGTCATTTTCAGACAGGTCTTTTGAGGTAAGGATTTTTTATTAACCACTAAAGCGGTTCCTGTAGAAAAAAGGGCCTTTTTATTTATGAGAAATAGGTAAAATGTTTCATAAATCGTTATTCCATAGTGGTATTGCTCGAATCCACGAAAGCCCGTCTGTCGTTACCGGGTAACGCTGCAGTTACGGCTGCCACTTTTTTTCTTACTATCCCTTTCATTTTAAGTATCGAGTAGTAATGACTTTTATAGTCTGGATCAGAGTCTTTTACCGCCTCATTTGCCGCTTTTGCAGCCATTAGTTTTTGGGCAGCGGCCATCACCGCCTCTTTGGTGGTGAGGGTAGATGTATTAATACCAATATCAAATTGTTTTTTAGCTGTTACTGTCTTTGTCTTACTATCATTTTTCCTGCCACAGGATGAAGTAACAATCGAGTTTATTAGTAGCAGGGTCGGCAGTACTATTTTCCCTATCATTCTTTTTAATTTTTATTTAAAAGTAGGGCGGGGGAAAAGAAATTTTTAGTCATATGTACATAAGCGGCCACTTTATTAACAGGTGATGGTGTTGGCTTTTCAACTGATTAAATATAGCTGACTCAAAGAAAAGAATCATATCACCAATTTTCATTTATTAAGAATAACGATGCAGCTATATAAGAAGGCTGCTATTCTGTGAAAGTAGCAGGAATGAATTAGCCATCTTCTCTAATTTTAATTATAAAATAAATGTTAGCCATGAAAAGTTTTCTATCCGTTTTATTTTTTGTTAGTAGTATTTGCTTATACGGCCAACCTTCCGGGTATACCAGAGGGGGTGCAGAAGCTACTGCCAAAAGCATGAAGCTCCTCTTTACAGAATCATTCCTCTTTTCTAAAGGGGGATTAAATGTTCCCGGTGGAAAAGCAAATAGCAAGTCAGATGTAGTAGAGGCATTAACAGAAAGCGATAAAGTAATTACTGAGTACGAACAAAAGGTTGATGAATTTGTAAAATCAAAGCCGGTAGCATCCGTATTAAAGAGTCAATATCATGAAATGGTAAGTAAGGTGAATGGCTTCATCAAATGCAATTGAAAAGGCAGCGTCTGCTAAAAACGAGTACAGGGTAATGAGTGGTGTTTCTTTTTTGCAGGATTTATACTTATATAAAGCCTATATAAAAGCTGCAATAAAGAGTGTATCCTGAGGCTATTTCCATGGAAGAAAAATTAGAAGCTGTTGAGGAAGCGATAAAGCTACACGGCAGCAGGGAAGATTACATGGCCAAAATGGCGAAAAATCAATTAGACTATGTAAAAAGCCTGCGGATGAAAAAGGCAATAATGAGCGACCCTGCGGTGGAGAGTATTGCCAAGAAGGATTATGAAACCAGTTGGGCGGCTGATAAAGTTACTGTTGTTAAAGTGCATATCACTACAGGTTGGACAATCGAGAAAAATGTATTGGATATACCTGTAAGCAAAGAGGCTAGAAGTAAACTTTGCCATCAAAAAAGGTGACGGCACCTGTGCACTGGCCACCGGACGTATGTACAGTGTGTATGAAGGTGGCGGCAAATATGGTAAACCATATCTGATAATGCCATCGCCACCGATTACCATTCCTTGCGAAAACATGCCTAAATAATCTTAAACCCTTTTATATAGAAAATAGAATATTTTATCTGTTTGTGTTTTTTTGTTGACAGCGATTGTAACTGTAGCTCAACCAAGAGGAGAAAACCCTAAGTTTAATCCTGATTTTAACCCGTATGAAAAGATACTGGAAGACACCGCTAGAGGTAAAAGGACAGCAAGATTTTTAAAGAATTTTATACAACCCGAAGTTTTAAGAGATTACTTTTCTTCATCACCCTGCAATGATTTTGTGGTATTGTCAAACGCAAGAATTGAACAATTTAAAGAGTTTGTTGCAAAATTTCAGTCCATGCCATCAGACCCCAAGCAAATGAAAATGGCGGGGGATAATTACAAAAAAAGCGGTGCTACCAAAATAAAGGATGAATTAATCTATCAATGGGAGTTTTTAGAAAAGCAAGGTTCTTATACCGGAGATGCTAATGAGCCTGTTGAAAATTTGCTTTGTAAAACAAAAGGCAGTGTACAATATTTCAAAAGTGCATTAGCGTATTTAGAGGAGTTTAATACAATTTTCCCAAATTCGCCGGGTGTGGATGAGGCGCTAAAAATTGCAAAAGAGGGAATTGCAAAGTATGGTAATAATAAAGCCATGATGGCCTCCATAAAAGGCAATAAAAATGCTGAGTTGGCGGATGTTTTTATGCCCAAGGCAATAACACAAAATGCAGAATGGGAGGGGTGGTTCAAAAATTGGTTTGCTAGGGAATATCCGGGATATATATTGGTAAAGCAAGCACTTTATAGTGCCAACTGGTATGTAAAGAAGAATGAAATATCTGGGTTGCCGGAATACAGACAAATAGGAACAGCTATTGGTACCAAAGCTCCTGATGGAAAATGCTGGATAATAAAAGTAGACATATTCCAGAATTATCTGGGCGGAAAATTCGATGCATCAAGGTTCAAATTGGCTGAGAAGAAAGAAATGCTCTGTGAGAATTTAAAATAATAAGGGATGGCAGCACAGAAAAAATAACAGTAAAATATTTCTACTATGAAATGGAAATAACAGTGTTGCTAATTGGTAGTGTGGAAGTCGATAGTGAAGTGATAATTCATTCAAAAAAAAATCCCGATAGGGGAGTTTGTAAATGTAAAATCACTAAGGTTTATGATTACGATGGGGAAAGCGAAGATGGTTTAATGTTTCTTTACTTTTTTTAATAAATATCTTTTTACAAGAAGTAATACTAACAGTGGTGGAAGAGCCAATAAAAAAATAGTTAGTGTGGGAAAGTATTTATTATCACCCATTACATTTGCCTGCCAGGCATTTATTTTTTGGGTGATAGGCTGCCCGGAAAGAGTAATCCATACGGCAATGGATAAAACAATAATAGCGGCTGTGCCAAATATTTTATTTAAGTTCATTTGGTGTTTCTTTTTTTACAGCAGGTTTATACATCCAAACGCCAATGCAGGCAAATGCAATAATCAGGGGTAGTTTTTTTCCTGCTTTAAACTGTGTTTTTTCTTCCAGCAATACAATTAATAAAGAAGCTACAATTACAATAGCAAGGATGATTAATACTTTTTTTAGTTTGCCTTCTTTGGGCCAGAGATCTTGTTTTGTCATAAATTGATTTCTTTTGTATAAAGATTGAAAATTTATAACTAACCGTTGTGCAATATTCATAAGTGGTGCTCTTTGCTTTATAAGTGATGAAGCCGCTGGTTAAAGCGGCTTCATTGTTTTATTAGTCAATAATAATTTTACGTATTCTATGATTTCCAAAGTCTGCTATGTACAAAGCAGAGTTTGCAAAGTCGGCGCAAAGGGCAATAGGATAATTGAATTCTGCTGATAAGCCAACACCATCTGTTGCAGCCGCTGTTCCACTTCCTGCAATTGTTGTTACAACTCCGGCACTAGTAACTTTTCTGATACGGTTATTTTGTGCGTCACATATAAATATATTGCCTGTTGCATCAACCGCAAAGCCAGCTGGTCTGTTAAACCTTGCGGCAGAACCAGTAGCATCTACATGCCCTGCGGTACCGTTGCCTGCAATTGTAGTTACTACTCCTGCTGGAGTAATTTTTCTAATGGCATGATTTAAATAATCAGCTACTATCAAATTATTACTTGCATCAAAAGCCAATGCAAATGGACCGTTAAATGAAGCACCTGTTCCTGAACCATCTGTTAAAGCTGCTGTACCACTTCCGGCGAATGTGGTAACCACACCTGTCGGTGTTATTTTTCTTATAAGGTGGTTGATGTAGTCGGCTACAAATACGTTCCCTGCCGCATCAACAGCCATTCCTACGGGTTGATTAAATGTTGCCGCAGTTCCTGTTCCGTTTAAGTTACCGGCTGTGCCATTACCAGCTAATGTAGTAACAACTGCGGCCGAAGTAATTTTTCTTATTGCCTGATTTGAAACTTCACTCACATATAAATTTCCTGTTGCATCGAAGGTTACACCAACAGGCGTATAGAAGCCCGCCGCTGTACCTGTACCATTTACAATTGCCCCGCCGCTGCCGCTGCCTGCAAATGTAGTTACCTCTCCGTCAGAAGCTATTTTACGAATGCGGTTATTGTTTCTGTCTGCTACGAAAATGTTTCCGCTTGCATCCTTTGCTACCCCATATGGGTTGCCAAACATGGCTGCTGTACCATTGCCGTTTGCATATCCTGCAGAGCTTCCGGCAAACGTAGTAACAGTGCCTGCACTATAATATGTAAACACTGGTCCGTTTACTGTTACAGTTGGTGTTTTCTCCACCTTAACAATTCCGCTACCAGCATTATTCGGCACTACAGCCGTTATTTGTGTGTTGGTAGCTGTTTGTACTGTGGCCTGTACGTTGTTAAAGTAAATTTTAAGTGTTGCCAGGTTAGTCCCAAAGTTGGTGCCTGTAATTGTTACCACTGTATTCTTTGGGCCCGATGTTGGGCTGATAGCAGTTACAGTTGGTGCAGGGTCGGGTATTGGGGCAGGTGTTTCATCTTTTTTACAGCTTGTAATTAATACAATTGCTGCAATGGTCATCATGGAAAGGATTTTGTTTGGTTTCATAGTTTAAAAATTTAGAATATAAATAGAATAAATTATTAAACACGGAAAGGCTGCGTTTGATGAACGAAGGGCTTTGTTTTATAAGTGATGGTGCAGGAGACTATCTGTTTTCTAAAAACTGTATTACAAAATCCTTTTTACGTTGAGAAACTGGAATGGAGTGGCCGCCTTCAAGAATTAATGTACCGCTATCAGTTTTGCGGTCGTAGATTTTTATTTTACTTGGATTGACGAGGCAGGAGTGATGGGTACGTATAAAACCTGCGGGAGCCAATAACTCTTCATAAGAGCGGAGATTGCGGCTTACGAAAATTGGTTCTGCATTGCTGAGATAGAATTTTGTGTAAGAGCCTTCTGCTTCGCAATAAAGAATGTCATTCATTTTTATGAAGTAGGTCTTGTCAATATCCTTTAATACAATCTGTTTTTCGGCTTCCGGTTTACCGCCAATTTGCTGCATAAGCACCGCCAGTTGATGTTGCAGGGCATTTCCAGAAATATTTTCTTTAGCTTTCAGTAGTGCATTGTTAAGCTCTACAGGATCAACCGGTTTTAGCAAGTAGTCAATGGCGCTGAACTTAAATGCCTGTATAGCATATTGATTATGTGCAGTAGTAAAAATCAGTTTAAATGAAGGGTTACTAATTTGCTTCAACAAATCAAACCCTGTGCCGTCATTCATTTCTACATCCAATAAAACCACATCAGGGTTGAAACTGTTTATTTTTTCTATACCGGTTTTAACACCGTTAGCTTCAGTAATGCTGAATAAGCCGCTTCCAATTTCTTCCACCATTTCTTTAAGGGTGGTTCTTATCACTTCTTCGTTATCAATCAGTAGTATTTTCATTGGTTAACCTTCGCTTTGACTTTTATGCAATAAAGGTAAATTTATTTTTACTATTACACCCTTGCCGTTACTGTCATTATCAATACTAAACCCTGCTTTAGTTTTCAGTTTAATATTAAGTAGATAAATACGATCTTTAATAATCTGGCTGGCCCGGCTGATATGCTCACTTTCATGCCTGGCTATTGTACTAAGCCCTTTTCCATTATCTTTAATTTCAATCTTTATTTCTTTTTTATCGTTAGCAAAGTGAATGCTGATATTGCCAGGATATTCTATACCTGCAAAACCATGCTCAATACTATTTTCTACAAAAGGTTGAATAATCATGGCAGGTATTAATGCATCGTCTGTTTCTACCTCTTTGTCAGCAGTAACTGAATAGCTAAAGGCATGTGGAAAACGAATTTTTTGCACTTCAAGGTATTCGTTTAAAAATTCCATTTCCTGTTCAATAGTTACGTATTCTTTATATGTGCTTTCCAATGTTTCCCGCATAATGTTGCTAAACTTAGAAAGATTGCTGGCCATTGCTTGCTTATCATTTTCTTTTAATGCAAATTTTTGTAGTGCTGTTAATGCATTAAAGAAGAAATGCGGGTTCATTCTTGCCCGGTTTAGCCGCTGCTCGGTTTCAAGAATATTCTTCTTGTGTTTTAAAGATTGCTGACGAAGGAAAAACGCAATAGCTAACGCAGCAAGTAAACCTGCAATGGCAAGAAATAGATAAAGCTGCTTTTTCTTAGCCAAGTCGTTAATTGTAGTCTCGTTTTTTGCCTGGTTATATTTTTTCTCCAATTCAGCTACTTGTTTTGTTTTTTCTACATTTTCCAGGCTATCAGAAAGTAGGCTTGCTTTTTTGTAGTACTCGTATGCCCCTTTGTAATCACCTTCCATCCTATATGCACCGGATATGTTGTGATATTCATAAACCCGGTAAGCAATATTTCCTGTTTTCTCCCAATAGAAAACACAGGAGTCAGTAAACTTTCTTGCATCTTTTGGATTGTAAAGCAACTCCATAGCAATTACAGCTTTATCCGAATAAATGGAACCCATTACATTATAAGTGTTCCTGTCTACATATTTTAATGCACTGTCTAATAGCGAGACTAGTTGCCTTACAGTGTCCATTCCTGCTGTAGTCAGCGGATTGCTTCTTGTATGATACCATCTTTCCCATAAAATACCTTCTAAGCTGGAGTAACCGGAGCTGAGATATTTTTTGGAAATTATAGCTCTTGCTATTTCAAGCATTTGTTTGCAATAATACTCCGAAGAGTTTCAAGGCTGTTAGTTTGTTTTGTATCCTGCGAGTGCCATTTTAGTCTGTGTACAATCTTAAAAAGCAACTCGGCTTTTTTTTCAGGGTCGCTTATTTTATTTAATAAAGCAATCGCTTTTCTGGTATAAGGAATTCCCTTTTCTGCCTGGGCAGATTGATTAAACATTTGTGCTATCATTGTATTACTTATAGCTGTCTCATAAACATCTGCTGATGCTACTGCAGAAGCATTCATTTTTAAAAATTTGTCCAATGCCTCTGCAAATTCTCCTTTTGTATGTAGAAGCTGACCCCAGTATTTATAGGTAAACAGTAATACGGTATCAGGGCAGTTTGTTTTTTTATAAAGCGGCCTCAGCTTTTTGCAATAGTAGTTCTGCTGTATCTTGCAGGGATGCTTTTAGAAAGTAGTTTCCCATTATTTCAAAGCCTTTTGCCTTGCAAATAAGCGCAGACGAATTAATCAGGTTAGCAGCAATAATACTGTCATTTGCATTTGTTTTTTTCAAAATTGCATAATCTACACAATTACATTTAGTTTGTGCAACTGTTGCATAACTACTGGGGAATAAAACCAGTAATAAAAAAATATTTTTTAGCATTTAACGTATTACTTTTAAGCACTTAGGAATTATTTTCTTCTTCTAAGTTTTACTGTTTGGTACTCATCCATCCCGTATTGGTTTTCAGTAATCGCATGTAAAAAATTATGCGACTATACAGTTTTTTTATCTTTATATAATAATGGCAAATTGATTTTTACAATCACTCCACCATCTTTCGCATTGTCAATGCTAAACCCGGCTTTTGTCTTCAATTTAATATTAAGAAGGTAAATCCTGTCTTTAATAATCTGGCTAGCCCGGCTAATGTGTTCATTCTCCTCTTTGGCTGCTGTGCTTAATCCTTTCCCATTATCTATAATTTTAATTAGCAAGTCTTTGCTTTCTTTGGCAAAAGTTACTGAAATGTTTCCCGGATATTCAACTCCTGCAAAACCATGCTCAATGCTGTTCTCTACAAATGGCTGTATAATCATGGCAGGGATAAGCAGTTCATCCACCTCGAGATTTTTATCAGCTTTAACCTCATAGGTGAATGAATGAGGAAAACGGATTTTCTGGACTTCTAAGTATTCATTCAGAAATTCCATTTCCTGTTCAATTGTTACATATTCTTTGTAAGTGCTTTCCAGCGTTTCCCTCATTATGTTACTAAACTTAGAAAGATTGCTGGCCATGGCCTGCGGATTATTTTCTTTTACAGCAAATTTTTGTAAAGCGGCCAGTGCATTAAAAAAGAAATGAGGGTTCATTCTCGCCCTGTTCAGCCGCTGCTCCGTTTCAAGAATATTTTTTTTATGCTTTAAAGATTGCTGACGCAGGAAGAGGCCGATAGCCAAGGCTGCAAGCAAGCCAGCAATGGCCAAAAAGAAATAAAACTGCTTTTTCTTATCAAGATCCTTTATTTTGTTTTCATTTTTAGCCTGGTTGTATTTTCCTTCCATTTCATTTATGATTTCCTTATTTTCTTTGCTAATAAGGGTATCACTCATCTCCTTGAATTTTTCCAGGTTTTCTAATGCCAGGCTAGTTGCGCCGCTTGCTTTGTAAGCATCATACAGTTTCCCATAGATGTTTTTTTCCATAAACAGATTCTTCGACTGTTTGGAATACCCAAGAGCTTTATTCAACAATTCAATAGCATCCGGATACTTTCTTAGCCCCAGATAAATAGCCCCACGGTCAATGTACATAGAATTTAATATGGCTGGGTTTGTTTTTTCATTTACAAGTGTCAGCAATGTGTCGGAATATTGAAGTGCCTTATTATAGTTTTCCCTGGCTATTCCGAATTTCGTCATAGACAGATAGTTCCTTATTAAGTTAATTGGCTGCTTACTTGCTTTAGCATATATAAGTGCAGTTGCCGCCAGTTGTTCTGAGGAATCCAAGTAAGCCATATTTTCTGTTTCGTCGTACATCTGTCCGTACATCGTTACTATATTGGAATAGGCCTGGGCTATTGCATTAGTATCTTTTGAAAGTTGAGCTGCGTTCAGCGATTTTTTAATGAATTCAAGCCCCTTGCCTATCTGTTTCTGGTTTATATATACGACTGAAATGTTAGCATATAGTTTTGCGGTTGTATAGTAGTCTTTATCTTTCTCCGCTATTTCCAGGCTGTTATAGTAAAATAGAATTGAGCTATCAATATTTCCTTTTCTGTTATAATACATGCCAACCATTCTGTTGCTTTCAACAGCAGCATAAGTGCTATACCCCGATTTTAGGAAACCCAATGCTTTTTGCGCACTTGCATAGCTTTCATCTGTTTTTCCTTCAGTGTTCAGCAGTATAGCTTGCATTGAAAAACCAATGGCCTGGCAGCAATTATCCGGGCTTTTCAGAACCGCAGCAACAACAATTTTTGCCTCTTCCAATTTTCCTCCCAGATTAGCTGCATTGAATTTTGCCATTTGTTCTTTGGTAAAAACGGCGCAGTTACAATCTTTTTGACCCAAAGCAGAACCTCCTAAAAGGGTGGTAGCAATAAGAAGAAAGAGAGAAATCTGTTTCATATTAATAGTTAAATACTTATTAATGCAGGTACTTCGCCACCCGTCATCATACTCAGGCAGCACAGTGCACAATGCAGTGCCTGTAAGATAAGCAAGCCATCACAATCTTTTTCAAAATCCTCATTGATTTGCAATACAAAATCATGTGATTGCTTTTGCCAGTTTACCGACGGAACAAGTGTTAGTAGTTCTTCATTATCTTTATTGAACAAGGAAAAACGCAGCTTCAGGTTTTGTGACTTTTTGAAATAATATTTTTTTCTCCGATAAAATTTGGTGATGCTCATACTGCCACCAGTTTCCGTTTTTACGGTGCTAACCAGTTTTTCATCATCATTCACAAGCATTGATACAGCCCATGTACCGGTAGATACCATTTTCAGGCTGTAGTTTTCCTCTAGCTTTTATTTCCCCTTTGTTGAAACTACTGTCCTCATACTGTGTGATTGCTTTTTCTCCTGATGTCGTTTGCTCTAGTTCAAAGTGAACATTGCTAATGGTTTTAATCTGCATAATTTAACCCTATTGGATAGCTAAACTATAAAGAAAGCTTTGAGTATGATTCCCATTTCATAAGTGACGATAATGGTTGCATAAGTGATTTTATCGTCAGTCAAACGGACTTCATCATTTATCAAACGAGGTAATAACTGAAAAAAAGAGGTATTAGGTTTACATGCAAATTGAAAAGTATTTAACCTCACCCTAAATATTATATTATGAAAAAACTTTTAATTCTTGTCTTTGGTCTTTTCTCAGTTTCTTATGGCTATTCTCAGATAAACGTTAGAGTAAGAAGCACTGGTAATACAAAAGAAGTCGATGTTAAAACTAGCGGTAAGCCTAATTCTGGCAAAGAAAAAGAAACCGGAAGCACAAACAATAGTGGTAGTACAAAAACTGGACCAACGAGTAATACGGAAGTACCGGCAACAAAGCCCGCATCTGATACGGTAGCAAAACCAGCTGCTTCTGGCTCATTTGATGAAAGCTATAAAGGTCCGGCTAAAGTTCAACTTAGAGCCTTCTGGCGGAGTCTTGAAAAGTTGAGAACTCCTGCCGGCACTTCATCTGACCTAAATAATGCAGAACGTATGCTAAAACAGGTCAAAGAGAATGATCCTTCGTATAATGTTTCAGCGTTAGAAGCTGAAGTGGCCGCCTATAGAGATAATGCTAACAAAGAAGCAAAAGCTAAGTCGAACGCAGCTGATAAAGCAAGTGAAGAAAAAAATTATTTCAAAGATGTCTGGGCAAAAATGATTAATGTCTATTCCACAGCGTCGGATATACAACCCGGTGTGTATGGTGAAACCTATTTAAACCGGGTGAAAGAAATCAACCTGGCCGAATATATGGAAAGGAGAAAGATGGTTACTGACGCTGGTCCTAACAGCTATCCGACACTGATTGATAATATGTTAGCTGACTATGATAATTATGTAAAAAGGGCCGACCGACTGAAGTGGAACGTAACAGAAGTGATGACCAAAAGCCGTAACGAATCTAATCCTCAGAATAAAACAGCAATGCTGAAGCAAGCGAAGTATGAGTGTGAGGCTGTTCTTATCATGTCTCCTGCTAATGTAGCATTTAAGCAAAAACTGGATGAGGTAAATAGGTTGCTGGGAAATGCCGACAGCGAAGCTGCAAAGTACTATACCAGTGATTTTCATAAACAAAATGTTGGCCAAATTGTATGGAGCAATAAGCCTTTGATAATTGGAAAAGAAAAGGAAATGGGGAGCAGTATTAAAAATGAGTTTAAAACCGGAGAAGCAATTTTCGGTACTATGTATTTAGGGAACAATCTTAAGCAACTACAAAATAGTAATGAAAGAATCCGGGTTATCATTAAGGTGGATAATGGAACAGCCATCTGGGGAGGAGATTTGTCATACTTTATTGTTCCACTAGCCGTGCAGGATAAATCTTATTGGCAATTCGCATTGCTGCCAGACGAACAGTGGTTTAATGCTAATTATGCTCCATATGTAAAAGAAGAAAACTGGACATACTCATATTTTATGGATGAACTGGCTCGTAGCGGCGATATCAGCCATAACATTACTTGCGAAATGAGGTTTCCTACCAATATTCAGGACAATATTAAAAGTTCGCTTTCGTTGGATTTAGGCAGTGGTTCTGCGAGTATTAAAGCATTGTCTACAAAACTGCATGACCAGTTAATGGCCAGCCGTACATTACCAAAGGCGAGTATGAGTAATGCGGCACTTGAACAACAAATGGTGGCAGTCGCAAATAATCTTGGCTGGAACGATAAGTTCAGCAAGGCAATCATTACATCTTCATCATGGACTGTTGCAAAGAATGACCTCACCGGTGCCATTTTGTACCGCTGGCTTCCTGCAGTTTGCACTATAAAAGGCACAGATGGCAAATGTTACTACCAGGAGTTTTCATTTAAGCAGGAATACACTGGCGGTGGTAATTATAGTAACACGGTTAAATTTAATAGCTATGGAGGAAAAAAAGAAATTGGTTGTGATAAAGTAAAGTAACCCTTTTAAACACAAAGCAAGCCTTAATTGTTAATAGACCTTTCCTTTTTTTCTTGTAAGCCCCGGCACAACCGGGGTTTACTTTTAAATGGCAAAAAAAACCGGTTACATTATTTCTGTAACCGGGTCTTACTGCTCAGAGAATAAAATTTATTCAACCAGTTTAGCATTCTTTAATACAACCATACCATTGTTCCAGGCAATATTTCCTGTTACTTTAACTAACTCACCAGCCTTATGAGTTTTTACTGCTTCTTTCATATCTTCCTTAAAGTTGCAGGCAAAATTTTCTTCGGGTAACCCTGTGCCTGTTTTGTCACTTACATACAGCATAAACTCTCCATTAACTGCCTTGGTCATACCTCTCGGATAGCAGGAAACAGTAACTAATTTTCCCTTATTTACATCGGCGGCTGCAATAAATTTTTTTGCATCGGCAACACTCATTACTTCTGCAGGGCCATCTGTTGATGGACTGTCTGCTTGTGTTTCTTTAGGTGTGTCTTTTTGTAATTGATTTTGGGCATCTTTTTGTAAATCTTTCTGCATGTTTTCTTTGCTTCCTCCGGAGGAGCCGCAACTGACGATTACAAATAAGGAGAAAGCAATACAGATTGCCGGTGGGATTCTTTTTTTCATATGTTTTATTTTTTGAAAAGATAGGATACCTGTCATGCATTAAAATGCAGGCTTTATAAATGTATGTACCAGAAATGTATGTGCAGTCACTCGTTACATAAGTGTCTGTATACCCTTACCTATTTTCCAGGAGGTTTAATACATAATCTTTTTTCCGGTGGGAAACAGGTACAGTATGGCCTGAATGAAGTATCAGCATACCGCCGTCTGTTTTATCGTACATTTTTATTCTTGCCGGATTAACAAGGTAGGAGTGGTGTGTGCGGATAAAACCATATATGCCGAGCAAATCTTCGTAAGTGCTGAGGTTTTTTGAAATTACAACAGGTTTATCGCTGCTGAGATAAAATTTGGTGTAAGAGCCTTCTGCTTCGCAATAAAGGATGTCGGCTATTTTTACGAAATAGCTGGCTTCATTATCTTTTAGTACAATTTGTTTTTCCCCGGCATCTTTGTTGGTAAGTTGCTGCATAAGTACCGCCATTTGTTTGCTCAGGTTATGACTTGAAATATTTGCGTTGGCTTTTTGTAAACTACTCTCCAATTCACCTATATCAATTGGCTTTAGCAAATAGTCTATTGCACTGCACTTAAAAGCCTGCACGGCATATTTATTATGCGCTGTTGTAAACACCAGTTGGAAAGAGGGAGTTTGAATTTTATTCATGAGGTCAAAACCGGTGCCATCGCCCATTTCAACATCCAGAAATACAATATCTGGTTTAAAAGAATTTATTTTTTGCAAGCCGGTGGCTACTCCATCCGCTTCTTCAAGCTGGCAGGTTGCGGGTAAAATTGCATGTATCATATCTTTCAGCAACTCCCTTATTTCTTTTTCGTTATCAACCAGTAGTATTCTCATTATTGTAAATAACGGGTAAATGAATTTTTACTGTCACCCCCTTGGCATCCTGATTATTATCTATACTGAAATTGGCTTTTGTTTTTAGTTTTATGTTCAGCAAATATATCCTGTCTTTAATTATCTGGCTGGCCCTGCTTATATGTTCATTTGGTAATGTATGGGTTGATAAAAGGCCTTTGCCATTATCTGATATTTCAATACTAACCTTTTTGTCCTGTTGCTTAAAATCCACCCTTATTTCCCCGGGATAGTCAATACCTGCAAATCCATGCTCAATACTATTTTCAATAAATGGCTGAATAATCATGGAAGGAATCATTATATCACCGGCTTCCATTTCACCATCAACCATTAACGAGTAGGTGAACATTTGGGGGAAACGCATTTTCTGAATTTCCAGATACTCTTTTAAAAAGGCCACTTCTTGCTTTACGGTTACATATTCTTTATAAGTACTTTCTAAAGTTTCCCGCATAATATTGGAAAACTTGGAAAGGTTGGAAGCTAATGCCTTTCCGTCATTTTCCTTCACGGCAAACCTTTGCATAGCAGTTAACGCATTAAAGAAAAAATGTGGGTTCATTCTGGCCCTGTTAAGCCGTTGTTCTGTCTCCAGTATTTTATGTTTATGCTTTAATGATTGCTGCCGGAAGTAAAAAGCAATCAATCCCGCAATTAATAAACCACCGATACCAAGTAATGCATAAATAAGTTTTTGCTGCGATAACTCTTTAATTGTTTTTTCATTTTTTGCCTGGTGATATTTTTTCTCCACTTCGTTTACCGATTTTATTTTTATCGGCTTTATTCAGACTGTCGGTAATTTTTTTCTCTTTGTATAAAGCAGTATAAGCATCCTTGTCATTGCCGGCACTATCGGCAATTTCTGCAATAAGGCTATAGGCGTTAGCAATAGTTGGTTGAAATTTCATTCTTTCACAGTAATACAAACAGGAATCGGCATGCTTCCGAGCTTCTGCATAATTGCCCATTTTCAATAAAATATTTCCTTTGTCGCCGTGGCTTACACTCAGCTCATTATCATCCGTTCCGGAAATAGCTAAAGCAAGTGCAGAGTCTATATATAATAAGGCTTGCTTGTAATTCTTTTCTCTATAAGCCAGTGTATTCATTTTGTTATATGAAGCCATTTTGCCCTTGCGGTAGTTGATAGTCTTCGCTATTTGTATAGCTTGCTTATAAAATAGTTTGGCAGTATCTATATAGGTTTTGTCTTTATAATCCTGAAAATAGAAATAATACCGGGCTCCGATTTTATTGAGAATTTCTACTTTGTCAGGTGAATCTTTTAATTTTTCTGCCAGGGGAATGGCCATTCTGCTATAAGTTATCCCTTTTTCAGCCTGACCCATACGGCCAAAAATTTGCGAAATGCCCAAAAGAATAGTTGCCTGCTCTGAAAAGTTATTTTGTTTTTCTGCAATAGATAATGTTTTTAAACTGTAATCCAGAGCAGGTTGATAATCCGCTTTCAGGAAATAATATCTTGCCCATATTTTATTTACACCCAATAATTGTTCTTCCTTACAGGCGGCTTGTTTGTATAAAACTTCTGCTTTTTTAATGTAGTATGCTGTGGAGTCAGTCTCGTTTTTGGCAAGAAAGTCAGCCGCAATTAATTCATACCCTTTGGCTTGACAAAAAATAATGTTGGAATGAATAAGTCGGAGTGGATTGTTACTGCTTTTTTCTTTTTCATTCCATTGCGGGCAATCGCAATTATTTTGGGCATGGGCATGAATCAGGAAAAATGAGAACAGGATAGTGAATAGTAGCCTTGTCATTTATTTTGATAACTGTTTATGTTCAACATACAACTACAGGTGGAATAAACCCATTCATCATAGCCATACTGCATACAGCACAATGTAATGCCTGTAAGATAAGAAAACTGCCCGTTTCTTTTCTAAATTCGTCATTCAACTGCAGCCCATAGTTATAGGAATGTATTTTCCAGTTGGCAGTTGGTAAAAAAGCAAGCATCTCTTCTTTTTCTTCATCAAGCATCAGCAGCCTCAGCTTCCAGCTAAATGGTTTTCTGAAAAGATATTGCTTATTGTTTATTACCAGTATCATCGTTCCACCAATTTTTACTTTGCACACTGCCGCTTCTGTATCGTTAGTAATATCTTTTGTAATCCAGGTACCGGTAGACAGCTTGCTGATAAAATATTCTTTATCGCAACTAAGTATTGCCTCATTAAGAGAATCATCCAGGTAAGTTAAGGAACCAGCAGTACTCCCATCATCATTATATAAAGTATAAAGAGTTCTGCTGGTTGAAATTATTTTCATAAATGCCGTGTAACAGTTTGTTTTATACGAAAATAAAAACAAGATACTATTGCCAGCTTTTTTATAAACGCTGCATTCATAATCGTATTGAAGGCTTATATAACTGTACTTCTTTTTTATTTAACTGTTCTAACTATGAATTCAACTGATTTGTCCTTACTATAAAACAGTTATGTAAAACCTATATACACTTGTATATAAAGACTGAACAACGGTGCAAGCCGTACAAAAACAGCACATTACAGTCATAGCTTTATTTAAATTATACCAATGAAAAGAAATATTTTATTCCTGACTCTATTCGTTTCAGTAACCATATTTGCCCAAACCAATAATAGTTACACAGGCAAAGCCAAAACCTTTGTTGATAATTTCTGGAAGTTGGCCGATGATATTAAAAAAGGCGGAGCAGAGGGAGGTAATGGCAAAACTCCTTCTTATAAAATATTACTCGACAGGGCTAAAGTTCAACTGAAGTATGTAAAAACTAAAGACCCTGCTTATGATGTAACAAGCTATGGAGCAATTTTTAAAACCTTATGAAGAGGGAGTAGCTGCTGTTTTTCAAGGAAAGAAATGATGCCTTTGATGGCAAAATAAGACACAGTGATAAAGATGGCGATGGATGTGGCGGAATATTTATGGCCTATAATGATGTTGGAATGCCCGGCACAGGCAATGTTGAGGCAGATATAGCAAGCCATATAAAACAAATAGACGAATACAATGAAAAAGTAAAAAAGGTATTGGCCGGCAGTATGGCTGGCGCCGAAGTATGTGAAGATTATTTGAAATCAATGTCAGTACCTGCTAAAAAAAGTGATTGATGACTATCTTAAAGAAATGCAAAAAGAATTTGTAATAAATGTAAAAATTGCATACCGGAAATTGGTAGGTGAAGAAGCTTATTGGGGTGCAGCACATAAAGTTTATCCCAATATGCAGGAAGCTGCAGATGTGTTATAAAAAAGCAAAGGATGCATTAGCTGCTGCAGGTCAATGGAAGAGGTAGCTGCAAAAGCATTTAAGAAAAGGCAAGACCGGCTTAAAAATACATTTATGCCAAAGGCTGTGGTTGTTAGTGCAGCTTTAGAAGCCGAGTTTAAAGAAGCTTTTGTAAATGAAGGCTGGAATGAAACGATTATTAAAATAAATATTTTAAGCAGGGAATGGGATATACATTCGCCATGCGGTAAGTGGCGCAATTATTTGCCGGACACAACCTGCTGCTATAGTTGCCAAGCAAAAAAATGGCAATTGTATTTTATACGATTTTACTATTAAGCAGCAATATACTGGCAACGGTTATAGTAATGTAAGCAGCTGTTACACACATGATGTTTAGGAAACTGAGTTTTTCTGTGAAAATGCAAAATAAATTATTCAATCAAATCAATCTAAAATCAAACAAAATGAAAACTATCTCAAATCTTTTAATCGTTTCCCTATCTGTTCTTTTAGTTAGTTCTTGTACAAAGGAAGGTCCGGCCGGGCCTGCCGGGCTAACTGGTACCCAGGGAGTACAAGGTGCAACAGGGCCAATAGGGCCACAAGGTATTGCTGGCAATGCGAATGTTACTCAATACACTTACGATGGCCCTTTTGATTTTAGCACCAACCTTGATTTTAACCTCCAGGTATCTACTACGTTGGATACAATGAACCGCAGTCTGTGGTTTGTTTATCTAAAATATACTGGTGGGTTTGAGTATTATTATTCACTGCCGGGTCTTGGATATAATGGCTCTAGCTATTATCGTAATACCTTTTACTTTAATGCAGGGGCTAACAAGGTAATACACAATATAACCAGGCTTAAGGGACCGGGCGAAAACTATGCAGGGATCAAAATAATCCGGGTCTATGCAAATAATGTTTCA
>CAWJAG010000031.1:0-161041 GCA_963840755.1 uncultured Chitinophagaceae bacterium | reverse complement strand
ATAAAAGTTGATGATTTGCACATAGCTAAATTAATAACGTCAAGCTGGATATGAAGCCAAATTGAAAAACAAAAGTTGAAACACAGCTTCCGTCCGCCCCCATTTTGGCAAACCCCATGTTATGCGTTCGCCCTTCTTCTCGGTCTGTCAAGTTGCATTCTGTGTCCAACGAAGCAGAGTCTGTCCCCGAAGCGTTGGCACAAGGCAGGCTCTTTTGCAAGGTTGGCTTTTGTGTGCCTTGCAAATGTGCCTGACTTGGTGCGTTGGCTTACCTTGGCCCCATAAAACGGTCGCCATTAAAGTGTATCATGTGTTCGGGAAAATCTACAACCCAAACTTCCGTCTCCCATGCAATGTTTGTTGAATGCTTTTTAAATTCTGCAAAGTCGGGAAATGCTGAAACATAAACTTTGCCTGCTTTGCAATCTTTTAATAACTCTTCTAATTCAACAATTCGTTTTGGTGAAACAGGACCATGAGAAGTAACCGCTTCAATTAAGTAAAGCCAATTTTTCTTTCTGTCAAATAGAACTACGTCTGGTAGTTTACTATGTTGTGTTATTGGGATGCCTATTTCTTTCAATACTTTTTTGTCAACATAAAGGTCTTTGTTTGCCGTGTCGCCCAAATAAAGAACTTCACTGTCATTTGCAAAACGTGCAGCAAAATCTTGAACAATTGCAGCTTGTACAACATTATGTTTTCCTGCAGATAGTTTGAGAGTTTTGCCGTTACTTAATTTTACAGGAATTAAGTTTTGTTTTCTTTCTTTGAGGTAGCGTTTTGAAAGTTCGCCAACTTCTGACTTAAACCTTTCTGCACCTTCTTTCCATGCTTTTGTTCCAAAAGTTTTGATAGCTTCTAATGCTTCACTTGTTATCGCATAATGTGCATTAGGACTATTAACTGGAAGACTTGGATTATCAGGATTGTAATCTGCAATTCTTGCCTGAACGAATTGATGCAATACTTGTCTGCGAAATGTTTCTCTTGTATTGGGAGCATATTCTTTTTTGTAAACATCCTTACAAAATGCCATGATACCTTTTGAAACTTTCAAACTTGCTTTAGTGGCTTTGCTCCAATTGCCACGAGGCTTAATGTGGCAAAGGGCAAGCAATGTGAAGGCTGAAATTTCATTTTGTTGTGCTGCTGGCAACCCTAATTCTTTAAGGATTTCTTTTGCTTCGTCAATTTTGCTCATAAGCGAATATATGTTCTATATCAAAGTAGTTGTTTATGATTTCGTCAACCTTTGATTGTGAAAAGTCGTTTAGTAATATTATTTGGTTGCCAATTTGTTTTATATCTTCTAATGGCGGTAAAGGCATTTCTCTTAATTCGGTTGCACTCACATTTATATTTCCATTGAAGGTTCTAAAATATGTGTCGAAGAGATTACTGTTTAATAAAGCAGCAAGTCCTAATATTTCATTTCTTTCAAGATGTCCTTTGCGTCTGTAAATATAATTGAGATGATTTTCAACGCCGATATATTCTGCTTGGGTAATGTCAACAAAATATGGAGTTGCAACCAATCTGCTCTTGTCGTCTTTTGCACTAAAGCGACGAAGAAAAACATAATTTTTATTTGGAAGCAAAAGCGATTTCGTTTCTTCGCAAAGTTGAATGTATTGAGGTTTATTCCTTTTAGTTACAGGCCAATCAAATTGCATTTTAGCTGTGTTGATGAGTTGATACAACGGCACTAAAAAAACAGTTCCATTTTGATATTGCTCAAATAAATATTGAGTTGCTCTGAATGAAACAACTGGGCCTGTAGAAATTTGGATGTCGTATTGATGTAAATTTCCTGCCCATGATTTAAACAACTTGATTACTTTATCGTCTGTTTCATTTGTTGGAAGGTGTATGATTTTTTCTTTAGACTTTAAGTCAATCAGTTCATCAGTTTTATAAATCTTTTCAGTAAAACTTTCGATGTCTCTTATTCCATTAGAATGTGTAACAAGTATTGAAGGTAAATGCCCATTTAGCTTTTGCTTTTTGCCTTTCAATATTAGTGTTTCTTGCAGAACATTGTCTCTGTCAAAAGTGTCAGTCCTTGAACCGAACAAGTGTATTTGTTCAATTTCTATTTCCTGAAAAAATGCTTCACGGAAAGCCCTGAAATAATTTCCTGATGCAAAACTTCTGGGAGTGATAAAAATTAGTTCTCCGCCTTCTTTTAAAAGTTTTGTTGCAACCATCATAAAGATTGAGTAAATGTTTGGTTGCCCCCAAACAATTGACTTTGCTACACTTGCTCGTTTATCATCCTTTGATATTTTAAAATATGGCGGATTTGAAATTACTATATCGTAAGTGGCATTTTTGGGTTCAGAAAAAAGTGTCGCCGAAACTTGAAAGCAATCTTTGTTTTCAAGTACAAAATCGTTTGTGTCAAGGGTTGCTTTAAACTTGATTTTATATTGCTTTAGCCATTTGCCTAAATAGTCAAGTACTCCTTGTGTGTAAGGCAAAATGTCTTGGTCGGTTTCGTAAACAACAAGTTCGATTTCTTTTAAGCTGTCATTGTGTTTTGCAATTGTCTCAATGAGTGAACTTGAAAGAATGGCTGTGCCGCAACCTGGGTCAAGTATTTTGAATTTTTCTTTTGTTTGTTTGGCAAGTCCTGCCATGAAATGAGCAATTTCTGTTGGAGTAAAAAATTGTCCGTTGTCCTTCTTGTGCTGTGTCGTAACAGTTTTAGCATAAAGCTGTCCAACCCTGTCGGCAAAGTGGCTGGGTAACTCATTGGTGAGTGGTTTTATGTCTATCGCTGTTGTCATGACAACAAATTTACTAAAAGTATTGCTGTTTAAAGCGATTTCGATTTATGGGATGGTCGCAGTGTGTCGGCAAAATTTTAGCTCTTTTGCAAGGTTGGCTTTGTGTCTGGGTTTTGTGTGCCTTGCAAATGTGCTAAAATGTGCGGTGGCTTGTTGGGGCCTTCGCTGTCAAACCCCAATGTAGAACGGAATGCTCCAATAGGGTGACGCATAACGAGCAGGGCTTTGTGTCAGGTGTGGCATTAGTATTCCGTCCGCCCACAGCCGCTGCTGATTGAAAAACTGATGTTGAAATTAAGAACTAAAGTCCAAAGTTGTTTGTCAAGCCCGAACCACAGCCAGGATATGCACTGACTCGTCCTGAAAAAAGTTTACACTTGTGATTAATAATCCTGCTATTGGTTTACAAATGTAGTAATCCTGCACAGGGTTTACAAAGTGTGTGGGCAGAAAAATATTTTCGTAGCCCTATAGCTAAAGAAAATTTTTTTTGTGCGATGGCCAATCAGGGTTCATTCATAGCTTGTTGTTTTAGTTTTTTGGTTTTATAATAGTTCTTCCACTTCTTTATTTGCGGCCCTTGTTGTGAGTGTACCTTGTCTGGTATCTGCCAGTTAAGGCTGCTATGAACTCTTCTGTAATTGTAAATGGTAATACACCTGGCAATGTGTTGCATAGCCGCCTTAAGGTCAGGATAGCTACTGCTGATTAATTCTGATTTCAATATTCCATTCACTCTTTCGGCCATTGCGTTTTCGTAAGGGTCGCCGTTTTGTGTCATGCTGATGCGGGAATGGTGGGCTTTCAGGAGTGCCACATAATCATTACTGCAGTATTGCAATCCACGGTCACTGTGATGAATAACGATGGCATCTGCCGGTTTTTGGTCGATTGCTTTTTGCAAAGCAACGATAGCACTGCTTACCCGCATATCATCACTAACATGGAAGCCGACAATTTTGCGGCTGTAGGCATCGGTGATTAAATACAGGTAAGCAAACCTTTCTTTCATAGGTATGTAAGTGATATCAGCCACCCAGAGTTCATGTGCATGCAACGGCGTAAAATGCGCCACCAGATTGGGATAGCGGTAAAAAAAGTGTTTGGAATTAGTAGTGTGTGTACTTCTTTTTCGTTTCCGTATCAGCAGTTTATTTTTAGCCAGCAATTGAAAGAAAGCATCTCTGCCTATATGAATATCCTGTTTTTTAAAAAAGGGTTGAAGCATTACTACAAGTTTTCTGGTACCGCAACGGGGTTGCTCATTACGGATATTGAATACCTGTTGCAGTATCAACCCATCTCTTGATTGTTCAATAAGTTGTAATCGTTGTTGTTTATAAAAAGCCTGTCTTGAATACCCAAACAGTCCGCAGAGTGACTGCAGAGCATAGCATCGGTTGTTTTGTTTCATTTGTTGGACAGTTGGGTGCCAGGCTTTTTTCTGATAGGAATGTTCAGCTCCTTCTCTGCAATGTTTATCATCGTATCCAATGCATCAGCTCTCATTTTCTCCCAGGCGAGTTGTTTCTCGAGCAATGCAATTTTCTGTTCTGCATCAGAAATGGCAACTTGTTTTTGAGTTGATTTTTTGCCTTGTTTCATTTGCTGAAGGTCGTAAGAATTTTGTCGTTTGCTGCGTGGCAAATCATGAATACCCTGGTGAACGAGTACCCAGGTGTTGATAGTGGAACGGCTGACGCCGAACTTGCTGGCGAGCTGCCGGTAAGTGAATCCCTGGGTCAGGTATTCCAGAACGGCTTGTTTTTTAATGTCCATAAGTTTACTTTTTTGTGTAAACCTATTTCAGGACGAGACAATAAAATGCCGATGATTGCTTCAATGTCCAGCCAGCCTTGCAGCAAACCCAATGTTGTACGCTGGCAGTTGAACTCACCAAAGTAATTTTATTTTATAACCAGAAAATTCTTTGTCTTTCGATATAAGAGTAAAATCATTAGCGATGGATTGTGAAATTATTAGTCTGTCAAAAGGGTCTCGATGATGAAAAGCTAAGGTTGATAAAATTACTGTGTCATTAAAAGTTATTGGAAGAAGTTGAAAGTTGTTTTTATCAAGCTCATTGCTAAGTTTTTCAAAGGGAACTTTTATTGAAAGTCTATCTAAACTTAGCTTTATGGCAATTTCCCATAAACTGGCTATGCTAACAAAATTGGTTGCATTATCAGATTCAATAGCTTTTCGTGCTTTAGTGGAAAGCTCTTTGTCACCATTAAGAAACCAAATAAGTACGTGAGTGTCGAGCAGATAATTCATTATTACTGATAGTCTTTAAAATCTTCTATTGGATCATCAAAATTTTTCTTCATTTTAAACATACCCTTAGCACTGCCGAATTTAGCTTTAGTTTTTGATGGCTTTTTATTTTTGTTCAATAAAAAGTCAATGAAGTTGGCAACTTCCGACTTCATGTTATCTGGTAAGTTTGAAAGCTTTGTATATAAAAGAATATTATCCATTGGCTTTATGTTTTGAGTTCAAATTTAAGGAATTTTACAAACTTAGGGAGTAACATTTGCTAGCGTACAACGGGCAGGGCTTTGTTGCAGGGCTGGACGTTTTAACGTCCAGCCCCGGAACCGCTGCTGAATAAAGATAAAAAAGTACAAGGTAACAACCAAAAGCCCAGCGATGCTTGTCCAGCCCTGAACAAAAGCCCAATGCAAAGTTACCGCTGCTGGGGCAGGACAACGTCCTGCCAGCCTTGCACAAAACCCCATGTAAGGTGCAGCGGTAAACTAAAACTGTAACAAATAAAACTTAGACAGCTTGCATTTAAAAGACGAATGGTGTTTGAAAATTAAAACCTGCTTGCAAAAAAAAATGTTACTGTGTCGCAGCCATAAAAACTTTTGCATAAAAATAAAGTAATCGTGTCCACCAAAAACCGCAACAAAAAAGCAAACACTGCAAAGCCAGGCATGATTTTAAAAACTGTTTTTTGAAAAAGCAAACCGCCAACCGGTCACCGCTAAACTGCAACTAAAAAACAAAAGCACTACAACTTGCGGTATGAAATTAAAACGACGAACTGAAAAAAGCACAAGCCCAACAGCACCCGAAAAAGGCAGAGGCTTCGACCTTTGTCCAACCCCACAGCAACAAAAAAACAAAACGCTACAAACCAAAAAGAAGTAACCGCAACAAACTAAAAATTGATTTTAGAAAAAGCAGTGAGCCACTTTGTCCAACCGCAACCACGCCGCAACAACAAATGCAGTAACAAAACCTGCTTGCATAAAAGCAATTGTCTAACGAAAAAGCAGCAATGAATTTATTGAGTTGAAACTTGAAAGAGAATGACGCAACTTTTGTCGAAGCCAGCTTGCGCCTTACGGGCAGGGCTTTGTGCAGGTTGGGAATTAGTATTCTGTCCGCCCATAACCGCTGCTGATTGAAAATATAAAGTTGAAATTAAGAACTAAAGTTGAGCGATGTATCGTCCAGCCCGAACCACAGCTGAATAGAATGACTCGTCCTGAAAAAAGTTTACACTTGTGGTTACTAATCCTGCTATTGGTTTACAAATGTAGTAATCCTGTACAGGGTTTACAAAGTGTGTGGGCAAAAAAGATTTTCGTAGCCCTCCATAGCTAAAGAAAATCTTTTTTGTGCGATGGCTTATCAGGGTTCATTCATGGCTTGTTGTTTTAGTTTTTTGGTTTTATAATAGTTCTTCCACTTCTTTATTTGCGGCCCCTGTTGAGTATGCACCTTGTCTGGTATCTGCCAGTTAAGGCTGCTGTGTACTCTTCTGTAATTGTAAATAGTGATGCATCGGGCAATATGCTGCATAGCCGCTTTAAGGTCAGGATAGCTATCGCTGATTAATTCTGATTTCAATATTCCGTTCACTCTTTCTGCCATTGCGTTTTCATAGGGGTCACCGTTTTGTGTCATGCTGATGCGGGCATGATGAGCTTTCAACAGTGCCACATAATCAGTTACTGCAATATTGCAATCCTCTGTCGGAATGATGTATGACAATGGCATCTGCCGGTTTTTGGTCGATTGCTTTTTGCAAAGCAACGATAGCACTGCTTACCCGCATATCATCACTAACATGGAAGCCGACAATTTTGCGGCTGTAGGCATCGGTGATTAAATACAGGTAAGCAAACCTTTCTTTCATCGGTATGTAAGTGATATCAGCCACCCAGAGTTCATGAGCATGCAATGGCGTAAAATGCGCCACCAGATTGGGATAGCGGTAAAAAAAGTGTTTGGAATTAGTAGTGTGTGTACTTCTTTTTCGTTTCCGTATCAGCAGTTTATTTTTAGCCAGCAATTGAAAGAAAGCATCTCTGCCTATATGAATTTCCTGTTTTTTAAAAAAGGGTTGAAGCATTACTACAAGTTTTCTGGTACCGCAACGGGGTTGTTCATTACGGATATTGAACACCTGTTGCAGTATCAACCCATCTCTTGATTGTTCAATAAGTTGTAATCGTTGTTGTTTATAAAAAGCCTGTCTTGAATACCCAAACAGTCCGCAGAGCGACTGCAGCCGATAGCATCGGTTGTTTTGTTTCATTTGTTGGACAGTTGGGTGCCAGGCTTTTTTCTGATAGGAATGTTCAGCTCCTTCTCTGCAATGTTTATCATCGTATCCAATGCATCAGCTCTCATTTTCTCCCAGGCGAGTTGTTTCTCGAGCAATGCAATTTTCTGTTCTGCATCAGAAATGGCAACTTGTTTTTGAGTTGATTTTTTGCCTTGTTTCATTTGCTGAAGGTCGTAAGAATTTTGTCGTTTGCTACGGGGCAAATCATGAATACCCTGGTGAACGAGCACCCAGGTGTTGATGGTAGAACGGCTGACACCGTACTTGTTGGCGAGCTGCCGGTAAGTGAATCCCTGGGTCAGGTATTCCAGAACGGCTTGTTTTTTAATGTCCATAAGTTTACTTTTTTGTGTAAACCTATTTCAGGACGAGTCAAACTAAAGCTCAAAGTTGTTTGTCCAGCCCGAGCCACAGCTTGGATTTGCAATTGGCTGAAGTTTGTTTGTCAAGCCACACTTGCACAAAACCCAATGTTAGCGGTACGTTGTTTATTGCACACTTTTTATGTTACTCTTTAGTTTAGTTTTCAAAAACAGGTATGTCAATATTGGTAGTGCGATTATTTGCATTATGAAAAAAAGTAGTGATAAAAGCCCCTCTAATTTATTTTCATTACTACTAAATAATAGCTGATGTCCTAATGGGCCATTTGAAAAAATTACGATATTTATTAAGTTCCAACCAAAATGTATTCCTATGGGTAAATATAGAGATTTTGTCTTGGCAAACGCAAACGCAAACATTAGCCCCCAAATGCCTGTCATTATAAATACTAAAAGCATTTGTATTGGATTTCCAAATGCTCCATATGAAAACCAATGATAGATACCAAAAGCTATTGCTGATATAATGCAGGCTCTTCTGATGCCCAATTTTTTAATAGCAATATAAAGCATGGCTCCTCTGAAAATCAGCTCTTCAAACAAAACTGAATTCAATGTCCACGAGGAGCTCTTGAAAAATTGCGTTACAGTAAATTCTTTGTTTAATGTATAATTATTATCAGCTAAGCTTGCAGTAGTGAAATAATAAAAAATGCAAAAAAAGGAAGCTACAAAGAAACCTAACAAAAAATTATAGATTCTTTCCTTTGTTGGGCGGATACCTAAGCTCAATAAATTTGATTTATCAAAGAGCCAAAGTAATAGCCAAGAAAGAATAAGTTCAACTAATATTCCAATCATAGTACAGTCTATTTATTATTGCTTTAATGTGACAAGTTGCAATGTACATCATCTTGATATTTTTCGCATAAGAGTTTCCAATGGTCCATTTTTAAATTTCTTGCTCCAAAAGTAACTGAAGATTATACTTATTATAAAAAATGAAGTTGCATATATAAAAATATTAATTGGTGACACTGGCGTTTCTTTCACTAAATAACCTGTATAAATTTTGTTGGTTAGTTTAGATAAAATAATCATTCCAATCGTCAAGTGAATGACATAATGCGACAAAGTCATTTGTCCTGTTTTCACCAATAACCGAATAAATGTATTAGTCGAGAATTTGTCGCCAAGGAACATACAAACGGAAATTACCATTAAAGCAAATCCTGTCGTAATCATTATGTAAGGAATGTATGCTGGGAAATAGTCACTCATAACATAATCCCAATATTGAATATAGTTTCCATTCTTTACTATTTGTCTAAGTCCCTCAAAAATTAAAAAAATAATAAGCCCAACTAAGAATGTGTTTTTTATAACTTTTTTATTTTTCCAATCCTGTCTGCCAAGCCACATGCCCAACATAAAATAGCATAACCAGGGAAAAATAGAGTTCCACCCATTATAAAAAGTATTTCTTAAAAATCCAATTGGCGTCCAAAAGTCTGCATATTTAAAGGTTGTAAAGTCCCAACTTGTATTAATAGGAATTACGAAAAGTAATACATGAAAGATGATGATAGCAAATAAAGCTGTCCATAAATAGTAGCGTTTAGGTATAAAAAGCAAAAATGCTGCAATGTGCATATAGCCGCCATAAAAATGTAGAATATCGCCTGGCCACCAATTGTAAAGTAATAGTCCAATTACAAAAAGAAACCAAGAACGCTTCAATATTATAGATTTCAATTTTTTCTTTTCTTCAATACTGTAATCAACTCTGTTTGTCATTAATGAAACACCCATACCTGCAAGTATGATAAAAATAGAAGTAGAATTTCCAACAAAAAGATTTAGAAAATGTCCAAGTGGTCGTTTGTCTTGAAAATCGCCAAAACAAAAAACAAAGTTGACAATAAACATTCCAAATATTGCATATGCTCTTGCTAAGTCAAATCCAATTATTCTATTACTCATTTATTCTGTCTGTGTTTTGTAGGGTGTCGCTCTGCAATGACCGCTAACGAGCAGGGCTTGCTGAGGGTGGGAATTTTATAGTCCGCCCGGAACCGCTGCTGATTAAAGATATAAAAGTACAGGTTAACAGACAAAAGCCCAGCGATGTTTGTCCAGCCCAGATGAAGCACAACAGCGATATGACTCGTCCTGAAAAAAGTTTACACTTGTGGTTACTAATCCTGTTATTGGTTTACAAATGTAGTAATCCTGAGCAGGGTTTACAAAGTGAGTGGGCAAAAAATAGTTTAGTAGCCCTTCACAGCTAACGAAACTATTTTTTGTGCGATGGCTAATCAGGGTTCATTCATGGCTTGTTGTTTTAGTTTTTTGGTTTTATAATAGTTCTTCCACTTCTTTATTTGCGGCCCCTGTTGAGTATGCACCTTGTCTGGTATCTGCCAGTTAAGACTGCTGTGTACTCTTCTGTAATTGTAGATGGTGATACATCTGGCAATATGCTGCATAGCTGCTTTAAGGTCAGGATAGCTATCGCTGATTAATTCTGATTTCAATATTCCGTTCACTCTTTCTGCCATTGCGTTTTCATAGGGGTCACCGTTTTGTGTCATGCTGATGCGGGCATGATGAGCTTTCAACAGTGCGACATAACTGTTGCTGCAATATTGCAATCCTCTGTCGGAATGATGTATGACAATGGCATCTGCCGGTTTTTGGTCGATTGCTTTTTGCAAAGCAACGATAGCACTGCTTACCCGCATATCATCACTAACATGGAAGCCGACAATTTTGCGGCTGTAGGCATCGGTGATTAAATACAGGTAAGCAAACCTTTCTTTCATCGGTATGTAAGTGATATCAGCCACCCAGAGTTCATGAGCATGCAATGGCGTAAAATGCGCCACCAGATTGGGATAGCGGTAAAAAAAGTGTTTGGAATTAGTAGTGTGTGTACTTCTTTTTCGTTTCCGTATCAGCAGTTTATTTTTAGCCAGCAATTGAAAGAAAGCATCTCTGCCTATATGAATTTCCTGTTTTTTAAAAAAGGGTTGAAGCATTACTACAAGTTTTCTGGTACCGCAACGGGGTTGTTCATTACGGATATTGAACACCTGTTGCAGTATCAACCCATCTCTTGATTGTTCAATAAGTTGTAATCGTTGTTGTTTATAAAAAGCCTGTCTTGAATACCCAAACAGTCCGCAGAGCGACTGCAGCCGATAGCATCGGTTGTTTTGTTTCATTTGTTGGACAGTTGGGTGCCAGGCTTTTTTCTGATAGGAATGTTCAGCTCCTTCTCTGCAATGTTTATCATCGTATCCAATGCATCAGCTCTCATTTTCTCCCAGGCGAGTTGTTTCTCGAGCAATGCAATTTTCTGTTCTGCATCAGAAATGGCAACTTGTTTTTGAGTTGATTTTTTGCCTTGTTTCATTTGCTGAAGGTCGTAAGAATTTTGTCGTTTGCTACGGGGCAAATCATGAATACCCTGGTGAACGAGCACCCAGGTGTTGATGGTAGAACGGCTGACACCGTACTTGTTGGCGAGCTGCCGGTAAGTGAATCCCTGGGTCAGGTATTCCAGAACGGCTTGTTTTTTAATGTCCATAAGTTTACTTTTTTGTGTAAACCTATTTCAGGACGAGACACAATTGGCTGAAGCTTAGTTTGTCAAGCCCAACTTGCAAAAAACCCCATGTTGCCTGCTGGCTTGTCGGTCAGTATTTGATAGTATAGGAATTTTGTTTGGTCAGCCCCAATTTTTTGAAAATTAATTCTATCAATGCCCAATCATCTTTAGATATATAGTCTTGTTTTTGAGATGAATATTTTCCGTGGTCATAAATTTCAATTTGCCAATAGGTCAAGTCTAAACAAGTGGGGCAACTATTATCAATGTTATTTTGTCCATTATTAAATTTTGAAAACAAAGCTTTTATGCCCTGCGCTTCTTTGTCTGCATACCAATAACATAATTGATTAAAGGCAAGGCTTCTGTTTCCTTTTAACGTGTCGCCATAAGGAATTACAACTTGTGGTTGCTTAACACATAAGTTTATTCCATTTGCAATTTCATCTAACTCAATTATACTTCTGGCAGAAAATGGCGGCTCGTATCGAAGTCGGGCAATAAATTTTGTCGTGTCCTTGTAAGTTTTCAAGTCTGCGATGTCGTAGAAATTGTCTGTAACTTTTTGATAGTCTATTGTGTCCTTGATAGGTTTAGAGGCTACAGTTAATTCTGCTTTTTTTCGTCATTATCAACAAAATTAAAAGAGCCATAAAAACTAAAGTCATTTTCTTTATTGAGGGCCGTTAAGCTTGCAGGCAACGGACACGGCTTGGCGATGTGGTGGCATTTGAAAATCGTCAAGCCCGTAACCGCTGCTAAATTTATAACTAAAAGTTCATTGTTTATTCCATTGCTCGGTTTTATTCGTCGGCTAGAACTGAAGCTGAATAGCGAACAAAAAGTTGAGAATATATTCGTCGCCCCGCCATATTGCCAAACCGAATGTTGGCTGATGTAACATTGGTGATATTTTTTTTATCGTTAGGTCTACTCAATTTTATTTTTTATATTTTCTTGAATCAACTGCTCCAGTTTTAATTCTAATCTATCTTCAAAGCCCACAGCACTATAAATAATCTCCCCATTACGGCCAATCAGATATAAAGTCGGAAAATCTGAAACTCTATACTTTTTAAAGACTTTTTGATCGTCAAGTAAAATAGTATAGTTAATTCCCTTTTTTGAAACAAATTTCAAAAAACTCGAATCATTCTTGTCAATTGGGTCTATACCCAATACTACCAAACCCTGGTCTTTGTATTTTTGATTAAGTCTTTCTAACATTGGAAATGCTTTAATACATGGCAAGCACGATTTGTAAAAAAAATCGATCAACACTATTCTGTTTTTGAAGTCTGAAAGTGCTACATCAGCTCCTTTTATTGACGATAATTCCCAGTTTTCTGCTATGGATTTGATTTTAAGGGGTTCATCAGGTTCTATTCCAGCGAATTCTTTTGTTCTAAAGAACTTAGGGATGATTTTTATATTTAGCTTATTTCTCTCGTTTGAAGTTAGGCTGTTGATGTGATATTTTTTTAGGCCATAAGAAAAATACTCGGTCAAAGTATCAACATTATCAATAATTTTTGTGGTAGCTGTGTATCTTACTGGGACTAAATCTTGAATATTTATCCAAAAGTCGAAGGTAGAATTAAGAATTTTAAAAGGGCTCGAATCAGAATTATTTGGATAAGTAATATATTGAATATGGTAGCAATGGTAGTTTTCCACTATTTCTTTGTCTATATATTTGAATACATTTCTTTTATTTAAGTAATCACTTGTAGAAGGGAATGGGGAAAATTGTGACGTAGTTGATATTAATGGTGTAAATAAATTAAATAAAACATTGTGTCTCAAACTAAGTAAATGATTAGCCCAATTTTTAACTGAAATGATTTCAGCAGAACTATCCTTTTCTGAATAAGTTACATAGTAATCACCGGTGTATAAGATATTATTATAGTAGTTATCATTGTAGAATTGTGTCAAGTAAAATTTGTTTTGATAAATTGTGTCAGTCTTAAGTTTTTCAAAAACGACTGAATAAAAATTAGAGGAATTTGTATCTTTAGAATCACTCCATTTTGCCTGTTTATACATTTCATAGTATCCATTTTTTATTGTGCTACATTTAAGAAATGATTTTCTGAGTATTGCTTTAGGGTCTTGGCAAAATGATATACTGCTCAAAAAAAGGAGTATAAGAAAATATATTAGTCTCATAAATGAAGAGTGTTTAAAGCTTATTAAAAATCAAACCTTGACTAAAGTCTAAATTGACTTTTTAATAATTTGTCGATTTGTTCTGGCACATTCTTTAAAGTTTAATTTTTTGTCATACACTTTAATAAAGAGTTTTAATTCGGTTGTCGGATTTCGAAGTTGTATCAGCCAACGAAAAAGGCTTGGCGTTGTTGGGGAATTAGAATTCCGTCTGCCCATAACTAAAGCCCAATAATTGCAATATTGCTGATGTTTTATTCATAAGCCAAATTTATAACGTCAAGCCCGAACTGAAGTACAATAAAGAACAAATGTTGAGGCAATATTCGTCAAGCCCCAATAATGCCAAACCTAATGTTGGCTGCCGTTTATCGTCTTTTCAAAGTTTTTTCAAGTGCAGTTATAAGTGTCTTACAGTTTTCTTTGTCACCAATTTCAAGTTCATTAATGTTGACATTATAAACAGTCTTAAAAGCGTCTAAAAACTGAAACCAACCATCAGTCATACCATTAACATACTTTTGAGCGTCTTTAAATTCTTCAACAATTTCTGTCTTGTTTTTAGTTGTCAAACTAAAGCATAAGTCGTCAAATACTTTCCAATAGTCTTCCCAACTTTTTATTTTATCAATGTCTGTCATAATAAAATGGTTTGTCACTTGGGGAAATTAAATGAAAGCCAAATTGTAAATATTATTACAAGTCCTAAGGAAGTTAAAGAGCCATAAAAAAGTCCCCAACCAATATTATTTGTCTTAGCATTTTTAGTTTCTCTGTTAGAAAAATTCATTACTCCACCAACAATCAAACTCAAAATAAATATTGCAATTATTAGCCAAAAACTGTCAAGCAGTTTTAGTGAAACAACTGATAAAAATTGTAAGGCAATAGTCGCAACTAAAAAAAGATATTTCATTGATTATTTTGTCAAGTTGAGGGTTGTCTAAAATGGCAGCCAACGTTCAGGGCTTGCCGAAGTGGGGGAAATAGAATTCCGTCCGCCCGGCTAACTGAAGCTAAATTTATAAATAAAAGCTGATGATTTGCACATAGCTAAATTAATAACGTCCTGCTGGATATGAAGCCAAATTGAAAAACAAAAAGTTGAAACACGGCTTCCGTCCGCCCCCATTTTGGCAAACCCCTTGTTATGCGTTCGCCCTTCTTTTAACCCTGTAATTTGTTTCTGGTTCAAAAAGTACAGTTTGTTTTAAAAATCCTTCAGCATCTATTTCAGGTATTTTATCAAGTTGTAAATTCATACTTGGGTCTTACATCTTCAAATGGTTGTTGAAACCGAAGAATAGAAGCTGATAAGTATTGGTGGTCTAATTCAAACGAAAGCCACTTACTTCTGTTAAGTTGCTAAAGTGTCTTAATCCGTAGCATTGACCTGAAATATATTTAGAAACTAAATCATTTTCATTTGTCAAAAACTTAATAAAGAACTCAGGCAATTTGAAGGAAACCTTGCAGGGTGTCCTTTGATACCTAAATCTTTACAGTACTTTAGATATTTCCCAGTTGCTTTCATATCGGAATTTGTAAAAGATTTGAAGGGATAGCTCCACCATTATCATTTCCGAAACCGTCACTAATATCGTGTCCAGATGGTCTTTTCTTTGGACCGTATAATATTTCGGACCGTCTACAATTAACTTTTTCATTCTGTCGGAATATACTCGGTTAATACATTTTTACGTCTGCTTTTGGAAAGTCAGCATTTTTGATAACCACCCAAACAATATTAATAGAATCCTTTTACTCGTATTTTTCTTTTGTTTACCCACTCAATAGGGGAAGGGCAATTTTAACAGGATTATGCGAATAAAACTTGCCTTTTGCGCCAATTTCCCATCCTTGTTCATCGCACATTCTAATTAGTAATCGGAAATTGTATAGAGACGAATTGGACGAACCCTTTCAATATCACCACCTAAACCAATTACAAAACTTCCGTCATCTTTAATAATTCCTCTTAACCTCTTTTGTAAATTCTAGATCCAGTCAATGTAATCAGCTCTGGTCTTTATTTCCACATCCTCTTCAGTCTTGAAAGTACAAATGGCGGCGATGTCATGACAAGATTAACTGAATTGTCTGGCATTGATTTCATTAATTCCAATGAATCGCCTACAATAGCTTTGCCTTTCTTTGCTGTATATAAGAAGTTGCTTTCAAACATTTTTAATATTCTTTTAAGTTCATGAATCCAACTCGTCCTCAAACATTCTCCATAGCAATGTTACTGTGAAATATACTTCGGGGTCTTTCGTTTAATTTTTCAATTTCAGCTATGTATTTTTCTTCGCCATGTGTGCCAATTATGTAAGAAATCCATTCTTTAGAATCTTGGTCTTTGATACTGGCAAGCAATTGGTCAAGCGTTAGCGAATTTGATTTTGTAAGTGCCCATGCAACCCCAGGTTTTTCATTTGAAGTTGCACTTGTAAACTTTTTTAGAATATCGTTACTATAATTCTTTGGTACTTTTGCCAATGCTCTGGCGGCTTCAATTCGGATACTTTCCTCAACAGCATTAACTCGAAACAATGGCAGTTAATGCATCTTTATTTTGTTGTTCGCCTAATCCCCAAGCTGCTCCAGCTCTAATTTCAGCATCAAAATTTTCATTAAGCAGTATTTTACATAATAGCTTACATGCTCTCGCCGATTTAATCTCATTAAGGACGATAACTGATTCTAAAACATTTTGAAGATATACATCTTTCAACTAGTTTCTATGAATTCGTAACCTTCAGCTTCGCCTAATATGGCTAAGCTGGCGGCAGCTTCAAGCCGCACATAAATATGCTCTTCATTTGTAGTTATTTTCTTTTTTTAAAGCTGAAATGACTTTTGGTTCATTAAAAAATCTAGAGCTTTTGCCGCAGCATATCTTTCGCTATGGTTAAGGTTAGAAAGATTAGTTATAAAATAACTTGAATTGACTTTTCCTTTTGGAATTGATAGATGATAGGAACTACTGATGCTACAATCTGATTTTCTACTATTGTATCTCCTTTTTTAACTTGAGATTTAAGAAGAATTGAGATTCCCCCTTTTTTTCTATTTAATCTCCATGTGCTTTTTTTTCCGATTTTGGGTTTTGCCTCATCTTATCTTTAGTTACTTCTGTGACAGTCATTTCTTTTCCAGCAATACAGGAAAGCCAAGTAACTCTTACTTCAGAGCCTTCTTGCACACCTTTAGCTTTTTCAGTGATAACTTCCTTTCTTTGAAATGAATCTCTTAATTCTTTAACAGATACAAATTGGATAGGGCTATTGGGAATCCAATCTACAGGAGATAAATCACCTTTTTTGCATGCAATTAAGGCAACATAATCTTCATTTTTTAAATCTGCATCCCAGCCTCTTGTTGGGTCATTGAGAGAGTGAGACATTGTTATCTCAAGCTTTGACTTGGCTCTAGATTCAATTCTTATTCCATTGTCAACACAAATAATATCTGGCACTCTAATTCTTTTGATTTTTATCTTTTTCCAGATTTTGTAATTCATTGAACCTCTTTCAAGTTCAATTGGCTTATGTCCTAATGTTACAAGTTTATGGAACACTTGTTGAGTTCCAATAGCACCTGTAATGATATTTTTTCTAAAAAACTCTCGTCTGTTTTGAATGCTGCCATTGATTTTATGCCTGTTTATCGGTCAAATTTAAGTTTTTTATTACTCTGTTTAAGATGATGGGTGCCTAAAATAGCAAATTAAGAGTAATTGAAGTACTAAGGGAGGGCTATATGCCTGTCAAATGTGCTAATATGTGCGGTCTGCTAAGAGGTTTCCAGTGTCAAGACTCAATAATGAACGAACTGCTCAAATAGGGTGACGCATAACGGGCAGGGCTTGCTGCAGCTGGAATTCATTGCTCGTCCGCCCGGAACCGCTGCTGAATAAAGATATAAAAGTACAAGTTAACCAACAAAAGCCCAAGATAGAACGTCCAGCCCAAATGCACAATAGCGATAAAGTGACCATTGCTCCAATGTCCAGCCAGCCTTGCAGCAAACCCAATGTTGTGTGCTGTACTGTTATAAGCCCAAAAACGGCTTGAGTGTCTCATAGATAGGCGATGCAAGTAAATTAGCAAAGACATTTATGCCAACATCCTTAATTAGTCCGCCTACATTTTTTAATTGTGGTGAGATTGATTTCCCTTTATCAAGTTGCTTTTTAGCATATTCAATTTCGGTATTAAATTCCTCTTTTTGGTTATCGCTTAAATTGAGTATATCCTGTCGCAGCAAATTTGTAAATTCATTGAAATCGGTATGAGAAATTTTGATTTCTTGGGTTTGGGTTGAACTGTTTGAGTTTTGTTGAATTTGTATTGGAGATGAAACGTCGCCAACCTGAATTGTATGATTATTGATTTGGATAGGAATTTGCGGTTCCTCATCCAAGCTTTCCAAATACATAATTCCTCTTTGAGTGATTGCAAATTCTCCCATGCCTATGAAAGATGTCATATATCGGACTTCTCTAGAGCAATAATACATTACTATTGCATCAACTTCTTCTTGTGCTAAACCAAGTTTCTCTCCAATAATATAGCCATATCTTTCTTCTTCAGAGTCTACAAATTGTTGCGACTTCATATTGTATCGCCGAGTTTTCGAAAGTCCAAAATAAATACTATCTGGTGAAACCGGCGATTGCTTTTTCGCTTCTTTATAAACCTCAAAGAGGAATTTTATTCGTTTTTGTTTTTCGAGTTTTAAATCCATTTTATTTAACTTTTAGGGAGCTTCAGTAGTATAGCATAGAACGAACAGGGCTTTGTGTCTGTTGCGGAAATAGAATTACCGCAGTTCAAACCACAGATGCAGCCCAATTGAAAAACAAATGTTGAAATTAATAACGTCAAGCCGCAATAGCACAAAACCCATTGTTGGTAGCTGTACGGGTGATTAATTAGTAACTGTCAAAATAAGAGCAATGAGCAACATAGAGTTAAACGAAAAAATAAAACAGCACCAGAAAATGTTTATGCAAAAAGTGTGTGAAAAACACGAATACATAAAAGTAACATTGACTGCAACTGGCATTAATCAACCTTCTGTTTCTTATCAATGCAAGCATTGTGGGAAGCAATTAAATTATTCATTATGATACCAAAAGAAAAAGCACAGGAACTTGTAAATAAGTTCAAAGATTATGTTCACGGGTATGTAGGTAGTTCAATGCTTACCAACCACGAATATCCTGAACAGATTTTATCACAAGCAAAAAGGCTGCTACTATTGTAGTAGATGAAATATTTAATATTTATAAGAAATTATCAGAAGATGATGATATAATGTTTCCCGATGAAATTAATTATTGGGAAGATGTAAAGGCTGAAATTGAAGGTCTGGTAGTATAGCCACTAACTCATAAATATACGACACTCCGGGCATTAATTCCTATTGAGAATCAACCTATTTTTATGCCATCACTTTTTCAAAATGAATTTTTTAATAACCATCAAATATTTTCACTCCGATTTGAATATTGGGCTGGAAGATGTAAGAAATGCCTGGCTTTTTGCGGGTAACGACCCCCCTTTAAAAATTAAAACAATTGTTCACCAGGGGCTATTATCATACAGGTTGCCCGGCTCGGGCAAAAGAATTAGCTACCGCTCCCTTAAAAATGGGTTGGTAAAAAAGCAAATAATTATTCAGCTTCCGATGCTTCCTTTTTAATGTGCTGATAGCTTTCTGCCCCCAATTCTGTAATTTCCCCTTTCCAAAAAATACTGTTATGAAGAAACTGCTGCTTGTTTATTCTCTGCTGTTAGCTACCAATATCCTTGTTGCGCAAGAGTTGAAATATTACCTGCCTGATAATGTTTCTTACAACCCATCCATTCCCAAACCAAAAAATATTATTTATCATGAAGTGGGTGAGTGGCATGTAACACATGACCGCCTCGTTAATTATATGAAAGCTATTGCAGCGGAGGCTCCAGAAAGGGTGAAGCTGGAAACAATGGGGTTTACGTACGAAAATCGTCCGCAGGTATTATTAATTATTACATCACCTGATAACCATAAGCGGTTAGAAGAAATAAGGCAGCAGCATTTATTGCTAAGCAACCCATCAAAATCTTCGGCTGTAAACATAGAGAACATGCCCATTGTGGTATGGATTGGCCATTCTATACATGGTAATGAACCAAGCGGTGCCAATGCAAGTTTACTGAGTGCATATTATTTAGCAGCAGCACAGGGAAAACAAATAGATGATTTATTAGAGAATGTAGTGATATTGTTTGACCCTTCTTTTAATCCCGATGGGCTGCAACGATTTTCTACCTGGGCCAACCAAAACAAAAGTAAAAATTTAGTAAGCGACCCTAACTCAAGGGAGTTTAATGAAGTGTGGCCAAGTGGAAGGTTTAATCATTATTGGTTTGATTTGAACAGGGATTGGTTGCCAGCAGTGCATCCCGAAAGCCAGAACCGGTTAAAATGGTTTCATCAATGGAAACCCAATATTTTAACCGACCATCATGAGCAGGGAAGCAATGCCACTTTCTTTTTTCAGCCAGGTGTACCATCAAGGGTTAATCCATTAACACCTGCAAAAAATCAGGAACTAACAGCAAAGCTGGGAAAGTTGCATGCAAAATATTTAGACAGCATTGGTTCTTTATATTTTACCAAAGAAAACTATGATGATTTTTATTATGGCAAAGGCTCCACCTATCCTGATATAAATGGGGCTATTGGTATTTTGTTTGAGCAGGCCAGTTCAAGGGGGCATTTGCAACAAACAGCAAATGGGTTATTAAGTTTTCCTTTCACTATCAGAAATCAATTTGTAACAACCCTTTCTACATTATATGGGGCGAAGGATTTGCGAAACGAATTTTTAGAATGGCAGAGGGAGTTTTACAAAAAGGAAAGTATCTTCTTCATTAAACCCAACAGCTGGTTATGTATTTGGAGATAAAAATGATGTTGCCAAAACATTTGAGCTGGCAACTATGTTGAAGCGGCATCAAATAGAAATTACAGAATTGCCTGATAGTTGGAATGATGGGGATTTTGAAAAAGGAAAAGCTTTTTTAGTTGCGCTAACCCAGCCACAACACAGTTTAATAAAAGCCATCTTTGAAAATGTGCCTGTTTATAAAGACAGTTTGTTTTATGATATTACTGCGTGGAATTTACCACTGGCTTATAATATGCCGTACAAAAGCATCACTAATATTACACCGGGTGTTTTTGGTAAAAAAGCAGAATCATTAAACTTTCCCAAAGGCGAAGTAATAGGCAAAAAACCTTCTTATGCTTACTTAATGGAGTGGGATGAATTGTATGCCCCCGCTGCATTAAATGAGTTGATGAATGCAGGGTTGCTAACAAAAGTGGCCACTAATAATTTTGAAACGATAGTGGGTAGCAGCAATAAAAAATTTGACTACGGAACAATTCTCATCCCCGTTAGTATGCAGAAAGACAATGAAGAAGTAATTGCTGTGAAAGTAAATGCAACGGCAGAAAAATACCGGTTGAAAATTTATGCAATGCAATCAGGCAATGTTATCAGCGGCAGCGATCTGGGCAGCAGTAAATTTATGCCCACTACCAAACCATCTATCGCTATGATAACAGGCACAGGTGTAAATGCATTGGATGCAGGGGAAGTGTGGCATTTGCTAGACCAGCGGATGAATATAACTTCCGCTCATTTAGAAATTTCTGTTTTTAACCGGGTTGAATTGAATAAGTACAACACCATTATTATGGTAAGCGGTACTTATCCTGACTTAAATAAAGAAAAATTAAAAGCATGGGTGCAGAGTGGCGGCACACTTATACTAACAGAAGAAGCTGTTAGCTGGGCTTCGCAAAATGGAATTAATGAAGTGAAACTTAAAAAAGTAAAATCACCAACAGATAGTACACAGCGCATTGCATATACAGAAAGGGAACAGATAGACGGCGCACAGCAAATGAGTGGTGCTATTTTCGGTGCAGATGTTGATTTAACGCATCCACTGGCTTATGGTTACAATACAAAAACAGTAAGCCTGTTTAAAGCCAACAAGGTATTTATGGAAAAAGGCAAAAACCCTTATGCTGCTCCTTTTTATTATGGCAGCAAACCGTTGCAAAGCGGATGGGTAAGTAGGGAAAATGTGGATGCGGTGAAAAATTCTGCTGCGGTTATTGTAAATACTATTGGTAATGGCCGGATAATAAATATTGCAGATAATCCGAACCTGCGGGGCTTTTGGCTGGGCGGCAGCAAACTGTTTATGAATGCTATATTCTTTGGAAGGATAATTGATGCTGCCTCGGCCCGAAGTGGAGAATAAGTTCTTTTTAAGTAATTAAATATTCTTACTTTCGCTTCCTTAAATTAATTACGTAACACTAAAATTGAGCACTATGATTAAAATGCAAGTTATCGGCAACCTCGGTAAAGACTGTGTAGTAAACACAGTAAATGGTAAAAATGTAATCAACTTTACAGTAGCACACACCGAGAAGTACAAAGACAGCCAGGGGCTACAACAAGAAAAAACAACCTGGGTTGATTGCGCCTATTGGACAGACCGAACCGCCATTGCACCTTATCTTATGAAGGGGCAGTTGGTATTTGCAGAAGGACAGCCGGAAGCAAGGTCTTTTCAACGTAACGACGGAACCCCGGGTTCTTCCTTGTCACTTCGGGTAAGAGACATTCAATTGCTGGGTGGCCGCAAAGACAATTCTGTTGGTGGTTCTTATCAGCAACCAGCTAATGCTTCTTCTGCCATGTCTGGCAACAACAATGTATCAACACCAGCTGATATTTCAGAGCCGGTGGATGATTTGCCGTTTTAAGGTCGCAACCAAAAACTACAACACAGTCCCGGCAGCAATTGCCGGGATTTTTTTATTGCATAAATATGTAAATTGAATAATGAAAATTTTACTTTTCATCTTAGTGCTGAATATTTCTCTGTTTTCTTTTTCACAGAAGGTGGAAAAGAAAACAGAAGCTGATGTGTTGGTTATTGGCGGTGGGGTTGGCGGTACTGCAGCTGCCATTCAATCTGCAAGAATGGGGGTAAAAACTATTTTAGTAGAGCCAACAACCATGCTCGGTGGTATGCTAACTGCTGCCGGCGTTAGTTGTACCGATGGTAGTGATGGTTTGTCAAGTGGTATCTGGGAAGAATTCAGACAAGGTTTATACAAACATTATGGCAGAAATAAACTCAACAGCGGATGGGTGAGTGCTACTTGTTTTGAACCGTATGTTGGTGATAGTATATTTAAAGCATGGGCAGATAAAGAAAAAAGTTTACAAGTTTTATATGTTTATCAGTTTAGCCAGTTGTTAAAAGAAAACGGTAAGATTACCGGGGCTTTTTTTCGGCACTTAGTGGATGGCAGTATTCTAAAAGTAAAAGCAAAAGTGGTAATTGATGCAACTGAATTGGGCGATGTTTTTGCAGTGGCAGGTGCAGCGTATGATTTGGGTATGGATGACCCGGCTATTAGTGGTGAAACAGAGGCAAGGCAAAAAAATATTATCATACAAGATTTAACATGGGCAGCCGTTTTAAAGGATTATGGTGCCGGAACAGATAAAACAATACCAAGGCCGGCTGAATATGATTCCACAAAATATTTTTGCAGTACATCCGATGCGCCTTGTAATGGGAAACCATATATCTATGATATAAAAAAGGTGTTGAACTATGGCAAACTGCCCAATGGAAAATATATGCTTAACTGGCCGGCACATGGCAATGATTATTATTTAAATGTGGTAGAAAAGCAACCGGAGGTAAGAAGACAGAGGTATGAAGAGGCAAAGAACTATACACTGGGCTTCATCTATTTTATGCAGACAGAGTTGGGAATGAAAAATATCGGACTGGCAGATGATGAATTAGATAGCGGCCTTGCCTTGATTCCATATAACCGTGAAGGAAGGAGAGTAAAAGGATTGGTGCGAATGAATATCAACCATATTAAAAACCCTTACGATTTTACATTGTACAGAACAGGAATCTCAGTTGGAGATTACCCGGTTGACCATCATCATGCACAATATCCCGGCAATGTACCGGAGATAGAATTTCCGCCAATACCTTCTTATAATATTCCGTTAGGTGTATTGATACCCTCTACAATTGACGGATTGATTGTTTGTGAAAAAGGAATTTCTGTCACCAACATTGTAAACGGAACTACAAGATTACAGCCTGTAGTTTTATTAACCGGGCAAGCCGCAGGAATGTTAGCAGCGTTGAGTGTAAAAGAGAAGAAGAAACCAAGAAACGTTAGTGTTCGTTCTGTACAGTCTGAGTTGCTGAAAGAGAAATGTTATTTAATGCCTTTTGTGGATGTAAAACCAGATGACCCGCATTGGGAAGCGATACAGAAAGTGGGAGTAACTGGAATATTAAAGGGTGTCGGTAAATCGGAAGGATGGAGTAATAAAATGTTTTTTTATCCGGATAGTTTGGCCAGCGGCTCTGAGTTTTCTATTGGGATGCTGAAGTTCGGCAGATATTTCAAAAGCTACCATCGTTTATCAAGGCCTCTCAATGAAGTAAGTGTTTATAACTGTTTTGCTTTGCTTAAGCGTTTAAAACCTTTTGTAAAAACAGAATTTTTCAGGAGTATTCAGAAACCGGAGGATTTAAAAAATAGTTGGATAAACTGGGGGTTAAAAGATTTTGACATTAATAGGGCAATATCAAGGAGGGAACTTGCAATACTTCTTAATAATTGTATCCTTCTTTTTGGCAGCAAGAACCTGCCTATGGATATTAATGGGAAAATGGGTTTTAAATACAGTGAATTTTAATTTATGAAAAAACTACTCTTTACTTTCTGCGTATTATCTATAACCTGCAACCTAACTGCCCAAAAGCACTGGGATGTTTCCATTCAAACATGGACGTTTCATAAATACAGTTTGTTAGAAACAATTGATAAAGCCGATAGCCTTCATGTCAAATATCTGGAAGTATTTCCCGGCCAACAGGTTGGTAAAGGATACAACGGCCCTTTCAGCTACACTCTTTCTACTGATGAAAGAAACAGATTGAAGGCACTCCTTGCACAAAAAGGAATAAAAGCCGTGGCAATGGGAGTAATTGATAAATACTTTTACAATGAAAATAATCTTGAAAAGTTTTTTGAATTTGCCAGCTATATGGGTTTTCTTACATTACAGCCGAACCCGAGTGGAAAGACCTGGATGAGTTTAACCGCCTTGCCAAAAAATATAAGGTAAGGGTAGCCTTGCATTGCCATCCAAAACCAGAAAGCCATTATTGGAATCCAGACTCAATGATGACTGCTATAAAAGGCCGCAAATTTATTGGTGCCTGGCCCGACATTGGTCATTGGGCAAGAAGCGGAGTAAATATTCAGGAAGGATTAAAAAAAGTAAAGAACAAATTATGGGGAATGCACTTTAAAGATGTGCAGCGGTTTAACAATATAAATGCTGCTGATACTTTGTTTGGAAAAGGCATCTGCGATTTGCCAGCTGTTATCCGCCGGTTAAAGAAGCTGCACTTCAGGGGTGTTATTACTATGGAATATGAAGTTTATGACAATAATATGCCCGGAATGTATCAGAACAGAAATTACATAGATGGGCAGTTGATGAAATGGTACCAGAAATTTGCACTAGAACTATTAGAGAAGTTTTATTGAAGCCCGCAGCAAGGCTATTTGCAATTATCTTTGCCCAATGGCAGAACAAATATTCCCCTACCAGCAATTATTTGCTTTTACCAAATCAGTATTTATAAAGATAGGATGCAGTGAGGCACATGCCAATACAGCAACCAAAACCTTGTTATCCGCCGACCTGCGGGGAATAGACTCCCACGGTGTGGCAAGGCTTAGTGGTTATGTACGGCTATGGGAAGCTCAACGAATTAATGCCACTCCCCATATAAAGATTATACATGAAACACCATCAACAGCAGTGATTAATGGTGACAGAGGATTGGGATTGGTGATTGCCCCCTTTGCCATGCAGGTGGCAATTGAAAAAGCAAAACAGGTGGGCACCGGTTGGGTAAGTGTGCAAAATAGTAACCATTTTGGTATTGCGGCCTATCATGCCATGATGGCTTTGCAATTTGATATGATGGGCATTGCCATGACGAATGCAAGTCCGTTAGTAGCACCTACTTTTTCTATTGATAAAATGCTTGGCACAAACCCTATTTGTGTGGCCGCACCTGCTGGCAATGAACCGCCTTTTGTTGCAGACCTTGCAACAACTACTGCTGCCAATGGTAAATTAGAAATACTTCAACGGAAAAATGCAGATACACCTGCAGGCTGGGTGCAGGATGCAGAAGGTAATGCAAGCAACGATGCAAACATTTTAAAGAAAGGTGGAGCATTATTACCATTGGGTGGTGACAGGGAACATGGCAGCCATAAAGGGTATGCACTCGGTGCAGTCGTAGATATTTTTTCTGCACTGTTAAGTGGTGCCAACTATGCGCCGTGGGTGCCACCGTTTCCTGCATATGTACCAATGCCTGTGCAACAACCGGGTAAGGGCATCGGGCATTTTTTAGGTGCTATGAGGATTGATGCCTTCCGCCCTGCGGATGAATTTAAAAAAAGTATGGATCATTGGATACAGGGCTTTCGCAATTGCAAAACAATTCCCGGCGAAGAAAAAGTATTGGTACCCGGTGACCCGGAAAGGGAGTATGAAATGGAAAGGATGGAGAAGGGGATACCGCTGCTGGATGTGGTGGTGGAAGATTTGAGAAAAACTGGGGAAAGTTTTGAAGTGTACTTATAGTCAACCATTTTTAATAACTTGCATGCCTTCAACTGTATTTATGAAAATATTTTTAGCAGGGAGTTGCCTATTTTTCTTATCTCTTGTTTTCTTTACTTCTTGCCAAAAAGAAATACAAGATCCCAATGCCGGAAGGATAGAAGCGGATAGTATTATTTCCCGGATTGTAATTTTAGATACTACAACATTTGGGGCGGGACTTGATACTTCGCAAATCACTGATTTCATTTATGATGGCTCTGGCCGATTGTCATTATTCCATAGTGTATATTATAATGTTGGAGTAAGCGGCTCTGGTAGAATTGATGCAGATGAAGAAATAAGGTATCAATATGCAGGAACAGACACTGTGCCGGCTAAATTGTTTGTAAAGTACAGTAATCTGGGTACTGGCTTAATTGAATATGATACATCTTATCTATCTTATGCAGATGGGATTGTAACAAGGGATTCATTTTTTACTGATAGTTATTATGTTACAGCAGTATTTAATAAACTTGCAAATAACCGATATAAGGTGTATCACAGAACAAGTGACGGATCTGGAGGACAAATCATTGATACCAGTTATGTAAACCTTGCTTTTCAGAATGGTAATCTTGTAAAGGAAATTGATTCTTTATGGCTGTCCGGGGGTACATGGGCGGTGGAATGGATGGACATTACCTATGATAATAAGGCTAATCCATTCCGTTCATTATCGATCCCTTACCCAGCACCTTTTTTTCAGCATAACCCAGGTAATATTGGCATTGCGCCACTTGCAAATAAAAGCCAGAATAATGAAACGAAAGAGACAAATAGAATAGGTACAGTATTACAATTACTTACTTACGAATATGGCTCAACAGGCCTGCCTAAAATTGCGAGGGATAACCTTGGATTTAAGTATTTATTTTTTTATAAGCTGCCATAATTAGTTTTCCCCATTTACTCAAAAAAAAACTGTTACTGATAGTAATTATGTTTATATATATAGGGATAGGTATTATATTTTCCTAAACCATATCTTTGTAATCTTGCTTGCTCATTATTAATTCCTAAAAAATCTCGGGAGGGGGGAACAAATGAAGATTATGAAATTTGGCGGCACCAGTGTAGGCCGTCCGGAACGTATGCAGCACATTGCTGCAATGGTCACTAAAGAAACAGAACCGGTTATTGTTGTACTGTCTGCTTTATCAGGCACTACCAATGCCTTAGTGGGAATTGGTGATAACATTGCCAAGGGCGACCGTAATACTGCCAAGCAATGCATTGATAAATTAGATGCACACTACCAATCGTTCATTACAGAATTAGTAAAGAAACCGGAAACACAGGCAAAGGCCAAAGCTATTATTGCAGAGCATTTTGAATTTCTAAACATCATACTCAAAATATCTTTCAGCGAAGCATTAAGTAAAGACATACTGGCGCAGGGTGAGCTGATGAGTACAAAACTTTTTTGCATTTATTTAGAAGAACAGGGCATTAATCACCTGTTATTACCTGCATTGGAGTTTATGAGCATTGATGCCTATGATGAACCACAGGTAGGCAGTATAAAAGTAAAGCTCACACAAATACTTAATCAGCATAAAGACAAAAAAATATTTGTAACACAAGGTTATATCTGCCGCAATGCAAGGGGCGAAGTGGATAATTTAAAAAGGGGTGGCAGTGATTATTCAGCTTCGTTAATCGCCGCTGCTATCCAGGCATCTGTTTGTGAAATATGGACAGACATTGATGGGATGCACAACAACGACCCAAGGGTTGTAAAGAAAACTGTACCTGTAGAGCAACTTAGTTTTGATGAAGCAGCCGAGTTAGCTTACTTCGGTGCAAAAATTTTACACCCTGCCTCTATATGGCCTGCACAAATGTATAATGTGCCGGTAAAATTGCTGAACACCATGCAGCCAAATGCAAAAGGAACATTGATTGCAGAACAGGCAGGCAGTGTGGGGGTAAAAGCGGTAGCGGCAAAAGACAACATCATCGCCATACGTATTAAGAGCAGCCGTATGTTACTGGCCTATGGTTTTTTAAGAAAAATATTTGAGGTGTTTGAAAAATACCGCACACCTGTTGATATGGTTACCACTTCTGAAGTTGCAGTATCACTTACTATTGATACGGATATTAACCTTAAAGATATTTTAAAAGAACTGGAACCATTTGGCTCGGTTGAGATAGATAATAACCAAACCATTATTTCTGTAGTAGGTAACGAAATTGCAAGAACAGAAGATATGGTAAAGAAACTCTTCGGGTCTATTATGAATATACCGGTGCGGATGGTAAGCTATGGCGGCAGCCCTCATAATATTTCGTTGTTGGTTCCGGCAGAATATAAAATTCAGATATTGCAGCAGTTGAACAGGGGTATGTTTGGGCTGGAGTAATTTTTGTTTTATAATAACCGAAAAATATGGAACAGCAGGCAAGAATCATTATCAACCGTTCTTCTGAATGGATGAATAAAGCGAGGGCTTTTAAGGTTATGATTGACGGGCAGCAGGTTGGTACTGTAAAGAACGGCTCTTCAGAAGAATTTAAAGTGGAGCCGGGCAGCCATAAAGTATTTTGCAAAGTTGACTGGTGCAGCAGCCGTGAGTTTGAGCTTAACCTTTCTCCCGGCGAAACAGAATACCTGAATGTAAAAAGTGGGATGAAGTATTATTTGCATTTTGTTATTCCCCTTGTATTTGTATTGGCCTGTAATTTCATACTCACTTTATCGAAAGATGGAAGGCCTTTCTGGTTTAATATAGTTTTATTACTTACAACTGTTCCTTCACTCGGATATATTTTTTATTACCTCACTATTGGCAAAAAAAATTACTTAACCCTTGGCCGGGATGAAAAAGGGCTTTTTAGTAAATAATAACCGTGTACAATACCTTTATTCCGGTAAGAGAATGTTAATGTGATTTTTGTCATACTAAAGATTATTAAACTTCGTTAGATTTGAAATTAAATATAACTTAATGAAGTTTTTCTCCTTCCTGGCAATTGTCACTTTACTTTCAACAAATTTTATATGGGAAACCGATTTTGACAAAGCAACCCAAAAAGCAAAGCAGGAACACAAATTAATTTTGCTGAAATTCTTCCGGCTCCGATTGGTGCCTGCCATGTATTAAAATGCAAAAAGAGATTTTTGAAAACCCTGCTTTTATAAACTATGCTGATAGCAACCTTGTATTGGTGAATGCAGATTTTCCCCGGCTAAAGAAAAACAAACAACCTAAAGACCTCTCAAAGAGAAATGAAAAACTGGCAGAGAGATACAATAAGAAAGGCACTTTTCCGCTTACATTAATTTTAGATGAGAATGGAAAAGTGCTTAAGTCATGGGACAGCTACCCAAAAATAAGCCCAGAACAATTTACTGCATTAATAAAAGAACTGGCGAATGCCCGCAAGTGAAGAAGTAATAAATACAACAAAGGCTTTTAAACGGTTGCTCAAATTAATGGGCAATATGTTTGAAATTACTGTGGTGGGGGATGATGAATTTCTGGTAAATAAAAAAATAGACATAGCTGTTGAGGAAATACAACGGATAGAAGCATTACTCACCACTTACAAAGAAAGCAGCCAGACAAATTTAATAAACAACAATGCAGGTTTAAAACCAGTAAAAGTTGACAGGGAGGTACTTGATTTAATACAGCGGTCGAAAAGGATTTCGGAAGTTACACAAGGCGCATTTGATATTACGTATGGCTCGGCAGAAAAGAAATTATGGAATTTTGATAAAACCATGACGGCATTGCCAGATGCAGCAACAGCATTAAAAATGGTAAGGTTGATTAACTACCGTAATGTAGTGCTGGATGAAAAAAAATGTACAGTGTTTTTGAAAGAAAAAGGTATGCGGATTGGCTTTGGCGGAATTGGAAAAGGCTATGCTGCCGAAAGAGCAAAAATGATATTGCAGCAGAAAGGGGTAACCAGCGGAATTGTAAATGCAGCAGGCGATTTAACGGTATGGGGCAAACAGCCTAATGGAAAGGAGTGGACGATTGGTATTGCCGACCCTAATGCAGCACATCATCCATTCTCGTATTTAAGTATTACTGATGCTGCCATTGCCACATCGGGCAATTATGAAAAATATATAATGGTTAATGGAAAAAAATATTCTCATACTATTGATCCCAAAACTGGCTTGCCTGTTCATGGAATAAAAAGTGTAACCATTATAAGTCCCAATGCAGAAATTGCAGACGCCATGGCAACACCAGTAATGGTAATGGGAATAAAAGTGGGGCTTGATATGATTAACCAGGTAAAAGGGTTAAGTTGCATAATAGTTGATGACAACGATAAAGTACACACATCAGAAAACATAAACCTTCAGTAATGATGAACAAAGCAAAAAAAATTGTCTCGGCCACATTGATTGCTTCTGTTACAGTAGCATCCTGCACTACAGTAAAAGAATACCAGAAAAACAAACTGAACGACAGCGAAATGACATTAGGTAACCGCAAGATCCAGAAAACAGAAAGCAGTTTTCAATCGTACCGGGAAGGGGCATCTGGTGCCAACGGTGGTAAAACCGGCGGTGGTTGCGGATGTAATTAACCTATTCAATTATTTAGTGTTGACATTCTTAGAAATGTTGTTGGCCCTTTTAAAAAATAACCATGAAAAGAATTTGTTTGTCAGTAGCGGGAATATTTCTTACCCTCTTTGCTTCGTTTGCGCAGGATGGTTCATCAAAAGATACAACGGGCTATAAAAACCGTAAGCTTACATTCGAAGAAGCCAATCTGGTTTCAAGCTATTATAAACAGGAGGGTAACAATGCCGCCGTTACTGGCGGCACCGGCTCGCAGCACCTTACCGATATTTCAAATACCATTGATGTAAAATTTATTAAGTGGGATAAGAAAGACCGGAAGAAACACTTTTGATTTTGAAATGGGGATGGATCATTACACATCTGCCTCATCAGATAAAGTAAACCCGCAAACTATTTCTTCTGCATCAGCAGCAGACACAAGGCTTTTTCCTTCCATTACATGGACAAGGGAGAATGAACAAAAAGGAAGTACAATTGGTGGTGGTATCTCTGCTTCATCAGAGTTTGATTATTTTTCTATTGGTGCAAATATTACCTATGCCCAAAAAACAAAAAACAGGATGGGTGAGTTTTCTGCAAAACTCCAGGCTTATATAGACAAAGTGGGTTATATCATCCCGGCGGAACTAAGGCCGGGCGGTGGTGGCAATGATGATGATGGAGAAGATTTTCCTTACAAAGCAAGAAACTCTTTCAGTGGTTCATTTTCCTATTCGCAGATAATGAATGAGCGGTTGCAAATAATGTTTATTGCCGATGTTATTCATCAGCAGGGATATTTGGGCCTGCCTTTTTACAGGGTTTATTACCAGGATAATTCTGTACACATAGAAAACCTGCCCGATAGCCGCACCAAAATCCCGTTAGGTTTCCGGGCAAGTTATTTTGCAGGTGACAAAGTGGTACTGAAAGGGTTTTACAGATATTATAAAGATAATTGGGGGCTTGGCGGGCATACCATTGAATTAGAAACACCAGTTAAAGTAACCCCGTTTCTATCTATTGCACCATTCTACCGATATTATACCCAAACAGCGGTTGATTATTTTAAAGGATATAAACTGCATACCGCAGCAGACCAATATTACACCAGCAACTACGATCTATCGGCCTTTAACAGTAGCTTTTATGGGGCAGGTTTCCGTATAAGTCCTGAGAAAGGGGTGTTTGGGATTCAAAAATTAAATATGCTGGAGCTGCGTTACGGGCATTACTCAAGAAGCAATGGGCTTAGCTCAAACATTGTTTCAATGAATCTGAAGTTTAAGTAAGCAGGGTTTTTGTAGCACTAACTAATCATGCATACTGCCGAAAACAATAATGTTTGTTTGCAGCCTGTATGATATATCAAATATCTTTCTTACAGTTGAGCCATTGTTACTGAAGGTAACTTCTATTTCAGTCTGGCCGGGCAGTGTCTGGATACAATCGAAGCAAAGCACCCTTGCAGTAATAGTACATTGCGAAGCAATGGCTGCTGCCAGGTCATTAAGGTTTTTTTCTGTATAAAATTTTGAGGAAAGGTTATTAATATAATCTGTTACCAGCAGGTTTACAGTTGCTGTATCATCTGCCACCATAGCAGCTTTCAGTTGCGGGCAATTTTCGGTTGCGTCGTCTTTGGTGCAGGATAGCTGTGTTAACAGCATAATTGCCAATACTAAACCAGTAATCTTTGCTTTCATGATTTTAAGACAATTTAAAACGTCAATTCGTTGCTCTAAGTTGTATGGGTTCAAAAACCGCACCAGAAAAGGGAATATGATAATTTATGACATGGCGGGGGAGGTGGGTGGTTTTATAGAGAGGGAGTTGAAGCAAAAAGCCCCGCAATCTCTTGCAGGGCTTCTCATTTATATTTTTTAAGTCAACACTTAAATAACCAGCAACGCATCACCATAACTAAAGAACCTGTATTTGTCTTTAATAGCTTTTTTGTAAGCCTCCATTGCCAGGTCGTAGCCGGCAAAGGCGCAGGTCATAATAAGCAGGCTTGTTTTTGGCAGGTGAAAATTTGTTACCAATGAATCTGCAATATTAAATTCATACGGCGGGTGGATAAAAGTGTTCGTCCAGCCTTCGGATGGTTTTAATAATTTTTGTGCTGTAAAAGATGACTCCATAGCCCTCATGGTAGTAGTGCCAACAGAACAAATGCGGTGACCGTATTCTTTTGCCCGGTTTACAATTTTACAAGCTGTTTCATCTATGTTGTAGTATTCGGCATCCATTTTATGTTTGCTCAGGTCTTCCACTTCTATTGGGCGGAAGGTGCCTAGCCCTGTATGCAATGTTACTTCCGCAAAGCGGATACCTTTTATTTCAAGGCGTTTTATAAGTTCTTTACTAAAGTGTAAACCGGCTGTTGGTGCAGCCACCGCCCCTTCATGCTTGGCATATACGGTTTGGTATCTTTCTTTATCTTCTTCGTCTGGTTTGCGTTTAATATATTTTGGCAACGGTGTTTCACCTAATTTTTCCAGCATACCACGAAAAGATTCTTCACTGTCTTCCCATAAAAAACGGATAGTACGGCCACGGCTGGTGGTGTTATCAATTACTTCTGCTACCAACTCTTCCTGGTCGCCGAAATAAAGTTTGTTGCCCACCCTTATTTTTCTTGCGGGATCAACTATTACATCCCAAAGGCGGTTGGGTTTATTTAATTCACGGAGAAGGAATACCTCAATTTTTGCCCCGGTTTTTTCTTTGCGGCCATACATCCTTGCCGGAAATACTTTTGTGTTGTTTACCACAAAGGCATCCTTATCATCAAAATAATCAAGTATGTCCCGAAAGTGTTTGTTTTCAATTACACCTGTGTGGCGGTGTACCACCATCATGCGGGCATCTTCTCTTCTCTTGGTTGGGTTTTGTGCAATAAGGTTTAATGGGAGGTCAAAACGGAATTGTGAAAGCTTCATGAGTTATTGTGTTTAATTAAATGGTAGCCTCATGACACAAACCGGGCAGGGTTGCCGGGATAATCCAACTCCGGCCTTACGGCGCCGGGTTTGGTCTAAGCGACTGCTTTAAAAGTGGGCAAAGGTAGCAGTTTTAAGGGCAAAATCCTACGGGTACCTTTCTAATCTTTGCACAACACTTTTTGAGCCTAACCACTTGTAAGCCAAATTAATTTTATGCTTTTATTGCTGACCGGCATCTTACTTTTGTTTATAACTTAATCTCACCCCACACCGCTAATTTATGAAGCACTTTATTGCTGTAACTCTCCTTGTTTTTTCTTTTTTAATGGTGAAAGGCCAGCTTGATATAAAAGAAAAAAAATACCCCAGTCTTTTATGGGAGATATCGGGCAACGGCCTTAAAAAACCATCGTACCTGATAGGAACTATGCATGTAAGCAACAAACTGGCCTTTAACCTGCCCGATTCTTTTTACATAGCTGTAAAAAATGCACAGGTAGTGGCATTGGAAACAAACCCCGAAACCTGGCAGGATGATATGGATAAATATGAAACAGGCAATAGCGGCTTTGCAGGGGGCTATGGTATTTCAACAGGTTACCCATCTGATTATTTTACCATCAACACATTAAAATTTTATAACTACTACACCAAAATAGAAAGGGCATTATTCAGCAACCCCTCTGCTATTAACAGCTTGCTATACCGTACGTATGGAAACCAGTCGGCAGATTTTGAAGAAGACACTTACCTTGATATGTATATTTTTCAATGCGGAAAAAAATGGGGTAAAAAAGTGGCAGGTGTGGAAGACTATGGCGAAAGTATGCGGCTGATGGCGGAAGCTTACCAGGATGCGGCAAAAGAAAAAAATAAAAAGAGAAGGGGATATAGCGGTGATGCAGAAGCCTACTCAATGGATAAATTGCAGGAAGCCTACCGCACCGGCAACCTCGATTTATTGGACACTATTAATAAATTCAACAGTACATCCGATGCGTTTGATGAAAAATTTTTATACCGCAGAAATGAAATACAGGCCAGGTCAATAGATTCAATTATTAAATCAGGCAACACTTTATTTGTAGGTGTCGGTGCGGCACACTTGCCAGGGCAAAGGGGTGTAATAGAAATATTGCGGAAGAAGGGGTACAAACTCCGCCCGGTAAAAATGGGGGAGCGGAACAGTAAACAAAAAGATATCGTAGATAAATTAAGGGTGCCTGTTGTTTTTAAAACGGCTGTTGCGGATGATGGTATGTATAAGGTGGATATACCGGGTAAATTTTTTAAAGCAGGTGAAGATGCCTCACTCGACCAGCGGCAATATGCCGATATGGCTAATGGGAGTTATTATATGGTAACCCGAATAAACACCAATGCCTGGATGTGGAACCATAGCGAAGATAAAGTGCTGGCAGCAGTTGATAGCTTATTATACGAAAACACACCGGGTAAAATAATTTCTAAAACCCCTATTGTTAAAAATGGCCACAAAGGTTTTGATATTACCAACCGTACCCGCCGTGGCGATTTGCAGCGGTACAATATTTTTATAACCCCGTTTGAAGTTTTGTTTTTTAAAATGAGTGGCAATTCCGATTATGTAAAAGGGGCGGAGGAAGCCAATAAGTTTTTCGGCAGCATACAATTAAAGGAATTTAAAGCTGAAACAAATGGCTGGAAGAAATATTCGCCTCCACAAGGGGGCTTTGCCGCAGACCTGCCGCATACACCTTATATAAGTAATGATGGGAGCTGGCTCTATGATGCATTAGATAAAACTACCAGAACGCAATACCGTATCATTAAAAGTGATATACACAATTATAATTTTGTGGAAGAAGACACTTTTGATTTAAGCCTGCTGCATGAAAGCTTTATGTCATCCGGGTTTATTGATACAGAACTGTACCGCAGGCAGACAACTTTTAAGGGCTACCCGGCATTAGATGCAAAATACAGGGATAAAGACGGCGGTATTTATCTTACAAAATTTATAATACAAGGGCCGCATTATTACACAGTAGTGGCGCATGGCAAAAGCGAAATACCTGCTATGAATAATTTCATCAACTCATTTGAAATAAAACCTTACCTGTACGGCAAGGCAAAATTGCAAACAGATACCTCCCTTCACTTTACTGTAACCACCCCGGTATATCCTGAAAGTAAAAAGATAAAATTAGATATGCCGGAATATAACCCTTACGATCCCGGTGATGATGATGATAACGACCCAGACATTTTTGGAGGGGCTGAATACAAAACCAGACTGATAAGCAATGATACCACTGGCGAAAAAATTGCTGTTTCTTTTTATAAATGGCCAAAATATTTTTATACAAAAGACAGCAGTTTGCTGGAAGGCGACAAATCAGTTAACCTGGATGGTGATACAAGCTGGATAGTACGGATGCGGAGAAAAGTAATAATGCCTGATGGGATGAAGGTGAGGGAAACAATAATTTCTGATACCGGCAGCAGCCGCACCCTTTGGGCAAAAGTATTTTTAAAAGAAGGGGCATTTTATATGCTTACCACCCAATACGACACCCTTTCTGCCCCCAGCGAATTTGTAAAAACCTTTTACGAAACATTTAAACCTGCTGATACCATTAAAGGGGTTAATCCTTATTCCAGAAAATCAAAATTATTTTTTGATGACTTTATATCTGCCGATACAGTAGTAAGAAAGAAAGCACTTAAACAAATTGCAACAATTGACCTTGACTCATCTGATTATAATTTATTAGTAAGTGCCGTAAACAGCCTTGGCTGGAAGGAAAAAAACTATTTAAAAACAAAAGGCGCATTGCTTGCAAGGTTTGGCGATATTAAAACAAAAGGATCTGCCAGCTACCTCAGGGATATGTATTATGCAGCAGGCGATACCATACAGTTTCAATATGTGATATTGGAAAATTTGCTGCAGCAAAAAACCGCTTATGCTTATTCTTTGTTCAGGGATATTGTTAATAACGAACCGCCGGTTATTGATGAAAGGCTTAACAGCAGGGCGGTTGCTGATTATGGGTATCGTATCAGGTTGCCCGGTAGCAGTACTGATAACAATAATTTTTTAGATGAACTTTCAGATTCATTACAACTTTCTAAAACAATCCTGCCCGACCTGCTCCCACTGCTGAACCTGCAGGATTATAAAACCGGGATGATGGGTTTACTTGGCAGGATGGTTGACAGCAACCTTGTATCACCTTCTTCTTACGAAATGTATTTCAGTAAATTTTTAATTGAAGCAAAGCAGGAATTAAGGAAGCAGGCCATTGCAGAAAAAAAGAAACTGATTGATGATGCTGAAGAAAGTAAGAAAGAAAAAAAGGAAAAACCCTATTACAGTAATAATGATGATAAAGATGCTGGCAATGCAGACCTTAGCCTGTATGCCACATTGCTCCTGCCATTTGCAGATAAAAACCCTTCTGTAATGCCACTGATAGAGCAAATGCTGAAATCAAACGACAAACGGTTAAAGTACAATACACTTTTTTTACTGATGGATAAGGGTAAGGTTTATCCTGATACACTATTGAAATATTTTGCAGGTCTGGATGAATACCGTTACGAATTGTATGCTGATTTAAAAAAAAGAAAGAAGCTGGATAAGTTCCCTTCTTTATACAAGAACCATTCAGACCTGGCATACAGCAAATTGCTTACCTCAAAATCATACGATAAGCCGGATAGTATAATATTTGCCGACAGGTTGCCGATGAACTATAAAGACAAGAAGGGCTTTATTTATTTCTTTAAATACAAAGATGATAAAGAAGATATGACATGGAAACTGGCCACAGTTGGCCTAGCACCTGAAAACCCGGCCGAAATTGAGTTTGATGATACAACAGACCAGACACTTTTAATTTATTACCCGGCGGAGCCGGGAAGAAAGGGGTATAACCGTTATGACTTTACTGAGTTTACAGAGACTGCAATAAAAGAAGATATACCCTTGTCAGACCAATTGAAAAAGGAGTTGAAAAAAATGCTTTACTCCCGCCGCAAAAGTGCTGCACAGTTTTATGATGATAAAGAAGTGGGGGGTAGCGAACGCCGCTATTATGATTAAGTTATAATCCTTTTACACATAATAAAACCGGCAATGCTAAAAAAGTATTGCCGGTTTACTTTTAATTCCACACAGTTTATTTAGTTACACTTAATGGTGTTGTATTAGTGAAATATAATTGTTTAAACATAACATCGTTAGCAACATCATTCTGATAAACAGAAAAATATACTTTTACTTTCTTGCCCTGTAAATCGGGTATCATATCAAAAGGCAAAAACAGTTCAAGGTTCTTTACTTTCTTGTTATAACTTATTTTGGCATTGGGCCGCAGGTTAACTTCAAGGTAAGTGGCTACTGTTCCCTGGAAGTTATAGAAATCCCTTGCCGTAAGAAAAAACCTGTCTTCTTCTGTTATCAATTGAGCAATAAAATATACCTGCCCTACTTTTTCATTTGTAGTAAGTTCAAAAACCGGGTAAATAGAAAGGCCGCCTTTTACTTTATTATTTACAACATCAACTTTAATAGTATTTGAAACAGTAACCTTTGGTACTACAAAATCAGACTTAGCTTTTGTTTTTGGATAAAGCCCTGCAATCATTGCTTTATCGCCATCAGAAAGTACTTTACTCGATTTTAATGTATAGCCATCTAAAGTTTGCCAGGGTTTTACATCATAGTGCATTATAGATTTTGGGTCGTACGTAGTGCCATTGGTATAGGTTTGTTTGTTTACTTCAAACACATTAAAATCAACCACGGCCCTTGACCATTTTTGCGTTTGCTTGTAATAATTATATACTGAGTCCGATTTGTTCCATTTAATTATTCCGGGAAAACTTTGCTCATGCAATAACCCAAGTGCATGGCCAAACTCATGGGTAACAACCCTGCCAATTTCTACAGAAGACCAATGACCAGGATCTGTTTTCATTTCTTCTTCTACCTGTTCCCATTTGGTAAGTTCAATCCCTTTGTTTTTAAGCCTGGTACGGTAATAGACCTGGTCGCAAAGAGCCAGTGTATCAAAGTTAATAGTTTGCTCTTTCTGGGGTACACTTACGCATTGTATACCCACCAGAGAATTATGTCCGCCACCTTTGTTAAGTTTTACCCGAAGGTTTGTGAAACTTGCAGTATCGGCCACAAACTTGAATTTAATGTTAGCATATTTTTCCCATTCCTTAGCAGTTGCTATTACCCTGTTACGGATATCTGTGCTTCCACCGGGCATAAATTTTACCAGTATAGTTGATCCATTATTCCATGTAAGATAATTATCTGCCACACCTCTTTCAGTTGTGTCAATTTTATTAAACATGGTGGAAAAAATGTCGGTGGTACAACCGGGCATATTTAATGTTTGGGCTTTCAACTGTGCAGCCGCAGTACTTAACAGGAGGGAAAATAAAATGACTTTCTTCATATAGTGGTTTTTGATGTATCGAAAATAAGAAGGGTTTAGTTACTATTTGATACCCTATGGAGGGTATTTTTAACTAACGGGAGGTGGCTATTCAAAAAGGTTGGGGTAATCTGTAATAATCCCATCCACCCCCATCTTTTTCAATTCCTCAATTTTTGCTTTATCATTAACCGTCCAGGGTATTACTTTTATGTTTTTTTGATGGCATTTTTTTAATAGATCTCCGTTTACCAATTGGAATGGGCCGGGCTGTAAATGGTGGGGGTAAAGCCCAGAGCCTTTACCTGCTCATCAAATGTCCTTTTATCATAATCTTCAATCAGCATAGCTGTTTTTATGGCCGGGTATTTCTGATGCAGGTATTGCAATGTCCTGAAATCAAAAGACTGGATGATGACATAGTCCTCAATTTGTTTTTCTTTTATTACGGCCATCAGTAACTCAACAAACTCTTCTGGCTTTGGATGAAACACACCGTCACCCCGGGTTTGTTTTTGTTTCAATATTATAAAAAGGAAACGGCCTTCTGCTTGTCATCATATCTTTTTTTACACTGTCTATTACATCGGCAAGTAATGGCTTTGTTATTTTTATTTTTTGCTGATTTGGAAAACGGGGATGTGGTTTCATACCTACATCAAATGTTTTTGTTTCGTCATACTTCATCCAGTAAATATTAAATTTTCTTTCTTCCCTTTCGCCCATATGTGTTCCATCTGGCTTTGGTGGTAATTTCTTTGCCAAACCATTGCTCATGCGAAAGGATAACTTTTTTATCTTTTGTAAAAACTACATCCATTTCTAATGTAGTAACACCTAAGTCCAATGCCTTCAGCATGGCAGGTGAAGTATTCTCAGGCATTAAGCCACGGCAGCCACGGTGGCCTTGTTTATCAAACTCCCCATTTACTAAAGGGCTGTTTTCAACTGTTTTTGCGAGTTTGCATTTTCTTAGTGTTAGAGCATGCCATTAAAATAACCAACCCTGAAAAGAATAAATATTTTTTCATTGCAGAAACACTTTTGCTTTTTGTTTCTCCATTATTGAAGCTATTGCCTTTGCATCATGGCTTCCTTCATTGAGTTTTGCAATGATATTATCATAACTTTTTTCATCCCTGTTCTGGCTTAGTTTAAATACATGCTGAAGGTTCGGTTACTTCAATTTCAAAGGCTACAATGGCCTTCATCATTGGTTTCAGTGTATTCAGCAGGCAGGTTATCAAATACAGTTGCTGATGCCGGGTTATTATTTTCGTAATGCAGTGTTAGCCTTTTTAATACTTCAGCCAGTTTATGTCCTTCGCCAAAACGGATTGTGCCTTTTGCATGTACACTCATATAGTTCCAGGTGCTGCCCATACTGGGGTTATCGTACCAGGTGGCACTTACATAGGTATGCGGGCCTGTAAATAAGGCCAGTACACTATTGTTTTGTTCAAATGCCAAATGATGATCAGTATTCTTCATTATATGGCCTGTTAAAAACAACCGGCCATCTTTTTCATCAATAAAAACAGGAACCTGTGTGGCAACTGGTTTGTTTTCTTTATCAACACCTGTAAGCATAATAAACGGATGCTCTTTCATAAACAAGAGTACTTCTTCTTTATTTTTTTCTTTATAATAGGATATATTATACATCGTTTAAGATTTATACAGTTTCAGCAATTTTTTCACCGCTCATATTGGCATTACGCATAGCAATACTCCTTACCACCTGCGCCGCAAACCCTTCAAATGCTTTTTTGATAATGCTATCATCACTCATCATTACCGGCACACCCTGGTCGCCACCTTCTCTTATTTCCTGCACCAATGGTATTTGCCCCAAAAAAGGGATATCATATTCATCCGCTAATCTCTTTCCCCCATCTTTTCCAAAAATGTAATATTTATTTTCGGGCAACTCTTTTGGGGTAAAGTAGCTCATGTTTTCAACCAGCCCAATAATTGGCACATTCAGTTGTGCCTGGCCAAACATGGCAATACCTTTTTTTGCATCGGCCAGTGCAACATCTTGTGGGGTGGTAACAATTACAGCACCGGTTACAGGCACCGTTTGCATCAATGTTAAATGTATATCACCAGTGCCTGGTGGCATATCTACTACTAAATAATCCAGTTCATCCCAAAATACATCTGTTACAAATTGTTTAATGGCACTGCTGGCCATCGGCCCCGCCATACCACTGCATTCTTTTCATCTACCAATAAACCAATGCTTATTAATTTAATACCGTACCTCTCCAATGGTACAATCATTCCCTTGCCGCCAATCTCCATCATCATTGGCCTTTCGCCCCGCACACCAAACATAATGGGTACACTCGGGCCATAAATATCTGCATCCATCAGCCCAACTTTTGCGCCGCTTTGGGCAAGTGCCAATGCAAGGTTGGCAGATACAGTTGATTTACCCACCCCGCCCTTACCACTTACTACGGCAATGATATTTTTTACTTTTGGCAATACAGCACCGGTATCTGTACGCCGGGTAGTGGTATTGGAAGTAAAGTTCACTTTTACATTCGCCTCTTTATTTACTAATAATTTTATGGCATTGGTACTGGCATTACCCATCATATCCTTCATAGGACAGGCAGGTGTGGTAAGCACAATGGTAAAAGATACATCCTTGCCATTAATTTCAATATCCTTTATCATGTTAAGGGTTACAAGGTCTTTGCCAAGGTCTGGCTCCTGTACGTTGCTGAGTGCTTCGAGTATTTTTTCTTTTGTCATAAATTATTTTTTCCCACAAAGTGCACTAAGGGTTTCTTTCTGTTTTCGGCCAAGCCAAAATTTTAGTTTGTATTACAAAATAAAAAAATGATTTGCCATGTCGGTTAAGCAAAGTCTTTGTGTTCTTAGTGGGAGATAGAAAACTAAATGTTAAAACTCTTTCTTCGGGGCAAAGTTAACCCTTAACTATATGAATTTCTTTTACGAAATCAGCAACTTGTCTTTATTTTTGGCCGGTGAAGAAAATTTTACTTTATACCATTTTATCGTTCATCCTGCTTTCGCAAAAAGCCAGTGCACAGTTTGAAATTACCCGTGACTCTGTAGTACAATTGTACGGTGTGGTAATGACGGCAGACAGCCTTGTTGGCATCCCTTCAGTAAGTATAACAGTAAAGGGAACTACGAGGGGAACAATAACCAATGGACAGGGGGTCTTTTCTATAGTGGTGCTAAAAGGCGATCAGGTAGAGTTTACCCATGTTACCTACAAACCAAAAAGTGTAACGATCCCAAAAAGTTTAGAAGGCAATCAATACAGTGTCGTGCAGTTAATGGTGGTTGATACGGTTTATCTTCCGGCAACCATTATTAAACCCCGGCCTACAGCAGAGCAGTTTGCCAGGGATTTTGTAAATACAAAATTTCCGGATGATGATTATGAAATAGCCCGGAAGAATACCAGTGCCTCCAACCGCCGTGCATGGATGCGAACGATAAGCGGAGATGGGGGAGAAGCCACCCGCCAGCAATTAAATACTATTGCCAACAAAGCCACTTATTACGGCCAGCGGCCCCCGCAAAATATTTTTAACCCCGCAGCCTGGGCAGAGTTTATACAAGCCTGGAAGAGGGGGGATTATAAGAAGAAGAACTAACCACAGATTTATTTGATTATTTTGATTTGAATGAAGACGACTATTTTGTCATCGCATCATTCAACGTCCTTTAATGTGTTTTCATCCCCTCCCGGGAGGGGGCTTTAGAGTCTCGCATTAAAGAAAAGCATAAAAGGGGTGGGTCTTAACCTTCTCTCCCAATAAAGAATTTTACAAAAGTTGCAGCTTGTTGTAACTTCAAACAACCAAAAGGGAAAATATTTGTTCTTTACTTACTACCTAGAACTTCAAACCTAAAACTTCTCTCATGCAACGCAGAAAATTTATACAAAACACAGCCCTTACCATTGGTGCCTTATCATTAGCACAACAAAAAATACTGGCTGCTTTTGCAGAAGACCCCTGGAAGATAACCATGCTCACAAACAGTATTGGCATCTTTGAAGAAAAAGGCGGCACCATTGCTTTTCTATTGGGCAAAGAAGGAATAGTGGTGGTGGATGCACAATTTCCCGAACAAAGCAAGCACCTGATAGATGAACTAAAGAAAAGAAGCGAAATGCCCATACAGCTTTTGATAAATACACACCACCATGGCGATCATTCTTCAGGTAACATATCTTTTAAAGGAATAGCAACTAATGTGCTGGCACATGATAATTCGCAAAAAAATCAAATGGCATCCGCCAAACAGAATAAAAGCGAAGACAAACAACTTTATCCCGATCTTACTTATTACAACACCTGGAGCCGCGATTTCAGCAAAGAAAAAATAAGGCTGCATTATTTTGGCGCAGCCCATACCAATGGCGACAGCTTTGTGCATTTTGAACATGCCAACATAGTGCATTGCGGCGATTTATTGTTTAACCGCCGCCACCCTTTTGTTGACCGCAATGCAGGAGCAAATATAAAAAGCTGGGTGGAAGTATTGGATATTGCACTAAATACTTTCGACGGCAATACCCAGTATGTATGCGGCCACTCTGGCAATGGTTATAAAGTAACTGCCAGTGCCGATGATTTAAAAGCATTCAGGGATTATATTGGCAACCTGCTGAAGTTTGTGGAAAGTGAAATGAAAGCTGGTAAAACAAAGGATGAATTATTAAAAGCCACTACCATACCCGGATCTGACCAATGGAAAGGTGATGGGCTTCAAAGGCCGCTTACTGCTGCCTGGGAAGAATTGGGAGGAAAGTGATTGTCCTCACCCAATAATGTGTTTGAGAGTCTGAGGGGTTCTTCACCCCTCTCCTTGAAGGAGAGGGAACCGGTTTTTTCTTATAGAGGAAAAAGTTGTGAGTGAAGTATCCGCACCTTACAAAGGAGAATCTGTTTAACATTCAAGACTAATCATACCCTCTCCCTCAAGGAGAGGGGTGAAGTATTTCTAAAAAGATGGAAAAACTACGGGGTGAGGTTTAAACCCCCGCCTACCGTAATTTTTCATTCCCCTCATCGTACATTTTCATTTCCCCATGTAATACCTACGTACTAAAACGTAAATGCCGAAACTTTTAAAAGCAGTGATATTCCTCTTGTACACATACCGGCGTAGATATACTTTTGTGGTAGTTGATTGACAGAAGATCCGCCCCTCAATGGTTCAATATCCTTAGAAACCGTCCTGAATATTATTTCCAAATCCCTTGAATGCCATAGCGAAGTCCAATGTCAATCAACTTCTTTTACCCTCCGGAGCTTTAACGTAGGACGGGTTTCTTGTCCTCCAAAGCCTTGGCGCAGGAGGATGGTTTAGCCGGACTTACAACATAAAACTTACTACTTACCACTCTTCCTTCTTTTCCACACCTGTTAATAACCGGGCTTTTACCGGGTAAATCTTCTATTTTACTAATAGTAATTTTACTAATTTTACTAAGAAAATATACGATTATTCACTTAGTTTAATTACTATGCACCACCATCTAATAATTTGTTTTTTAACAAATTATGGACTTTTTAGCCGTATATCACTGTTTCATCACCAATTGTAATAAATGCAGCATTTTGCAACTTTTGGTTTGAGTTCGATTCGCATTAAGGCTTAAAAACGTTACTGTTATGAAAAAAGTTAAAGTAATTTCACAGAATGTGATTTTTGATTTGGATTTGATTGAAGCAATCACTTCTTGGGATTAAAGATTCACTCACATTTCTTTTAGGAAAATAGTTTTTCTATATTTGGATAAATATCCCAAACTATAGAAAAGCTATTTTTTTATATCGGCATTTATATTGATGTTTCTTCCTGCTTTGCTATTTTTCTTTTATTACTCATATACCAGTAAGGAAAAGGAAATTATTGCTTTGGTAATAGGATGCATTACAACTTTTATTATTAATATTTTAATTAATTATTTACTCCCTTCAAGTATTCAGTTTTATTCATTTATTAGTTTTGCGATACTCGAATTCCTCTTTTTTTTATTATTTTATTATTTGAGTATAAAAATAAAAAAAGGCATCACTGTTGCCCTTATTTCATTTTTATTATTCTCCGCTTCCGCAATAATCGATTTCTCTAGACCTAACTTTCAATTCAATTCTATTTCTGTAGGCGTAGAAACAATAATCATCATATCTCTTTCAATTATCTTCTTTTATGTTAAGGTAAAAGAGATTAAAACGACAAATAGTATAACAGATGACTATAGATTTTGGGTAATAATAGGCATTTTACTTTACCTTACCGGTTCCTTTTTTATTTATTTATATACAAGTCAGATTGGTATTAGGGAAATGAAAAAACTAAATCTTTGGTTTCTAACATGGGTTTTTTATATTTTTAAATCTCTTTTTATCTCAATAGCAATTTTGATTTTTATAAAATCTGCAAAAAAAAATAGTATTGATAAGACCAAATCGTTACCCTTTTTAGATATGATTTAATAAATATCTCACCCACCCACCATGTTCCACCTCCAAATTTCAGCATCTTCCCTTACCACTGTGCTTATATTAGGCTCTGTGGGTATGGTTGTGCTTACTGGTGGGCTTATTACTTTTTTAGTAATGCACCAGCGGCGGGTGCTGCGGTTTAATAAAGATTTACAGGAGATGGAGGCCGCCCATCAAAAAGTATTATTAGAAGCATCTGTACGGTTGCAGGAAGAAGAACGGCAACGCCTTGCCGCCGATTTGCATGATGATGCAGGCCCATTGCTTGCCACCGTTCGCCTTTACCTTAATGAGAACCTGGTAAACCAGGATAAAGCCAGCCAGTTGCAATCTGTATTTCAGGCCAAGCAAATTGTAGATGATACTATTTTGCTTATCCGCAACATGAGCCATAACCTTATGCCGCCTACACTTAAAAATTTCGGGTTGGAGTCGGCTGTTACCGACTTGTTCCAGAAAATAAGCGGCTCAGGTGCCATCAATGCCAGTTGCCGTTTTCATGATTATAAAGAAAGGCTGAAGGAAGAAAAAGAACTCACCCTTTTCAGGATAATACAGGAGCTTATCAATAATATAATCAAGCACAGTAACAGCAGCTTTATACATCTTACGCAAAATATGCAGGATGATAAATTTTTCCTCCGCATCCATCATGATGGCAAGGGCATTATACAAACCGATTTTGAAAGGCTTACCAAAAGCAATACCGGCCTTGGCCTTAAAAACATTACCAGCAGGTTAAGCCTTATAAAAGGCAGCATTGTTTTTGAAAAAGATATTTCGCAAACCTATTATAAGGCCACCATAGAACTGCCAAAAGACGATCCGTTTGCATAAATACCATTTTAGGCAACCACCATTGCATTTTATAGAGAAGTTATTTCAAAAAGCCTCATTTTATTTAATAGCCCGGTAAGCATTCAATTCGTATATGACTTAAAACTTATTGCCTTACCGCCTTCCCGGCTAATACAATTGGTTTTAAACAATCTTAATCCAACTGGTATTACTAACTTTGTAACAACCAACTAAGAGATGAGTACAATTAAGGTAGCGATTGCAGATGATCATAAAATATTCCGAAAGGGTGTTATACTTTCGTTGCGCCTTTACTCCAATATTAAATTTGTACTGGAAGCAGATAACGGGCAGGATCTGCTGGATGGCCTTGCTGCTGCTGCACCGGATGTAGTATTAATGGATTTACGGATGCCCGGAAAAGACGGGATAGAAGCTACCAAAACCATCAGCAAACAATATCCGCAGATAAAAGTGCTGGTGCTGAGTATGTATGAAGACGAAAGGTTTGTCTATCACCTTATGGAGAACGGGGCGAATGGTTATTTACTCAAAAGCTCGGAGCCCAATGAAATAAAAAGGGCAATTATGGAGGTGCATGAAAAAGGGTATTACCTCAATAATTTTGTAAACCGCATATTGCTGAAGAAATCCCATGCCCGGCAAAAAGTAATACCATCCCTTAACAGCGAAATAACCCTTAGCGATAAAGAAAAAGATGTGCTCCGCTTTATTTGTATGGAGTTTACTGCTGCAGAAATAGCTAAAAAAATGGAGATAAGCCCCCGCACCGTAGAGGCCATTAAAGACAGGCTGATGGAACGGTTTGGCAGCAAGAATACAGCAGGCCTTGTTTTCTTTGCAGTGAAAAATAATCTGATTGAGTAGGGAGTTGTTAGTTTCGGGTTCATGTTTTGGGGTTGGTGGTCTTTAGTCTCAATACGAACATCTAAAAATCTAAGTACTATTCCACCTCGTCTAAGTACTAAAATCTCAATACTTACTTCTCAATTACAAAACACTGCCTGAATAATTTTCCTTCAAAATCAAACGGGGTGGTGGCCTTGGTAATATCTTTTACAGCAGTTGAATTTATCTTTTCTTTTTCCAGTATAAATTTTTTAAAGTTGGTGCTAAAGTAAAGCAGCCCTTCTTTTTTCATACTGCACAGGCAACCGTTTATCAGCTCTGCATGGTCCCTTTGTATGTCCAGGATATCTTCCATCCGCTTGCTGTTGCTAAAGGTGGGGGGATCCATTATCACTATATCAAAATAATTTTCCGGCAATTCTTTCAGGTATTGTTTTACATCGGCATGAATAAATTTGTTCAGGTTATCAGCAGTAAAACCATTGAGCTGCATATTTCGCTGCCCCCAGTTTAAATATGTTTTCGACAAATCAACTGTTAACACTTCTTCAGCACCCCCCGCAGCAGTATACACAGAAAAAGAACCAGTATAAGCAAAGAGGTTCAGCACTTTTTTCCCTTTGCTTTTTTCTTTTACCATTTGCCGGGTAAGGCGGTGGTCTAAAAATAAGCCGGTATCTAAATAATCACTCAGGTTTATAATAAATTTTAAACCGCTTTCTTCCACGGTAAATTCATGCTGGCTGGCACCGTATTTCTGATATTGTCCCAACCTTCCGGGTTTTCGCTGACGGAGTTTTAAAAAAATATTTTCTTTCGGGATGTTTAATATTTCCGCAGCTATCAGCAAACTCTTCTCAAGCCACAGGTCATGTGCTTCATCTGCCATTCCATGGTGCCGTTTATATTCTGCTATATATAGTTTATCAGCATAAATTTCTATGCAAAAAGGGAATTCAGGTAAATCATGGTCATACACCCGGTAGCAGCTAACCTGCTGCTTTTTTGCCTGTTTGCTTAAGTGCCGGAATACCTTGGTAAGCCGGTTGCCGAACATAATAAACTTATCTTCATTCATTGTCTTCACTGTCAATTTTCCGAAATTTATTGTCCAAATATCAACTATTAATAGATAAAACAGAAACGGTTGTATGCAATTGTTGACATAGAAACCACCGGCAGTTATGCTGCGGCAAATGGCATTACCGAAATCTCTATTCATGTATTTGATGGGGAAAAAGTAACTGCACAGTTTGAAACATTAATTAATCCCGGCCAGCCGATCCCTTATTTTATACAAAGTATGACGGGTATCACTGATAAGATGGTGAGCAATGCACCCCGGTTTGATGCAGTGGCCGAACAGATTTTTAATTTATTGCAGGATAAAATTTTTATTGCGCATAATGTAAGTTTCGACTATTCTTTTGTTGCCGCACATTTAAAAGATGCAGGCTTTCATCTGCAATCCCAGAAACTTTGTACGGTAAGGCTTGCCAGAAAAATTTTCCCGGGCTTCCCCTCCTATAGTTTAGGTAAACTGTGCCGTTCATTGGATATACCAGTCTATGACAGGCACCGGGCAGGCGGTGACAGTGAAGCCACCGTAAAGCTTTTTAAAAAACTAATAGAAAATGATACAGGGCAGCATATCCAAAAAAGCCTGAAGCGAAATTCAAAAGAATGGATACTTCCACCCAATGTACCTAAAGAACATTTTGATAAACTGCCCTACACCCCCGGTGTTTATTTTTTTCATAACGAAAAAGGAAAAGTGGTATATGTGGGCAAGGCCAATAATATTAAATACAGGGTAAACAGCCATTTTAGTAACAATTCTGAAAGCAGGCAGAAGCAAAATTTTATGCAGCATGTGCATAGCATCAGTTACCAGGAATGCGGTACCGAGCTAATGGCCTGTATCCTTGAATCAGCAGAAATAAAAAAACGGTGGCCTGTTTTTAATTCATCACAAAAAAGATGGGAGGATGTGTATGGTATTTACCAGTATGAAGATCAGAACGGGTATTTAAGATTAGCTATTGATAAAAACAGGAAACGACTGAACCCTGTTTATACCTTTCATTATTTAGTGGATGGTCATGCCATATTACGGAAGCTGATTAAGGAATTTCAGCTTTGTCCTGTTCTTTGCTTTCTGCAAAGGGGAAACAATGGGTGTGAAGGTGTGGACGACAATACCTGCAACGGGGCCTGTGTGCAAAAAGAAAAAGCAGCAGCATATAACGAAAGGGTAACAGAAGCTGCTGACTCACTTCGTAAGCAACCCACATTTGCTGTATTGGATAAAGGAATAAACGGGGACGATCAATCCTGCATATTGGTTTGCGAAGGAAAATTTTATGGTATGGGTTATATACCCGTCGGTGATTTGTTTGATGATATTGAAACACTTAAAGAAAAATTAACTGTTTACCGTGAAAACAGTTTTATCCGTAATATGGTGCATGGCTATGCGGCAAGGTTCCCTGAAAAAATAATGTATTGGTGATGCCAATTTTATAAAAACAAAAAAGCTGCCCCGGTTATTGGGCAGCTTTTTGAAAGTATGTATGTAAGAATTATTGTTTCTCAGATTTTGTACTTCCTTCTTCAGTTGAAACTGCTTTCTTTTCAGCAGGCTTGGGCATTTCGTCCAGGCTTCCGCCTTTAGTTGCAGGTGCAGCTTTAGCATCTGCCTTAGGCATATCGTCCAGGCTGCCGCCTTTTTCAGCAGCTTTTGCTGTTGATGGAGGAACAATAGGACCCTGCTCAAGGCTACCACCTGTTGTAGCAGGAGCAGCTTTTTTTGCAACAGGTGCTTTAACATCACTAAGAGAAGAACCTTCGATATTTGCATCATAACCTACACCTTTACTTGCGGGTTGATTATGTGAAGCAGCGTCCCAATATTTTCCTTTCTGCGCTGCAGATTTTTCTTCAACAGCAACAAAAGGAGTTTTTTGCATACGGGCATCATTGCGGACACCCTTTACTTCCCAGCTTACTTTTACATTGGGGGTGCTGGTAGCAATTTCAAACTGATTGTTGCTTACTTCTTTGCTAATAATAGCCTGTGCAAAAGAGCCTATTACCGTTAACTGGTAACGGGAATCTTTATTCAATGCTTCATAATAATCAGGAAGTTGAACAGTTGCTTTACCGCTGGCATCAGTTGTTATGTTTCCACTATAGAAGTTGATTACCTCATTACTTTCTGCCGCAGCATGTCTTAGCAATTTATTTTCAGGATCTAATGGGTGATCCATAGTGAAGGCTTTTACGCCAACCACAGTAAAGTCTCCATTTACCACAACTTTACCAGTTGTATTTTCAATTCTTAACCTTTCACCGCCGCCACCAAGTTCAAAAATCTGATAGTCATCCGTACCAGGGTTGTTCCGGATATTCCACTGGTTTACTCCAGCCTTTACATAGCGAAGGGCAGCATCGCCGCTTGCAGCGTCAATATCTACTACAGAGAAAGAAGCAGATGATTGAATACGGGCACCAGTTGACCCACCGTGTAATACATCTAATTTATATGAAGGAGCAGTAGTATTACCGATACCTACGTTACCGGTACCATCCTGGATAACAAAACGGCTACCGCCACCACCTAATTCAAATATTTCATAATAATCATCGGCAGGGCGGTTACGGGTATTCCACTGGTTTACGCCGGCTTTTACAAAACGCAAAGCCGCATCGCCGCTTGCAGCGTCAATATCTACTACAGAGAAAGAAGCAGATGATTGAATACGGGCACCAGTTGACCCACCGTGTAATACATCTAATTTATATGAAGGAGCAGTAGTATTACCGATACCTACATTACCAGTACCATCCTGGATAACAAAACGGCTGCCGCCACCACCTAATTCAAATATTTCATAATAATCATCGGCAGGGCGGTTACGGGTATTCCACTGGTTTACGCCGGCTTTTACAAAACGTAATGCTGCATCACCACTGGCCGCATCAATATCAACTACGGAGAAACTAGCGGCTGATTGAATACGGGCACCTGTAGAACCACCATGTAATACATCTAATTTATATGAAGGAGCAGTAGTATTACCGATACCTACATTACCAGTACCATCCTGGATAACAAAACGGCTGCCGCCACCACCTAATTCAAATATTTCATAATAATCATCGGCAGGGCGGTTACGGGTATTCCACTGGTTTACGCCGGCTTTTACAAAACGTAATGCTGCATCACCACTGGCCGCATCAATATCAACTACGGAGAAACTAGCGGCTGATTGAATACGGGCACCGGTAGAACCGCCGTGCAATACATCTAACCTGTAAGCCGGTGTAGCATTACCGCCAATTGACACATTACCTGTTGTATTTTGAATATGCATCCTTTCACCCCCACCGCCAAGTTCAAATATCTGAAGATTGTCAGTACCCGGCTGATTACGGATATTCCACTGGTTAACGCCAGCATTACCCAAACGTATAGCAGCATCGCCGCTTGCAGCATTAATATCCAGTACAGAAAATCCTGCAGTAGAATTTATGCCTATCCCAGTGCTGCCGCCATGTGTTACATCCAAACGGTGTGTTGGTGTTGTAGTGCCTAAGCCTACAGATGTGCCATTATCAAACAAAAGTGAGTTGCCAATATTTGAGGGGCTTGTCCATCTTGGAATAAACTGTGTAGTACCTGTTCCTGTTACAATACCTGCACCTCCTGCTGCCTGCCATGTAGCATTACCAGCGGCATCAGAAATTAATACCCTGTTAGCAGCTTCGCCGATTCCTGTTAATTGAAGACCACCTACAGTTTGTAATGCCCTTGGTGCACCATTAGTGCTTGCCACCCTTAAACCAAAGCCAGTACCTGCTACATTTATATCAACTGCATTGGCAGTGTTGGCAGCATTGGTAGCATTGAATAAACCAGCCCGGCCTAAACCTGCCTGGTTACTTTGTAAGTTATTAGAAGTATTGGTTGCATTGGTTTGTTGAAAAAGACCTGCACCATTAGTACCAGTACTGATACCTCTTATTGCCCAACTTGCACCTGTACCATTTGTTTGGGCCCTTAAGGCATCGGCTGTGCTTGCTGCATTGTTTACAGTAAACACACCACCAAAACCAGTGCCTTCATTTACCACATCAACTGCGGCTCCGGTACCGGCGGCATTACGTACGCCAACAGTAGGGGTTCCGTTAGCTGCATTAAATGTTTCAAATCGTCCTGCCTGTCCTGTGGTTGCAGCAGCCACACCTAATACGCTTATGGCATTACTATAACCTGCCACACCAAAGCCACCATTGTTGGCAGTACCCACAACACCAAAAGATGATGGGCCATTGCCATTAGTTGAGCCGGCTATAGAGGAACTACCATTTGTGGCAGAGGAATTTGTAATGCTAAACAAGGTTCCGGCATTAGCCTGTGTTTTAATAAAAGGTAATACCACATCACTGGCTGTAGTGGCAAATAGCGAATAAGGTACACTGGCTAATTGCGCCGTACCAAGATTAAGAAAGCTGCTGCCCCCGGCAGGGTCAACTTCTACCTGTATAAACTTGGAATTTACAGCCCAGTTTGCAGCAGGTATGCTTCCTGTTACAGAACCTGCACCGGGGCTACCGATCTGTACATTAAATAACCCAAGGGCATTGGTGGTAACCCCCCTTGTTTCCTGGTAAACTACCGGCCCTGCCGCAGCACCATCATGTATAGTAAGGCGGAGGCTTATGTTTTGATTTTTTAAAACAGTTCCAACACTGTTGCGGGCCACACCCTGGTAGTTAAAAAAACCAGGTGCCTGGCTATAGCCAATGGCTGATATGCAAAGCATGATGGAAATAATAAATAGTAACTTTTTCATTGTTGAATAATTTTAGAATGATTTATTTAATGGTTGTTTTAATTTGTGAGTTTGACTACTTTAAACCCACTGTGGCGGTGTATTTCTAAACCGTCTGGTGAAGGTTTATCTGGCCTTAAATCTGCCACTACGAAATACATACCAGATGGGTGACGGGTAAGGTCAAACATTTCTAAGCGGCAACAACCCGGGTAGTAAAAACTGCGCTTTTCCATTAGCTGGCCAGTAGCATTAATTAACTGCAGGGTCATTTGACCGCTTGATTTTACAAAGAAGTCAACTTCAAACTTCCCATTGGTCGGGTTAGGAAAAACTTTGTACTCACCATTGGTAAACTCATAAATATGAGAGGGTGAAATAATAGCTTCTGTACATTCCTGCAATACTCCCTGGGTAAGCACCAATGCACTGTCTGGTGTGGCAAAGGTTTGTACAAGCACCAGTTCGCCAATACTCCATTCATACCTGTAGTAAGAAGAAGGATTGTCGTAAGATCCGCCTGCACTGTTAAGAATTGCAGGCAGAACGCCGTTGTAAGGATTCATGGAAAGAACCTGTGCTTTGGAATAAAAAGACATAGCCAGAAAGATGGCTAATAGGGAAAGGGTAAGCTTTCTGCTCATTAGGTAAAGTTTAATGGTTAAATAATAATAGGGGCGGAAAAAAGCTGGTAATTGTAAGGATAATGGTTGCTGCTAAAGAGAGGAGTTAATAAATGTTGTTAATGGTTATGAATGCAAGTTAATACTAAGATTAATATGTGCAAATAATTTTTTAATATTTGCAATACCCCGTATCACAACTGCTTTCAAAAGTAAAAGTAGTAAGAATGGTGTTTACAACATATCCCCTTTTTGGGGTATTTTATAAAACTACTGGGGAACAGGTGTTTTGTAAATAGCGGGGAATAAATCAGGCAGGGAACATCATTTTATAATCAACCTTAATTTTTCCTTTTGTAATATCATTCAGTTTGCCCTTCATAAGCTTTCGTTTAAGAGGGGAGATATGGTCTATAAAAAGTTTGCCTTCTATATGGTCATACTCATGCAGTATAACTCTGGCAGAAAGGCCGGTAAAAGTTTTTTTCTGCGGCTGAAAATTTTCATCGCAGTACTCCAGTGTTACCGATTCATTGCGGTAAATATCTTCCCTTATTTTAGGGATGCTGAGGCAGCCTTCGTTGTAACCCCATTCATCGCCATTCAGTTCAACTATATGGGCATTGATGAAAACGGCTTTTACCCCATCATCACCCGGATATTCTTTTCTTTCTTCTTCATTCATTGTTTTGTACATCTGTTCTGTATCGGCAATAAACAAACGGATGGGTTTGTTTATTTGGGGGGCAGCTAGGCCAACGCCACTGCTTTCATACATGGTTTCCCACATATCTTCAATTAGTTTAGCAAGATTGGGATAGCCGGGTATTATATCTTCAGCAATTTTTCTAAGTACCGGGTGGCCGTATGCAACAATAGGGAGAATCATTAGTATATGGAATTAGTTAATTGGTGATTTGGGTATCGAATTTAAAGGGCAAAGTTACTTTTAAGGGCTTAATTAACCAATACCAATTACCCAATCGACCTCAGATATTCCTGCAACATTATCGTGGCCGCAATTTCATCTACCAGGGCTTTATTGCGGCGTTGCATTTTCTTCAGCCCCATTTCAAGCATAGCATCTTTGGCCATTTTTGAAGTGTATCGTTCGTCCACTTTTTTTACAGGCATGGCTGGAAAATTCTTTTGTAATTCTTTGATGCACTTTTCTACTAATGGTGTGGCATGGGTGGCCGAATCATCCCAATTAGTGGGCCAGCCGATGATAATTAATTCCACTGGTTCTTTTATAAAATAATCTTTTAGAAAAGGAATTAGTTCTTTTGAATGGAGGGTTGTTAATCCGGTGGCAATAATCTGCAACGGGTCGGTAACAGCAATGCCGGTACGTTTTAGGCCATAATCTATAGAGAGTATGCGAGCCATAAGTGAGAAGTAAAAAATCAAAATTAAAAATTTGCCAGCCCAGATTTTTGAATTTGATTTTTAATTTTTAATTCATAAAAAGGTCAGCTATTACAAAGATGGCGAAAACAACGGATGCAATGCCATTGGCTGTCATAAAAGCTAAATTTACTTTTCGTAAATCTGTTGGTTTTACAATAGAATGCTGGTACACCAACATACCAATAAATACAGCCGTACCAATCCAATATAACCAGCCAAAATTGCCATACCATCCGGCAGTAACGACTGCAGCTGCACTTAATAAATGTAAAAACTCAGATACCCGCAATGCTTTTGCCTTTCCTAACCATGCAGGAATGGAATACAGTTGTTGCGATTTATCAAACTCTTCATCCTGCAATGCATAAATAATATCAAATCCGCTTACCCAGAAAATAACAGCTAATGAAAAAAGAATAGGCAATAAAGCAAACTGGCCTGTTACAGCAAGATAAGCTCCTATCGGTGCTAATGATAAACCCAGACCCAATATTAAATGACAAAGGGGTGTAAACCTTTTGGTATAACTATACCCTAATACTACGGCCAATGCAACTGGTGATAAATAAAAACAAAGACGATTGATGAAGAAAGTACAGGTAATAGGAACAATACGCAATTGACAATAGTGAAGAATAACACATTGTTTTCTTGTAATAATGCCGGCAGGTATTTCTCTTATTGCTGTTCTTGGATTTTTTGCATCAAATTTTCTATCTAGATATCGGTTGAATGCCATAGCAGCACTGCGGGCAAATACCATGCAGAGGATGACGAGTAAAAACCTCCTATTGCTAATTGTTATCAAGATACATTCCTGCCAATGATTCAGTGAAAGGCTTTTGCCTCATCCAATTGAACATCGTTTTATAGATTCCACTGTCCATTCCATTCACAACTATTCTACATCATTAAATATCCCAAGGAAAAAACCAATCAACGCAAATGGCATTGCGAAAATGGTATGAGAAAATTTTATAAGAGAGAGATAGCTTTTTACTTTCGACATTGTTGAATACATTAAATGAATTTATTATTTAAGTTCCCCTTTAAGGGACAAAGGCATTCTCGTTCTCACCAATTCCCACAACACCACCCCAACCGCCGTTGCAATATTCAATGAATGTTTCATTCCTAATTGAGGTATTTCAATACAGCCATCGCACAAGGCTATAGTGGATTGCTCCACACCGGTTACTTCATTGCCAAATACCACCGCTATTTTTTCATCAGGTTCAAATCCAATAGCATTTAATTTATAACTGCCTTCGGCCTGCTCGGCTGCATATACGTTAAACCCTTTGGTTCTTAATTCAGCAATTGCTTCTGCACTAGAGGCAAAATGTTTCCATTCCACAGTTTCTTCGGCACCTAATGCTGTCTTTTTTATTTCCTTATGCGGCGGTTTGGCAGAATAGCCAATAATGTAAATAGCTTCTACTAAAAAAGCATCGGATGTACGAAACACACTGCCCACATTATAGGCACTGCGGATATTTTCTAATACAATAATGATGGGTGTTTTATCAGACTGGCGAAATTCCTGCACCGATTTTCGTCCCAATTCTTCCATGCTTAACTTTCGCATGGCGCAAAGGTAAGCTATGAGTATAAAGGAGGGAAATGATAAGCTAAGCGATTAAAGGAGGAATAATGAGAGAAAGACATAGCTTTACGCAATCAATTTTCTCATCGGTAACTACATAAATCTTTAAATAAAAAAGAGGAAAAGAGCATTTTGCTCCTTTCCTCTTTTAACTCCTTTAACCTCTAGCCCTATTTCAAATTCACAATCTTCAAATCCTTTGGATATTTAACGGTATAGCTGAACCGAACCTTTTGACTCTCCCCCGGTTTCAGGTCTATCTTCCAGGTAATAACACCGGTTTCTGCATTTACCATTCTGTTGGTACCGTCCTCCAATGTTACCACTACTTCTTTTATATTACTTAGTGGATATTGGTCTTTCAGCAGCAGGTTCACATCAGTCAGCTTATTATTTTTTACTGTTATTTCATAAGTAAATGTCTGCTTGCTTTCCTTGCCACTGGTTTTCAGGCTGCTCAATTCTTTTATCAATGAACGTTTTATTGCCACTCTTTTATCTCTGCCGAGAGATAAGGTTCAATGTATCTGCAATGGAGTTCGGATCAATCAAAGACCTTCCAATATAAGTATCATCCATAATGATGTTTGCATCGCCGGGCAGCAGGTCAAGATTTTGCCAATCGGCTACTTCGGCCAGCAGGTAAGCATCTTTATCCATTCTTGGCACTGCATAATTTTTTAGTACACAATTAATTTCCTGGTCTTTGATGGTTACACTATTTAGTTGCCCATCACTGGCAATATCATAAGGCAAATCAATTTCAAAATTAGTATTCAATTGACCCTGACTAAGCGTAGTGTATTGCTGCAGGGTGCTTGGGTCAATAGTTTTTAAACCCGCAGCTTTACCTTCCAGTTTGTATTGGCCATATCCATTTACCACCACTTCCTCTGCCAGATTTTTATCATCGAAAGATTGTATAATATTCCGCTGTGCATTACCAGCCGCAGCTCTTCTTTGTAAATCTGAAGCAATGCCGGGAACATATTGTTGCAAATACCAAGGGGTAAGAATGGGTGCCACTATGCCAAAATTAGGTGTGCCGGTGCTCAAGGTCAGTTTTGTTTTCTTCCAATCAATTCCGGTGGTTTGTGTAAGCGATGCTTTGTAAACTAATTTTACTTTATTGGTTTTTGAATTTACCCGTACATCATATATCGCTGTCCATCCGGCATATTGTGTGTAGTAAGAAAGATTAACCGGAATTTCACCACTACGCTTATTCATTACCTGTAAAAATACCTGACCATAAGGTTTTTGCTTAATGGGTGTAACGGCGGTAATAGTTGATATCCGCTTTCTGATATCAGCAATTTTTATATTTATAGCTGTTATATTTTGCTTATGATTGTAAATATTGGTTTTTGATTTCTCAATCTTGCCATTGTAGTATTCCAGCAATTTTAATACTTCATCGCTGGTTACGGTTTTATTTCCACTAACATTGATTGTAGTTTCAATCAGCAAACCGGTTTTCGTTAATATTTCCTGGTCTATTACAATCAGGTTATCAATGCGGCTGATGTCTTTTTGGAAAAGGGTAATACTGTCTTCCATTCGTTCCACCTCTTTTGTTTTAGCTATTGGCGGTACAGTAGGGTAATATACACTGTAGCGTTGCGAAAGCAGGGCTACATCTTCTGGCACACTTACCTGCAGACTGTTAATGTCAATATTGGTACTAAGGTTGCTGATAACAATAATCTTAGTGTTAGCATCCACTTTTACTTTGCTTTCATGGGTTAGCTCTGCACCATAGCCAAAATAAACGGTGGCATCGTTCATGGTAGCTTCAGCTCTTACGGTATCTGTTTGTGCAAATGTTTTGTTAATGGCAGCGGATACAATTAGCCCTGCCAGCAGGAAATATTTCTTCATGATGGTTTTATTTTCCTAACTGATGCAGGAAGAAGAAGGGTTACATAAAGGGAGGGAAAATTATTTAGCCAGCAGTAATTCTACTATTGGGCTGAAGTTGCGACGCTCCGTTTGGGGTTCGGTTCGCTGCCTATTAATATTATAATCCCAATGAAAGTATTGACATTTCAAAAGCGGTGTAGAATTTATTCAATTTTTTCCTTGCATTTGTAATTGACAATACCCCAAGTTGTACATCATCAATAATTGGCTTAATATATTCAATTCTGTAATCAATGATAGGCTGAAAGTTCAATCCAAGTGTATTAATATCTTCCAGAATTAATTTTTGCTCGGCAATGGTTCTGTTTCTATTTGGCAGAAAATGATGTTGTTTAAATTCATACTCTAAAAAATAAAACGGGTCATAGGTTGCTTTATCTGGTTTAATAATACCATTTACTCCTTTATCCCTTTTACGTTTTACATTTACATCACTATGAACAACAAAAAAATTATCCCACTCCCATCCTTTTTTATCTTTCAATGTTGCATCAAAGTGGTCAAGCTGTCCTAAGAATTCAAACTTTTTAAACTCACCCTTGACCCATTTATCTTTTGAAACAGTATTCTTATTGATAAGATACATTTCAGTATATGCACACAGCCCTTGTTGTACCCATAATAAATTTGCAATAATATCATAATAATACCTATTATTCGAAGATGTATAAGCAGGGTATCTTTTATCAGGCTTATTTATTGAATCCAGCCATCTTTTATAAGATGTGGCAATGTCTAATTTTTTATCGATTTTTTTCATTACTTATACAATATCAAAGTCCCAAAACAGCTTGCTTGCTAAATCCCGATATTGAGCATAAAGTTTTTTGCCCTGAACAGAATCTAATTTTTCTTTTTCTTTCAAAACCAATAACTGGTTTCTAAGCATTAATGCTTCCGTAATTTTTTCTGACCTTTCATTTGAGTGTGTTTCTGTCAAATCAAACACCTTATTCAACATTAAATCATAAGTCAAATACGAAGGTATTATTGTATAATTATCCACATGCCTTTCTGCTCCTTTAGGGTAATAATGGTCTTGATAAACCTCCCCTTTATCATTAAATTTTAGTTCGATAATTTCCCATGGTTCAAAACTTGCTGCAATTATTGGTGAGTGTGTAGCGAAAATAAATTGGGAATTAGTTGTAAGATTTGTATAAAAATCAACTATAAGTTTTTGAATGCTGGGATAAAGTGACCGCTCTGGCTCATCATACAATATTAATGCATTATCAGGCTTTAGTAAGTATAGAGGCATAGCACTAAAAAGAACTTGTTTTGTACCTGTACTTAATAGGTTTTGTGGTATAGGATTGCCCTTTAAATCTTCAACTTTAATAAATCCTATATCTTCCTTCTTCTGAATATCAAGATCCCTTTTAACTCTTAAATTAAAATGTTTTAATAGAGGATCCAGGCACTCTTCTGCAATATCCGCCAAAGGGTTAAATTCCTTTTTTCTCCATCTCTCCAATTTTTGAACAGCTTTTTGAATTGCCTTTATATCTGAACTGTTATCTTCAACAATTTTTGAAACATCTTGTCTAATTTTCAACTCCCCCTCCTGATATTCCTGAATTTTTGAAAGCACAATATTCCAAACATCGCCTAAATTATAATCTCCAAAATCAATTACTTTAATAGAGGAGAGGTTAACGTCCTTTTTCTCGGCATAGTTATATTTTAACTCTGCTGGGAAATAAATAAACTGATTTTTTATACTATCTCTGATACTTATCAAATTTTTTTAAAGCATCATCGAATTCTATTCTTTTTCCATTCTCTTGAATATCTCCCCAAAAGTAACTTGTTACTTTTTTTTCCTCATTAAATCCAACCCTTCCTTCTATTTCCAAGTTCTTTTCCTTTCTGGTAACAGAGACATTCTTAAACTCATCCGGACGATATTCTTCAAATAAACTGTCAATAGTATATGTATTCCCACCAATGATCTTTAGGAGGGTTGTCTTTCCAGTACCACTTTGACCTATAATACAAACTTTATCTAAAGGCTCCCCTTCCTTTTTATGGCCTTTGGGGTAAGTCAAATCAATCTCCAAATTTTTAAATTGATGAAAATCCTCTAGTTTAATCTTTGTTATCTTCATAAAAAATCACCTATTAAAACTTAATTATTCAAATTTACTCCTTTTCTATTCATTGGCAAACGTTTCAATTTTCCCCTCTCACTTCCTTATTTTTGCCTCCTCCCGAAAAACCGGGACATAGCAATGTCAAAAACAGCCTTTTCCGATACACCAATGATGCAGCAGCACCGGGCTATCAAGCAAAAATATCCGGATGCGATATTGTTGTTTCGGGTAGGTGATTTTTATGAAACCTTCGGGCAGGATGCAGTGGTGGCCTCGCAGGTGTTGGGTATTACTTAACCAAAAGAAATAGTAGCGCTGCCTCTTCATCAGAACTGGCAGGCTTTCCGCATCATGCACTCGATACTTATTTACATAAATTAGTAAGGGCTGGCCATCGGGTAGCGATCTGCGATCAATTGGAAGATCCCAAACAAGCCAAAGGCATTGTAAAAAGAGGGGTGACGGATATGGTGACACCAGGAACGACTGTGAATGATAAATTACTCGAACATCATACCAATAATTTTTTAGCAGCTGTTCATTTTGCAGATAATGAAAAATATGGATTGGCCTTTCTTGATATTTCCACCGGCGAATTTTTTATTGCCGAAGGCGATAGAGAATATGCTGATAAACTATTGCAAAGTTTTAAACCGGCAGAAGTAGTTTTTCAACGGCATCAACAAAAAAAATTCAAAGAATATTTCAATAATAAAATTTATACCTACACTTTAGACGAATGGATTTTTGATTGTGCTTATGCAGAAGATACCTTACTGAAACATTTTCAAACCCATTCCTTAAAAGGTTTTGGTGTAGATGAATTAAAAAATGGGTTGATAGCTGCTGGTGCCATCATCCACTATTTAAAAGATACCGAACATCCCAATCTGCAGCATATTACTTCACTGCAACGAATGGACAGGGATGATTTTCTGTGGATGGATCGATTTACCATTCGCAATTTAGAATTAGTCTATGGCAATTCAGAAGGCAATCATACTTTATTAAGTGTGTTGGACAATACGATTTCCCCAATGGGAGCAAGATTACTGAAACGCTGGATTGTTTTCCCATTGAAGGATTTGCTGAAAATAAATGAACGGCTTGATACGGTTGAATACCTGATTAAAGAAACAGATTTACGGAATAAAATCAGCCAGCACATCAAACAATGTGGCGATATAGAACGATTGGTTTCTAAAATACCGATGAAGAAAATCAATCCGAGAGAAGTATTACAATTAGCCAGAGGATTGAAACAAGTGGAAGCCGTGAAACAACTCTGCTTATCATCTGCCAATGAATACTTAAAACGCCTGGGTGATGCGCTGAACCCCTGTCCTTATATTGCCGATAAAATATTTAAAGAAATTGTTGACAATCCACCTGCCTTAGCAGCTAAAGGCGGTATGATGAATAGCGGCGTAAATGATGAATTAGATGACCTTAGAAAAATATCGCACAGCGGAAAAGAATACCTGGCGCAATTGCAACAAAAAGAAGCTGAACGTACTGGCATTGGTTCGTTGAAAATTGGTTTTAATAATGTATTTGGTTATTACCTGGAAGTAACCAATTCGCAGAAAAATAAAGTGCCGCCTGAATGGATGCGGAAGCAAACACTGGCCAATGCAGAACGATATATCACTCCCGAATTAAAGGAATACGAAGAAAAAATAACTGGTGCTGAAGAGAAGATTTTAAGAATAGAATTAGAATTATTTGAAGCATTACTCAATGAATTGGGCGACTACTTAGCTCCTGTACAAATCAACGGTAATTTATTAGCGATACAGGATTGTCTTTGCTGCTATGCTAATAATGCCATTCAATACCAATACAAAAAACCGCAACTCCATACCGGTGATGAGTTGATTATTAAAGAAGGCCGCCACCCGGTAATAGAAAGAAACTTACCCCTTGGCGAAAGTTATATTCACAATGATTTAGAGTTAAATAAGACCGAACAACAATTAATTATTCTCACCGGTCCTAACATGAGTGGTAAATCTGCATTACTACGACAAACTGCTCTCATCACTTTAATGGCACATACAGGAAGTTTTGTTCCGGCCACAGAAGCAAAAATTTCACTGACAGATAAAATATTTACCAGGGTTGGTGCATCTGATAATTTATCCGGCGGTGAATCAACGTTTATGGTAGAGATGAATGAAACTGCCAGCATCATCAACAATATCACTGACAGAAGTTTGATATTGCTGGATGAAATAGGAAGAGGTACTTCCACTTATGATGGCATTTCTATTGCCTGGAGTATTGCAGAACATTTGCATAATTCACCGCATCAACCAAAAACATTATTTGCCACTCACTATCATGAGCTGAATGAACTGGAAGAAAAATTTCCAAGAGCAAAGAATTTTCATGTTACTAACAAGGAAGCAGGTAACAAAATTATTTTCCTTCGCAAACTAGCAAGAGGCGGCAGTACTCATAGCTTCGGTATTCATGTGGCCAAAATGGCCGGCATGCCCCCATCATTAATTAACCGTGCCAACGAAATACTGAAACACCTGGAAAGCATTCATGAAAACGGCAAAGCTGATAATATAGACGACAAAATAAAGGGGATTACGACCCCTAAAATGCAGCTTTCCATTTTTGATGCCCACACTGAAACCTTTGATGAAATAAGAAAACTACTGGAAGGGTTTGATATTAACCGTCTTACCCCGGTAGAAGCGTTGCTTAAATTGCAAGAGATTAAAAGTAAGCTGAAATAAGCCGGTAGAAATTATTGGCGCCATAAAAAACGTTAGGCCTTGTGTATTTCCTCCCTTTCTCTTTTTTCTCTCTGCAATGCTTATTTGAAATAAAAAATGAACCCAGGGCATCCCGAAATGACATTTCCCCGTTTATCCACAGGCATTTAGGGATATTTTTTTAAAAATATTATCATTTCCAAAAACTCCTTATTTTTACCACAAATAAATCAATCATGAAATTGATAAAACTAACTGCTTTTAGCTCACTTATTTTATCTGGCCTTTTATTTCTTTCAAGCTGTGAAAGGGAGGCCGAAGACAAAAAAACTGTTTTGTATCAAAAAGGTGGCATCGTAATGAGTGGTGCCCAGGAAATACCCGCAAATCCATCTGCTGCATTAGGTTCTATGGATGTAAGTTATTCAAGAGATACAAGAATTTTGAATTATAAAGTAACCTGGACAGGGCTTGCAGATTCTGTATCGCTTATGCACATACATGGGCTGTCACCGCTTGGTTTTAATTCAGGGGTTGTACAGAATATAGTAACCGCATCAAACGGCATTTTTCCGCAAAAAACGAGTGGCAAATTTACGTTTGCTAAAACAGGCACTATCAGCGGTACATTACTTGCCGATGGTGTAGTTGTAAAAGAAGAGGATTTGCTGAACGGATTTTATTACATGAATATCCATACATCGGTTTACCCTGGTGGTGAGATAAAAGGACAAATCAGGTTTCAGTAGAACCAATTGCTTATTTTATAAAGAACCGTCCCGGATAAACCGGGGCGGTTTTTATTTTGCATCAAACCACAAGGGGGTTTTATCGTTCCAGCTTCCGTTATAGTTTATTAAAAGCTCTTCCCCCTCCTTTATTTTTCTTACTGTCTTTATTTGTATCAGCTCATTTTCAAAATCCATTTCATACTCACAATTACTTTCGTATGAGTGGTTATAAATGGATACATAGCCCAATGCCATACAGCAGCCATTATTATCGTCCCCCCATTCAAAAATATAATCATGCAGCAGGGTTTGGTCTAATAGCTTTCTTTCATCACTGCTCATTGCAATCACCGGGGAAATTTCAATAGTAGTGCCTTCGGCAATATCTTCAGAGGTAAATACACCACGGCCCATTGATGCAGTAGGGGCAATGTATAAGAAAGGTAAAATCATTATGAAGATGATAACTGATAGGAAAAGATGATAATTTTCAAAGTTCGGAACTATCATCTATTATCTATCATCTAAAACCTAATATCTCTCATCTTCATCTAAAATCTATTCTCTACTTTTGAACTATGTCGTTACAATTAGAACAGCCGGTATTGCAGGAGCAGTTTGAATCCGTTATACAAACGGAAGATAAACTTTTAATAAGGGAGTTCCTGGACGATCAAAACATTAGCGATGTGGCTCAACTGATTGAAGAATTTCCTGATTATGAAAGCCAGATAATCGCCAATATGTCGGTACACCGGGCGGCAAGTGTTTTTAAAATATTGGATCTCTCTTTTCAGAAAAGGATTATACATGAGCTGCCGGCCAATACTACCGCCACATTATTAAATGAACTGCGGGCAGATGACCGTACCGATTTTTTAGAAGAACTTCCCAGCAATGTAGTAAGGGAGCTTATTAAACTGCTTGACCCGGATGAAAGAAAAATTACATTATCCCTATTGGGTTATCCTGAAAACAGTATTGGCCGTTTGATGACGCCGGATTATGTGTATGTCTATCCCTGGAATACCATTGAAGAAGTTTTTACCACCATCCGCAAGTATGGAAAAGACAGTGAAACCATCAATGTAATTTATGTGATTAATGAAAAAGGAGAACTGCTCGATGATATCCGTATCAGGGAGTTTATTTTAAGCACACCTGATAAAAAAGTTTCGGAGTTAATGGATGAACGATTTGTTTCCCTTCATGCAGAAGACGACCAGGAAACAGGCAGCGAAGTATTTAAAATGAACAACAGGGTGGCGTTGCCAGTGGTAAGCAAGAGTAATAAGCTGCTGGGTATTGTAACCATCGATGATATGCTTTGGGTGGCAGAAGAAGAGTTTACAGAAGATATGCAGAAAATGGGGGGAACAGCAGCATTGGAAGAACCCTATCTTGATGTGCCGGTTTTAAAATTGTATAAAAAAAGAATTATCTGGCTTATAATATTATTTGTTGGTGAAACCCTGACCATTGCCGCTATGTCGAGTTTTCAAAAAACACTGGAGCAGGTATTGGTGCTTTCAACTTTTATCCCCCTGATAATTTCAAGCGGCGGCAACAGTGGCTCGCAGGCGGCCACACTTATAATACAGGCATTGGCATTGGGAGAAATAACAGTAGGTGATTGGTGGCGCATTGCCCGCAGGGAAATAATTTCTGGTTTAATGATGGGGTTTACATTGGGTGTTGTCGGGTTTCTTATAATTATTAGCGGTCACCAGTTTTTTGGTTTGTTTGGGGAACATTATATACGCATTGGTTTTGCTATAGGCACCGCCATTATTGGTGTGGTACTTTGGGGAACTATGATGGGATCAATGTTGCCGCTGCTGCTTAAAAAATGGGGGGCTGACCCGGCCACTTCATCAACCCCGTTTATAGCTACACTGGTTGATGTTACCGGATTACTTATTTATTTTGGAACAGCTTTTCTTTTATTAAAAGGGGTATTGTTATAATATGCGGTTTTTTGCGGTTTACTAACACTCATTTACCTAAATCAATACCTTTGCTTGCAATAATTAAAGAAGGCTCTAAATATAAATATTATGTGTGGAATTGTTGGATACACTGGCCCGAGGGAAGCTTATCCCATCATCATCAAAGGATTAAAAAGATTAGAATACCGTGGCTACGACAGTACCGGTGTTGCCTTGCAAAACAGCAACGGTTTAAAAGTTTATAAAAAGAAAGGTAAAGTAGCCGAACTGGAGGATGCTATTGTCGGCAAAGACCTTCATGCCAATACTGGCATCGGTCATACACGGTGGGCAACACATGGCGAACCCAGCGATCGTAATGCACATCCGCATACATCTGCCAGCGGCAAATTAGCCATGATACATAATGGCATTATTGAAAATTATAATCAGCTAAAAAAAGAATTACTTAATAAAGGCTACACATTTACCAGCGATACAGATACTGAAGTACTGCTGAATTTTATTGAAGAGATAAGAAATAACAATAGCTGCTCATTAGAAGAGGCAGTAAGAGTGGCTTTAAAAAGGGTAACAGGGGCTTATGTTATTTTATTATTAGATGCTGATGACCCTCAAACAATAATCGCTGCAAGAAAAGGGAGCCCATTGGTAATTGGTGTGGGTAAAGGCGAACACTTTTTAGGTTCAGACGCATCGCCCATGCTGGAATACACAAAGGAAGTAGTGTATGTAAACGATTATGAACTGGCGATAATAAAACCAGATGAGCTAATTCTTAAAAACCTGGGTAACGAAAACATTACCCCCTATGTTCAAAAATTGGATTTGGAATTAGCTGCAATAGAGAAAGGCGGTTACGAACATTTTATGCTCAAAGAAATTTATGAGCAACCGCAAACTATTTATGATTGTTTGAGGGGGAGGTTAGATGCTGCTGCCGGAACTATTACCATGAGTGGCATCCAGCAATATGCAGAACAAATTATGCAGGCCAACCGTATAGTAATGGTGGCTTGCGGTACAAGCTGGCATGCAGGCCTAATAGCAGAATATATTTTTGAAGAACTCTGCCGTATAAATGTGGAAGTCGAATATGCCTCTGAATTTCGTTATCGTAACCCGGTAATAAATAAAGGGGATATTATTATTGCAATATCCCAAAGCGGCGAAACAGCAGATACATTGGTAGCAATCGAAAATGCAAAAGAAAAAGGGGCTATTGTATTGGGTGTGGTTAATGTGGTTGGCTCGTCTATTGCAAGGGCAAGTCATGGTGGTGCATATACCCATGCAGGACCAGAAATTGGAGTGGCTTCAACAAAAGCATTTACTGCACAGTTGGCAGTGCTTACAATGATTGCATTGAAGATTGCCTACATTAAAGGAAGCATTCCGGAAGAAAGATATATGCACTTGCTGAAAGAACTGGAAGAAGTGCCGGAAAAAGTAGCCTGGGCATTAAAGCACAGCGATAATATAAAAGCATTAGCAGAAAAATATAAAGATGCAAGGGATTTTCTTTACCTCGGCAGGGGATATAACTTTCCTGTAGCATTAGAAGGGGCGTTAAAACTAAAAGAAATTTCCTACATACATGCAGAAGGCTACCCTGCTGCAGAAATGAAGCATGGTCCTATTGCATTGGTAGATGAAAACCTGCCTGTTGTTTTTATTGCCACTAAAGATGCTTATCATGAAAAAGTGGTAAGCAATATGCAGGAAATAAAAGCCAGGAAGGGAAGGGTTATTTCTGTAATTACAGAAGGCGATGAAATGTCTGCTTCACTTTCCGAAGATGTAATGGTAATACCTGAGGCTGATGAAATTGTAGCACCGATGATAAGTGTGGTGCCGTTGCAATTATTATCGTATTATATAGGAATAGCCAAAGGATGTGATGTGGATAAGCCGAGGAATTTGGCAAAATCAGTTACGGTTGAGTAAGTAACAGTTCACTGAATTTATTACCCAGTACTTAAAACTTGCTTGATGAATATCATTACAAAAAAATCAATCAATGATATAGGATACAATTTCATCCCTGCGGAATTTATTCCCAAAGGGAAAGACGAGTATTACCTCCGTAACAAACAGCACCGCACCAAAACAAAATACCGGCAGCTTACAAAAGCAGAAATAAAACTGTTAACTGCCAATGGTAGCAGCTCTGATGACTGGGCTAAAATATTAGTGGCTGATACATTTAACCCAACGCTTATAAAGAACTGTTCATTTTATGGATTGATAAGAATTGGGAAGCAAGAGTCCCTCTGCCTTGAGTTTCATAACCTGCGCCTGCCTGTTGGTTTATACAATAGCACCATCATCAGCAGCGATATTGGGGACAATGTTGTAATCAATAATGTAAATTTCCTCAGTCATTATATTATTGGTAATGATGTAATGCTGGCAAACGTAAATGAACTGGCTACCACTAACCATGCAAAATTTGGAAATGGTGTTTTAAAACAGGGTGAAAACGAATCTATCCGTACCTGGATGGAAATATGTAACGAAAATGCTGGCAGAAGTGTATTGCCTTTTAATGGAATGCAGGCTGGTGATGCGTGGCTATGGAGTAAATACAGAGAAGATGAAAAGCTCTTACAGAAATTTAAAGAATTCACCGACAAACAATTTGATACCAAAAGAGGTTATTACGGAAAAATAGGAGACCGTACTGTGATTAAGAATTGCAAAATTGTAAAAGATGTCTGGATAGGAACCGATGCTTATCTGAAAGGGGCGAATAAAATAAAAAACATTACTATTAATTCTTCTGCTGCAGCCAAATCGCAAATTGGTGAAGGCTGTGAATTGGTAAATGGTATCATAGGTTTTGGATGCAGAATATTTTATGGGGTTAAAGCCGTGCGGTTTGTAATGGGCAGTAACTCTCAATTAAAATACGGAGCAAGGTTAATTAATTCTTACCTCGGGGACAACTCAACTATATCCTGTTGCGAAGTATTGAATTCTCTGATTTTTCCCGGGCATGAGCAGCACCATAATAATTCTTTTTTATGTGCATCAACAGTAATGGGGCAAAGCAATATGGCTGCGGGGGCAACTATTGGCTCCAATCATAATTCAAGAGGGGCGGATGGTGAAATAATAGCAGGCCGGGGTTTTTGGCCTGGGCTGTGTGTAAGCCTTAAGCATAATTCAAAATTTGCATCTTTCACCATTATAGCTAAAGGCGATTTTCCGGCCGAGCTGAATATCCCCATTCCGTTTTCATTGGTAAGTAACGATGTGGCTAATGATAAAATACTGGTAATGCCGGGCTATTGGTTTTTATATAACCTGTATGCCCTTTGCAGAAACGAGGTAAAATACAGCAGCAGGGATAAACGCATAGATAAATCGCAGGTACTGGAGTATGATGTTTTTGCGCCAGACAGTATAAATGAAATGGTGGAAGCACTTGGTATAATGAAGGTGGCTGTAGCAAAAGCATGGGCAGAAAAAAACAAGAAAATAATTATAGATAATGGGTTGGAAGAGCAGGGCGAAATATTACTTGAAACAAGGGCGGATGAAATAAGTAAACTGGAAGTATTGGCAGAAGGGTTCGAAAACTCAAAACGAAAAGTGCAACTGGTTAAAGTGGTTGAATCTTATAAAATTTTTAAGGAACTGGTTATTTATTATGGAACCCGCCAGCTGATGAATCTGGTTGAAAAGAAGAAAATAACATCCTGGCAAAAATTAGTACAAACCTTACCGGCATCTCCCCAAAAGGAAGAATGGAAAAATATTGGTGGACAGCTAATGACAGCTTCATCAGTTGCCCAGTTAATAAAAAAAATAAACAGTGGTAAAATCAGTGGCTGGGAAGAAGTGCACCAGTTTTATAATAGAAAGAGTAGTGTTTATTATAATGATAAAGTTAATCATGCATGGGCAGTACTTTTAGATACCCTTAAAATCAGTCCGAAGAAATTTACTAAAAAATTATTTTATCAATTGCTGAAGCAATCGGTAACTACCAGGGAGTGGTTATCGGCAGGTATTTATTCTTCCCGTGCCAGGGATTATCAAAACCCTTTCCGTAAAATGGTGTATGATACGGAGAAAGAAATGGAAAAGGTAATTGGCTCGTTAAAGGATAATAGCTTTATTAACCAGCAGAATGATGAAGTTTTGGTTTTAAAAGGGCAGGTGGAAAAAATAATTTCAGCATTTTCGTAAGCATTTAAGTCAAAAAATAGGTCAATTATTAAGCAATTGCCTGTATATTTGCACCCCTGTTACGAAAGTAGCAGAAAGGCGGGAGGTAGTTCAGCCCGGTAGAATACCTGGTTTGGGACCAGGGGGTCGCAGGTTCGAATCCTGTCCTCCCGACAAAAGCCATCAAATTTCTTTGATGGCTTTTTCAGTTTTATTTCAAACTGGTTACCCCAGTATAATTATGCGGCGTTATTTTCTTCAATTCTTTTTTTATTTCTTCCTTAATCTTTAATCCGTCAATAAAACCATGAATTGCTTTTTTGTCAATTTTATTGTTCCCCCTTGTTAAGTCTTTTAATGCCTCATAGGGGTTGGGGTATTTTTCCCTTCGTAAAATAGTTTGAATGGCTTCTGCCACCACAGCCCAGTTACTCTCCAGATCTTCATAAATTTTTGCGTCATTTATTACTAATTTACCCAATCCTTTTTCAATAGAACGAAAAGCAATTAATGTATGTGCAATCGGGACGCCAATATTCCGCAGAACAGTTGAGTCTGTTAAATCCCTTTGCAATCTTGATACTGGTAGCTTGGATGCTAAAAATTCAAATAGTGCATTCGCCATTCCAAGGTTCCCTTCTGCATTTTCAAAATCAATAGGGTTTACTTTATGTGGCATGGCAGATGAGCCTACTTCTCCTTTCTTTGTTTTCTGTTTAAAATATTCCATGGATACATAGCTCCATACATCCCGGCAAAAATCTACAAGGATGTTGTTGATCCTTTTTATGCAATCAAAATGGGCTGCCAGGCTATCGTAATGTTCTATTTGTGTAGTGTGTTGCTGTCTTCCCAAGCCAATACCAGCCACAAACTCATTTCCATATTTTATCCAGTCGATTTTTGGAAAGGCAATATGGTGAGCATTAAAATTACCTGTAGCACCACCAAATTTTCCACTAAAGGGAATTCCTATAAACTGTTCTATTTGTGATTCAATCCTCTCCACAAAAACCATTATTTCTTTTCCCAATCGGGTAGGGCTGGCAGGCTGCCCATGTGTATGCGCCAGCATGGGGATATCTTTCCAGGTTTTGGCAAGCAGCTTTAATTCTGCATTCAGGTTAAGCAGGTTGGGCAGGTATTCATATTCAATGGCATGTTTCCATGAAAGGGGTATGGCTGTATTATTTATATCCTGGGATGTAAGGCCAAAGTGTACCCATTCTTTTATTTCGACGCCGCCACATTTTTCCAGTTCGTTTTTAATAAAATATTCTACCGCTTTTACATCATGGTTGGTGGTGTATTCAATCTGTTTTATTTCCTGAGCATCGTCTTGACCAAAATCCTCTTTCAGCTTTTGCAGGTGCTTTGCGGCTTTGCCGGGAATTTTAAAGAATTTCTTTTTCTCTAAAAAGAAGAGGTATTCAATTTCTATAAGTACCCGGTACTTTATGAGTCCAAATTCAGAAAAATATTCGTCCAGGTGCTGTATTTGCTTTCTGTACCTTCCATCTATTGCAGATATTGATGTAAGTGGTGATAGTTCCATTGTATGCTATTTATTAAGAGACCAGGAAGCTGTATAAGGTCATACAGCTTATTTTTGCAACAAAGATAACAAACACAAATTGCAGTAATGTTAGATAAATACACCCCCTTAGGCAACGGGGGAAATAGGATAAAAGTTGGTATTGTAAATTACCTGAATACAAAGCCGCTGATTTATGGTTTACAACAACCACCTGTTAGCGATTTAATAGAACTGAGGGGTGATTATCCGGCCCGGATAGCAGAAATGCTGATAAGCGGAGAGGTTGACTTGGGTTTAGTTCCTGTTGCAATCATTCCGCAACTTCCCTCTTATCATATTGTTGGTGATTATTGTATAGGAACAGAAGGGGAAATTGCTTCTGTTGCTCTCTTTAGTGATGTGCCGATGCATGAAATTAAAACTGTTTATTTAGATTATCAGAGCCGTACCTCCGTAGCATTGTTAAAGTACCTTATGAGGGAGTATTGGGGTATTAGCCCCAAAATAATTGAAGCAAAAGATGAGGATTACCGAAACGAAATTAAGGGTACAACTGCGGGGCTTGTAATTGGCGACAGGGCCTTTGAACAAAGAAAGCAAAGTACTTTTATTTATGACCTTGGGATCCGAGTGGAAGGCTATAACTGGATTGCCTTTTGTATTTGCTGTTTGGGTTAGCACAAAAAAATTACCTGAAGAGTTTATTGAAGTTTTTAATAAAGCAAATGGTATAGGTCTTAACATATAGATGAAATTGTAGAACAAATTCATTTGACTTTTTGACTTGAAAAAGTATTATAACTTGCACCTTAGTTATATTCTGGATGAAAGAAAAAGAAAAGGTATTGGAACACTTTCTAGAGCTAACAAAAAATCAGGCCAAAGCTTTATAGGCAGATTTCAGGCAGAATATTGTATTGATATAAGTATCTGCATAAATAAAGTAGTCCCTGTCTTCAAAGAAACTAATAATCTCCTTCTTTTTAATTTCTTTATTATTTTCAATAAAACCAAGGGTTTCTATACAGAAAGCTTGTGGTTTATATTTATTAAAGTCTATTGTTTTCAGAATTTCAAGATCAGCCCTTCTACATCAATAGAAATAAAATTTGGTGCTTTCTGAAAATATTTTTCTATTACATCGTTGATATTTATAAGCGAGGTCTTTATTATTTTTTCAGGGCTGTGTCTTCCTATTTCATCATTACCCGACTTTTCCCAAAACTCAGCTTCTTCTTTTGAAAACGTACTAAGTCCATTTACCTTTTCTGAAACAAATAGAAATCTGCTTCGCTTTTTTCATCAAAAGCAACTCCTGCATTAATACAGATGTCTTTTTTTCTTCTCTCCATAATTTTTTTACAAAGAGATGGATTTGGCTCTATACAAACCCCTTTACTGCCTCTTTTATAAAGGCGGTAAGTATTATTTAAGACAATAGGGTCATTAGTGCCAATATCAATATAAGAAGGGTTTTTTATTCCAAGCCTTACAAATAAATCACAGATAATTATATCTTCGCCACTTTGAGAGTAGCTTGTCCGCATACCACTAAATATTCGGGTTGCGATAATTTTTCTAATTGCTGATTTAATAGTAAGAGGCATAGTGTTGATTAAAAGCAAAAATAAGCGAATGATTTACTACAACAAGTAAAAGAACTATATGATTAGAAATGCAATCAGAAATTTTTTAAAACGCTACGGTTACGATATTGTAAAAACTGGGGTGCCATATATTTCGAGCAGTAAAAAAGATGGGGTGGCAGCTGTTGGCAAATTCTCTGTGCTTATGCCCGGCAAAAATGTTCAGTTAACTAATTATAAACTTTATCCGGATCTTAATGAGCAGTTAGGCAGGTTGGCATTAACCATTTATACTAAGTATCCGGAGATGTTTGTAGTGGATGTTGGGGCAAATGTCGGCGATACAATAGCGGTGTTAAAATCAGCGGTAGATGTTCCTGTTATTGGTGTGGAAGGAGACGAATTATCGTTTTCGTATTTGGAAAAAAATATTACACAATTTAAAAATGTCCAAATTGTAAAAACTTTTTTAAGCGATAAGACAAAAGAAGAAAGGGTATCGTTTTGCAAATCAGGCTGGAATGCAACAATAATTCCGGGAGAAAATGGTGGCCAGCAGGTAACATTTAAAACTCTGGACGAGGTTTTGTCCTTAGATAGGTTTAAGAATGCAGATGTTAAACTATTGAAAGTAGATGTTGAAGGGTTCGATACAATTGTTCTGAGGGGAGCATCAGCAACAATTGAAAGACATAAACCTGTGTTATTCTTTGAATATAACAGGGAAAATATGAAAGTAATCAATGAAGATGGAATCTCAACTGTTTTATCCTATAATAATTTCGGGTATAAAAAAATTGTATTCTTTGATCACAAAGGCACACTTGTTTTAGCTACAGAATTACAAAATGAAGAAGTAGTCAGATATATGCATGAATATATCTCTTCCCCAAAAAATCTGATGGGTTATTATGATATATGCCTGTTTCATGAAAATGACACTGAAATCGCAGAACAGTTTCTTGCGAAAGAAAAAACTTACCTCTGATAATGAAAAGCATCCAACTGCCGCACCACTTTTTCAAACTGCGGCTGGTATAAAAAATCATATCCATTTCCCCCTTCGGGAATTACATTGGGGCATTCAAAGCAAAGCTCTAAAGCCCTTGGCACTTTTAGTGCCTCTGCCACGGCAAAAGGAAATGATTGGTTACCGATAAAAAATTTGCAACCGGCTATCACCTGTGCGAACTCCAAAAAATTATTTACCGGTTTATATTTTAAATGTTGTAGTTGTGTTTTCAAATCTTCAAATTCTTCTTTAACTCCCAAAAAAGTAATATTGGGATATTGTTGAAGAAAAGAATAACTGACTCCCGGTGCCCTGTAACGAAAGCTACGGGCAATCACAATTTCGTTGGCAAACGATTTATCCGGAGCAACAGTAAGCCAGGGCTTGCTTAAATCGGCAGTAATACCATACATATGAAAATACCAGCGGCAAATATGATTGGTATTGTAATCAAACGGAAATTTTCTAAACTCATCAAGGTCATAATCAATTTTTTGGCCTGCCAGTATATCGCAAACGGAAAACCCTGGTTGAGACAATAACAGGGGGCTAAGCATTTCTACACTTTTCTCCGTCAAAATTTTTCCCTGGTTATAATGCTTCATTCCTTTTTTATAGAGGGAGCTTTGGTTTATCTGAAGGTGCAGGTGAATTTTTTTGTCACCCGCCAATACCTTCATCGCAGGGATGGCATAGATAATATCACCAATAAGGCCAAAGTGTTTGAAATGAACGGCACCTGCTTCGGTAGCAGGATATAGCTCAGGTTGTTTTGCTTTCAGCAAAGCTCTAGTAAAAAGCTCTCTCTTAGCCTTTTCTTTAAAAAATGCGATATATAATCTTTGAAAAATATTCATACCTGATTTGTCGTTGCCAAAAATAAAAGAAACAGGGCAGATAAACAGGATTAAGTATATGGCTTAAAAGCCGATAATAGTATTGACTAAATTTGTTTACTTTGCTGATTCTATGCTGAAGAAAATCAACCTTTTTTTTTATTATCTTTTGAGGTACCCGTTTTACAAGCTGCTGCTTGGAAAAATGGGTGCAAGATCCCGGCTTGTAAATTGTAAGGTTGATGGGCATGCAAGGGTTTTTATTGGCTCATCGGTGTACATTAGCTCCGGCGGCTGGCTGGCTAGCGAACCGCTCACTGGCAATAAAAATTGTTCATTATCAATTGGCGATGGTACATACATTCGGCAGGTTCTCCCATATTTATGCTACTTCCAAGATTGAAATAGGTAAGAAGGTTTTAATGGCTGATAAAGTTTACCTGAGTGATAACCTGCACGGCCATGTAAATGTGGAGTTACCTGTTATTGACCAGCCCATAGAGCAAACAAAACCTGTTATTATTGGTGATGGTGCATGGCTGGGCGAAAATGCCTGTGTCATCGGAGCATCAGTTGGCAAAAATGCAGTAGTAGGTGCTAACTCAGTTGTTACGAAAGATATTCCAGATTATGCAGTGGCGGTTGGTGCACCTGCATATATTATTAAGCGGTTTGATTTTGAATATAAAGCAATGGCGGAAAACAGATAGAGAAGGAAATTTTATTTGATATGACGTAGCAAGAAAATTTTAATAACCGGCGGTGCAGGTTTTATCGGGTCGAACCTTGCTTTATATCTTTTGGAAAAAGGATATGAAGTAACGGTATTTGATAATTTGTCTGCGCAAATTCATGGAACAAACCCGAAAGAAACTTCTCCTTTATATAAATCAATAAAAGATAAAGTACACTTTATACAGGGAACTGTCACTTCAAAGCAAGATTGGGGAAAGGCTATTGAGGACAATGAAATAATAGTGCACTTGGCTGCAGAAACAGGTACAGGGCAATCTATGTATCAGGTTAATCATTATACGGAAGTGAATATAGGCGGCACTGCTTTAATGCTGGATATACTGGCTAATAATAAAACAAAAGTAAAGAGAGTGGTGGTGGCATCATCAAGAGCTATCTATGGCGAAGGAAAATATATTGCCCAAGAGCTTGGTGCTGTTTACCCCGAACACAGAACTTCTGCTGGTATGGATGCAGGAAGTTTTGAATTAACTTATCCGGGAACTGCAAAACCATTGCAATTGGTTGCTACAGATGAAGAATCTAAAATCCATCCATCATCTGTATATGGCATTACCAAGCAAAGCCAGGAACAAATGGTGATGACGGTTTGTTCTGCTATCGGGATTGAGGCTGTCGCTTTTCGTTACCAAAATGTTTACGGCCCCGGTCAATCATTAAGTAACCCTTATACTGGCATACTTTCTATCTTTTCCACACTTATAAAAAATGGCAAGCCCATTAATATTTTTGAGGATGGTAAAGAAAGCAGGGATTTTGTTTTTATAAGCGATGTGGTAAAAGCTACTTTTTTGGGTATTGAAAAGATGGAAGCGGCAGGCCAGATTTTTAATGTGGGTACAGGTGTTGCTACTACGGTTTATGAAGTGGCTTCACTTTTAGTAAAATACTATGAAGCCGATGTGCCGTTAAACATAACAGGCAATTATCGTTTGGGGGATATAAGACATAACTATGCCGATATATCTAAAATAAAAAACCTGCTTGGCTTTGAGCCGGCAATAAATTTTATAGAAGGAGTGAAAAAATTTACTGAATGGGTAAAAACCCAGCAAATAGGCAGCAGCCAGTATGATGATTCAATCAAAGAAATGAAGGCCAAAGGCCTTATGAAATAAATAGCTATGGCAAAGATTGGATTAGTTACCGTTTTGTATAACAGCGATGAAGTGCTGCCTGGCTTTTTAAAAAGTGTTTCTTCGCAAAAATATAAGGATTATATTCTTTGCTCATAGACAACTCTGCAAACGAAAAAACGGATAAGTTAATTGAAGAGTGCCTGGCAAAGTTCCCTGTCTCATCGTAAAACATATTAAGAGTGGTGGGAATGTGGGGTTGCTATGGAAATAATATTGGCATAAAAGAATCCCTAATGATAACTGCAGCCATGTACTTTTCTTAAATAATGATATTGAGCTTGATCAGGATTTTGTTTTTAGCAAAATGCTTGAAACCTGTGAAGAAAAGAATGAGGCCTTAGTAGTGCCCAAAATATTTTATTATGATACCCATAAACTGTGGATGGCAGGTGGCCACATGGATAACTGGCGGGCATTGGGTGTGCATGAAGGATATAATAAAGAGGATGCCCCTCAGTACAATATTGCAAAGCAGATTACTTATGCTCCTACCTGTTTTATGCTGGTAAAAAAAGAAGTATTTGATAAGATTGGAATAATGGATGACAAATACTTTGCTTATTATGATGACACCGATTTTGTATTCAGGGCTATAAAAGCTTGATTTACCATGTATTACGAACCGGCATTGCAGGTACTCCATAAAGTATCATCATCTTCTGGTGGCGATACCGGGTTCTATATTTATTACTCCAGTCGCAATAAAATATATTTTATCAAAAAAAATCTGAAAGGGGTTCAGCGATACTTTGCTATTTTTTATTTACTTGTTTCAAGAATTGCTTTCTGGCTCAAGTATGATAAATCAGGAAGAAAAAAATTGGTGCAGGGGATAAGGGATGGGTTTAAAATGAAAATATAAACCCATCCTTACCAGTTACAATTATTAATTAGCCGTTAAATAACTTATTTGTGCAGGGGTTAGTGCCCGGTTATAAATTCTTATCTAATCCATTTTGCCATTGAATGCATCGTTTTGCGGTATACCAAGTCTTCCAAAACTGGCATTTCCAGATAATACAGGACTACCAGTAACTACAAACGTTGATTTTAAAACTCCATCTTGATAAATTCGGCCATTGCTTCCATCATTAGTATATACAAGATGGTGTCATGTTCCATTTGAAGTAGATGTAAACCCATTTAGTTGTGAGTATTGGTTGCCCGATGTAACATGAATCAGGTTGTTTACATTATTATTTGCCCATGCCCAATCCAACGTTCCCGGTGCAATTGAACCTGGCCAGAATGACAGTAACCTGCCTGCAATACAACCATCACCAGATTTATTAACCCAAAAAGCGATAGACAAACCTGAAGTAATTGTTGATGTGTTTATTGTTGCCGATATATAAGTAGCACAGTTTGTACTTGGAAAATAGTATGCTTTGTTTGTATTTCCAAATCTGTCTGATGATAAAACAGCACCGTTTACAGCACCATGGTTATTGTTACCGCTACTATCTCCTGCGTTGCCAGAAAACGGATAAAATGCAACAAGCCCTGAAATAATATCGGGGGCATTAATAGTAAGCCTCGTAGTATCCACCCCTGTTAACCCTGCTGTATCGGTAGCCATTAATTGAAATAAATAACTACCTGCAACTAAGTTGGAAATAAGGGTGGTACTTGAACCTGGGGAGTGGATAACTGGAACGTTAGGCCCTGCTACCATACTCCATAAATAAGCAGTAATTCTGCCATTGGTCGTAGTAGCTGAACCAGTTAATGTTAAACTGTTAACGGGTAGCTGAGCGGTTTGAGACAGTCCTGCTTCAACCACTGGAGGCCTTAGGCTCTCGTTTACTAAATCCTCAACTTCTTTTTGACAGCCAATTACCAATACACTTATTAACAACAGCCATGCGGTCTTGATTTTTTTTAAAACTGGCATAAGGAACGTTTTTATTTAGCAATAAAGGTAAGAAAGATTGAGGGTAAGTCATAATCTTACAAAACCGCTTCAACACTTTTTGCAATCTCCCCCCAATAATACGTTTTGTAATAAGCATCGGGGGTTGGCAGTTTGGTAGCTGCATTTTTTAATACAGCAGTTGCGAAGCCCTGCCAGTCGTTATCGGGAACTACAATTAGTTTCTTACCGCATACTTCTCTTACAATACCTGCGGCACCACTTTCAGTAGCCACTACTGTGGTGCCAAATGCAATAGCCTCCACCATTTTGGTTTTAATACCGCCACCACTTTGCACCGGGTTTAAAAAAATATCTGCGGCTTTAAAATAGCTCTCAATATCATCTACAAAACCAGCATAAATAATATTTTGCTGATTGTATTCTTTCAACTCATTCATTTCGGCAGGCAAACCCTTTCCGCAAATAATTATTTTATATGCAAACCCTTTTTGCTTTAGCAGCAACGGGTTTATCTCTTTCAAAATATAATTAAGTGCATCAAGGTTTGGCTGATAGCCAAGTAAACCGTTGAAGAGAAAAATCTTTTCATCTTGCCTGATATTATATAAAGCAGCAATTTTATTCCAGCATTCAATTTTATCGGGCGGATTTTCTTTTATCGGTACCCCAAAAGAAACAGTTTTGCATTTACCCGCCTCAATTCCCCACTCATTTATAGCAAATTGTTTTTCTTCAGGGGCAATAAAAAACAGGGTGTCAGCTTTTTTAAAACACCATTTTTCATACATCCTTAAAATGCGCCACCACCATTTGCCCAGCGATTTAAATCTTTTATACTCTATATTATGGGTATGGAAAATTGTTTTTACACCAGTTCTCTTCCTTACTTTAAAAGCAAGCCAGGCATAATAAGGATGTTCCCAGATAATTGTTTGTATCTCTTTTTCTTTTACAAATGTGCTTATCTTTTTTACTAAACTAAAATCATAGTAGCGGTTTGCACCATTTTTAAGCATAGGTACAAGCTTGTATGTTGCAGTCATGGCCGCATCATTACCCGGAACGGTGATTACACTCAGCTTGGTTTCCTTTCCGAGATATTCCAGGAATTGTGCAATAGATTTTTGCCCCCCAGATGAATAAGGCAGGTAAGCATAAGGCATTACATCAAGCACTTTTTTTAAAGTAGCCACTATTTTTTGTTAGCTGTTTTCCATGCCATAAATAAACCACCAATTAATGCAAGGACAATTAATATAGAAGCTATGAACATGATGTTGCGTCCCTGTTTTACAGAGTCTGGCTCAAATACAAATTCAATTTTATGTTTACCAGTTGGAATTGATAACCCCCGTAAAACATAATCAGCGTTTACATAACCTGTTTTCTTGCCATCTATATAAGCATTCCATCCTTTGGGGTAATACACTTCGCTGAATACTGCAAACTGTGGGCCGTTGCAATTGGCTTCGTACGTCATTTTATCATTATCAAATGTGGTGAGTTTGATGGAGGATAAAGAATCCCTTTGTGGCTGCACCAATCCGGTAGCCGATGCTTTTTCAATAATAGCAGTATCTTTTAAATTAGTAACACCGATTGTTTTAATAGAAGCCACCCTATCGTCCACCACTTTTACATTACTAACTAACCAGCAGGCTCCATATCCATCAGGATTGCTAATTAAGCCGGGTTGCCCGGTTTGCTGGTCAGGAACAATTACATATTTAGTGTTCAGCATATTTATTACCTGCTGGTTAGGTGCACCGGATAAGTATTTCTCAATAATATCCTGGTAAATACGCAGCTTGGCCGGGTGATACCCACCTACAGATTTATGAAAGTAAGATGTTCTGGACTCACTAAAAGTGCCACCGTCTTTTGTTCCTGCCATATTCAATACACGGTAGTGGATTGACTTATCTTGTTTTATCTGGTTGTCTATGGCTGAAGCACTAAAATTGCTGCTTGCATAATCATCCGGGCTTACAAATAATTTTTCATTATCCTTCTTGTCTGCATACTGGTCGTTATCATTATTAAAATATTTATGGCTTACAATAGTAATATCAAGGGTGCTTATTACCAATAATGCAATGGCTGCAATTAATGCACTGATTTTATTTTTTGCAAAAAGATACAACGCTGCTGCTGCTAATATGGCAAGGCCTAATGCCCTTAAAATTTGTCCGCCAAACATCGATTGTCTTTCTGCTTTTAAAGCAGATACAATTGCCCTCCCCATTTCATCAGAACCACTCTTATCAGTATATCCCGCAATTATTTGTTTGTCCACATCGTTACCATAATTCATACCTATATACATTATTGCCAACAATGCAAACACACCACCAATAGTATACAGAATAGGTTTAAATTCTTTTGCAATAACTCCTTGCTCTTGTCTGTAAATAAAAGCTGGTTCAAAGTAAGTGCGGCCATTATACAAAGGGTAAGTTGCGGAATTACCTGTGCAAAGGAAGGTGCCCTGAATTTGTTATATAAAGGCAGGTTTTCAAAAAGAAATACATTGAAGCCCCAAAGTATTTACCCCATGTCATAAAAATACCAAGTATAGTTGCAGCAAGCAAGCCCCAGCGCATCGGTGTTTTTACAATTACAAAACCAATAACCCCGAATAGAAAAATAAGCACACCAAGGTAGGCAGGGCCAGCTGTAAAAATTTTACCCCAGTACTTCGGCATACTCTGGGCAATTTGTTCTGAATCAGTTTCAGGCACACCTTTATTAATTAATTTCTTTGCCACTTTAGAACCTTCACTAAATTTTGCATAACTACCACCGCCAAAAGCATTCGGCATCAATAAGGTAAGGGCTTCTGCTTTTCCAAGGCTGTATTCAAAAGCATAACTTGTATCGAGGCCTTTCGTTTTGGCAGTAGTTACCGAGTCGCCTTGTATATCTATATCCTTGCCACCCCGCATAGTGTACTTACTATATTCAGATGTTGTTTTAAGTATCAACGCATTTCCCGCAAGGGCAATTATGGCAGATGCAACGGTTATTGAGCCGGCTATACCAATATGTTTCCAGTCTTTTTCTTTTATCCATTTTATCACATAAAAAATAGTAACAAACGCTGCTACTAAAAAGAAATAGTAGGTAACCTGCAGGTGGTTTACACTTATTTGCTGATAGGCACCAAATGTGGTGAGTGCAAAACCAAGCCAGTATTTTTTTTCATAAATAGAAATAAGTCCTGCCATAACCAGTGGTATAAAAGCAGTAGCCAGCATTTGTGTATCATGCCCGGCTGCAACAATTACCGGGTTATAAGTGGAAAATGAATAAGCAATAGCAGCAAGCATACCAATAATTGGCCTTATCCGCAACACTAAACATAGTATATAGAAAAACACACAGGCCAGAAAAAAGAAATTGATTGGTTTTGGCAGGCCAACAGATAAATATATCAATAGTATTGGGCATAATGGATTTGCCCCGCATCGCCACCTGGTAATTGGGCATTCCGCTGAAAAGATTAGGGTTCCACAAGGGAAACTTCCCGGTTTTCTCATTGTACTCAATTGAGTTTTGCGCCATGCCCTTCCAGCCAATATTATCATGCTGGTTCAGTACATTGCCTTCCACTACCGGCCAGCAAAATACTAAGGACACGCTAAAAACACAAGCAAAGCAATTATATGGGGGAGAGCTTTTTTCAGCAGGGGATTGTTCATATATTAAGCGGTGTATTAGGCTGACAAAATAATGCTATTTTAGACTAAAATCACCGATGCGCTGGCTTTTATTTTTATCAAGATTGGCTTTTATTTCAGGTATCTGCATATTGGTCTGGCTTATACTGGCAATGATGAAAAGAGAAAGTAATGAAGTTTTTTCATCAACTGTAATCATCATTGGCTATGTAATGGGTGCTATGCTATTGCCTGTTACCAATATTTGTTACCTGGTACTGTTATTAATGAAGAAAAAGATAACTGCATCTGTTCCCCGCTGGCTGATCATCTCCAATATTATTTTTTTATTCGTTTTGATATACTATATATTTTATCTCAATGATCCATACTATCATCAAAAATAAACCTACCAGGCTGTTTATTATCCTTGCCGGGATTTTTATCACCAATGCACTGATCGCCGAGTTCATTGGTGTTAAAATATTTTCATTGGAAAAAACATTGGGTTTGAACCAATGGATATCCATTTGTTTGGCAATACTCTTTCTTTTAACCTTACATGCGGTGTATTGCTTTGGCCGGTGGTATTTGTAATGACGGATATCATCAATGAGTACTATGGAATGAAGGGGGTGAAGTTTCTTTCTTGGCTGACAGTCGGGCTTATTGCGTTTGGCTTTATGATGTTTTTTGGAGCTATGCAAACTAACACCAGCTGATTGGTGTATAACGAGTAAAAAGGAAGTGGTGTTGCCGGATATGAATAAGGCTTTTAATGGTATTTTGGGACAGGGTGGTTATTATTATCGGGTCCATGACAGCTTTTATGTTGGCCAGTTGGTCGATGTTTTTGTATTTCATAAAATAAAAAAAGCAACCGGGGAAAAAAGATTTGGTTACGGGCAACAGGTTCTACATTGGTATCGCAGTTTATCGACAGCTTTGTAGTTCTGTTTATTGCATTTTATGTTGGCTCAAGGGTTAATGAGACGGGTAATGATTTTGCGTGGCCTTTGAGCCTGTTATTGCCATGGGTATTGTGAACTATATTTATAAATTTATTGTAGCAATTTTGTTTACACCGGTAATTTATCTTGTACATAACCGGATTGAAAAATACCTTGGCCATGAGCAGGCGACAGCAATGAAAAAGGCAGCGATGGGGCGATGATTAAATATTTCTCCTTTAATCATTCCCGCCACAATTTTATCAATAGGAAGTGTTACGACTTTCTGCAGAAAAATCATTCCAGTCAATAAAACGAAAGGTCTCTATTTCTTTTGTTGCTTCATATACTTTCTATTTGCTGCTTCATCAAAATCAAAAGGTTTTTCGCGAAGAGGAACTTTTATTTCTTCCAGTGCTTTTGCAAAATAATAAATAGAAATGATCTGGTGTTCGGGATTGAAAGCAGACATCTGAAAATAATCGGTGTGTAAATATGCTCACCCACTTCTACTTGCAAATTCATTTCTTCCATAAATTCCCTTGCAAGGCAATCTCTTGTTCCTTCGCCAAATTCTAATCCGCCACCGGGAAATTTGGTGATATACATGCCCCGGATCAATTCATCACTAACCAGTACCTGTTTTTGTTCATTGATAAAATGCCATAAACTCTGATGATTGAAACAGTGCATAGGAATATCAGAAATATTTTTTTTCGAAAAAAAACCAGCCGATAATCAGTGCAATACCCAACGAAAAGAAGGCCACAATATAAAAAGCATAATTTGATGTTCAAAGCCGCTGGGCACATTCATACCAAATAAACTGGCGATCAGAACAGGAAAGGTAAGTACGATGGTGATTACAGCCAGCCGTTTCAACACCTGGTTCTGGTTATTGGCAATGATGCTGGCAAATGCATCCAGTGTACTGCTCAGGATATTGGTGTAGATATTGGCCATTTCCAGGGCCTGTGAATTGTCAACGATCAGGTCATTCAGAAATTCTTTTTCTTCTTCAGTCAAGCCAGGAAATTGGTTCGCTCCATTTTCATCATCAGCATTTCGTTGGAACGGAGGGCCGTAACAAAATACACAAGGCTTTTTTGTATCCGCATCAGTTCCAGTAATTGTTCATTCCGGCTGGAATCGTACAGTTTTTGCTCGAATATATTTCGGCGCTGGTTGATCTCTTTCAGGTGCTCCATAAAATTCTGAACGATCTTTTCAAAAATCTTCAGCACCATCATATTCCTTTTATCAGGATGGCGGTTCTGAAAAGTATTCAGGAATTTTTTAATGGCCGTATTTTCAAAAGAGTTGACCGTTACGATCTGGTTATGGGTAAGAATGATACAGATCGGGATGGTGATATAATAGGCATCACTTTCATTAAACGAATTATTTTCCGTCGGTGTTTTGATAACGATAAGCTTTACATTATCATCTTCTTCAAAACGGCTTCTTTCATCTATGTCCAATGAGTCGGTTAAGAAATCAATCGGAATATCCAGCGCAGCAGATAGTTCAGAAAATTCTTCCTGCTTCAGCGGCGGCAATACATTTACCCATGCGCCATCTTCCGGTTTGTCATTTCTACCGTTTGCTGGTTGATATTTTTAAAGTACTGGATCATCGGCTGTGCAAAGGTAAGGCATGGCAGAAGGAAGTCGGAAGTCAGAAGTATGAGGAAAAATTAAAACTACTATTTACTTCTGTCTTTAATAATATTCAGGTGGTGGTAAGTGTGATAAATGGTGAAATAACATAAGTTCCCGAAGAGTTATTTTGCCCAGTAATGGATGAGGGGCAATATATTGGTCTAGTTGCTAATCCTTCCAGTTTTTTTCAACTGCAGCAATTAAGTATTTTCATCTTATTTTCAAAATCATGTAAGAATATTTTTTTTCCCTTCTTGCTTGCAGGAACAGGTTTGGGAATATACCGTCCACTGGCACGGCCACCCTGTTCTAATTTCAATTTATATTTTGCTACCAGTTCATCATAAGTCCGGGAAAACCGTTTGGGTTTGCCGCCATATATTCGGTACCATAAATTTGGGAAAACGATAAGCCAGCCGAGTGCATATTGGCAGCTGTAATAAGATGCGTTACATTTTGCGCAATGCCGACCATTTTTCTGCAGGTTGGAAAAAAGAATTTATCGGAATCTGATGGTATTACAAAAGTAAATAAGTTCATCATTTGCCATTTGCAAGCAGGATAGTATTTCTTCTTTTAGATATATAGTTTCCATTGTCTATTTTAACTTCAACAGTTCCTTCATATACTTTTTCAGCAGGACCGCAAAGCCAGATATTTTCATAATTTTATCATCGATCCGGTCAAACTCCACAGTAAAGCATACCACCGAGTGTTTTTACTTCCACATCATTAAAACCATTTTCATTATGATAACAAACCAATGCAGCGGCTGTAACACCTGTTCCGCAGGAATAGGTTTCATCTTCCACACCCCGTTCATAAGTGCGGACAATGATTTTATCAGCCATTCAGTTGTTCTACAAAATTTACATTGATACCTTCCTCTTCAAATTCTTTGCTGTGTCTTATTTCATCCCTTTTTTATATACATCCAGATCCATTACATCGGTTACCATCTTTATATAATGGGGCGAACCGGTATCCAGATAAAATCATTATGAAATTTTCTAATGTTTTTACATCTTTCATTTTTAAGTGAAACAATTCCATCGGTATCTATTTCTGCTTCATGCGCTCCATCTGATGCAAGAAATTGATAGATTCCTGTGTATACCGAGATGGTAGGCAAATTTTGTCATGCAACGTGCCGCCATTGCCACACATACTTCCTTCCCTGCCATCTGCATTGTAATATTTCATTTCAAAATCATAACCTGTTTTTCATTCAGCAGCATCAGGCCATCTGCGCCAATGCCAAACCTTCGGTCACAAAGCTTTTGAATCTGTTCTGTTGTTAAGAACTGAATATTCGTTTTTCCTGTTATCTGCATGATAAAATCATTGCCTGTTCCCTGGTATTTAAAAAATGTAGTGTCATTAGTATCTGATTGATTCTGAAAATATTTGAATAAATTTTTCAATCAATTTTTCTACTGCTGCTTTGCCATCTTTTGAAAATTCTTTTTTTACCCTGTTGGCTACAATAGCATTTACCGCAAGACAATTATGACCAAGCAATTTGCCCAAACCATAAATGGCCGATGTTTCCATTTCAAAATTAGTGATACGGTGCTGGCCAAAACGAAAATCGGTAAGCCGGTTGATCAGGTCCGGGTTGCTGACGCCAAACCTTAATATCCTTCCCTGCGGGCCATAAAAACCGGGACAGGTAACAGTAATGCCCTGGTGAAAATCTTTTACAAAATGTTTGATCAGCGAAGCTGCGCCACTGCTGATATAGGGATTACCGATCTGTCCATGCATTTGTGTATGTGTGACAAATGAATGCAGTAATTGTTTTTCCTGCTCATTTTGTTCGTGGCGGTAAAAATTAAGCAGGTTATCAACCCCAAGGCCATGTGTGGATGCCACAAAACTATCAACAGGAATATCTGCCTGCAAAGAACCGGATGTGCCGATGCGGATAATATTTATGGAACGTAGTTCTTTTTTTATTTCCCTTGTTTCAAAATCAATATTTACTAATGCATCCAATTCATTTAATACAATATCAATATTATCAGGGCCGATACCGGATGATAATACAGTTAATCTTTTTTTACCAACTAGCCGGTATGAGAGATGAATTCCCTGTGTTGCCGTTTTACTTCTACCGTATCAAAATATTTGCTTACTTCTTTTACCCGGTCAGGGTCGCCAACAGTGATAACAGTACCGAGCAATTTCTTCCGGCCGCAGGTCGAGATGATAAACAGCCCCACGGGGATTAATGATTAATTCTGATTCTGCAATACGGCTCATGGTATAGGTTTAAGTTATAGCAATTAACGAAAAGGCTTTATATTTGCTGCCGTTTCAGGATTTCAAATCTAAAATTTAAAATCTGAAATAAATAGGGTTCTGTGTCCGCCAGTTGGCGGATAGGCAACTCTTAAAAATGGTCCTGTGGCCGAGTGGCTAGGCACAGCTCTGCAAAAGCTGCTACAGCGGTTCGAATCCGCTCGGGACCTCAACCAAAAGTCATCCACATACGGGTGACTTTTTAATTTTGAATATAAGCCCTGTTGCCGGCAGGTGTATAATTTCTGCGAAGCGAATCTAAAATATGTGCAGTATCGGCAGTGCTGGCAGATAACGCAAAGAACAGTTTGAATGTTACAGAGTCGGCAGTTTCCATTTGCACTGCTTTTACCCCAAGCTTCTGCAAATTACCAAAACGTTTTAGTGCCCTTTCTTTAGCTGCTGTTTCAACAACAAACTTGTAACTACCCAAAGGTAAAGTTGGTTGTATTGTAGTTACAACTGATGTGTCATTACTTGTTGGGGGTACAACGGTTGTTGTGGTGTTTGCAGCCGTATCTTTTTTTGCAGCTGATGCGGTATCGTTGGCTACAACCTGCTGTTCATTTTTTTCAACCTGATCAGTTTCTTGTTTGCTGCTTGTATTTTTATAAACAGTGTAACCGCCCCATATAGCCAGGCCAAAACCAGCCAATATCAGAAATACAGCCAGCGGTTTCTTCCACGTTTTTTTTGTTCTGTCGTTTCTCGAATAAAATATTCCCTTGTATCCACTATTGTCATCACCTGCCTGTTGTGTTACGGCCTCTCTTATATTATTTTCTTTTACAGGCTCAGCTACCATAGTGCCGGAAGTAAAAGAATATTCGCTTTGTTTGTGCCTTACCAATGTACCAATGCCTTCAAATAAAAAAGGTTTGCCTATGTTGAGGAATTGCCTTGCCAGTTCCAGGTGTGAATCTAAATCTGCCGATGCCAGTGGTTTTATTTTTCCTGATTGGGAAGAAATATAAGCAACCAGTTCAGGGTCTTCTTTTAGCTGGTTGTTATGTTCAAAACTTACACCTTCAAGCAGTATCGGCTTGTTATGTTTATTATCGGTAACAGGTAAAATGGCAGAAGAATCGAGTAAGAAAGTGCCTATGCCCGGTAAATCGAGTTTTTTAGTGTTATACAGATATTGGGCGAGAAGCGGTGCTATTTTCAAAACCTTTAGTATTAGAGCTGTAAGATACATATTTTAACGGGCTGGTGCAATGCCCGGGGTAAACAAAACTTTAACTTTGCCCACTATGCTTACAACAGAAGAAAAAGCTTTTGTAGAATATTGGCAGGCCAACAGGCTAAAGCGAAAGAGCCTGCAAAGTTATCTTTCAGCGGGGTTGCCTTTGGGGGTTTTAATGGTTGCCGCCACCCTCATTAATATTTATTCTGATTGGTTTAAAGGGGCTGCCAGGGTGTTTAATACAAACTCCAATTACTTCCTTATTGTAGTAATTGCCTGTATATTGATAATTTTCTTTTTTGTCATCTTTTCTGCCCGGTTTAAATGGGAAATGAATGAGCAGTATTACCGGGAACTTCTTTCTAAAAAAGATTTACCCTGATTTTCGTAACCTTGCAGCGGAATTTAAAACAACCTTGTCTTAATATTTAATTATTAAAACCCTATAAATGAAGCGAATTGTAATTGCAGGTTTTTTTGCGTTGACCCTTATCGGCAATTTTTCATGTACTAAGGATAATGGCACCTGCACCGATAAAACTGTACAAAGTGAGGAAGGTGCTATTCTGGCCTTTGCAACAACAAATGGTATTACTGCTACAAGGCACAGCTCCGGAATGTATTACCAGATTGTAAGTGCCGGCAGCGGAGCCACACCTACTTTAGCCTCAACAGTAAAGGCAAAATATACAGGTAAGTATATGGATGGAACCGTATTTGATTCAGCCACTACGCCGGTGGAATTTCCATTAGCAGGTGTTATTGCCGGCTGGCAATTAGGCCTTCCGCTTATCCAAAAAGGTGGCATTATTAAATTAATCATTCCCTCCTCATTGGCTTATGGCTGCACAGGCCGTCACCAATACAGCCTTATACCGTTCTGTATTTTGATGTGGAATTAACCGATGTTTTATAATAGTTCAACCAAAACTATCTGCTGATGAAAGAACCCGGTCTGCAAATGACCGGGTTTTTTATTTTATACTTCGTAGCTTTCAACTTCATTAAATAAAATCAGCGAAACAGTATTTACTTTTATTAAAATTTTACCAGTGCCGTACGAAGCCATATCCGCATTTGATATTTTTAAAATAGGGGTGGGGCCATCCAGCTCACACACCCTTGGCCCCTGGAGGGCAGCACAGCGGTTTGTACAAATGCTTGCAGCAAAAAAATATTTTATTTGATGTTACAGAAGCAAAGGTATTACTGTATGGATCATTGGCAAAAACAGGTAAAGGGCATGGTACAGATATGGCCGTGCAGTTGGGTTTATGCGGCGATGATCCGGTAACTTTTGCGGTGGAGAATATCAACCCAAGATTGCTGATATTGCTGCTATGAAAAAAATCATGCTGCTTGGTTTGCATGAAGTTGACTTTGATCCCAAGAAGATATTGAGTTCTTAATCACCGAAACATTGCCTTATCACCCCAATGCTCTTACTTTTTTGGCAACTTTCAAAAACGGCGATTCATTTGCAGAAACCTATTATTCAATCGGCGGCGGGTTTGTTATTAAAGAAGGAGAAGACGCCTCTGCAAAAGAAACAATACAACTGCCCTTTCCCGTTAATACGGCTGATGATTTGCTGCACTGGTGTATAAAAACCGGCCTTTCATAAGTGATATTGTAATGGAGAATGAACTGTCTGGCGAACTGAAGCAGAAATAAAACAAGGGTTGTTAAATATCTGGCGGGTGATGAAGGAATGTATTTACCGGGGTTGCCATACCTCCGGTATACTGCCGGGCGGATTAAATGTAAAAAGAAGCGGGGCGGAATTAAGTAAAAAATTAATCGCCGGGAAAATTATACCGATTATAATTCATGGCTGCAGGTATCCGTTCAGGGGGAAATGATTTTAAATACACACTGGATTGGGTAAGTTGTTTTGCACTGGCTGTAAATGAAGAAAATGCCTCGTTTGGCAGGGTGGTTACGGCACCGACCAATGGCGCAGCAGGGGTTATACCGGCGGTACTGCAATATTATATAACTTTCTGTGGTGGATAGTAAAGAAGACAAAGATCATCCAGTTTCTTCTAACAGCATCTGAAATAGGCAGCATTTTTAAAAAAGGGGCTACACTTTCTGCAGCCATGGGTGGCTGCCAGGCAGAAATTGGTGTTTCTTCCGCAATGGCTGCAGCCGGTTTAACGGAATGTATGGGCGGCACACAGAAACAGGTAATGATGGCTGCGGAAATCGCCATGGAACACCACCTCGGCCTTACCTGCGACCCGATTGGCGGACTGGTGCAGGTGCCCTGTATAGAAAGAAATACCATGGGGGCTATTAAAGCTATTACCGCCTCCCAGTTAGCATTTCAAAGTACACCGGATTTTGCCAAAGTATCGCTGGATGCGGTCGTAAAAACCATGTGGGATACCGCAAAGGATATGAACCATAAATACAAAGAAACGGCAGATGGAGGGCTTGCCATAAACGTACCCCTTAGCTTGCCGGAGTGTTAAGTACGTTTTATTTTTTGTTATTACTTTTTTATTTGTATAAACAATTTGTATTTTTAATGTCCCACCTTAAATTATTGTTTATACTTAAATACATTTTTTATGGCTACTAAAAAGAAAGCAAAAAAAGCTGCTAAGAAATTGCCCGTCGTGGCGGAAAAGCAGTGAAAGTAATTCGTAAAAAAGCCCCTGCTAAGAAAGCAGTAAAAGCTAAAGCAAAGGCGAAACCAAAACGTAAGCTGATAGTTAAGAAAAAGGCTGCCCCCAAAAAAGCTAAAGTGGTAAAGAAGAAAGTGGCTAAAAAGGCAGTAAAAAAAGTGGTAAAGAAGAAAGCTGCTAAAAAAGTAGTGAAGCCTCGTCGTGGCGGGGAAAAAGTTGTTGCTAAGAAACCTGTTGCTAAGAAGGCATCTGTAAAAAATCCGGTTGTTAAAAAAGCAGCAGCACCCAAGCCAGTTGCTAAAAAACCTGCAACGAAAAAAGTAGTTGCATCTAAACCAGCACCAAAGCCTGTTATTGTTGAAAAAGTTGAAGAAGTAATGATAACTCCAGAAGAAACAATTGTTATCGAAACGGTGGTGGTAATGGAAAGCCCGGTTATAGCCTGGGATTATGATGATGGTGATAGTAACGGATAAAATAAGTTTGGGTTGAAATGAAACCCTTTTGGATTTTAAACAAATAGTCCCGCACTAGTACGGGGCTATTTGTTTGCAGATGTTTATACGTTAAATTAAATATCAGTTTTTCAATATCTTAAACTCAACCCTTCTGTTAAGCTGGCGGCCATCATCTGTATCATTGGTAGCCACAGGTACAGTTTCTCCATAACCTTTTGAAGTAATCCTTGATGGGTCAATTCCTTTGGATAAAATATACTCCATTACCGACCTGGCCCGGTTATCACTCAGTTTAAAATTATAATATCTGCACCCCTGCTGTCGGTATGGGCACTCATTTCTATTTGAACAGCAGGATTATCCTGCAATAGCTTTACCACCCTGTCCAATTCTATAAACGATTCGGGCCGCAGGTCCCATTTATCAAAATCAAAAAACACATTATTTAACCGTACCACCTGGCCAACTTCTATGGGCATTAAGTATAAATCTTTATGTATCTCTTTATAACCGGCTTTTACCAACGAATCGAGGTTAAGGTTTTCCGATTGGGCAAAATAATGATCGGCTCTTGCCCTTATGAGGTAATTCTTGTCATAAGGCAATACAATTTTAAAAGCACCATCACCTGCGCCGGATACTCCATTACCTGCTTCAACACCATCGGGCAGTGTTTCATATACCAGTGAGGCACTTAATGGTTTTTTTGTTTTGGCATTATACACATTGCCGCTTACCAATACAACCGGGTCCGGCTTTTCCCTTTCCAGCAACTTCACCCTTACTATATCACTTTCACCATACGGATTCATGTCCGCTGGTTAAGTAAGCATATTCCCCACCGGCATCCAATGTAAAAAAGGCATCCCATTCAGGAGTGTTAATAGGTGCACCAAGGTTTACCGGGTCGCTCCATTTTTGCCAGCTGCTATCGAGCCGTTTTGTCATCCATATATCATTATTGCCAAGGCCACCGGGTCTGTCGCTGCTGAAGTAAAGGGTAACACCATCAGAAGCTAAGTAAGGTGTCATTTCATCATTGTCTTTCAGGTTTATTTTTTTACCGAGACTTTTTGGTTCACTCCATGTACTGTCTTTCTGCAAAAAGCAAACATAGATGTCATTGTTTTCGCCACCTTTTTGTTCTGTCATGTACAGCAGCAGTGTTTTACCATCCTGCGCCATGGAGGCACCGTTTTGCTGCCCCCTGTCATACTTTGCATAATTTTTTATACGGAGCATTTCCGGTTTCGACCAGTAACCTTTTTCGTTAAGGGAACTCATGCTTACACCATTGCCCACATAATCACCTTTGATGTACGCATTGCGGATAAGGATGCGGTTATTATCCGGCGATACCCAGAAGACAGCATTGTAGAAATAAGTATTGAGCGGATAGGGAAGGTGTTCAGCTTCTGTCCATTTCCCATTATCATCTTTTATGGAGTACCATATATCCTGCGAGTTTTGAACAAAACCATACTTGGTATTTTGCGGGTCGCTTTCCCTTATGAAAAATAAAATATTACCATCGGCAGAAATAGTAGGCCGCAGCTCGGGCATACGGGTATTAATTTGCTTACCAAGGTTTTCTATTTGCACAATAGTCGCAGCAGAGATTATATTTTCTTTTTGTTGTTTTAATTCGCCCAGAGTATCATTAAGCGGCTGTGCATACAGCCGGGCATAAAAAAGGGGCAGAAACAGGAACAGCTTCTTCACAGGATTGATTTTGCAGACAAATTACAATGCAAAACGGAGGAAGGGAAGCTTTGCGGGGATAAAGAAATAATGTGGAGAAGAAACAACGTATTATTTCAGTGAAAGGATATGAAAAATACTATGGAGTTTTTATAAGTGCCGTTGCTCAGCGTCGGCAACATCGGTGTTATAGAATTTGCAATCAGTTGACAGAACTTTCAGTTGTTCGATTTTTTCGGAGAACTTCCTTTCGAATAGTTTTATTTTACTAATGCCCGAACTTTACAATAATTTAATAAGCACTTAATTTTGCGGAAAGATGCTTTTTTAAGGGAAAAGTTATGCTGAGATGGTTTCTCTAGACAAGACATTTGCTCAAAATATTGAATGTTGGAAAATCGGTCGGGAAGAAATAAATTCGCCTAAAGAAAGAGAATGGTATTATAAAGATGTAATTTTAAGTACAAATTGTAAAATGTACATTAGGAAAATTAATATATCTAACATTCGCTCATTAAATAATCTTGATATAGATTTTAGTCCGCCATTTAGGGGGTGGCATGTAATTATTGGGGACAACGGTGCTGGCAAATCTAGTTTAATTCGTTCTGTAGCATTGTCTCTAATTGGCCCAAATGAAGCAAGAAGTTTAAGACAGGATTGGTCTAACTGGATAAACACCCAAGCAGATTATGCCTCTATTTCGATTCAAGTAGCTCCCAACTATGAGTATGATTTTTCTGTGTCTAAACGGAAAAAAGCAGAGCATATCACTAATAAACTGGTTTTCACTAATATTGAAACTGTACCTACTATTTCCATACGAGAAATTCGAAGCGAATCTACTAAGATGGAAGAGGAAATTGTAGATGAGGATCCAGAAAATTATAATTGGGGACTACCTGTAATCGGATGGTTTTCTTCTGCTTTCGGTCCTTATCGAAGATTTACGGGAGGAAATAAAGATTGGGAAAAGTTATCTTATTCAAACCCTAAAGTAGCTGCTCATCTTTCTGCGTTCGGCGAGGATATTGCATTATGGGAATGTATTGATTGGTTACAGCAGCTTAGGTTTATGTCTTTAGAGAGTAAAGGAAAGTCAAATGATAATAGCGGTAACTTTATACAAGAAAATGAATCAAGTCAACTTCTTAGTAGATTTATTGGCTTTATAAACTACTCATCTTTGCTACCTAATAATGTTAGAATAGCAAATGTTACATCTCAGGGAGTTGATGTTATTGATGGTAATGGGTGCTTGGTTTCAATTTATGAGCTTAGTGATGGCTATAGATCTATATTAAGTATGGTATTTGAATTAATAATTCAATTAATAAATTCATACGGTACTACTAAAGTGTTTGAACAGATAAAAAGAGGATTTTATAAAATTGATTTGCCTGGAGTTGTTTTAATTGACGAGATTGATGCACACCTTCACCCTAAATGGCAATCTGAAATTGGCACTACACTCACTAGGATTTTCCCAAACATCCAGTTTATTGTCACAACGCATAGTCCATTGATTTGTCGTTCTGTTAGCGATGAGTCCACTATTTGGAAATTGTCAAGGCCTGGCAGTGGTAATCAATCTCAAGAAATAGTTGGGATCGAGAAAGAAAGGCTTATAAAAGGAAATATTTTAGAGGCTTTTGATACAGAAAGTTTTGGAGAAAATATAACTCGTTCAAAAATAGCTCAAGAAGAAATTTTAAGACTTGCAGAGTTGAATAGGAAAATAATTAAAGGCTCAATTACGGTAGAAGAAGAAATCCTTTTGAATCATTTGAGAAGTATTTACCCTACAGAGTCAGGACAATCCGATCAATCTAAAGTTGTTGACATATGATTAAACTCAGGAATCCAAAAGTTCTTTCTGATGATTGTAAAAATGGATTGATTGAATATCAGGAGACAGTAGATAATGAAGCTGATTTTCCATCAAAATCAAAAAAGGCAAGGGATTTATTTAAACTTAAAAATGTTTCCGGAAATAAAGTTTTCAAAGAAGTACGAGGTGCATTAGAAAGTATGTGTTATGGTGACCCAACGATGTAATTATTGTGAGGATAACCAAGGAAACCAAGTAGAGCATATTTACCCCAAGAATATATATCCAGGAAAATGTTTTGATTTTGATAACTACTTGATAGCATGTGGTATTTGCAATGGCCCTAAAAGTGACAGATTCGCTTTGTTTATTGATAATTCCAAAATAGATGTATCTCCAAAAAGAAGACAAGACCCTGTTGAACCACCTTATGGGGAGGCTTTATTGGTAAACCCACGAATAGAAAACCCATTTGAGTATATTGAACTAGATATTCCTGGGACGTTTTATTTTACTGCTGTAAATGACGAAAAGGATAGCTTGGAATATCATAAAGCAGAGTATACAATTGAATTACTGAAATTAAATTCCCGGGATGTGCTTGTTGAAGCAAGAAAAGCTGCCTTTCATTTATTTAAATCAACTCTTGAAGCATATATCCAGAAGAAAAATCAAGGGGTTTCAGAAAGTATTTTGGAAGGAATAAAAAATAGCATATTGAAATCTCCTCACCCAACAGTTTGGCTTGAGATGATTCGTCAAAGAAAGTATAAAGATCCTTTTTACGAAGAATTAAATTCACTATTTAATTCAGCTCCTGAAACATTAGACTGGATGTAATCTTTTTACCACCTCGCCACAATCTTAAAATTAATCAACCTTGGTGTCAACCGGTTGGGTAATAAATAAACGGTGTTGGAAAAATCTTTGATGAAGAGATAAGAAATAGTATTGGCCCGGTCAATGATATTGAACACTTCGAGGCTGGCCCAGATATTATCAAAATTGCGGAAAGGAGAGTGGCTGCGGCGTTTGCTGCGGTCATCATCCATCAGCAATGCACTAAAACCAATATCGGCAACGGATATATGGTTCTATTACCGCTGCATTTCGGTAACGCACCGCATTGGGAATATTATACGGCAGATTACTTCCGTATAACAGGTTGAGGATATTCTTTAAAATTCTTATTGGTGGCTAAGTAATCCTGAAAAATACATGCCGAAAGTAATGCGCCGGTCGTGGGGCGGCGCAACCAGCCAACATCAAATTTACACTGTCCCTATTACCTGGTCGGTGCTTTGTGAATTGATAAATTCACCGGCTGCATTTTTATAACGGTAATAATGATCACCAGTAATGTCTTCAGCTGTTTTCATAATGCCCAGACTTATCCAGCTTTCTGCATCGGGAACCAGTTCACCATGCAACCGCATTTCAATACCGGCAGCATAGGCTTTTGCATTGTTCTCGCCAAAGTAGCGGACCCGTACATTGTCCACATCATACGGCACCACATCGGTCATGCTTTTATAATAGAGTTCGGTGGTCCACCGCATGGGCCGGTCGCTGATACCAATAAAATTATAATCGAACCCAGCAACACCCTGCCAGCTTTTTTGTGATTTAAGATTTGTGTTAACGGTTCCATTATATCTTCTTAGCTCTCTGTAAAAAGGCGGCTGATGATAAGCACCGGCGGCAACACGGAAGATGATATCTTTTTTCCAATCCGGTTTCCAACTGGCACCAATGCGGGGAGAAATCAGCAATTCTTTATTGAGTGAATTATAATTGAACCGAACACCGGCAGTTAAGTGGCAGAATGTGCAGAATCTTTTCCGAGTAAAATATTATCCTGTATATAACCGGAAAATTTATTGATGTCAAGGTTAGCATTTGATTTTATTATTTACTTAATTGCAGCAAGTTTGGCTGATAGGGCAATGCATAACCTGCTGAATCCTGAAACTCCCATTCATTTAGTTTATCTGCAATTTTTGTTTTATCATAACCCACTCCCCATTGAAAAGCATGTTTGCCCACTCATAATTTCCTTTGTGCGAAACATTCCAGGTTTTCAATGTTCAATTTATTTCTTGCCCAGTTTTGATAGACGCCTGCCCCCAGCGGATTTACAATTAAACCATAAGTGGGATTACGTTTATCAAAATCCCTTTCGCCAAATAAATAAGCACCGGTGATGTCTACATTTTCGTTTTCATCATTTTCAAACCGGGATGCCATCCATTTTAATCGTCAGTTTTTTATTTACCTGGTTGGTTAAAGAAAAGCCAAGCATATTGGTTTGGTACTCGTCTTTTTCCCGTCCTTCAAAAAAAATATCAACGCCGATGGTGGCACTAAACACCGGAGAAAATACAGAAGTAGTTAACTGGCTGCTCTGCGGAAAGAGGGTAAATTTTGTTTGCGAAATATTGCTCAGCAATTCAGCCTGACCATTTACGGCTTAACTGGTAAGTAAGCAATGCCTGGAAATCGGCTGATGAAGGGACGTAATTGCCTTTTGTTTCCTGGCTGCTTAATAAATTTCTGTTGCTGCGGTTGCGGACGCCAAGCAGGTAAGTAAACTTTTTGTTTTTGTTGGTGCCTTCTAACTGAAGCCCTGTTCAATATGCCGATATAAGCAGAGCCGCCAAATTGTTTTGGTTTTTTGTATTGAATATCCAGTACACTACTCATTTTGTCACCATACCTTGCCTTGAAAGCCACCATTGTAAAAATTGATATTGCGTACCATCTCGGGATTGATAAAACTCAGCCCTTCCTGCTGGCCGCTTCGAACTAAGTAAGGACGAAACACTTCAAAGTCGTTTACATAAATAAGGTTCTCATCATAACTGCCACCCCGAACGGAGTATTGAGAAGTAAGTTCATTATTAGAACCAACAAATATTTTAATCAGGCTTCCACACCAGTTACGGCTGATGGTAAGATTGAGTATTGTTTTTGGATTAGGTTTTATAAGTCCGGCTTCTCTTCTGTCCCGTTGGTCGGTTACTATTACTTCCTGTAATGTTTTTTCGCCTTTCTCTAAACGGATGGTAATTGTTTCTTCTTCATTTTCATTCAGTAAAAAATTTCTTTGTTCTGTTTTTCTGCCGGCATAGGTAAAAACTAATGCAAATGCTTTTTCTGCTTCGGCTTTTATTTTGAAATAGCCAGAATCGTTGGTGATAATGCCTTTTGACTGGCCAAGAATGGTAACAGAAACATTGGCTAATGGGTTTTCGTTTTCATCTACTACTTTACCGGAAACAAAAGCTGATTTTTTCTGCGAAAAAGAGAGAATAGAAAGCAAATATAGCAGGTTGCAGTAAACAGTATTTGGCGGATATATCTTTTCATAAGAGAATATGGTTCAAGATACGAATTTTTTAAACCGCAGAGATGGAGAGATGCAGGGCCTTTTTTATCCAATAGTATTTTTTGTGCCTCTCCGTTCTCTAGGATTATTATAGAGATTTTAGTTGCGCAATTGTTCTTTTAGGATCTGCTGATTTAAAAACTGTATTCCCCGCCACCAATACATCAGCACCAGCAGCAATAATTGAAGGAGCATTTTCTAAAGTTACCCCACCATCAATTTCAATATGCACTTTTAATCCTCTTTCATTAATCATTTTTCGTAACTGTTTTATTTTTTCTAATGTAAAAGGAATAAATTTTTGCCCGCCAAAGCCGGGGTTCACACTCATCATACAAACCAAATCAATATCCGCCAAGTACATCACTTAACTCCGATACTGGTGTATGCGGATTAATAGCAACACCTGCCTTCATACCCAATGATTTTATTTGCTGAATATTCCTGTGCAGGTGCGGGCAGGCTTCTATATGTACAGAAAGATTATCGGCACCGGCATTTTTAAATTGCTTCGGCATAATTGCCGGGTTCTTCAATCATCAAATGCACATCGCAAACTTTGGTAGTGGCTTTTCTGATAAATTCAACCAACATTGGCCCGAAACTGTATGTTGGGAACAAAGCGGCCATCCATTATATCCAAATGATACCAGTCTGCTTCGCTTTCATTCAGCATTTTGCATTCGGCTTCCAGGTTTAGAAAATTAGCGGCGAGAAGGGAGGGGGCAATGATTGGCATGTAAACAAATATTATGCTGCAAGATACTAAGCGAATTATTAATTATTAATTTTTAATTTTCTATCAGCCGCTTCCTTGGCTTCTGTAAATGTTTTATCCAATCCATATGCCCTTTGGTAGTTCAATCTGGCCTCCTCTTTTTGCCCCATAGCTTCCTGGCATTTGCCAATCCAGTACCAGGCATCGGCAAAGTCTGGTGAAACGGTATTGGGCAGCTTAAAAACTTTCAGTGCTTCGGCATATTTTTTTTGCTCATACAAAACCCTTCCTTTTTCAATATGTGCATTCAGGTAATAATAATCATTTTGTATCGCCTGGTCAAACAATTGAATAGCTTTTTGTTTATCACCGATGTTTGAATAATAAATGCCTTTGTAATAATATGGTTCTGCATGGTTGTTCAACGTATCAATTTTTATAAGCGAATCGCAAAGTGCAACTGACTTTTGGATTTTTTGTTTCTGCATATTTATAAGCCAGCTCATAATTCAGCTCAATGTCATAAGGGGTAAGCTGGTATGCTTTTTCTAAAATATTGATTGCTTCTGCACCCATACCCTTTTTTATCCGAGCAATTCTGCTTTTATTTTCAGTACATCCACCTGCTGTGGGTTTATTGCTAAAGCATCATCGCAGGTTTTTAAAGCTTCATCTGTATTGCCATTTGCATTTAAGAACCCTTATTAATGCAATCTTTAATAAAATACTTTTGGGCAGTTCGGCCATAGCTTCTTTAATAAACCGGACAGCACCTTCGTTTTTTGTGTCCGATAAAATGGTGCTTATCCCCAAGGCGTATTTTTCTTTTTTATTTACTGCCCATGCCATCTTAAAATCTGCCAATGCCGCTTCCGGTAAATTGCTTGTATTAAGTAAAACTGCACGGCGAAAATATAATTCATCGTTTTCAGGAAACTTTTTTATACTGTCAGTAACCCGGGCATAAGGAGCTTGTGCCAGCAATTCATCAAACCGAGAGGCTGTTTTTTTATCACCACAGCGTATGATAAATATCATACAGATAGTAACTGCGCCTGCTATTTTTGTAAATCTTTTCATATTTCAAAGCTAAATAATTTTATACGGAGAGGTATGACAAAAGCCTGACAAAAGAAAGTTTTGATGAAAATACCTTTGCGGCCATTCTTTTATAATTGATAAACGGATAAAAATGCAAAAACTTATAGTAGCTGTGCTTCTGTGTGCAATGTTTTTTTCTTCATGCAATAACAGTGCAAAGCTTACGGCTGATAATATTATAACTGCCGATACATTAAAGTATGCAGAGGAAACGCATTTTAAAAATATTCAGCAATTAACCTTTGGTGGTGATAATGCAGAGGCTTACTGGAGTTATGATAGTAAGTACCTTGTTTTCCAACGGACAAATGCAAAAGATGGTATTCCCTGCGACCAGATTTTTATGGGCAAAGTGCCGGTAAAAAAAGGCGAAGCCTTTTCATATAAATTAATCAGCACCGGCAAGGGCAGAACTACCTGTCCTTTCTTCACTAAAGATGGCAAACATATTATTTATGCATCTACTCATTTAGGTAGTGAGGCCTGTCCACCAACACCAGACAGAGCTAAGTTTGGCAACAAATACATCTGGCCATTGTATGAAAGCTTCGATATTTTTATGGCAGATCTGAATGGTAAGATTGTAAAACAATTGACAACAGCAAAAGGATATGATGCCGAAGCTACATTGTCTCCGGATGGTGAACAAATGTTGTACACCAGCGATAAAGACGGCGATATTGAGTTATATATTATGAATCTGAAAACAGGAACAGAAAAAAGAATTACGAATATGCTGGGCTATGATGGTGGTGCATGGTTTAGTCCCGATGGGACCAAATTAATCTGGCGGGCATCAAGACCAAAAACGGAAGCAGATATAAAAGAATACAAAGATTTATTAGCAGAAAACTTAGTGGCGCCTACTAATATGGAAGTATGGGTGGCCAATGCGGATGGTAGCAATCCTCATCAGGTTACCGCTTATGGTCAGGCGAATTGGGCACCGGCTTATATGCCTGATAGTAAACGCATCATCTTTGCATCCAATCATGAATATAAAAGAGGCTTCCCTTTTAATTTATATACGATTAATGAAGATGGTTCAAATCTGCAAAAGATAAGCCGGGATAAAGGCTTTGATGCGTTTCCCATGTTTTCCCCCAATGGAAAGAAAATTGTTTTTTGCAGCAACCGCAATAACGGCGGCACAAGGGATACAAATATTTTTATTGCTGATTGGGTGGAGTAAGTTATATTTTGAACGTTTAAGTTGGCGAGTAATTAATAAAGCCTAACTTAGAACTTACAACTTAAAACTTCTTGCTATGACAACCGGAATGCTCCACCTGCACAGCATACTTCGCTGGATGATCTTATTGCTGCTTCTTGTATCCTTGTTTCAGGCATTTACCAAAAACAAGGGTTTGCAAAAAACCAGTTTATGGTTATTGATTGCGGCGCATACTATTTTCTTAATAGGGCTTTATCAGCTAATAGCTGGTCGCTATGGAATTACCAAAGGTTTGCCTGATGGAATAGAGCTGATGAAAAATAAATTCTACCGCTTTTACTGGATAGAGCATCCGTTGATGATGTTTATTGCAATCAGCCTTATAACTGTTGCAAGGGGCAAAGTAAAGAAGGCAAACTATCGGGCTGTAGGGTGGCTTTTAATAGTAGCATTGTTACTTATTTTGCGGCTGTGCCATGGCCGTTTAGAAATGTAGTAGGCGAAAGCAGACATTGGTTGCCGGGTATGTAACGACTTAATAGCTTTTTCTACTAAAAATTTTGAAAAAGTAAAAGTGATCCGGTGTTTTATTTTTTTCTGCTAGTCGAAATCTTGTCTACAATAAACCATCTTTCGTCTGTCTTTAGCATATTAAAATAATCTGTAAAAATATGTGTGGCAGTAATTATTTCTGCCTTCACACTAGCAATATTATCTGTGATATCGATTGATGCTATGCGGGTAATCAGGCTATCTGGCCGGGCATGTAGTTTAAAACGGGATAAGTAATCATTCCTGGATATATCGGTAAACTTTCCATCTCTAAAATATTTTAAATGACAGGTGCTGTGCATAGCTTTACCTACTTTGGTACTATCGCCGGTGCCCCAGCCATCAAAATACCAATTAACCGTTGTTTCAATAGCCTGTAATTCTGTTGGAGCATTTTGTTGTGCATTTACTTTTGTTGCCAGGAATAGGAGAATGAATGCGACATTAAACATCTTAGCCATGATGTATAATTTTAGGAAAGGTAATGCCTAGTAAATAGTATTGCTTATTTATTTTACATGAGCGGTTATTTTAGCTTCATCTTTTCCCCAATTCAATTACCTCACAATCCTTCATATTCTTTCCATCAATTACAAACCGTATGAGTGTCCGTACTTTATGCCAGCCATGCTTACCGGCCGCACCGGGGTTCATATGCAGGCATTTCATCTTATCATCATACATTACTTTTAAAATATGCGAATGGCCTGTAATAAAAAGCTGTGGCTGATGCAATGCTAATTCCTTTCTTGTTTCCGGATTATACTTTGGAGGTGAGCCGCCAATATGCCGCAGCATTACTTTCACTTCTTCACACATAAAAACTAATTGCTCCGGGAAAATGGAACGAATATCCTGTTCATCTATATTGCCAAAAACGCCTTTCAGGGGTTTGAAATCTTTTAGTTTTTCATATACACCAGCACCAAAATCACCGATATGCCATACCTCATCACAATTTTCAAAATGTTTGAATACTTCCTCATCCAGAAAACCATGTGTATCAGAAATTAAACCAATTCTTGTCATTATATAAAGATAAAAAGGATTGAGATAGTTAGTGAACGAAAATCACCCGGCCGGGTGATTTATGGCCGCCTTTGGGAACTTGCTTTCACCATTCCGGGTTATTTTTTAGAATGAATAAAAACAATAATTTGCATTAATTCTATAAGCACCACTAAAACACCCCAAATCATGCAACTCCTCAAAGCTTTATTCTTACCATTATTAATTTTATTATTAAGTAATAGTACCTCTGCTAAAAATAGCAATGGTTTTTACCATGATACTACTACCGTTACTATCCGGGCGGCAGTTGAAGATGAAAAACAAGCTATCGCCGATGCCATCAATAAATATCTTGATGTAACCGGAATTAGAATCGGCGACTTGAATATCAGTACCACCGGCAACGGGGGCAAAGAAGCCAGCGGCAATGTTTCTTTTTTTGGGTTTGATAATATTAACCTGAAAGCAGAAATGACTGCCGACAGGAAAATAAAATCCATCAATACTACTTTCCCGGAAGCGGCATCACTTAGTATTGATAAACTTACTAAATTTTTATCGGGTAAATCATTGAGTTCATTTTTGCCGAAGTCGTTTCCGCTTACTACCGGCATTTCTATTAAAGACCTGGCCATTGAATTTGATGATAAGGGTGATAGTTTAAGTAAAGTGGCGTTGAACTTTGGTGTGGGTAGCTATGCTATTGATGGTTTTGATGGGTTTGCTATTGATGGTATGAGCATTGGTTTTACATTAGATAAGCCAACATCACCACAGCGAAAAGCTACCGCTACTGTTTCCGGCGATGGAAAAGTAGGTGTAATTCCGATTAATCTATCAGCTACTATGGGCAGCGACCCGGATGATTTACTTTTTTCTTTCACCGCAACCAATATCAGCATCCCCTCTTTATTAAATACTTTTTTGAGTGATAGTAAAGCAAACAACCTATTGCGGTATATTCCTGCTTCTGTTAAAAGCAAAGAAATTTCATCTGTTACTGCCAGCATAAACCCAACTAACAAGAATTTTAGTGCATTAGCACAAACAAGTTTTGGCGAAGCCGAATTACAATTTAATGCGGCTACACCGGAGGATAAATCAACCATGCTTTTTGCCATAGCACCTCCGGCAGGGTTTAAGTTTTCTCAGATAGCAAACTCACTGGCACCCATGGATGGCATTGACCTCTCTGGCACTGCATTAATTATTTCTACCCTGGCAGACGATGATGCAAAGAGCAACCTGGCTGCTTTATCAAATGAAGGCGATATAAAAGTGGAACAGGGTTTTAATCTTTTTTCAAGTATTAAGCTAAGCGATGATTTAGCAAAACTGTTGAAAGTAAATGCAGTGAAACTAAAGGGCACTTGTAATGAGACGTTTACTAATATGAGTATGAGTGCTGCACTGGATTTAAGCATACCAATGGGTCAAAGCATTACGATGAAAGAAGTGGTGTTTGGTATGCGCCTCGGTACAGTGAATCCGATTGAATTAACAATCGGCGGAAAAATAGAAGCTAAAATTGGTAATGATCTGCTTGGCTTTAATGCCAATTTTGGTTTTGCGCCGATAGACCAAAAAATAAACGGCGAATTTTTTATGGCCGCTTTAAAGCAGGGAAATGCTGCAATGCTTACCGGCAAATTGGGTGCTGATAATAAATCTGATTTACCCGAATGGACAAATCCATTTGGTATTCCCGGAGTAGGATTAAGAAAGTTGGGGGTAGGTGCAGGTATTGATTTTAAAAACCCAATCCTTATCAGTTCGTTAGGATTAACGGGTGCAGCAAGGCTTGGTACCGTTACTAACAGAACAAAGCATATAGAAGGTGATGCCACCATTGTTGTTGACATCACTAAGCCAACCAACAGTTTGATTGATATTACCATGAAGAACATGACCATACTGGCCATGATAGAAGCTTTTGTGGAAAATGCTAATATTCAGGGGCAATTAAGAACAATGCTGAACACCGGGCTTGACCAGGGAAGGGTTCTGGTAGTTCCGGTTGATGGTATTGTGGCTTTTGGAAAAACATATAGTAAAGGTGTGGCCGTAAGCGGACAGTTATCGCTGGCTGGCATAAAAGCAAACGGCGATTTTAGTTTGAATGAAAGCGGTGTAAGCGGTGCCGGTTCAATGGATGCTATTAACTGGGGCAATGGAGCCTTTACTATTGCTGGTCGTACTACCGCTAAACCACAGTTTAGTTTTTCTTATGCAAAAGGTTCTATGCCTAATTTTTTAATAGATGGTAAAATAAGCTTGCTGGGCATTAGTAGTGAAACAACAGCATCGCTGGATGCCAATGGTTTTTCATTTGTTACTACCGGAAAAATTGCCAATTCATTTGAAGCCACACTGGAAGGAAAAGGAAGTTTTGGTGAATCTGCCAAGGGTGTGTTTGTAAGGGCTGCTTTAAGAAATGATTTAGTGTCGCAGCTAAATCAATTGGTAACCGGAAAAATTAATGAGGCCATTCAAAGTACTAAAACCACTTTTCAAAACAGCCGGAATGCCCTGAAGAAAGCACAGGCTGATGTAAAGTATATAGACGATGAAATAGCAAAACGGACTTCTACATTGAAAGGGGATAAGGCAGCCGCCGCCCAAATAGTAAGAGATGAAGCCATCCGGGCCATGAATGAGCGGCAGGCATTTATTAATACTTGTTTGGAAAACAACAAATCAAGCCAGCGGAAAATAGATGAACTGCCTGATTGGCGTTTCTTAGAGAAGGGGGCTTATTACACGGCTATCGCATCCAATAACACGGCCATTCAAGGGGCAAGGGCCGCTTATGCCACCTACCTCGCTACCGTAAATGCAACAGCCGATGTGGTAGAGGATTTTCCCAACGATATTTTGCTGCTTGACCTTCATACCAAAAAAGTTGTTTATCAGGGAACCCTGAAAATTGCTCAGACAGGTTTAGATGTGGCAGAGGGTGTTTCTGTTACTACTTTAGAAGCCACCAAATGGGTAATGGATAAGGCATTGGGTGGTTTGTTTGATATTAAGACAGCAGAATTTTCAGGAACATTTGGTTTAAACAGTCAGTATAAAGTAAACACAGCTTTGAATTTTACATTGGGGAACAATCCCTATAACCTGGTGGCAGAAATTGATTTTGCCAACCTTGCTTCCAGTGCCGGAAAAATAGCAACAGATATTTTAAGTGGCAAATTGATTAAACCCGGGTATGCAACTACTTTTTCAGCCGATTTAAAAAAACCAATATCAAATGTGGCGTTCGTTACTGCTGCTAAAACGTTAGAGGCAGACAATAAAAATGTGGCGGTTGTTCAACCTGTTACTAATAACACTATGGCTATTGCTGTTAGTACATCTGCTCAAACTAATTTTACAAATAAATTCTTCCGTATTGAAAATTTGTGGCAGGCAGGGCAGCGTATCAATAATGAAAAAGGGCCCTTGGCAAGCACAGTTATGTTTGATGGTGCCTGGAGTGCACAGTGGATAATAAAACCTGTACCCGGCAGAGATTTTTACTGGATAGTAAACCGCTGGACTGCAGGTAAATTAAATATTGAGAAAGGGGTGCTGGAATGTTCGAACATACATGATGGGGCTAACAGTGCTATGTGGTATCTGAAAAAAATAGGCCCTAATCTTTATTGGATTGAAAACTTCTGGAAACCGGGGCAACGCATACATGTGGAGAACGGAAAGCTGGAGTGTAATGTGATACAAGACGGGGCTAACAGTGCCATGTGGTATATAAGAGAAGCTACTATTGCTCCTAATGACCTTACTTTTAAAATGGTGCGGTTTGAAAATTTATGGCAGGCAGGAAAACGTATTAATATTGAACAAGGGCCATTAACAGCTACAGTAATTGGTGACAATGCCTGGAGTGCTCAGTGGCTGTTGAAACCGGTACCCGGTACAAATTATTTCTGGTTAGAAAATAAATGGAAGACAACCGAACGTATCAATAACGAGACAGGGAAATTGGTAGCGGGTAGTATAAGAGATGATGCATGGAGTGCACACTGGCAATTAAAAAATGTACCGAACACCAATTACTGGTGGCTTGAAAGCCGCTTTAAACCGGGACAAAGAATACATGTGGAAAGGGGGCAAATAGAATGTAGCACCATCCACGATGGTGCCAACAGTGCTATGTGGTATATTACAATTGCGAAATAAAAATTTATTACGAGTATTAAAAAATCAATAACTAAAAAAGCATTTATGAAAGTAATTACAAAAATTTGCACAGCAGTTTTTTGTTTGATGATTGCGGGCAATAACAAAATCAATGCGCAGCAGAACTTCATTTCAGTTAACTATGGCAAAACCACAAGGGTAACTAACCTTGCTATCACTGACAGTGTTGGCCCCAACAAACAATTAGTTTATACGGCAAGTTTTAATATCCCCATTTCCAAGGAGGATGGCTTTAATGAAGTACTTACTAATCTGACGAAAGTTGATGCTTCTTTATTCTCACAAAGAGGGGGGCCATAAACATAAGTAGGGGAAGTGCTGATAATAAATTGATAGAAGAAAGAGAATACAGTATGGTGACGATTGAGGAGTTATCTGTTTCTCCAATAGATGCTACCTCCAGGTCAGTGCTGGTGATTAATGTAAAAATCAGGTCAGCCGAAATGAAGATAACCATGGGCAACAACAGAACAATTCCGACCCCTGCCTCAGGCAAAGGGATGGCCTTCTCATCAAATTATGAATTTAATATGGGTGCCTTACCGGGTAGGCGGGTTTCTAAAATCAGCAAGTTGCCATTGGGTTCTAATACAGGTTCGCAAAATTTTGTAATTGAATTATCAGCCATTGATTCAAAAGATTGGCATGCCTGGCTGCTAGAAAATGCCAAAGGAAATGCCATAATAGAACAGGGGGTTGTATCGTTGTTGGCACCAGACCTGAAGCAGACATTACTTCAATTAAACCTTGCTGATGTTTCCATTGTATCTTATTCCTTCGAACCTAATGAGAACGCAGTAACACCAGGAACTACAGCTCCCCCAGGTAAAGTTAGAATAGGGTTAAGTGCAAAATCTGTCTCATTTGATTTTAATCCGACAAGAGCTGCAATCAACCCGCCGCCCACAACCCCGGTTGTTAATACACAACCCCCTGCGCCTGTTGAAATTACTAACCTGCCACTTAAAACGGTTAGGTTTGAAAATGTTGGGGCAAATGGAATTCCCATGCATATAGAGCAGGGGCCGCTAACCGCTACTACTATCCAAGATGATGCCTGGAGTGCCCAATGGTTGGTAAAACCTGTACCAGGAACTAGTTATTTCTGGCTGGAAAATAAGTGGAAGCCAACGCAACGTATTAATGTAGAAAAAGGGTTTGGGGAGGCAGGTGTTATTGATGATGGCGCCTGGAGTGGACATTGGGAATTTAAAAAGATGGCCGATAATAGTTTCCGCATTGAAAACCGCTGGAAAACCGGTCAATACTTTTATGTTGAAAATGGAAAATTGCAATTCGGAACTACGCAAAGCGGCACTAACGGCGCATCTTGGATTATAAAAATTATGGCCAATTAATAAAAGTAATTATTAACCTTTCCTGAAAGCCATTGCCAGGTGCAGTGGCTTTTTTGTATTTTAAGGTAAACAAAAATGTGAATTCTCTTTTAATACCCGGACAGGCAATAGGCAATAAAAATTTTTCCCCTTCAAAAAAGACGACAAATTCAGTTGCATAAAACTTCACCCTGTAGGGTGATACACTACGTTAATTACTTCCATCTTTCACCCTCTGGGGTAATTGTCTGCCTTTACATACCAGCATAGTTTTGGGGTATTAAAAAATCAAAACACTTAAAATGAAAAGTATTATCAAAATCATGGCTGTATCCGGGCTTGTGTTACTTGCATCTACTGTTGCCCTTTCTCAAACAAAAGAAAAAAAAGCTAACACCGGGGGGTGGGGAGGCTTTTATATTGGGGGTAATTTAGGCCTTAATGCTGCCAATAATAGTATGGTTACTTCAACTGAGTTCTGCGGCGGATTTGGTGTCAATGATTGTTATTTTGCCCAAAGCAGCGTTGATTTAGTAAATAAAGCAGGTAAAAAAGAGGCTAAAGGCAGCGGATTTACAGGTGGGTTACAAGTGGGTTATCTTTTTCAAAAAAATAAATTGGTTGCTGGGATAGAGGCTGATTACAATATCGCCAAGCAAAATGAAACAGTAAGCAGTAGAGAAACCTATACTAATATTACTCCGGGTTACCAGTTTGAGCTTAAGCAAACTATTAAATCAGATTGGTTAATGACTATTCGGCCCAAAATAGGATATGCTACTGGTAAAGCATTTATATACGCCACAGGCGGCCTTGCATTTACTAGTATCAATTATCAAATGAACTTTGAAGATTTTCCGAACCCTTTTCAATCTAAATCAACCTTCAGCAATGCAGTCAAACAAACGAAAACCGGATGGACGGCAGGTGCAGGAGCGGAGTTTAAAGTAAGCAATAACTGGTCGGTGAAGGGAGAATATCTATACACTCAATTCAACACAACCGGCACCACTAACAATGGTTCTTATTCTATTTATCAATTCCTCGGGTATACCCCACTGGAAATCCGAATCTTGTACCAAATCAGGTTTTTACCAGCAATGTAAAATTGAAGTCGAATATTTTTAGAGTGGGCTTTAATTATCGGTTCTAAAATTTCATTAACCATTAACTCTATCCGGTATGCCAACTGTAAAAGGTTGGCATATTTATTTAAATAACTAACTCCACTGTAAAGCCATTATCATATTTCGTATTAAGTGTGCCTCCAATTTTTTCTGCTCTCATTTTCATATTGCTCATGCCCAGGCCATCGGAGTTGGAGGCGGCTTGCTGGTTGCCATTATCTTTTATGGTAAGTGTGGTTTTATTTTTTTCTGAAGAAAAATGAATCGTTACATTATTTCCATTAGAGTGTTTAATGATGTTAGTGATGGCTTCTTTAAAAATTAAATAGATGGCCTGCCTTTTTTCAGGGTCAATAAATCTTTTTGCATCTACATTAGTTATTTCAAATTGGTGGGTCATATTTTTCAAGGCCAGGTTTTTCTCTGCAAATGCCCTCATCCGGTCAATCAGGTTTTCATATTTATCTTTTCGGCTGTCCATAGCCCACACCGTATCTCTCATGTGTTCCATTGCATCACGGCTCATATTGCTTATTTCCAGCAGCGGTTCTTTTTGTTCGGGTTTGGCACTAAAAGTGAGCATCTGGCTTTGCATAGCTAGACCACTTAAAATAGTACCTACATCATCATGTAAGTCGCTGCTTATTTTGGTACGCAAATTAGCAAGATCTTTTTGTCGTTTTAATTTTTGATTAAATCGGTTTCGTAAAAAACTCACAATAATTGCAAAGCCGCCGAATATAAACAAGGCAATTATCCAATTTTTTTTATACCATACTCTGTTTCATTTCAATAGGCAAAGTGTAATAACTGGCATTTTCATCACTTAAGCTGGTAGAGGCTTTTACCTCCAAAACGTACTTGCCGGGTTGCAATCCATACAGCAATATTTTATTCTCCGCCTTGTACTCCGTCCAGGTATTGTTTTGTCCTTTTATGCGGTAGCTATAATATATTTTTTTATTAAAATCAGGAACAGAGAAACTAAACTCAATAGAATTATGATAGGGTTGTAATATCCATTTTGTTAAACTATCTAAATCGGCACTCGTATAATCATACTCACCTTTACGATTATTAAATACGGATATACCGTACAGTTTTATAGGTGGCGTACTGTTTGATGCTTTAAAAAAATGCAGTTCATCAGCTGTAAAAGAAAACAACCCGTCGGTACCTCCAAAATAATAGCGGCCATTACTGGCTTTAAATGCTGAGGCCCTGTTGTATTCTACATTTGCCAGGGGATGGTCGTTGGCCAGGTTGTAAAACTTTCTTTCCACCACATTAAACCAAAGCAAACCATGGCTGCTTCCCAAGTAGAAATTTTGTAAATCATCTGGGAGGATAGAAAAAATTGTTCTGTTCATTAAGGCCCCACCATTAATGGTAACGGGGTTTTTATAAATAGTTGTTTTGCCAGTTGGAATATGTAAAACGCCAAGCCCATCGGTACAGCCAAACCAAATGTTGTCACCCATCAATACTAAAGCTGTTATTTTATTATCGCCGGTTAAAAGTTCTTCTTTTGTATATTGCTTTAATAGCTTGCCTTTTTTTGTTATTAAAGAAAGCCCTGAATGAGTAGTACTAATCCATAGGTTTTCACCAGTAGCATCACCTATCATATCATTCATTTCGGCAACATAGCGATCCTCTGAGTTTAAACTTTTATCAATGGAGTACTTACCTTTTTTCTTATTTACTAAATCGTAGAAATTGAGTTCGGTAGTTCCCCATTGAAATAGCCATAAAGTATCTCTATGCAAGTATTGTGTTACATGACCGCCATACTTTTCACCCGCCATATAAGTAGGCTTATTGGTGGTCAGGTTTATACTAACATTATTCCAGAGTAGATGATTCTTCCAGTAATGCAGACTGTAAGTAGCCAATGGTGAACCGGCAATATATTTTTGTACATCCATTGCTTTATACCCATTGGTATTGGCTGCTGCTTTGGCAATACCTGTGTAATAGGATACATAGATATTTTTTTTATCATCTTCCATTATGGCCCGGCAACTTACTACAGGTGATATACTGTTTTCAGGATTTAATTTTTGTAAAAACTGTTGAACAGGCGGCTGTTTCTTTTTTAACCGGTAAATATCTTTTTGTGTACAAGCCAATATTGTTCCATCTCTTCGTCTGTAAAAACTTGACAAACTCTGCCCCTAAATTGGTAGGGGCTTCTTTCTTTGCTAATTCAATAAATGCAGCGGATAAATCCTGAATTGTTTTATTTTTCTTGTCTATAATAAACAGCGAAAGATTATTGCCAAAGTAAACAGTATTGCTATCAGCAAAAAAATGACGGGCCTTTTCCTTTTAAATATGCCGGGAAAGGTTAAAAGACTAATCTATTTTATTTTGTTGCTCATTATAGGTGTATATGGCATTTTGCTTTATATCAATGAAATAAAATTTTGTATTATTCTCCTCTGGAAAGAAAGCTTTTAAAAAAGGAGCTGATAAATTGTATGTTTCAAATTGTTTTCCATCTAGACTGATTTTTACCAACCTGTTTGTTTCAAAAATCCAATGGTGGTTGCCAACTAACTTGTATATTAATATATCGGCTAAATTGGATGCTTTGTAAATTAATAACGGGTTGCTATTTGTTTTCTTTTGCCAGATACTCAGCGTTTTTCTTTCAACATTTTCTGTAGAAAAGTACAGGCTGTTATTGTAATAAGTTGGATAAAAGTCAATAGGTTCATTGTCTACGGCTTTTTTGGAAAAGTGTTCTGCAACCTTTCTTTTTATCGGGTCAAATAATAGCATCCGTTCCCGGTATTCTTGTATCCAAATCTTTTCGGATGGTGGTGTTTGCAAAACTTGATAATGGTTGCGTAATGGAATCATTTCTTAATAAATACTGCTTGCTGTTGTTGTTATACACAATGGTATTGCTACCATCAAATGCATATAAACCCCTGGTGCCGGATAGCCATAAATAACCTTGTTCATCTTCTATAATATCATTAAAAAGGCCAAGGTCATCTTTATTGTTTAGCTTAAGATGCTCCAGCTCATACTCAGCAGGTATAAATGTATAACGTTGCTGCTGACCAATGCAATGGTGGTAAATGCAGAAGAAAGAAAGGAAGAAAATAATTTTTTTGAATAGCAATGGATGGCTGTTAATGCTATCAAATATATGGGAATTAACCAGTAAGCAAATAGCTTTTGCTACTTAATATGCCCTTTCATATATTGTGTAATAGCTTCCGTTTTATTGTTTACATGCAGCACTTTGTACATTTTTTTTACATGGCTGCGAACGGTTTCTACCGAAACAAAAAGTTCCGTTGCAATAGTTTGATAGCTTTTACCATCCACTAATTTTTCTAATATTTCTTTTTGCCTGTCGGTTAGTATAGTGGCTTTGCTTGTACGGCCGCCCATTAAATGGTTTACAATTTCTCTGGCAATAGATGGCGACATATAAGAACCGCCGGCAGCTACTATCCGCAATGCTTCTACTATTTCTTCCAGGCTTGCTTTTTTAGAAATATAAGAACAGGCGCCGCTGCACAATGCTTTTAATATCACATCTTCTTCTTCATAAGTGGTAAGCATTACTATATTCAGGTCGGGCATTTTTTCCAGTATCAATGGTATTGCTTCTAATCCGCTAATACCGGGCAGGCCAATATCTAACAAGAGAATGTCCGTTTGAAAAGAAGGACTGATGCTAAGAGAATCTAACAATGAATTAGCAGAATTATGTATGGCCGCAACTTCAAACTCTTCATGAAAACCAATAAACTTGCTTACATTATCCCGGATAACTTTATTATCCTCCACTATCGTAATTTTTACCTTCTCCATGGAATAGATTTTGCGTAAAAATAAAGGCTTCCTGCAAACCAGCCTATCACCCTGTAAGGTGTTTTTTTGGCAATTTCGTTACTATTATCTGTAAATTTGACGTATGCCTTTCAAACGCAACTTTACCTACTACATTGACAAGCGGAAATGGAAATACTATTTCCTCATGGTCTCCCTGGAACTGAATAAATAACAATTAGAATGACTCTCCATCATTATTAATTCTTAATCATTCATTTTAAGTAAAAAAACATGTCTCATTACTATAAACTTGGAAATATACCGCACAAACGCCACACTCAATTCCGCAAACCTGATGGTGGTTTGTACAGCGAACAACTATTTTCAACTGAAGGCTTTAGCGATGATTATTCTTTGCTCTACCATTGCCACCCGCCTACACAAATAATTAAAACAGAACCGCAGCAGGATGTATCTCCAATAATTGCAGAAGAAAAAATGCTGCAACATCGCTGTCTCGAAGGATTTAATATAAAACCCGGTGGTGAGTATTTACAAAGCCGCATTCCGGTTTTAGTCAATAACGATTGTCATATTGTATTGGCAGCACCCATAAGTGGCACTAAAGATTACTTTTATAAAAATACCGATGCTGACGAAATGATATTTGTGCATGAAGGAAGCGGTACTGTAAAAACACAGTATGGGCAATTGCCATTTAGCTATGGCGATTATATTGTATTGCCAAGAGGAACAATTTATCAAATAGAATTTAAGGACGAGAAAAATCGTTTGTTCATTGTGGAATCATTTTCGCCGCTGCGTTTTCCAAAAAGATACATGAGTAAGTACGGGCAGTTAATGGAACATTCACCGTATTGTGAAAGGGATATGCATCCGCCGCAGGATTTACAAACCTTTGATGAAAAAGGTGATTTTTTAATTAGAGCAAAAAAGAAAGGCATGCTATACGGCCTTCATTATGGCACACATCCTTTTGATGTAGTAGGGTGGGATGGTTGTTGCTATCCATATATTTTTTCTATTCATGATTTTGAACCAATAACTGGTCGGGTACATCAGCCACCACCGGTGCATCAAACATTTGAAACGAATGCATTTGTTGTTTGCTCGTTTGTGCCGAGGCTATATGATTATCATCCCAATGCAATTCCTGCGCCATACAATCATAGTAATATTGATAGCGATGAAGTTATTTATTATGTAGATGGTGATTTTATGAGCCGCAAAAATGTAACAAGAGGAATGATAACCTTGCACCCTGCTGGTATTCCGCATGGCCCGCATCCCGGTGCAGTAGAAAAAAGTATTGGTGCCAAAGAAACCAAAGAACTGGCGGTAATGGTAGATACGTTCCGGCCGTTGATGCTTACAAAGCAGGCTTTGGAGATTGAGAATACAGATTATATTATGAGCTGGGCGGAGTAGAGAATTGGGCAACAAATAGTATTTTCCGTGTGCGAAATTTTAATAGATATAATTTTATACGACAATTTTAATTATTGAAACAGATAGATTCAAGAATATTAATCGAAGAGCTGGAGACAGACGGCCATAGTCCATTGAAATTTATATGTGGTGATGGTGCTGTTTACTATGTGAAATATCGTTCAGGCAAATCTTTCGATAAAAAAGAGATTCATTGTCTTGTTTTCGAAATGATTTGTACAAGATTATTACAACGTCTGCATATTCCAGTTCCTGAACATGCCTTGGTTGTAATAAGCAAAGGTTCTTATGAGCAAGGGCAGATAAAAATAAATAAAAGATATTTAAAGCCTGGTGTAATTGGCTGGGGTTCTAAAGAAGTTGAACAAACTGACCTTGTTAAGGAAATAGAGCAAATTCAAAAAAGAAAAGAATTTAACAAACTACTTAATCCTGACGACCTAATAAGAATAGCCATTTTTGACCTTTGGGTTGATAATGCTGATAGGCATTCAGGTAATTATAATTTACTGGTAAAATTAGAGGATGGGAAAATGAAAATCATTACGATTGACCATGCTTTTACTTTTGGGGGACTAAAAGGAATGAATATTTTTAACATTACTACTCAGCCTAATTCGCAGAGAAAATTGATTGAAAGTCAATATTTCCGGTCGATTGTAAAACATTTTCGTAAAAATGAACGTTTAGAAATAGCTAACCAGTTCCTATCTTTAATCCCTGAATTGGATATTGAAAATATTGTTAATGAAGTTTTTACACAAATACCGAAAGATTGGGGTTTTGAACCGGGATTAAAGAATCGGATTACTGAATTTCTTCAATCAGAGCAACGGCATTTAGCAATACAACAAATTTGCAAAAATCACTTACAAAAAAACTTCAGGAGGAAAAAACCATGAAAAGTCTAATCTCTATTATATATCTGCAAACCAATACAGTTTCTGGTGAGAAGATTGCAGTAGGCTTATTAGCCATCAGCGAAAACGAGGTTTTCTTTCAGGTGTCTGAACAGAAATTGAAACTGGCAGGTAAATTATCTAATGCTGATGTATTGAAACATGCCGAAATTAGTTTTGGGCTTATCAGTAATAAGGTTATTGAAAATAATAAAGAACATAAGAGTTATACTTTATTAAAAAATCACTCAGTATTTACCAAGGAATATATCAGCTACCTAAATAAGTATAGTAAAGGGTTGATGCAATTTGATACACCTAAGTCTTTTGCAGGTATTATTGATAAAAGAATCTTCAAAGCTCTTTTTGAGCAATTTATTGCAGTTTGGGAAGAAAAACCGGAGAATGCAAAAAAGGCCATTCAATTTCATACAATAATTAAAAAGCAGTTAAATAAACCGGTATTTAAACAAAAAGTAGATATAGACTATACGCTACAGCCAGAAAAAGTGAAAGGATTACTATTGCCACAAGACATTACATTGATAAGTAAAAACGGGAGCATTTTGGCCGCACAAGCTATTGACTTTACTACAAGCGAAGAAGTGATTGCCAAACACACTTATGAAATGGAAGTAATAATTAACTGCTTGGAGAAATTAGGTCAACAGGCTATTAAGAAAAATCATAAGGGCAGTTATTATTTGTTGTTTAATAAGCCTGTAAAAAACAGTCCGCAGGAAAAATTGCTTAACGATATTAAAAAGACAAAAGCTGGTATTATGAATATTGAAGAAGCAGAGTATTTGAACGAGTTAGAGAACAAATTGGAAAAAGATGAGTATGGGAAGTTTTCAATATTTGCGGATACACTTTAAATTCTTCTTTCAATAACTACATCTTTCTTAAGGGGTCTAGTAGTAAAGACTTATGGCAATGAAAGTATTCAACTAAAAACTACCCTGCTTTTTGCAAGACAGGCTTTTTATTAATAAAACCTACGGTAGTTTTCAAAACAAAAAAAGAATATACCCGGCAACAGCACCTGCGGTATTCAGCAATAAATCATCCACATCCCACACACCAAGCCCGGTAAGCAGTTGCAATGTTTCAAAACCAAGGCTGAGTATAAAACCCGCAAGCAGCATTTTAATACCATGCCTGAACCAGGGCAGAAACAAAGGCAACAAAATACCAAAAGGTACAAAGCCAATAAAGTTGCCCAGCAAATTATATTCTGCATTGCTGTTATTCCTTTCTACTCCTTTTTTGTACATATCAATAGTACGGAATGGAACGGTGTTGGCTTTTTTCCATCCTTCACTCACCGAATAATTTTTATACTCCCGGGCAAAATATTGTTTATAATACCGTGGGCCACCTTGCTTAAGCATAATCTTTTTTAGTGAGCAACAGCAGGTAAACAACTAATATAATACCCGAAATGATTTTGATGGCTGGGCGGCTTGGCATGTATTAATAACGAATAAAAACGGCTCGCATTGTTTCAATGCTATACTTGTTTCTTTTACAGTACAGTTGACAGAAAATGGCGCAGTGTAATAACTAAACAAGGTACAAGAAGAGAAAAATATTTCTCCAACTTCCTGTACCCGGTGTCTTTGCCTGATTACTTCAGCTATCTTCCTTCAGAAGCAGCTTCACATTTCTCCACTTCTTTTCCAATTTCTTCCATAAACTCTTTCTTGTCCTTATACTTTTCTTCCATTTCTTTTTCAAACTTATCTACGGCATCTTTAGCGGCATCTTTAGCTGCACCTTCGGCGCTTTATGGGCTTTGCCGTTCAGGTCGCACCATTTTTGGGCAATGGAAGCAGCAGTTTCTTTGCCCCCCGCAGGATGTAAAGGCCAAAACAAAAACGATTACAAGAAACCAGCAATTTTCTTTTCATTTTTTTGATTTTGGTTAAATGATTTTTAAAGCTAAACTTTTTATTTTTAAAAAATGGAATGATTTTTCAAATACAATTTTCAGAAAGTTTATAATCTTTTTTATATTCGGTTACTAAAACGAATGCTATGCTAAAAATCGACATCTTAAGTCAGGCGATATTATAATGTTAATGATGAAGGTATTATGCGGGAAGGAACCGTTGTAAGATCAGTCATGAAGAAAACCAGGCGCTGGTGGACAACGGGGTCCAGGAATTCTGGTACAGCCCCGAAGAAATGCAGGCCGTTCCACTGGATGAAAACCAGTTGATAGGCTTGGCTTTAGCAAGGAAGATATTGAGGGGCCGTAAAATATAAAAAAGACTCTTTCCGGCTGGTAACCCCCAAAAAAGGCGATTTTTCCAACGTGGAAATGTGGTGGCGGGAGGACAGGCGGCATTTCAGCTTTCCGCTTGGGGTGCATGAGCTGCAGAACCTGTACCTGGACATGACTAAAGTACACTTGGACAAGGCTTAAAAGCCATTTCAGGCCTTTTTCAGAAAGCAATCCCTTTTTCCACATAACCCCTAAAAATAAGCGGGGTTTTTTCTTTTTTAGGCCTGATACTCTTACCTTTGCGTTCCCAAAAAATTATGTCGAAACAACCCCTTATTAAACAGGATGGTACAATTATAGAGGCCTTATCCAATGCTATGTTCAGGGTAAAGCTGGAAAATGGTCATGAAATACTGGCCACCATCTCGGGAAAAATGAGGATGCACTATATCCGCATCCTGCCGGGAGATAAAGTGGGGGTGGAGTTGTCGCCATATGATTTAACAAGGGGAAGAATCAATTTCAGGTATAAATAATTTGTTCAGCCATGAAAGTAAGAGCATCTATTAAAAAAGAGAAGTGTTGATTGTAAGATCGTTCGTCGTAAAGGCAGAAATAGTATGTGATTAACAAAAAGAATCCCCGCTTCAAGCAACGTCAGGGATAAGAAAGTTTTTAATTTCTAGTTTCGAGTTTCTGTTCTTCAAATTAAAATTTCCCAGTATCAGAAATTCAACAACAAACTCTATAAACAACAAACTATAAATTAAGAATATGGCTCGTATTGCCGGTGTTGACTTACCAAAAAATAAAAGAGGCGAAATAGGTCTTACCTATATATATGGTATTGGCCCTTCTACTGCCAAATACATTCTTGACAAGAATAGTATTGACCGTAATAAAAAAGTACATGAGTGGAATGATGATGAGCTGAATGCTATCCGTAATACTATTACAGAAGAACTGAAAGTGGAAGGTCAACTTCGTTCTGAAGTGCAGATGAGTATTAAGCGTTTGCTTGATATTGCCTGTTACCGTGGCCTTCGCCACCGTAAGGGTCTGCCGGTTAGGGGGCAGCGTACAAAAACCAACAGCCGTACAAGAAAAGGTAAAAGAAAAACAGTTGCCGGTAAAAAGAAGGCAGCTAAGAAATAATTGCTTTATTGCTGCTAGCAACAACGGTTTACCGTCATTGCGAACGAAGTGAAGCAAAAGACTTATATTTTTTGAACCAATACCGGATCGCTTCTTAAGTCAGCAGGAGGATTGGTTCAGTTTCTCCGCCAGTTGGTGGAGGGATAATTTTAAAAAAGAAAGAGATTACCTCAGAACAAAAATTATGGCAAAAGCACAACAACAGCAGGCTTAGCGCAAAAGCAGCTGCTAAAAAAAGAGTGGTTAAAGTGGATTCATACGGAGATGCACATATCTCTGCCACCTTCAACAACATTATCATCAGCCTTACCAATAAAACCGGCCAAACAGTTGCCTGGAGCAGTGCCGGTAAAATGGGTTTTAAAGGTTCTAAAAAGAACACCCCATATGCCGCACAGATGGCTGCTGCAGATGCTGCAAAAACAGCTTTTGATGCGGGTCTGAAAAGAGTGGATGTATATGTAAAAGGACCAGGTGCCGGTCGTGAAAGTGCTATCCGTTCTTTATCACAAAGTGGAATAGAAGTGGTGATGATTAAAGACGTTACCCCGATGCCGCACAACGGTTGCCGTCCTCCGAAGAAGAGAAGAGTTTAAGAAAAGTTGTGAGTTATTAGCTACGAGTTGCGAGACTGAAGTGCAACATTGAACTATTAGTCTCGAAACTCAAAATCTCGCAGTTTAAAGACATATAGAGCCAAGAGCTTCATTTTAAAAAAGGGTGCCTGATTGATTTTTTAACGCTTTTACTGATCAAAGCACCGTTACAAAAAAGCGTAAATGAATAAAAACTATGGCAAGGTACACTGGTCCAAAGACCAAGATTTCCCGTCGTTTCGGGGAACCAATTTTAGGTAATGGCAAATGGCTGGATAAAAACAGCAACCCCCCCGGTATGCATGGGGATAAGAGAAAGCGTAAAACATTAGGTGAATACGCATTGCAGCTTCGTGAAAAGCAAAAAGCGAAGTACACCTATGGTATTTTAGAAAAACAATTCCGCAAAACATTTGAAGAAGCTGCCCGCCGCAAAGGTGTAACTGGCGAAAACCTGATTAAACTTTGTGAAGCCCGTCTGGATAATACCGTTTTCCGCATGGGTATTGCACCAAGCCGCCCTGCTGCCCGTCAGTTGGTAAGTCACAAGCATATTGAAGTAAATGGTGTGGTAATGAATGTTCCGTCTTGCCAGTTATCACCTGGTGATGTTATAACTATTAAAGAAGGAAGCAAAGGCAGAACAACTATTACAAGTGTTATTCGTGGCAAAAACCCTAAGTTCAGCTGGTTGGACTGGAGCGAAACTGAGATGAAAGGTACTTTCATTACCTATCCTGAAAGGGAAAGTGTTCCGGAAAATATTAAAGAGCAGCTGATTGTGGAATTGTACAGTAAGTAAGATGAATGATTGATGCTTGTTGTATAACAACATCAGGCCTGAATCTTAAATATTAAATCTAAAATCTAAAATAAGAATATGGCAATTTTAAATTTCCAGAAACCAGATAAAATCATTCTGCAGAAAGCAAGTGATTTTGAAGCCCAGTTTGAGTTTCGTCCCCTGGAGCCAGGCTATGGTGTAACTATTGGTAATGCACTTCGCCGTGTATTGCTTAGTTCGTTGGAAGGGTATGCTATTATTGGTGTTAAGATTGATGGTGTTGACCATGAATTTGCCACTATGAAAGGCATTAGTGAAGATGTGGTGGAAATATTCCTGAACCTGAAGCAGGTACGTTTCAAAAAAGCGGTTGACCATGAAGTGGCCAATGAAAAAGTATTGCTTTCTATAAGGAACAAAACTGAATTTACCGCAGGTATGATTAGTGATGGCACCCATTCTTTCCAGATCATGAACCCTGACCTGATGATTTGCACATTGGATTCATCTGCAAGGATGGATATAGAGCTTACAATAGGCAAAGGCCGCGGATATGTACCTGCTGAAGATAATAAGCCTAAGGATGCACCTCTTGGTTATATCCCTATTGATTCCATCTTTACGCCTATTAAAAATGTTAAGTACACCATTGAGAATACAAGGGTGGAGCAGCGAACAGACTTTGAAAAGCTGATTATGGAAGTTTCTACAGATGGTACTATCCATCCTGAAGAGGCAGTAAAACAGGCTTCAAGAATTTTGATTCAGCACCTGATGATTATCACTGATGAAAACATCACTTTCGATAATAAAGAAGAAAAGAAAGAAGACCTGGTGGATGAGCAAACTTTGCAATTGCGTAAAGTATTGAAAACCCCATTAGAAGATCTGGATCTTTCTGTAAGGGCATTCAATTGCCTGAAAGCAGCTAAGATTAATTCATTAAGCGAACTGGTGCAGTATGAGCAGGAAGATCTTATGAAGTTCAGGAACTTCGGTCAGAAATCTCTATCTGAAATTGAGCAGGTACTTACAGAAAGGGGATTGAGTTTTGGTATGGATTTACCAAAACTGGGTATTGATTTAAGCGAATTCTAAACGAGTCAAGAGTTCGGAGACTTGAGTCTTGACTAACGACTTCTGACTCCGAACTATTCTATAATTTAGGTTGTAATTCCTGACACGGTACAACTGAATAAAACTAAGCGTCATGCGTCACGGAGACAAAGTAAAAAACCTCGGCAGAAAAAAAGCACACAGAGATGCGTTATTAAGCAATCTTGCCTGCCAGTTAATTCAACACAAAAGAATTGTTACCACTACTGCTAAAGCAAAAGCTTTAAGGGTGTATGTAGAGCCTTTAATAACAAAAGGAAAAGAAAACACCACTCACCAGCGTAGGGTTGTATTTAGTTACTTGCAAGACAAAGAAGCCATCACTGAACTTTTTAGCACTGTTGCTGAAAAAGTAGCTGGCCGCCCCGGTGGATATACCCGCATCATAAAATTAGGGGCAAGGGTTGGTGATAATGCTGAAACTGCAATGATTGAGCTGGTAGATTTCAATGAAATCTATGGCAAGGGCAAAGGCGAAGCAAAAACTGCCACTAAGAAAACCCGCCGTGCTGGTAGCAAAAAGAAAGTAGATGCGGCTGATGAAGCCCCTGCAACTGAAGAAAAAGCACCAGAGTAATTTTAAATTACTTTCAATAATAATAAAGCCCCTGTATAAGGGGCTTTTATTTTTCCAAAAGCAATCAGGTAATTCTCTCCTACTTCATAAGGAATCATGGAATCCGAAGTAATTACTTCAATGCGAGCAGCCGTGCCACCAGCTTCTTCCACCAATCGGCGAAGAGTACCAAGCTCAAAAAAAATTGAGGTTATTGCGGTGAAGACCGTCGGCTTCTAATTCTGTGTCTTTATGTTCTGCGCCACCTATCGCAATTAGTTTTCCTTATGGATTTTTTTGAACCCGGCGTCTTAGTTTCATGAAATATTTTTTACTCCTTACTGTTTTTATTTTCAGCTATTCAAATTCATATTCCCAAAAGAAGGAAGAAGACTATCTCTTTAATTGCATCTTCGATTATACAGACGCAAAGTTTCCCGGTGGTCTCCGTTGCCTTAATAATTTTATTCTCAATAATTTTGTCGATAAGGATTCTTTTACAGATTCTCTCTCGGCAAATTTTGAAGGGAAAGCCAAAATTAAATTTGTAATCAACAAAGATGGCACACCCTGTTGCTTTGAAGTATTGAAAGGGATTACCCCGTTAATAGACAGCGAATGTGTAAGGGTGTTACGGCTAATGCCAAAATGGGAGCCTGCTTTTGAATATGGCAGGTCTATAAAATCATACCGTGTAATTCCAATTACGTATGTTGTTGAAGAAAATACAACTCAGGACTGTTCAGATTCTCTTCTTTTCGTCAGAAAAAACACTATCACCCCCGCCACCGCAATCAAACTACCCCACAAAGCAAACCAACCGGTAGAGATAAATAAGAATATCCAGATAGCAATAGATATAATAACTGGCAATGGGAATAACCACATTTTAAAAGGCAGTTCTTTTGTACCAAATTTTTTGCGAAGCAAACTTACCCCCACCCCCTGTGCCATAAACTGCACCACTATCCGCATAGCCAGTATGGCACTTATAACTTCTGCCATTCTAAATAACAGGCTGAAGACAAAACCCAGCCCACACAACACCATCAGCGATACATAAGGAAAGTTTTTTGTCGGGTGCAGTTTGGCAAATGGTTTTAAGAAATTTCCGTCCACCGCTGCGGCATATGGAACTCTTGAATAACCCAATACTACTGCAAACAAAGAGGAAAAAGCAATGAAAAGAATTAAAACGGTAACAATTACACCAGCCTGGTTACCATATATCAGTTGCATAAAAGTACTTACTAAATATTTTTCATCTGCTTTCACCACCTCCCAAGGTATTACCCCCATTACACTTATATTCATCAGCAAATACAAAGTGGAGATGCCGATGATAGAAATAAAAATGCTGCGGGGAATATTTTTACCTGGGTTCTTTATTTCACCACCGAGGTGACAAACATTATAATAACCGAGGTAAGCATACACTGTTTTTACAGAAGCATGGCCGATTGCACCCCAAAAAGCAAGGGTAAAAAAAGATTCATTACCGGTTGGTAAAAATTTTATTGGTTGCTGCTGCGCCATTAGGCCACTGGCAATAATCCAGATGATAGTCAGCACTACAATACTTCCCATTACTACCGAAATCTTTCCGATGGTTTCTATTTTTCTGTAGAGCAGGAAGAAAACTAATATCACCAATCCACCAGAGACGGCTTTTTGCTGCCATGCTTCCAACGGAACGATATATGTAAGGTATTGTGCAAATCCAATTGCTGCAGAGGCAACTACCAGCGGAGCTTGTATAGCGGTTTGCCAGACAAACAAAAAACTCATCAGCTTACCGCCTTTCTCCCCAAATGCAATACGGTGAAAATTATAAGTGCCCCCAGCCAACGGATACTTCGCTCCCAGCTCACTCCAAACCATTGCATCCATAAAGGCAGTGAAAGCCCCGAATATCCAGGCCCAGATAAATAAACCGCTATTAAATTGCGCCACCACAAAAGGCATTACTACAAATGGACCTATACCCACCATATCTATCATGTTGATAGAGGTAGCCTGCAGGAGATTTATTTTGCGGTTGGTTTGTGGTTGCATTAGAACCTGTAATTTAATCTGCTTTTGGCATAATTTTTTTGAATCTTCCGAAATCGGAAAATAAAAAAGGCTGTCATTACTGACAGCCTTTTGGTATAAAATCAATTTCTATTAATACCTGTAATGCTCAGGTTTAAACGGCCCTTCTTTGGTAATACCCAAGTATTCAGACTGGGCAGTAGTCAATTCATCCAGCTCCACACCGATTTTAGAAAGATGCAGCCGCGCTACTTTCTCATCTAAATGCTTTGGAAGCACATATACTTTGTTCTCGTAACTTTTATTGTTAGTCCACAATTCTATCTGGGCCAAAGTTTGATTAGAGAATGAATTACTCATTACAAAACTTGGGTGGCCTGTTGCACAGCCAAGGTTTACCAAACGGCCTTCTGCTAATATGATAATGTCTTTCCCATCTACATTATAAATATCCACCTGTGGTTTAATGGTGTCTTTTGTATGGCCATAATTAGTATTTAACCATGCCATATCAATTTCAATATCAAAGTGACCAATGTTACAAACAATCGCTTTATCTTTCATCAGGCGAAAATGTTTTTCAGTAATCAAATCACGGCAACCAGTTGCCGTAACAACAATGTCAGCTTCTTTTACAGCATCAACCATTTTCTTTACTTCAAATCCATCCATAGCTGCCTGTAATGCACAGATAGGATCAATCTCGGTAACGATAACACGACAACCTGCACCTTTTAATGAAGCAGCAGAGCCTTTGCCCACATCACCATAACCTCCAACAACAGCAACTTTTCCAGCCATCATTACATCAGTGGCACGGCGGATAGAATCTACCAATGATTCTTTACAACCATATTTATTATCAAATTTAGATTTAGTAACAGAATCGTTTACATTAATAGCAGGCATTGGCAGGGTACCTTTTGCCATCCTTTCATATAAACGGTGAACACCCGTCGTTGTTTCTTCAGAAATACCTTTTACATGCTGGACTAATTCAGGATAGGTATCCAGCACCATATTGGTAAGATCACCACCATCATCCAAAATCATATTCAAAGGCTTATCGGCTGCACCAAAGAACAATGTTTGTTCAATGCACCAGTCCGCTTCTTCTTGTGATTGTCCCTTCCAGGCAAATACACCAATACCCGCAGCGGCAATAGCAGCAGCAGCATGGTCCTGTGTAGAGAATATATTACAAGAACTCCATTTTACTTCGGCACCAAGAGCTGTTAATGTTTCAATCAATACAGCAGTCTGGATAGTCATATGAAGACAACCAGCCACCCTTGCGCCTTTTAAGGGCTGCGAAGGGCCGTATTCTTTACGGATACTCATAAGGCCGGGCATTTCTGCTTCGGCTAAACGTATTTCTTTGCGTCCCCATTCTGCAAGGGAGATATCTGCCACTTTGTAAGGCAGGCTGAAATCAATTGATTTTGTAACTGTTGACATTGCTTATTTTTTAGGCGGCAAAGGTAATGCTATATAGCTATAAAAAGGCCTGCTAAAACTGTTATTAAAGTATTTGTGAATAAGTAGCTAATTCACCTGCCGGGCAACCTGTTTTGACGATTTTCCGTCAAGGAGTAGTGTTATTGTAAATAGGTTTGAATTATTGTTTTCTAAGCGTCATATCTCAATAGCTGATAAAAAGGCATGGTAGTAAAAAAAATAATAAGACACTGTTTAATATTTCTCCTGTTTTGCTCAACGAAAGTTGCACAGGCACAGAACGACAGCATCTGGCTGCAGTGTCCCCTTAACGAAGCCACCATTGTTCCGCCGCCAAAAAATGCAATCCATTGGGATGAACCGGATATGTGTATTGTTTTGAAAAGCATTCCCGATAGTGTGGCAAAGGCTTGCTATGCAGGCCGTGTTTCTAATGTGCAAATGACGGAGGATGGCAAATGGGATGTAGTTTTTTATTTTAAAGATTATTACTTCTGGTATTCCGGGCTTGAAAAACCACTGGTAAGAAAAAATGACAACCTGAAAGCAGGGCAACCTGTTGGTACTATACTCCCCGGTGGTAAAATGGAATTTCTCTTATTTAAATTTGAAACTCCGCTTGACCCCACAAGGTACCTAGGGTGTAAAGAAGTATTGAAAGGCAATTAATAAAGGCTCAAAGTTTTTTTTCCATTACATAATCATCCATTATATAGCCATTGCCTATATCAAAATCAAATTCTTTGATGATGGTAAACCCATTTTTTTCATAAAATAGTTTTGCTTGGTTGCGGCGGTTTACCTGCAATTGCAAGGCTGAAGCACTTTGTTTTTTTATTGCGGAAACGATATAATCAAGCATAAGACGGCCAGTGCCTTTTCCCTGTTGTGAGGGCAGCACATACAACTTATGCAGTTTAAATATTGCTGGCCCGGTTTCCCCGAAAGATGCGAAACCAACCTCCACAGTTCCATCATACACAATAATAAATTGTGCCCCGTCTTCCATTTGTTTTTTTAAAGATGCTTCGCTGTACATCATCTCCAGCATATAATCAATCTGTTCCTGAGAAATTATAGAAGAGTAAGTTTGCGGCCATACTTTAAAGCAAAGCTGCCTTATTAAATCAATATCTTGTAGAACCGCATTTCTAATGTTGTACATAAGCTGTTATGTTGAGACCTAAAACGAAACGGGTCTTGCAATACTACAAAACCCGTTTTATCTGTTATTAAATTTACTTGTTATCAGTTATCATCTTTTTTTGCCGGGCTTTTTGCAGCAGTATCTTGCTTAGGCACTGGTTTATTCTTTTCATTATTATCCTCATAGTTCTGTGATTCTGCACCTATAGAATCGGCGTTTTCTTCATCATACCCATAGTCGCTTGCATCAATGCCCTGGTCGGTACCCTGGGCAGCGGGGCTGGGATCTCTGTCACTAACATATATGTCTGCATCTCCAACTTCTTTCTCCATTTCTTCAGGCTTTACAAATTTGGCATCCCGGTCTATTCCTAACTTTTTATTGGCTAATACTTTTTTAAAGAAGTATTCTGTAATTGGCCTTGCGATGGTATTACCGTCTGATGTATTCCGCATAAATGTATATTCAAACCCCACCCATGAGCCTGCAAGCAACTGAGGTGTATAGCCCATAAACCATGCATCGGCATTATCATCTGTAGTCCCGGTTTTACCACCCATTTCTGTAGCACCAACCCTGTTTCGTAATCCCCTGGCAGTTCCTTTATCAACAGCTCCCTGCATCATCCTTGCCATAGTATAAGCTGTTATTTCACTCAGCACTTCTTTTCTACCGGCAGTAAAATCAAACCGTTTAATCACATTCCCATTCCTGTCTTCAATACGACTGATTGTTATTGGCTTAGTGGTAAATCCCTGGCCGGCAAAAACGGAGTAGCCCCAAAGCATTTCATACATGGATAGATCGCAGGTGCCAAGACAAATAGATGGGTACGGTTTTAAAGGTGTGGGTATCCCAAGTTTGCCAATAAAATCAACAAACTGTTTGGGGCCTACTTGTTTCATTATATAAGCAGTAACACCATTTTTAGAATAGGCCAAGCCGTTAGCCATTGTCATAGTACCACCGCCAGCTCTGCGGCCAGATGGCACCCAACCATATCCCGGAAAATTTTGTGCTGAGTTTTCGCATTCAGTTTCAGGGGTAAAACCCCTGTCTTCCATAGCTTGTGCATATAAAAATGGCTTTATGATAGAACCAACCTGCCTTTTTGTTTTCAGGTTTACATGGTCATTTTTATATGTTTTATAATTAATACCGCCCACCCATGCTTTTACTTCGCCTGTTATTGGATCCATTGCCATAAAACTTGCCTGCTCCATTTGTAAGTGATACTTAATAGAATCAAGCGGTGTCAGTGTTGTATCTTTTTCCCTTTTGGTATTCCATGAAAAAACCTTCATGGGCACTTTTACATTAAAGCTTGCTGTAATTTCTTTATCGGTAAACCCATCTTCCACCATATCTTTCCAACGGTCAGATTCTTTCATGGCTTTTTCTAATTGTTTTTCATGGCCTTTCCATATTGAGCCGCTACGCATATCGCCCCTTGCATTTATGCCCCGCTGTAGCATTGCCATGTGCTGCGCCATTCCTTCTTCTGCATACTGTTGCATTTGCAAATCAATAGTAGTGTATATTTTCAGCCCATCATCATATATATCATAACTGTCCCCATTGGGTTTCTTTATCCCTTTTACAATTTCTTTTACTTCGCTGCGCAGCACTTCACGGAAGTAAGGGGCATATCCGGTGTTTTCATCTAGTTTTTTATAGTTGAGTTTTATGGGGATGGCTTTATGCTTTGCAGCCTGTGCCGAAGTGATATTTTCATTTTCTTCCATCCTTGTTATCACAAGGTTTCTTCTGTCGAGGGATGGTTTCGGGTTTTTAATCGGGTCATAAATTCCCGGGCCATTTATCATACCTACCAGAAGGGCAGCTTCTTCAACCGTTACCCGGTCGCATTCTTTTTGAAAGAAAGTCCTTGCTGCATTCCTTATCCCAAACACATTTTTAGAATAAGCCACTGTATTCAGGTAAAGTGTGATTATCTCTTCTTTGGTAAAATTCTTTTCCAGTTTTACTGCAACAATCCACTCTTTTAATTTTTCAAAAACCCTTTTAAAAGCCCCTACTTTTCCTTTGTTCTGATCTAATATAGCTTTTGCTAATTGCTGTGTGAGGGTACTGCCACCACCTTGTGTGCCTAATGTTACTATGGCCCGCAACGTTGCTTTCATGTCAACACCTGAGTGTTTGTAAAACCTTTTATCTTCTGTAGCAATCAATGCATTTACAATATTTGGTGAAATATCGCTGTACTTAACCACACTTCGGTTACCATTTTCCCTGTAGTATTTACCCATCAATGTCCCATCTTCAGCAAATACTTCGGATGCCTGTAAAATGGAAGGGTTTTCCAATTCGGTAAGTGATGGTATTTTACCAAACACACCAAAGTATGTCATAAGCATTAAGGCTACAAAGGAGCCAGAGCCTATAAAAAATATTCTCCAGAAAATGCGGACTGCTTTTTTCATATATCAGGTTAGGTATGCCGAAGAATTAAGGGTTAAACGAATGTGAAATTACTAAAAAAGCCTTCGGTGGGGGGAAACGGGTAATTAATTTTTTGCCAAAACAGGAATTACACATACACCTGTTAGAATTTACCCGGTAAATACTTTTCTAAGAAAGCTTTATACCCATCGGCATCTTTCTTTTCCTTCAGCAGGTTAAGGTTTTTATCAGTAATAATAGAGAAGCTGTATTTACCGCCCTTTAGCCAGGGAAGTATTTCTGAAGGTGTTTTAGGCTTTGCCTTATCCACATAAGCTATTGCTTCCTGCTCATTGTTAAAAGATGAAATTAAAAGAAGCCGGTTATCATTATCCAGTTGGTAAAGCTCTGCGTTGTAAGTTTTATTATAATAAGTTTCCCTGTTGTAACGGGCAAAAGCATTTTTAGCTTCATTTACAAATACAGGGTCAACCTTATTCAACACCAGGATTACAAAATGTGCTTCCGCAGGTGCATACACATAAGATGAGATATTTACTACAGGCTTTGTTGCTAAAGTATCAGGTGGCTTCGGGTTATTGTTATTTACCACTACCGGTGGTTTTATTTTACCAGAATCTGTTATTGGCTTTTGTACCGGCACCACTGTAACAGGTGTTGGATTAGTAGTAACACTGCCATCTGTATTTCTTGTTACCTGCAACCTGGTTAATTCATCCTCAATAGCGGCCCTTCTGTCCAGTACATTAATAAGGTTTACTGCTTTGGCTGCAAGGGAAGAAGCAGGAAACTGTGATGATATTTGCTCCAGTATGTTTTTTGCAACGCTATCCTGCCGCTGGCGGATATAGTATACTGCTTCAATATAAAGCAGTTGAGGTGTCCAGTAGTTTTTACTGTGCTTGCTGTCTGCTGCTTTCTTTGCGGCTACCGCTTCATCAAATTTTCCTTCTATAAATAAATCATAAATATGTTCGTATTCTTTTGTCGCTTCTGAGTTACTTGTTTTTGACTGCGGGTCTTTTCCTGTGGTAACAATAGTGGTAAAATTGCTTGTGGCATATTTCTCCAACATCAGTTTTTTTATAGCAGCAGCTTTTGCTGTTTCCCCATTTTTGTTATAACAGTAGTATAAATTAAAAAAGACCTCATCCATTTTGCTGAACTCAGGAAACCTGCTCCGAAGTTGCTCTAATGTACCTGTTCCCATCTGGCAGTCTTCTATTTCCTGCACCAATACTTTCCCCAAAACAAATAATGCCTCTTGCAACGAGTCGTTTGATTGCTTTAGCTGCTCCACAGTAAGCGGCAGGTTACTATACAGGTTATCAAAAGTTGACTCGCCGGATTGATTCCCCTGGCTATTGTTATTTCCGCTTTGCTGTTGTGATAATGACTGGTTACCACTTCCTGCAATTATGGTAGCACCCCTTCGCCAATTATCAACATTTGGGCGGTTGCCCCATTTTGTTTTAAAATCTGCCTGCCCCCGGGTTTTAGAAGCTGCATTATAAAAGTACCATTCTCCTTTAGTGTTTGCACCTCCGGATTGAAAAATTGTGTTGGCAGCAATTACCGGACCGGCAGCTACGGTAGTACCAATGCCTTCATCTTTTAATCCCTGTGCTTTACGGATTTGTTTCACTAGTTTTTTTACAAAATCTTTTCTTTCCTCTTCCGGCATAGACGCAATACGTTGCAGGCTGTCCTGCCTTTCAACAATATCTAAATTAGTGGCAAATGTTGCCAATGAACTTTTTCTTAATTGTACCTCACTTAAATTTCCAATACTCGTATCTGAAAGGTTCAGGCTGTCATAAAAATTATGTGCATCCCGGTATAGCTTTTTGTTATATGCCAGTTCAGCTAATTGTAAAAAACTCCTGTTCCGCTGTGCGGCATTGTTGCTGGCAAACTGTGTGCTTTTCAGCAGCAGCTTCATGGCTTCATCTGTGTTATTACCTTCTAACTGCATTTGTGCAGCCATATAGTAAATAATATCCTGATAGTCGGAGTATTTATCCCTCTTAGCCATCTTCAGCAGTTCGCTTACATTTTTTTCAATAGCTTTTTCCCCATCCCTGTTTACCCTAATGGCATAGAGCCTGGCATAGATATCAAGAATGGGATCTACCGTATGGCTGCTTACTTTACTGTAATAATTCTCCGCTTCTTTATAATTGCCCGACAGCTCATACAATTGCGCCAGCAAATATTCCCATCTTGCTTTCTCTTGCTTGTTACTGGCATTGTCTAATGCTTTTTCCAAATGAACAGCAGAGCTATCCCACATATTTTGTTTATAAAACCAAAAAGCCTGTGCTTCTTCCAAATCATTTTTTAACCTTTTGGGAAATACCGGGTCGTTTCTAAGTGTTACAATCATGCTGGCAGCTTCTGCAAACTGGTCTTGCACCAAAAAGTTTTTTATCTGCCATATAAAAGCATCATTACGGCTTGGCGGTTCGCTGAATATTTTTTTAGGCAGGCTGTTTTTTTCTTTTGTAGAAATACTGTAAGCCGAGTTGCCATCCCTTGAGCTTCCGATGGTTTTATAATAGCCGTCTTTTTCCCTTGGGGCAAAATAATAGTTGATGTATTGAAACATCAGGTAGGCAGAATCAAATTTCTTTTGCAGGTGAAAAGATATACCCCATAGGAGATAAAGGTTATCGGCCCAATCGCTCCGCAAGTCATGCAGGGCAATGCCTGAAGATGCCTTGTAAGTAACAGAATCCAACTGGATGGAATCTCCAAGGGTGGCATCTAATGTGTAATTGTAAAAAGGCAGCAGGCGGGAATAATCATCCTTAAAAGCCTCCTTGGCTTTTTCAAGCACATCAGTAATTTTATTATTGGCGTTGTAGTAATAGTTGTAATGGGTAACGGTATTTTGCACAAACCGGCGGGGAAGGGTAAATTTTTTTTCGCCTGTTTTTTCGGACCGTAGCACCCTTTCTTCGTATTCTTTTGGCTTTTTAATATTAATATCCCCACCCTGACTAAAAGCAGGTGCGTATACCAGCAAAAGGGTGAGGATGGCTAAAGCAGTATTAGTATATCGGTTCAGTCGCATTTTCCGTCGCAATCTAATCTCTTAATAACTGAATTTCAAATATTTTAGTATAAATCCCGGCTAATTTTTTGCTATAAAAACTTAAATAATTTGTGTTGATGCTTACCTTTAAACCCAAACCCCTTAATATGCTAAAATTAGATGCCGGTAGTACCTTAAAAAGGTTGCGAAACCGCTACCGGCTGGTGATTATGAATGATGATACTTATGAGGAGGAAGTAACCTTTAAGTTATCCAGACTAAGTGTTTATATCATGCTTTGCACAATTTTTGTACTGCTAGTAGGGCTTACCGTGGCTTTAATTGTTTTTACCCCGCTGAAATATTATATACCGGGTACAAATACGGACTATAAATCGGCTGAAGAAATGCGGCAGTTAAAATACAGGGTAGATGGTTTGGAGAAACAAAACCAAAACAATATCCTGTATATCGAAGGAATAAAGAAAGCATTGGGCAACAGTAGTACTATGCAACTCGATACTGTGAAATTAGATGTTCCTAAACAAGATATATCTGACGATTAATACCGAATCTCCAAAATAAATTATTCAATAATAAAAATGTAACTCTTTGGCTCTCGGCATTATAACAAAAGTCTGTTAGACTATATAGTATATATTTAAAATCGGTATAACTTACCATACTATGTTCAACGAAAAAAACAAAACAACAGCAAACGGTAGTTCTGCCAGCGGTGGCACTACTTTAATTGGCACAGGCACTACTGTTTCAGGTGATGTAAAAAGTAATGGCGACCTGCGTATTGATGGCACCGTTATAGGCAATATTACCAGTGCCTCTAAAGTTATTATTGGCAGCTCTGGTAATGTAGAAGGCGATATTAATTGCAACCAGGCAGATATAACCGGAAAAGTTTCAGGCAACATAAGAGCCAAAGAAATGCTGCAATTAAAAGGTGATTGTGTAGTAACAGGCAATCTTTATGCTGGCAAATTACAAGTAGAACCTTCGGCTACTTTTAATGGCCAATGCCATATGGGTGCCAATATTGTAGAAATGCAAAACAATGAACAGCAAACTGCCGCCAGATAATAAAAAATTTTTTCTGCGGTATGCAGGCCTTGGCTCACAATTGCTGGCAGCTATTGCCATTGCAGTTTTTGCAGGGCTAAAGGCAGATAAGTGGTTGCATACATCCCCGCTATTGGCCTGTGCATTACCTTTGCTGGCATTATCAGCCATTTTTTATAAACTTTTTAAAGAAACAAACCGTACTAACCGAAATGAGTAACGCCTCACTACAACCAATAAAGCCGCTGCTTTTAATATTTGTTTCTTTATCTGCATTTTTTATTACTGGTAAAAGCTGGTTATTAAAGCAGGGAATTCAGCCCGAAGTAGCCATTGTTGGCAACCTCCTGCTTTTTGTAATAAGTTTGTCTGCTTTTTTTATTACCAAAAACTCTTTTGCAAAGCCCGGCGGCAATGCCTTTTTAAGGGCTATGTATGGAAGTTTTATGCTTAAATTTTTTGTAATAGCTATTGTAGCTTTTGCGTACATAATGATAGCTAAAAAAGAGGTAAACAAACCGGGATTGATTTTATGTGCAGCACTCTACATTATTTACACTGTCATCGAAACCAGGGCTTTAATGAATATGCTGAAGCAAAATAAAAATGCCTAAAAAAGAAGTCCCCGTTTCTCAACTCAGCCAGTTTTTACCATCCGGTACTGCCGATGCGGTATTAAATTATCTCTATCAGTACAAAGTACACCTTACAGTAGCTAAAGAACGAAAAAGTATTTTGGGGGATTACCGCCACCGCACCCACCATGCCAACCACCGGATAAGTGTAAATGGCAATCTTAACACTTTTTCTTTTTTAATTACACTGCTACATGAAATTGCCCACCTGCTTACATTTGAGCAGCATGGCCGTAAGGTACAGTCACATGGCCGGGAATGGAAAAATATTTTTGGGCAACTGCTCCATCAGTTTGTGCAGCAAAAAATATTTCCGGCAGAAATAGAAAATGAATTGCTACAATCATTAAAAAACCCTGCGGCCAGCAGTTGCGCAGAAGATGGGTTGCTAAGGGTGCTCCGCAAATATGATAGTAAGGAAGATAACCATCAGTTGGTGGAGGAACTTTCTACAGGCAAATTATTCCGGCTAAAAGATGGCCGTATATTTCAAAAAGGGGAAAAGCTGCGTAAAAGATATAAGTGTGTGGAGGTGAAAACAGGGAAGCTGTATTTATTCAGCCCGGTGTATGAGGTGGAAGCAATTGCTTAGCATCATCTTCATATTCGCCATTATTCTTTATTAATATTGCACAATGAAATGAGCCATAGAAATTAACGAGTAATTTATTACAGAGCGACGATGTTAATTTTTATGGCGAATAACATGTGGCAAAACTCTACAACAAAATAAACACATGAAACTGATTGAAGTAAACACTCCGAAGCTTGCAAAAGAATTTTTAAGGGCTAATGTTGAAATTAATAAAGACAACCACAATTATATCCAACCATTGGATAAAGATATTAATGAACTTTTCGATCCAAAAGAAAAATAAAGCCTTTCGCTTTGGTGAAGCAATTCGGTGGATATTAAAAACGGATGAGGGCAAATTAGTTGGTCGTATTGCTGCCTTTGCCAATAAAAAATATAAAAACAAAGGGGATGATGTACCCGTTGGCGGCATCGGCTTTTTTGATTGCATCAACAATCAGGATGCAGCCGATATGTTGTTTGATGTAGCTAAACACTGGCTTCTTCAAAAAGGAATGCAAGCAATGGACGGCCCTATAAATTTTGGCGAACGGGACAGGTGGTGGGGATTACTGGTAGAAGGGTTTCAGTCGCCTCCGTATTGCATGAATTATAATAAACCATACTACCAGGGTTTGTTCGAAAACTATGGTTTTAAAAATTACTTCAATCAAATTTGCTTTGGGCTTGACCCCTGCAAAGAACTAAGCCCGAAATTCTTGAAAGACATGCAATAATAGCTAAAGACCCTGCGTTTTCATCCAGGATTATTGATAAAAATAACTTGGAAAAATATGCCGCCGATTTTACAATTGTTTACAATAAAGCATGGGCGGGGCATGGGGGCTTAAAGGAATTAAAGAAAGAACAGGTGCTTATGATGTTTAAAAAGATGAAACCGGTAATGGATGAAAAACTAATCATGTTTGCTTATTATAATAACGACCCCATTGCTATTTTTGTAAACCTGCCCGACCTTAACCAATGGTTTAAATACCTGAAAGGAAAGTTTGGCCTTTGGCATAAACTTAAATTTCTATGGGTAAAGAAAACAAAGACAAACAAACGATTTACCGGGCTTGTATTTGGTGTGGTGCCTGAATTTCAGGGTACAGGGGTTGATTCGTATATCGTTAACGAAATAAAATTTGTAATTCAACCATTAAAAAAATATACGGAATATGAAATGCAGTGGATAGGTGAGTTCAACCCTAAAATGATAAACCTGGTGGATAAAATTGCTGATACTTTCCGCACCCGGAAATTAACCACTTATCGGTATTTATTCGACAGGACGAAGGAGTTTAAACCACATCCGAAATTGCAATAGTGCCTGAAATTGGAAGTATGAAGTCAGAACACAAATTCTGGCCTGGCATTATAAAATTAAAGTGTGCAAAAACCAAAATGCAGTACTCACAAAACTTTCTTTATCATTGCAGAAACGTAGGGTGTTTCAGGCTTCTTACCTCTGAGCTCCTCCTTCAGGCATATGGACAAATTCATCGTATCAGCAAGAAAATACAGGCCACAGGTTTTCGACACCGTCGTTGGTCAGTTGCATATTACTACCACATTAAAAAATGCAATAAAGCACCAGCAACTTGCCCATGCTTTTTTATTTTGCGGGCCAAGAGGTGTTGGTAAAACAACCTGTGCAAGGATATTAGCCAAAACCATCAACTGCGAAAACCAGACAAAAGACGGTGAAGCCTGCGATAAATGCCAGAGCTGCACTTCTTTTAACGATGGCGCATCCATGAATTATTTTGAACTGGATGCAGCCTCAAACAACTCCGTCGACAACATAAGGGATTTGGTTGATCAGGTTCGCTTTGTACCACAAACAGGTAAATACAAAGTGTATGTAATAGATGAGGTGCATATGCTAAGTTCAGCAGCCTTCAATGCTTTTTTGAAGACGTTGGAAGAGCCACCATCCTATGCCATTTTTATTTTGGCAACAACAGAGAAACATAAAATACTGCCAACCATCTTAAGCCGTTGTCAGATTTTTGATTTCAAAAGGATTACTACCAACGACACCGTAAAACACCTGGAAGAAATTTGTGAAAAAGAAGAAATAATAGCAGAGAAAGCAGCCCTGCAACTTATTGCCCAAAAGAGTGAAGGTTGCATGAGGGATTCGCTGAGTATTTTGGACAAGATTGTAAGCTTTACCAATGGCGAAGTAAACTATGCAAACACATTAGAACATCTTAACGTTCTTGATGCAGACTATTATTTTAAATTATTGGATTATATGCAGCAACAGGATTTATCTGGTGCCATGCTGCTGTATGATGATATAAACCGCAAAGGTTTTGAAGGCGACCTGGTATTAAATGGCTTTGCCGAATTCATCCGCAACCTGCTGGTATGTAAAGATGAGAAAGCCGCCGTATTGCTTGAAGCAGTGGAAAGTTTTAAAGAAAAATATTTATGCACTGCCAAAACTGTTTCTCCGGCATTATTAATAAGCTCCCTCAATATTTTAAATGAAGCTGAAATAAATTTTAAAGCTGCCCGCAACAAACGGCTGCATGTGGAACTGGCATTAATAAAACTTTGCTACCTACAACAAGCCTTACAATTAACTGCCGAAGGAAATGCAGTAGGTAAAAAAAAACTGATTGATACAGCACAGGCATTCAGGGTATCTACAATAAAGATGTATGCTTCGCAGAAGCCAGAAGCCGGGAGCCAGAAGTCAGAAGTCAGAAAACAAACTGAAGCAAAACTGATTATTGAAACCCCCGCAATAAAACAATCAATAGTACAAGAAGATAAACCTGAATATCAACAACCTCAAACCCCAAACCAACCTGCCCTCCATAGCTTTAGCGAAGGGGGGAAACCCCAAACCTCCAAACTCTCTGCCCTCGATAAAATAAGAAAGCAGTTTACCGGCAATGGCGATACAGCCGCAGGCAATAGCAGCAATCCATTGCAGCAAGAAGAATTGCAAACCGCCTGGAACAGTTATATAATAAAACTAAAAGAAGAAAAGAACCCGGCAGCGCAGCCATTTCAATTAGCGGTGTTGCGTATAAAAGATGAAAATTCGTTTGAAGCCCTTACTGCCAACAATATCGAGCAAAAATTTATTGAGCAGGAACGCAACAGCCTGTTTGCTTTCTTAAAAGAAAAACTGCAAAACCGTTTATTACAGTTTAATGTGGGGGTTGAAGAAAACATTACCGACAGGCCGGTTATAGAACCCACCCTTTCCTCCAAAGATCAGTTTATAAAAATGACAGAAATGTACCCGATGATAAAAGAATTAAAAGAAAGGTTGAAGTTAGATTTGGACTATTAAAATATGCAACGTTTCTATAGTTACTGTTGTCAAAGAAAAAATATGAAAAAGAAACTGTTATATTTAATTGCCTTTATCGCTGGTATAATTTTCCTTTCTTCCTGTAAAAAAGAAAGGAACAATGAAAGCAGCCTGTTTTATGGAAAATGGAAAGCCAGCTACAATGATACAATTGTTTTCTCCTCAACCGGGGGCAGGAATCTTCTTACATACAATATGTCCATGAACCCCCTTTTACCCTCAACAAGTAATTATGAGTATACCGCACCGGTTGATAAACTGGGGAAAAAAGACTGAAGAAACACAGCCGGGGATTTCATTTTTTTTCAAAGCTTCCGGTGGATACAGAAGGGGTTTGTATTTGAAGTACAGGGGGTAGAATGGTTTCCTTTCATGTCGTCCACACTACCCTTATTCTACCTTTACAAAAATTCCTTAAGCCCGGTTCTTACTTCGTTAGGCAGTGTAAGCCCTTTTCTATTCACATTTTTATCTTAATTTCGGCCAAAATTCATAGTTACATGGCCGAAGTGATATTAATGCCCCGCCTCAGCGACACCATGGAAACTGGTGTAATTGCTGCCTGGCACAAAAAAATTGGCGACCCCGTAAAAAAAGGTGACCTGCTGGCCGAAATTGAAACTGATAAAGCCACCATGGAACTGGAAAGCTATAAAGATGGCATCCTGCTGCATATAGGTGGGGATAAAGGTTCTAAAATACAAGTAGACCAATTGCTGGCTATTGTTGGTAAAAAAGGTGAAGATGTTTCCAGCTTAATCGGCGGAACAACAGCAACACAAAAAGCAGAAGAACCTCAACCTGTTGCAAGCAACGAGAAACCCGCAACCAAAAACCTACAACCTTCTTCTATCGACATTTCCAAAATGGATGAAGTAGTGCTAATGCCCCGCCTTAGTGATACGATGGAAGTGGGGGTAATTGCAGGCTGGAATAAAAACGTTGGTGATACAGTGAAGAAAGGAGAAGTGCTGGCTGAGATAGAAACCGATAAAGCAACAATGGAGTTGGAGAGTTATAAAAACGGAACCCTCTTGCATATCGGCGCAGCCAAAGGAGAAAAAATTCCGGTAAACGGTTTGCTTTGCATAATTGGTGAAAAAGGAAAAGTAAATGTAGATGCAATTATTATAGCTGCCAAAGGAGGAGTAACGAAGCCGGAAGACGGAAGTCCAAAAGAAAAGACCACAATTGTTGAATCAGTTCAGCAACCACCCTTAGTTGAAGCTACAGTTGACCAACAAGCAACCAGCAACAATGGCCGCTTAAAAGCCTCTCCACTTGCAAAAAAATTAGCAGCAGAAAAAGGGATTGATATAAAAGCAATAAGTGGAAGCGGTGATGGTGGCCGAATTATAAAAGCTGATATTGATAACTACAAAGTTGGTGCTTCCAGCACCGAAAATTCTTCCGCAAAACCAACTGGAAAAGGAGTTGATATTTTGCCATGGTCTGTTGTTAATAATGGAGTAGAAGGTTTTACTGACATTCCAAATTCGCAAATACGGAATGTAATTGCAAAACGGTTAGCAGAAAGCAAATTCTCTGCGCCACATTTCTATCTTAAGATGGATATTAACATGGACAATGCCATGGCTGCAAGAACGCAGTTGAATGAAATAAGCCCGGCCAAAATCAGTTTTAATGATATGGTGGTTAAGGCCGCAGCTTTAGCCTTGCGTCAGCATCCTGCCGTTAATGCTTCATGGATGGGAGATAAAATCCGTCGCTATAGTCATGTGCATATCGGCATTGCCGTAGCTATTGAAGATGGGTTGATAGTACCTGTTGTTCGTTTTGCCGACCAGAAAACATTACCGCAAATTGCTGCTGAAAGCAAAGAACTTGCAGGTAAAGCAAAGAATAAAAAATTACAGCCAAATGAATTTAGTGGTAACACTTTTACTATATCTAATTTAGGTATGATGGATATTGATGAGTTTACCGCAATCATCAACCCGCCAGACAGTTGTATAATGGCCGTTGGAAAAATAAAAGAAGTAGTGGTAAAGAAAGGTGATGGCTTTGCAGTAAGCAACTTTATGAAAGTAACCCTTAGCTGCGACCATCGCAGTGTAGATGGCTCACTTGGGGCAGCCTTCCTGCAAACGTTTAAAAAATATTTGGAAAACCCGATTACGATGTTGTTGTAAAGAATTATCGTACTACTAATTTTATATAAAGCCCCATTGGTTAGGGCTTTTATTTTTTGTGCTGCTATCGGCTTATACCCAGGTAAACCACCAGTTTTTGTTAATGTAAAGAATAGTTTCTAATGGGCATTTGTCAAAAAAATCAATCCTATAATCATCACATATCATAAAATTTTTATTTGGCAGGTTTTTTGTAAGTTTGGATACCATTAAAACCAACTCATCCATGGGAAAATCCCAAGAAGAAAAGGAAGTTTCAGAAATTTCTTGGCCGCTTTTGTTTTTAGTTACAGGCTGCTCCCTGCTGTTATTTTCTTTTGTTATGAAATTTATAGATGGCCGCCAGCCAAAGCTTATGGTATGGGGTGGTTTGGGGTGCCTGCTTATTTCACTGCTAATTTACCTTGGCAGCAAACCAGCAGAAAAAGTAAAAACTGATAACGAGCAGGATACTTATTAGAAGTTATCTAAAAAGATTTTTTTTGCCGGTAAGCAAATAACTATTCTACCCGACTTGCCTCTTCTTCCCGGCCAATTTTATTAACAGCTTTTGAGTTTTTTATTAAAATAAATAATTCAGACGAATAATCAGGTATTTAAAACTCCTTTTCCACAAATCCACATTATGGCCAGCCTGTACTATCAGTAAAATAATTTTCTGTTACATTTGTCTCTAATCAAATCCCAATGAATGAGCAGTCCTAAAGGAAAACTGATTGCAATTGGCGGCGCCGAACATAAAGGCACAGAATTAGAAGTGGATGGCTTTCAGCGAAACAACCTCAATTTTTTTGAACTCGGCATCCTACGCCGGGTGGTGGAAGAAGCTGGCGGCATTAATGCAAGGATTGAAGTGATTACCACTGCTTCGATGATTCCTTATGAAGTGGGGGAAAACTACCTTAACGCTTTTGGAAAAATTGGTTGTACTAATATTGGTTTAATGCACATCCGCACCCGGCAGGATGCAATGATGGAAGAATATATTCAACGAATTAAAGATTGCGATGCGGTAATGTTTAGCGGTGGAAACCAGCTGCGTTTAAGTGCAACAGATGGTGGTACAGAGTTCCTTTCTATTCTTAAAAAAAGATATAAAGAAGAAAATTTTTTAATTGCGGGAACAAGTGCAGGCGCAATGGCCATGAGCAACACCATGATTTATGAAGGCAATGCAGCGAGGGCACATTTAAAAGGCGAAGTAAAAATTACAACCGGTTTAGGGTTTTTGAATTCTGTAATTATTGATTCACATTTTGAAAAACGGGGAAGGTTTGGAAGATTAGCACAAGCTGTGGCTGCTAATCCGGGTTGTATCGGTATTGGGTTGGGAGAAGACACCGGTATGCTGATTACAGAAGGAAATAAAATGGAAGGCATTGGCAGTGGCCTGGTAATTATTATTGACGGGCATGATATTTTACATTCTAACATTGCAGATATCCCGGATGGCAACCCTATCAGTCTGGAGAACCTGAAAGTGCATTTCTGTGAAAAAGGGAATGGTTATCTTATTAAAGAAAGAAAGTTTTTGCCGGAAGCCAGTGATGGGGCGGTGGTAAAGAAGCAGGTGGATATTGAATAGGTTTAGGGTTTGAAATTTAAAGTTCATTAACAACGCAACTTTCTCCAGATAAACCAACATCTCTTAATCCGGATGTCTTCCCTGCAGTTTTTTGTATTTTTACTTATGCTGCGTAGCTTTAGCGAAGCAGTATAATAAACTTTATAAAGCTATTATGAAAAAAATATTTTTTATTGCTTCAGTCATTCTCATCTTTTGTGCTTTTGCACCGCCAAAAAAAACTAAGATTGTTTTTTTTGGCGACTCAATTACAGAACTGGGAGTAAAGCCGGAGAAATACCGTGGCTATATACTTCAACTGGAAGATATGCTGAAGAAAGAACAAAAAGCTGACCAGTACGAACTGCATGGCTCCGGCATAAGTGGCAATAAAGTATATGATTTGTATTTACGGATGGAAGATGATGTGTTGGCAAAAAATCCTGATATAGTGGTAATTTATGTTGGGGTGAATGATGTGTGGCATAAAACATTGCTTGGCACAGGTACCGATGCCGATAAGTTCGAAAAATTTTACCAGGCTATTATAAAAAAACTAAAGGATAAAAATATTAAAGTGGTATTGGTAACTCCGGCAGTAGTGGGGGAGAAGACGGATATGAGCAACCCGTTGGATGGTGACCTGAATAAGTACAGCAACATCATAAGGGATCTGGCAAAGAAAAATAATTTATCAGTAGTTGACCTGCGTAAAAAATTTCAAGATTACCTGAATAAGAATAACCCTGATAACAAAGACAAAGAAATTCTTACTTACGACAGGGTACACATGAATAACAAGGGCAACCAGTTTATTGCCGGTGAAATGTGGAAAGTGTTGAAGGAAATGAAATAATCAACTCTTTGTTGAACCATCCTGCGGTTTAGTTTAATTTTTTATTCCTTTCATAGAATCAGGGGCAAGTTGCATCTTCCAGAAAACAGCACAGCTTATCTTTAGGTCAGTTAATGTTCTGGCTATCCCACCATAAAAAAGAGATTAAGTACTGGTTAAAAGTGTTTGCATTGTATGCACTTATAGAAGCCTGCATACAGCTATTATTTTTGATAATACTGAATAATTTTGGTACCCAGCGTATCAGCATCCCCGAATATCACCTTGTTATGCTGTTCTTTCAATGCCTGCTGATTGTGCCTATCTGGTGGGTGGCATGGGTAGTACGGAAAAAGAAAATTGCTGTGCAGATAATAATAAATCTTGCTTTTTATGCGGCCTATTCAGTGTTGTGGTTTGGCCCGGTTCAGGATACAATTGCTTTTTTATATAATCACCTGCAAGGGTTAACGAGGTCGGTATCCGACAGGCAAACCCCATATCTCGACAGGGGCAACGAATACTCTTTTCTTAATTACCAGTTGCTCAAACATGGTTTTCGTTTATCCTGGTTTTACCTGGCCAACTATTTTTATAATTACCGGGTCGAAGAGAAAAAGAAAATCGAGCTGGCTATTTCCAATAAGGAGCTTCAGTTAAAATTGCTGAAGTGGCACCTTAACCCTTCTTTTTATTTTAAAACAATAAAGCATTTGCAGCAATCAGCTGCAGTAAAACCGTCTGATGCCACTGAGCCGATACTTCAACTGGCAAAAGTAATGGAGTATGTTATTTACGAAGCAAGGGAGCTGCAGATAGAAATGAAAAAAGAAATACAGTTCCTTAATAACTATATACAGCTAATTAATCAGCAGCCTGATAACATGATATCTATTTCCCTTACTTGTGAAAACGGATATGATAAAATAAAAATTGCACCCTTATTGCTGGCCGGGTTTGTTGATAGTATAGTGGCAACCCGTACAGCTACCGGAGAAGGGAATTACCGCATCCACATAGCATTTCAGCAGGAAGAAATGCTCTTTTCTGTAACAGGGGCAACAGCAAAACCGGAACCACCGCCACTGCTGGATGAATTGTACCGGGGACGGTTCTCATACGATTATTCAACAGAAACTGGATTTAATCTCCGCTTGAGTTTAGATGGGATATAAAGAAAACGATAATAACAATTATATACCAGGTAATTATAATACCCGGAAATTCTGGCTAAGGTCATTTATTGTTTATGCTATAGCCGAAATAGGTTTTATTATAACCTCTTATCTGATTACTTATTTTAAGTGCAAAGTATGTGTACTGCCTGTCCCTTTTTATGTTTGTATATTTTTAATTAGCCTGCTTCTTGCTTTATTTTTATGGTATAGCCTCAGTTACTTCTCCCGGCAGCCTCTATGGAAAATAATTGTATGTAATATCTTCATTTTTGGGCTATACTATTTTTGCATTACCGGGGTCATTTATTTATTGCTGAATGCAAAGCAGGAATGGTTGGTATGGCCCGTTAAGCAACGTTCCTATACTTCGGTGGTGTATGGCTCATGGGGCGAAATTGGTAAATATGTATTGAAGCTGTCAGCATTCTATATGCTGAAATTTTATACTGAATACCGCAAGGCCGGACAGCAGAGGGTACAACTTGCTGTTATTAATAAAGACATGCAGCTAAACCTGCTTAAGCAACAGTTGAGCCCCCATTTTTACTTTAATACACTCAATAATCTTTATGGGCTTTCCCGAAGCAACAGCCCAAGGCTTTCGGCAGCATTGAGCCAGTTGTCAAACATTATGGAGTATGTAATAGTTGAATGTAACCAGCCAAAAGTATTGCTAAGGCAGGAAATAAATTTTTTGCAAAGCTATATTGAACTGGAAAAGTTGCGATATGAAAAAGATACCGTTATTGAAATAGATGTACAGGGAAATGTAAATGGGCAAACAATTATACCATTATTGTTGATTCAGTTTGTGGAAAATGCTTTTAAACATGGGATGAAGGAAAAATCAAGCCAGAGCTGGATGAAAGTCCGCATGAGTATTGTTGACAAAGAATTATTTTTTGAAGTGGAGAACAGTTATTATGATACTGCTCCTTCACAAGGTATTGGTATCAACAGTGTGAGGCATATCCTTAACCTGCAGTACGAAGGACGGCATGATATACAGATGCGGCATGAAGACAACAGCTTTTCAGTAACTTTAAAACTAAACTTATCATGAAACCTATCCGTTGTGCCATCATAGATGATGAGCCTATTGCAAGGCAGATACTGGAAGATTTTATCGGCCAAGACGAAAGGTTGCTGCCAGCCGGTAACTATAAAAATGCAAAAGAAGCATTAAAAGGAATTATATCACAACCTGTTGAATTGGTTTTTCTTGATATAAATATGCCCGGCCTTACCGGTTTCCAGTTTTTAAAAACAATGACTAATCCGCCTGCGGTAATATTTACCACCGCTTACCGGGAGCATGCCATGGAAGGGTTTGAAGCCAATGCTATTGACTATTTATTAAAGCCAATAGCCATTGAAAGGTTTTTATTATCAGTAAATAAAGCCTGGAAGTTTCTGCGTTCTTCTGTATCTGAAATAACTGAAGTAGCTGCTCACGCAGATACCAACGATTTCTTTTTTGTAAAAGCAGACGGGGGGCTGGTGAAAATCTTTTTTGAAGAAATATTATTTATTGAAGCGTTAAAAGAATATGTAAAAATTGTTACAAAAGATAAATCTGTCATTACTTACCACACAATATCCGGGCTGGAAGAAAAACTGCCTGCCGGAAAATTTTATCGTATCCATCGGTCCTACATTGTAAATATTAAAGCCATCACCAGTATAGAAGGCTTCACCGTAAAAATTGATAAGGCCGAACTCCCCATCAGCCGCAATGAACGGGATGCTTTTGTAGAACTGGTGGCCAGCGGAAAAATTATTTCCAAATAACCCTGGTTGAATAAATAGCCCCATTCGTTGAAGGAATATAATTTCTTCCCCTGCTTATTGACTTTCCCCTGCTTTTAATTGAAGTGTTTGAAAGAAACCATTCTTTCATTTTAGCTTGCTATGGTTATCAAAATTTCGATTTAACAAGTAATCTTTTTGTATGAAAACATTTTTTGGCATACCTGTTTTGTTGTTGGGTACTTTATTTTTACTTCAACAAAACGGTAATAAAAGCAGCACTGTCAAAACCCCCGGTATCCCTGCCATAAGTGTGGTTGATGTGCAACCAATTAACAGTAGCGGGGATGTTGTTTACCTTACCTGTGCACCCAAAACAGCAGGTGGTAATAATAGTGCATTGTTATCTGTGTATTTTAAAATTAAGAATAATGAGGGAAAACAACTGGTGCTGAAAAAAATTGAATATCAATACAGCAGTAGCGGCACCAGTAAAGTATTTTCGTTTAGCCCCAATAAGGATAATACCAATGAACTGATAAATAATGGGGCAACTTTCAAGTGGCAAAACAGCCGTGGGTATAATGAGTTGGGTAATGTTATTGAGATTAACGGCACTATCCCCCCGCAAATAAATATCAGGTTATATTTCGATGGGTACGACAGCCCCTATGTCATCACAAAAAATATAAAAGCACATATAAATGCGGCTGCTTACTCTTTCCCTGGTAAAGAAGCAGATCTTGGCATCAATGAATTTTGGTATGCTGAAGCCTCTCATGGTGGCGGTACGCAGGTTTTTTCATATGATATGGTACTGGTGGGTGGGATGAAAAAACTAAAAAATGGAGTACTAAATATCCCGGGGCGTCTGGTGATAAGAATGAAGATTTCCGTTGTTTTGGCAGGCCGGTATATGCTATTGCAGATGGCGAAGTGGTTAAATTCAACGATAAGTTAAAAGATAATGAGCCGGGTATAGATACTGATGGCGGCGGCAATACATTTCATATAAAAACAGGAAATGAAATAATCCGTTATTACCATCTCAAGCAATTTTCATTGAACAAAGAGTTTATGAAAATTGGTGCAAAAGTGAAACGGGGCGATTGGCTGGCAAGAGTTGGCAGTACGGCAACTGCGGGTACACATTTGCATATAGATTGTATATCGGCCAGTAATCCCGATGCCGCAGTAGTCTGGCCTTTACAGTTTACAAATACCAGTTTGATTGCATTTAATAACCTTCCCGAACCTTCACCCGACGCAGCCTGGATAAAAGTGAATAAAACCGGCCTGCCCCATATTGCCGATGGCTTATGTGTAATATGGCCGGGTAGTAAACCAACCTGGTACCCCGGTGGTAAAAGTGAAATTGCAAAACATGGGATAGCAGAAAATAAATACCAGGAGGAATTTAGTAAAATATGGGGTTCTGGTTATTATCCTGTGTGGGTAGATGCTTATGATGTGGCAGGTAAAACATTTTTCAACACTGTATTTCGTTACAATACCAATAATTATGATGTAGCTGTAAAGCATGATATGACAAAGGAGGGTTTTCAAACCGAATATGATGATTGGGTGAAGAAAAAAGGATACCGTCTTCAGCAGATAGATAATTATAATGATGCGGGTAAATTAAAATTCGCTGCCATCTTTATAAAAAAGCCCGGGCAGCCGAATGCACAGCCTGCATATACCGGGGTATCTCCGGAAGGACACCAAACCTTGTTTGAAAAATATACTGGTGAAGGTTATGTACCCATCAATGTATCCGTGGTTTCTGTTGGAGGAAAGAAATATTATTCTGCATTTTATGAAAAAAGAAATGTGGGTGGAAGTATGTTAAAGAGTTCATTGAGCCAGCAGGAATACCAAGATAAGTATAATGAAATGAAAGGGAAAAATTGGGAGCAGGTTTACATCAATGCGTATAAGCATGATGGGCAAACAATGTTCTCTGTTATTTGGTATGAAAAATCAGGTTTCAGGGATTTCAGTGCCACCCGCAAATCAGACAACGACAGCTATCAGGATAAATGGGAAAATAATACCAGCAACGGATTGCTTACCCGTTGTGTTACCGGGTATGAAGAAAGCGGTAAACATTGGTTTGCGGCACACTGGGCAAAATAATTTTTTAACCTAAAACTTTTAATATGAAAAAAATTATTGCACTTTTTTTAGTGGCAACGGGTTTCTGTCACCTCGCTGTTTCTCAGGGGAATAACACGGCTGTAAAACAACAACCAACTACAGCCGCACAGGTGTACGAAGTAAGTAAGGACATTACTGCACTAATGAAAGGCGTATCACTTACGGCCCGTTCTTCTGCTACGGCGGATGATAAAAAGTTATTAAAGCAATTTGAAAACATACGGAAACTGGCAACACAAATTGAAAACAGTCAGGGGAAAAGAAGAAGCCGTTTTGGTCAGGAATTACAGTTGGTTTTGCAGGAAGCGAATAACACGGCTAAACTGAAACTAACAAACCGGATTACCTTGTTTCCGGGTGATTGTTATGACAATTGCGATGACCAGGTGGGTTCCGGCGCAGCCTGGAATGAGTTCTTTTGTGTATTTAAATGCTTTAAAGCAGCTACGGTTAATTTTGATTAAAAGTACCTATGAAAATATTTAATATAACCACCTTCCTCTTTTTTTTAGTATTGTTTAATGCAAATGCTGCCATAAGGTTTGTAACACCAGCAGGTGGTTTAGTGGTGGCAGATGGTACAAGCTGGACCAATGCTTTTCCAGGCACATCATTACAAGCGGCTATCAATGCATCATCTCCGGGTGATGAAGTATGGGTAGCGGCGGGAACTTATTTTACAACAAACACCGCCAGCAGAAATATTTATTTCAATATGCTGAATGGTGTGGCAGTGTATGGAAGTTTTAATGGAACAGAAACTATTTTATCACAAAGAAGTTTTACCTGTGGCTTTACTTCAGTATTAAGTGCAGAAATTGGCTTGCCCGGAAATGCTGATAATAGTTATCATGTTATCAGCAACAGCAGTTTAAACAATACGGCCATATTAGATGGGTTTACTATTACCGCGGCAAATGCAAATTTTGATTTGCTGGGTAACGATAGCCGCAGCCTTGGCGGTGGTATGTTGAATAATGCAGCAGGCGGAGGTATTTGCAGCCCCGATATACGGAACTGTTTATTTACGAACAACACAGCATTATTTGGAGGCGGTATATTTAACCACGGACAAAACGGTGGCAATGCAAATCCTGTAATTACCAATTGCATATTTGCATTTAATATTGCTGCAAGTGGTGGCGGGGGCATTGATAATTTTGGATATAACGGTAATGCAAGCCCTGTCATTACTAATTCTATTTTTTATGGTAATACCGCAACAGACAGAGCAGGGGCTATGTACTGCTGGGGCGGTGGTAATGGAAATGCAAGTCCCATAGTTTTAAATTCTGTATTTGTAAACAATTCGTCGGTGGATGGTGGCGGTATTGTATCCGATAGAACAAATTTTGCTTCAGGAAATTCTGGTACGGCTAATCCAACCATTCGAAACAGTATTTTTTGGGGGAACACTGCATCGGGTACAGGGCCACAGTTTTATACTTTAGGCGATGCAGGTTTTTCAGCTACTTATATTGTAATTGATATTGCCAATCAAAATCCACCGCATACAATTACAGGGCCGGGTACAGGTAATATTTTTTCCGCACCTTCTTTTTTAAGTATTGCCGATGCAGATGGCGCAGATAATTGTTGGCTTACTTCGGATGATGGCTTGCAATTGCAGGCAGGCTCTGTTGGTATTGATGCAGGTGATAATACAGGTGTTCCATTATTTGATATAAGAAACTACAGCAGGATAAGTAATGCAGTGGTGGATATGGGTGCTTATGAATTTAATTCAACTGTATTACCGGTAAGCTTAGTTGGTTTTAACGGCAGTGCAAATGGAAAGACAAATATTCTTTTTTGGAGTACAGCTTCAGAAAGCAATAGCCGCTTATTTGAAATTGAAAGAAGTGCTGATGGAAGCCAGTTTGAAAAAATTGGCGAAGTGAATGCCGCAGGAAATAGCAGTAGCATTAGACAGTATCAATTTATTGATGATAGGGTGGTAGCAGAAAAATATTGTTACCGGTTAAGGCAAATTGATATTGACGGACGATTTACTATCAGTAGCATTATACTGTTGTCAAATAAAGAAATCAATGATGTAGTGATTTTTCCTAATCCTGTTTTAGATAAAGCAACGATTTTGTTCAAAAAAAATATGGAAAAGGAGCGGTTTGTCTTATTTAACAGCAGCGGACAAACAATAGCCCGGCTTATTGTAAATGGAAACAGTGCTTTTATAGATTTAACAGGAAAGCCGACAGGTTTATATTTATTAGTAAATCCAAAATCCGGGATGGTTAGTAAAATCAATAAGGTCAATAAATAGCTAAGGAGCAATTATAAGTTTTTTTAACAGTTCGGATATTTCCACCGGATGATTCATCACCATCAAATGTGTTCCTTTATTAATTGTATAATCTGCTTTCACCAGCCGGTAGGGAAGTAGTTTATCTGAAGTGCCGTGTATATGAACGAGGTTTTGGGGAATCACTGCATTCTCCCAATGAAGCATAGCAAATACCGCCCATTTTGTAAAACGGGTATCGGTGTCATTTAAAATCTGGTGAAATATTTTTTGTTGCTTTTCTCCCTTCGGGCCAAAAAATAATTTTCGGACAATAGATGCTTTTTTTAGTATGGCAGATGGCATCAATTTATACAAAGGGATGTATTTGCCAATCATGAAAACTCCAGGAAATTCTTTCTTTATTTTATTGCTGGAAATAAGAATAGCTTTTACCGTCGAATCTGATTTTGCCATTTCTGTTGCCAGCATACCCCCGAATGAAACCCCAACGATAATCGGATTATCATCTTTAATTTGCTCTTTCAATCGTAATGCATAAGCTGGAAGGGATTCATCCTTTACCGGTTGTATCCAATTAATGAAAATTGGTTCGCAGAATGATAAATCAAGAAGGGAGAAGGCTCTTTTATCTGCCCCGAGGCCGCTGATGAAATAGACTTTCTTCACTTTTATTAGCTAATGGCTATCAAATAATAATTCTTCTTGCCCTTCTGCACCAGCAAATATTTTTCATGCAGCAATAACGAAGTATGAAGTTTCAGTTCAATGCCCTCTACTTTTTTTCTATTAATACTTATACCACCGCCTTGCACCGTTTTTCTTGCCTCACCTTTGCTGGGAAAAATATTTGTTTCTGCCAAAAAAGAAACCACATCAATACCGGCAGCAATTTTATCCTTTGAAAATTCAACTTTCACAATGCCATCCATTCCTTCAAGTTCTTGTATGCTTAGGGTTTCTTGAAGTGCGGTAAAAGTGTCATATAGTTTTTGCAGGCTTTCAAATAGTTTTTTTGTTGTTTGATGTGCCTTTTCTAATGCAGCATCTCCATGTACAAACGCCGTCACCACTTCTGCCAATTTTTTTTGTAACAATCTTTTTCCAGCATCTTGTTTATGTGCATCAAGACTTGTATTTATTTCTTCCTGAGTCAGGAATGTAAAAATCTTAATCCATTTCTCTGCATCAGCATCACTCGCATTTAACCAGAACTGATAGAATTGATAAGGAGTGGTTTTTACAGGGTCAAGCCATACATTACCAGCTTCGGTCTTACCAAACTTGCCACCGTCGGCTTTTGTAATCAACGGACAAGTAAAAGCAAATGCTTCACCACCAGCTTTTCTTCTAATGAGTTCTGTGCCGGTGACGATGTTTCCCCACTGATCGCTGCCGCCCATTTGCAGTTTGCAGTTTTTGTTTTTATACAACCAGTAAAAATCGTAGCCCTGTACTAATTGGTAAGTAAATTCTGTAAAGCTCATTCCTGTTTCACCCTCTAACCTTTTCTTTGCACTGTCTTTGCTCATCATGTAGTTTACTGTGATGTGCTTTCCCACATCCCGGATGAAATCAAGAAAGCTAAAATCTTTAAACCAGTCATAGTTGTTTACCATAACTGCGGAAGTGTCTCCACAAGTAAAGTCAAGAAATTTTTCAAGCTGTTTTTTTATACCTGCCTGGTTATGTTGCAGTATTTCTTCGCTTAATAAATTTCTTTCTTCGCTTTTGCCACTTGGATCCCCCACCATCCCGGTGGCACCACCTACAAGGGCATAAGGTTTATGTCCTGCCTTTTGTAAATGGACCAGCAATAAAATGGGTACAAGACTGCCTATGTGAAGGCTGTCGGCTGTAGGGTCAAAGCCAATATACGCCGAGGTGATTTCTTTTTTCAGCTGCTCTTCGGTACCGGGCATAATGTCCTGTATCATGCCCCTCCATCGTAGTTCTTCTATCAAATTCATTTCTAAATCAACATTTTGCAGCAAAAGTAAGCCAGAATAGTGTTACAGATTTTTAAAGGCAATATTTTTCTAAATTATTCGTTTTCAATACTTAGCCTTTTTGCCTCGCACCACTATGATTTTACAGGCTTTAAAGCTAACTTTACAACCATTACGTACCTTACAAGAAGACTAAACTTGCTCCATTGCTTATTAGAAAATTCAATGAATGAAAACGAACCGCTTATACCTGTCCCTGTTGACGACTCTTTTCTTCTTTTCTGCCACGGCCCAATTCAGAAAATACTCTAATGAATTTTTAAACATTGGTGCAGGTGCCAGAGGGCTTTCAATGGGCAGTGCCCAGGTTGCATCTGTAAATGATGGCACAGCCGGATACTGGAATCCCGCCGGGCTTACCGGGGTAAAAGATCATCCACAAGTAAACCTTATGCATGCTGAATACTTTGCCGGAATAGGCAAGTATGATTATGCCAGTATAATTTTTCCAGGGGCAAATAATAAAAGGGTAATAGGTATTACCGGCCTTCGCTTTGCGGTGGAAGATATTATGAACACACTGTTTTTGGTAGAACCTGATGGGTCGCTTAATTACAACAATATCCAGGCTTTTAATTCTTCAGATTTGGCCGTTCTTTTTTCATATGCACAAAAGCTCAAAGAAACGGATGACAAGAAAATTAATTTTGGATTAAATGCAAAAGTAATACACCGCAATGTGGGCAAGTTTGCTAATGCATGGGGCTTTGGTTTAGATGCCGGGTTACAAATGCAGGGAAAGAAATGGAAATTTGGCCTTACTGCAAGGGATATAACCAGCACCTTCAATACATGGTCGTTTACATTTACTGAAAGGGAAAAAGAAATACTCTACCTTACTAAAAATGATATACCGGTAAAATCTACAGAAATAACTGCACCAAGGTTGATACTGGGTGTAGCAAGGGATTTTAAACTGGGTAAGAAGCTGAATTTAACTGCTGAAGCAAATATTGATTTAACTTTTGATGGTAAACGAAATACAATTTTAAGTGCCGATCCTGTAAGTGCAGACCCAAAACTTGGACTTGAGTTAAACATCAGCAATGCTTTTTTTGTAAGGGCTGGTATCAATAATTTTCAACGGGCATTGGCAGATGGCGATACACTAAACCAGAAAAGAGTATGGATATACCAGCCAAGTGCCGGTGCAGGGTTTAAAATAAAAGATTTGACTATTGATTATGCGTATGTAAACCTTGCCAATCAATCCAAACCATTATTCACCCATGTTTTTTCATTACGGCTAAACATGGTGCCTAATAAACTTAAAAACTAATTAACAGTCGGTCTCGATAAACCTTTTGAAGATGAAAAAACTTTTACTCCCTTTACTGCTTGCCTTTAGCTTTTTTGCTAATGCGCAGACGTATAACAACGAATGGATAAACTACAGCCGCACCTATTATAAATTTAAAGTAGGTTCAACAGGCTTGTATCGTATAAGTCAGCCGGTACTGGCAGGCATTGGCATTGGCGGCACACCTGCAGAGCAATTTCAACTTTGGAGGAATGGTGAACAAATCCCACTTTATACTACTGTTGCCACAGGTACAATGGGGGCTGGTGATTATATTGAATTTTGGGGGGAAAGAAATGATGGTAAACCGGATAATATTTTATACCGGGATCCTGATTACCAGATAAATGATAAATGGAGCCTTGAAACTGATACTGCCGCCTTCTTTCTTACAGTAAATCCAACTGGCGGAAATTTCAGGTATACGAATACCAGCTAATACACTTCCGTCATCTGTTCCTGTTGAGTCTTATTTTATTCATACAGAAGGCAGGTATTATAAAGAAGACGTACACAGGGGTTTTGGTAATTATATTAATGAATATGTGTACTCCTCTGCCTATGATAAAGGAGAAGGCATATCATCTGCAGAAATAGATGGGGCAGGTGGAATAAGACCCGAAAACCTCACTAACTTATTTCCCTATACCGGTGCAGGTGCACCACCTGCATCAATGAAAGTTTATGCAGCAGGTAACAACGTTTTTTTGCGCCAGTTCGAAGTAAAAGTAAACGGCACACAAGTAGCATTGGAGACAATGGATTTCTTTGATTATAAGAAGGCAGAGTTTCCGGTTACTAATTCACTTTTTGCCGGAGGTACGGCTAATGTAGAAATAAAAAACCTTTGTACAGATGTAAATGGCAGGATGAGGTTAGGTAAAACAGAATTAATCTACCCCCGGCAGTTTAACCTGGGCAATGCCGACCGGTTTATTTTTGAACTTTCACCAAGCACAAACCCCTCCGGTAATTATCTTGAAATAAGTGGCTTTAATTTTACTGGCCTTGCCCCTGTGCTGTACGATATGACGAACATGAAAAGATATGTTGGTGATATCAGCAGCGGTACGTTGGTAAAAATTGCATTAGCTCCATCTTCTGTTAAAAGAACATTATTGCTTATCTCCCAGCAATCATCAATACCACAGCAGATAACTGCTTTGCAACAAAGAAATTTTGTAAACTATGCCGCTGCCGCTAACCAGGGCAATTATCTTATTATTACAAACCCGGTATTGTTAACATCAACAGCAGGTGCAAACCCTGTTGAAGATTACAGGGCATACCGATCAAGCACTGCTGGCGGAAACCATACGGCAAAAACTTATATGATAGATCAGTTGGTAGATCAGTTTGGGTTTGGAATAAAGCAGCACCCCTCTTCCATCCGTAATTTTATACGGTATGCAAGAACAGCCTTTAGCTCTCCGGTAAAAAATGTTTTAATAGTTGGTAAGGGTGTTACTTATTATACACAACGAAAACCATTTACAAATGAGTCTGACCCGAATATGCAGAAATTGGCCTTGGTGCCAACCTTTGGCGAACCGGGTTCAGATTGGTTATTAACATCAGAACCAGGGCCAGATCAAACACCTAAAGTTTCTATTGGCCGTATTTCGGCGATAAACGGGGATGAGGTAGCGGACTATCTTGCCAAAGTAAAACAATACGAACAGCAACAGGCATTTTTATCTCCGCTTATTTCAGATAAAGCATGGATGAAAAATGCGGTGAATGTTGTGGGTGCAAGGGATATTGTTTTGTCGAACACTCTTACTAATTATTTATTGGGTTATAAAAATATTCTTAGCGATACTTTGTATGGCGCCAGTGTTCATACTTTCAGTAAATCTACCGCTGCTACAGTAGAACAGGCAAGCAGCGAAAAATTAACGGCACTCTTTCAGGAGGGGCTTGGTCTGTTAACTTACTTCGGTCACTCATCTGCATCCACATTAGAGTTCAATTTAGATGACCCGGCTGCTTACAATAACCCGGGAAAGTATCCATTGTTTATGTTGCTGGGTTGTAATGCAGGCAACTTCTTTACATTCAATACTGCAAGGTTTACCACTAAAGAGACTATTTCAGAAAAATATGTACTGGCGCCTAACCGCGGCACAATCGCTACCGTTGCCAGTACACACTTTGGTATTGCCCATTACCTGGATATCTATAACACCATGTTTGTTAATGCTGCATCAACCACTCATTATGGAAAAACAATGGGTGAAATAATGCAGGAAACAATGAAAAATGTATTTGCCCTTACTACACAAAATGATTTTTATTCCCGTTTCCATTGCGAGCAGGCAACACTGCATGGCGACCCGGCTATACGTATGGATGCAGAATGGGTCAAGCCTGATTATGTAATAGAAGACCAGCTCATAAAAGTTTCTCCGACTATTATTACTACAGCAGAAAACAGTTTTACTGTCAAGGCCAGTTTTATGAATATGGGTAAAGCTGTTAACAAGCCAATTGTAATAGAGGCAAAAAGAACTTACCCCAATAACGTTACTGTTATTGTACGGAGGGATACTATTCCGGGAATCAGGTATATGGATTCACTTACTTATACTATGGATATTATCCCTACCAGGGATCTGGGTCTTACCAAACTTTCTTTTTGTATAGATGCAGATGGTGAAGTGGATGAGTTATTTGAAACTAACAATTGCATCACAAAAGACATTTTTATTTCTGATAATGACATTAAACCGGTTTACCCTTATAACTATGCCATAGTAAATACACAGAGTATTAAATTAGTTGCATCTACAGCCAATGCTTTCAGCCCTTCCAGGCAGTATGTAATGGAGATGGATACAACCCAGTTGTTTAACTCGCCTTTTAAATTAAGCAGAAATACAACTTCTATTGGCGGTGTATTAGAATTTAGTACGGGTATTACATTTACAGACAGCACTGTTTATTACTGGCGGGTGGCTCCGGTACCGGTAAGTGGCCAGCCAATATGGAATGGCTTCTCTTTTATTTATCTGCAAAACTCCGATAAAGGCTTTAACCAATCGCATTATTACCAGCATGATGCATCTGCTAAAGACAAAATACTTATTGATGCACAAACAAAGGCTTGGGGATTTGATTCAGTAACTAATAATTTATCAATAAGAAATGGAATTTTCTTTACAGCGACAACCCAAGCTGCTGATTTGACTATAACAGTAAATAACGACCCATATATAAGAAATGCATGCGGTTTTAATCTTGTGTTTAATGTTTTTGACGCTAATTCATTTAAGCCTTGGAGAAATCAAAATCTGGAATCTACTGGTTTATATGGTAGCTTGCCGTGGTGCAATCAACCTGCAAGGGTTTGGAATTTTGAGTTTTTAAATGATAGTGCAGGACGAAATAAAGCAAAGGACTTTTTAAGATTAATACCTGATAAAAATTATGTTGTATTCAGAAATATTTCTCATTCATCTATCCCTTTAAATCAATATGTAAGCGATTGGATCAATGATCAAAATGTTTATGGAAACGGGAACACTATGTATGATGAGCTAAAAAATAGAGGGTTGAATATTATAGACTCATTTTATAGACCTAGGGCAATGATTGGTGTTTATAGAAAAGGTGATGCAGGTTTTTCGCCAGCCCAAATTGCCTCTCAAGGAATATTTGATGTTACTTCGTTATCAAAAGACTGTAAAAGCCCCGACAGCATCGGCACAGTTGTCTCACCTCTTTATGGTCCCGCAAAAGTATGGAGACAACTTAAATGGAGAGGGGCTGCAGACAATGTAAAAGATACAGCACTTATTAACGTAATTGGTGTAAGTGCAAACGGAACAGAAACCAATTTGTTCGCTAATCTTACTACCAGCCAGCAGGATTTTGACATATCATCCATAAACGCTGTTGCTTATCCTTTCCTTAAATTAAAAATGTTTGCTAAAGACGGTCAAAATTTTTCGCCCTACCAGTTAAGGTATTGGAGGGTTACTTATGATCCGATACCTGAAGGTGCAATAGCCCCCAATATTTATTTCAGTGCCACAAGGGATACTGTTGAATTGGGCGAGCCGCCAATAAACTATCAGATAGCATTTAAAAATATAAGCGAAGTGCCGTTCGACAGTGTAAAAGTAAAAATGGTATATACCGATAGAAATAATGTTCCCATATTGTTCCCCAGTCAAGAAGAAGGCCATTGCCTGTAAATGATACTATTAGTTTTGGGGGCACAATCCCCACCAGCAGCATTCCGGGGTTAAATACAATTCTTTTTGAAGCAAACCCTGATGGTGATCAGATAGAACAGTATCACTTTAATAACCTGGCATTTAAAACCCTTTATGTAAAACCAGACAGCCTTAATCCATTGCTGGATGTAACATTTGATGGGGTGCATATCTTAAACAGGGATATTGTTTCTTCCAAACCTGATATTGTTATAAAACTAAAGGATGAAGCGAAATGGATGATTTTGGATGATACTTCCCTGTTAACATTAAGTTTAAGAAATCCGCTTCCTCCAATTGGGGATGGCAGGGTCGTCGTTTTTATTTCAATAATGATACACTTAGGTTCATTCCTGCAGGTCAAGCGCCAAATAACGATAACACCGCTACGGTTAATTTTAAACCTTATCTTCTTTCAGATGGCGAATACGAACTTCTTGTTTCCGGAAAAGATAAGAGCAATAACCAGGCAGGGGCAATTGAATACAGGGTAGCATTCCAGGTTATGAATAAGCCAATGATTTCTAACATGCTTAATTACCCCAATCCGTTTACTACTTCCACTGCTTTTGTATTTACCGTTACAGGTAATGAAGTGCCGCAGAATATCAAGATTGAGATAATGACGATAACGGGTAAAATTGTAAGGGAAATAACTAAAGATGAGCTTGGGCCGCTGCATATAGGAAGAAACATTACTGACTTTAAATGGGACGGGACAGACCAGTATGGTGGAAAACTGGCAAACGGTGTTTACCTGTATAGGGTGGTTACCAACCTAAATGGAAAGTCGCTGGATAAATACACAGCCGATGGGGATAAAACCGACCAGTTCTTTAATAAAGGCTATGGTAAAATGTACCTGATGAGATAATTATTTTTGAATTTCAGGAGAACCCCGTTTAATACGGGGTTCTTTATTGATATAATTTCATGCAAAGGGATAATAGCTTTATTTTTTAATGCTATTTTTACCCTCATAAAAACTATCAGATGGACGAGATGTTAATTTATATAGACCCGGGAAGTGGCAGTATGCTTGCACAGGTTATTATTGGTGCCATTTTAAGTGTCGTTTATTTTTTTAAAAATATCCGTAACTATATAAAATCTATTTTCTCCCGCACCAAAAATGAAAATAATAAACTAAACTGATGCACTCAGACGGGAAAAAGCATCCGGCATCCTACCGGAACCCTTCAGGTTTCATCTTTATCAGCAATAAAGAAATTTACAGGCAGATAAATCCCTCTTATAAAGAACATTTTGATTATTTTATTAACAGCGGTTGTTATACCCATCTGTATAAAAATGGATGGGTTATCGGGCATCAGGAAGTAAGCAATGAAATGGCTCCTTTCCCAGGAGCATATAAAGTAATAAAACCGGAAAGAATCAGTTTTGTTACCTATCCTTATGAATGGGGTTTTGATATGCTCAAAGAGGCTGCTTTGCTCACACTTGTTGTTTTAAAAGAAGCATTGAAATTTGATATGGTGCTGAAAGATGCTTCACCCTATAATGTTCAATGGCGGGATGGCCGGTTTGTATTTATTGACACACTGTCTTTTGAAAAATTTTCTTCAAAACCCTGGATAGCATACAGGCAGTTTTGCGAACATTTTCTTGGGCCGCTATTGATAATGGGTTATCAGAAAATACCGCCGCACCAGTTGCTGTTAGCCTATCCTGAAGGCATACCATTAGGGACAGTAAAAAAGATTTTGCCTTTTCGGGCAAGGTTTTCTTTTTCTGTTTACCTGCACATTTATCTGCATAGCAGGTTTTCTAATAACAATACAGGGGTTCAAAAAAATACTTCGTTCGACAAGAAAAAATTAAATCAATTGGTTAGCAGCCTTGAAGCACTTGTTAAAGGTATTCATATAAATAAAACAGCATCTGTTTGGTCAACCTATTACGAAGAAGGTATTGAGAACCCTGACTATTTAGCTGTTAAGAAGGCAAAAGTAGCTGAATGGATAAGTAAGTTGTCAAATAAAGAAAACATCCTTGACATCGGGTGCAATACAGGTGAATTTTCTTTTATAGCAGCACAGCATTTTAACAACGTTTATGCAGCAGATTTTGATGCAAGCTGTATTAACCAGCTTTATCAGGCAAATAAAAAAGCGGGGATTAAAAACCTGCAACCATTTATACTTGATTTAACAAACCCAAGCCCTGCAAGTGGATTTAATGGCAAAGAAAGAATGTCTTTCATGCAGAGGAACCCGTCAGATACAATTTTAGCATTGGCATTGCTGCATCATTTAGTAATTGGTAAAAACATCCCATTAGAAAATGTAGCTGATTTTTTTTATGAAATCGGCAGCCTGTTTATTATTGAGTTTGTTTCTATAAATGATAGAAAAGCCCAGGGGATGCTGAAAGAAAAAAATGGAATATGCCATACTTATACAGAAGAACATTTTATTGCTGTTTTCTCAGCAGGCTTTATAATTGAAGATTCATTTAGGATACCCGGAACGGAGAGGGTACTATACTTTCTTAGAAAAAAATCAGAAGCTCACAAAAAAAGTTGAATCTTTCAGTATAGGCAACTGCTGACCAAACTTTGAGTTTAAAACAATCCTCAATAAGTTGACATTACTCAGGCTATCAGAAAATGAGGAATAGTCTTTATCAGGCAAATAAACCGACATGAGGTTACAGAAAGGCAACCTTTTGTTTTCATCCTCGGATTTAGAAATAAAATTTCTAAATCCATGGTCGCTTATAAGGATAATGATGGGAGGATTTTTTGAATTGGCAAGGATATGATCTAAAAGGGCTAAAGTCTTTTTATTAGTATATTTTAGATATGAAACGTATGCTTTTTTATCGCTAAATGCAATTGTTGACAGGCCTTCAATAGTTCTAAGTTTTTCATTTTCATCATAATAGTAGGGATAGTGCGGCATCATTAAGTGGGTATAAATTAACTTTGCTTTATTCTCCTTTATATCACATCTTTTTAGAGTAAGGTTATATACTTCGTCGTTATAATTCTTATTTGCAAAATATTTTTCTTCAGGGTGCAGTTACCAATGTTG
>CAWJAG010000030.1:0-12041 GCA_963840755.1 uncultured Chitinophagaceae bacterium | reverse complement strand
TTTTTAGTTGCACAAGTTATAAACAGAAAAAACAGGTGTGTTGCAGCTATTTCAAAAAAGTTGTAGGTTCAATATCTAAAACCAATTAAAATGAAACCATTTTTTCCAACAAAAGTCGCTGAAGTAATTTTTGCATTGATGATAGCTTATTTCGGCTATCTGCATTTTAAAAATGCCAACATGATGGCTGGTATGGTTCCGGATATGTTTCCGGGTGATGGTAAAATCTACATTTACCTGACTGGTGCAGGATTTATATTAGCCGCTATTGCCATTATCATTAATGTGCAGAAAGCGTTGGCTTGTTATCTGCTGGCGGCTGTATTGTTGATTTTTGTATTCACTATTCACATCAAATCATTCAACACCAATCCATCAGGTGTTTTAAAAGATACTGCCTTAGCAATGGCTGCTATTATTATCGGTAATAAGAAATAACGGTTAAGGCTACCTATATACAAGAAAAGCATTCTGTCAGATCAGGATGCTTTTCTTTTATACAAACAAATCAGTGTATAACTGTGCACCGGGTACTACAGAATAGCTACTCAAATCGGTAATGCCTTCTTTAGCCAATACCTGCTCATCTACAAATAAATTACCGGTACATTCTCCGGAAGGCTGGCGCAAAATATAATAAGCTGCATCGGCAATGATGTCTACCGTACGGCTCATGTTAGCCAGCATTTGCCCGCCTAATAAATTCCTTACTGCAGCGGTATCTATTGTAGTTCTTGGCCATAATGAATTGGCGGCTATCCGGTCCTTAGCAAACTCTTTTGCCCAACCAACTGTCATCATACTCATATTGTATTTGGTCAGTGTGTAGGCAACATGCTTATCAAACCATTTGGGGTCGAGGTTGATGGGTGGCGATAAAGTAAGAATATGAGGATTGGTTGATTTTTTTAAATGCGGTATGCAGGCTTTGGTAACGAAAAATGTTCCCCGCACATTAATATCATGCATCAGGTCAAAACGTTTTGTTTCTGTTTGCTCCGTATTGGTTAGTGATATGGCAGACGCATTATTGATCAATATATCAAGACCACCAAAAGTGGCTATTGTTTTGTCTATTACATTTTGTACCTGGTCTTCAAAACGTATATCACATTGCACAGCCAATGCTTTGCCACCGGCTGCTTCTACTTCAGCAGCAGCAGAAAAAATAGTACCCCCGAGTTTGGCATTTTCTTCCACACTTTTAGCTGCTATAACAATGTTGGCTCCTTCTTTTGCCAGCCGCAGTGCTATTGCTTTACCAATACCACGGGTGCCGCCGGTAATGAGAACTGTTTTGTTTTGAAATGACATAGTTATCGTTTTACTTGTAAAATTGTTAAGTGTGCTAAAGATACTGATAGAAGATTGCATTAAGATATTGCAATAGCTTCTAAAAAATAAAGGGCTTATTTTGGCAGGCCATTATCAGAAACCTGCACTGTTCCATCGGGGTTATTAAATGTCAGACTTTTTAAATCTTGTGTGGCTACCAACCCCTTGCTGCCATTAATCTTTCTACCTACACCATGATATACAACATATTTATCTGTATAAAAAAGTTTAGTATTCTGATCCCACCACAAATCCGGGCTTTTTAGTGTATCGCCTTTCATTGTAATTACAACTACACTATCTCTTAAATATACCTTACCGATATTTTCATAGTATTTGCCATACTTACTATCCAGCCATGTTTCCACTTTGGTGCTGTCATCATAAAAATCAACATGCAGGGCATTGGGAAATTCCACATATAATGTATCAGCAGACACCCTGTACATCAGCGGAGCGGTTAGTTTTGCCTTCATCTTACCTGATTGGCTCAAATAACTTACAACATTGGTGGCTTCTTCTTTCATTACCACATTTTTTGTGTAGTCTGCAATTTTCTTTTCATCATTCTCGCAGGCTGAAACAAAACAGCAGCCTGTAAAAAAAGCTGCTGCGTAAACTATTTTTGTATAAAAAGAAAAATTATTCATACTTCCTTTTAATGAACCAGATATCGCTGAGTGATAAACCAAGTGAAACCCTGAACATATTTTCTTTCAGCAAGTTATCATTATTACCTCTTTTGATATACTCAAACCCTAAATTAATAATAGAAACCTGATTAGGTGCCTGGCGGCTTAATGCCATTGGAAGGCCTAAACCAAATGAAGCTCCGAACTGTGATAATTTATTACCGATATTAACATAATCAGGCCCCATAAAAAATCCGAAACGATAAGCTACCTGGCTAAAATAATTTCTGTTGAGTTTTGGATTCAGTTGTGCCCCTGCTCTTATTTCCCATTTATTTCTTACAGAATCCTTTTGTCCGTAAAAGCGGTAGTTGTCCCAATTCTGCTGAGAAAAATCAATACCAAATAGCCAACCACCTTCTTTATAAGGTATCGGATACTTCTGCAACACAAAACCAAAAGTGAATGAAGATGGTAATTCAATTGTTCCTTTAATATCTTTTCTGTCAGAAACACTATCTAATCTTACTTCGCCTAATGCGGCATTAAATTGAAATGTTTCCCGCAGTATATCCTGTGTAGCATTTAGTTTTTGTCCCCAGCTTCCATAAGCACCTACAGTCAGTAATATTTGTTTATTCAATGGTAATTTATATTGTATACCGGCATTAAAGTTCAGGTTACCAAAATTTGTTTGGGTTTGAAAGTTTGCCTGTGCATATTCTACTGTATCATTTATAAGTGTTCTTCGGGTGCTGTAATTTTTCTTGCCAAATAAATACCCACCATTTACACCAACACTTAATTTTTCTTCCATGTTATTTTTATCCGCATGTACTTTTTTATATACTGAAAAGCCAGTACCAATTGATGCAAGATATGATCCGCCATCACCTTCAAAACGGGTGAGGGCACTATCAATTGTATTAAATGGTGCTATTGGATTAACGAGTCGTTCCGTACGAAACATTTTATAACTGATTCTTGAAATAGGGCGAAGACCAAAACTTAAGCCCCAGTTTTGTTTCAATGGTACACCTACCTGCACATAAGAAAACAAGGCATTATTGGCTGTAAATGTTTTTGAAGTGGCCGGTTCAATTAATTTTCGTCCTTCAAAATTTATCCCAATATCAAGCAAGGCCCTGCCAGAGCCCAGTTTTTTTGATTTCAATTCTTTATTTCCCTGGAAACCGGAATAAGAAGCTGGGTTATTAAAATTTATGGACAAATAATCTGAATAACCGGCAGATAAACCACCCATACTTCTGCTGATAATATTGGTAGGTGGAACTAGATCGCCAACCCCATAACGGGAGTAAGGAGAGTTATCCTGTGAAAAAGCAGGTAAAAAAGCAGTAAGAATAAAAACCAAAAACGTTGCTTGTAAACCTTGTAACGTATTGATTTTCTTAGGGGTTATTAACTTCACTAATTGCATACAGACCTTTAAATATTAAATCAGGGTCTGCAAATATCTTGTTTTTAAGGTGTGAACCCAAATAGACTATATCCCCCCCGGTTAACAGCACGTTAAAGTTCCTGAATTTCTCTCTGTATGCATCAATAAAACCTTCAATTTCTTTAGCCAACCCAAGCACCACTCCGGTCAGGATATTGGTGGTTGTATCGTAACCAATCAGTGGTAAATTGCTGTCTGCCTTTACCAATGGCAGCTTGGCCGTATAGTAATTAAGGGCTTTCAGCCGCATTTCCAATCCCGGGGAAATGGCACCGCCAACAAACTCATGATACTTGTTAATGAAGTTGTACGTAACGCAGGAACCCATCCCAATTATCAGGTTATTAGTGGTAGGATAATAATAAACCGCTGCTGCACATAAAGCCAGCCGATCAGCACCAATAGTTTCGGGCTTACCAACGGGTGTGGTAAAAGCTACTTTGGTAAGATGATTTAGTTTATGAAATTTGGTTTTCGCAGCCAGCAAATCTTCTATTGCAACATTATGGTTAATAACAGATGAAAGAATTGACTTGGCCGGTTGAAATTCAGTGATAAGTGATTGAATCGTTTCGAGAGTATCATCAGGCAATACAATTGCTTTTTCAATTACTGCTTCTTTAAAAACAGCTACCTTTTTTCTTGTGTTACCAAAATCGAAGCAGAGGGTTGTTGGCATATGCTATACTATTCAATAATAAATGTATGACTTTCGTTTAATTGTTTTATTTTTTATAGTATGAAGGTTGTTCCCTTACTTCTTTTCTTATTGATCGCCTCAGTTGCTTCCTCTCAAAAGAAAGCTTGTTTTTTATCTTTTGGCTTAGACTATCGAGGATACCCCATAGATATTGAAGATGTTCCAAGAGGTGGTTACAGCAGCAATGGTCTACTCGATGATTCAAAGTTTTGGCAAGTGACAAGTCTTTATGGCAGAGCCGGTATTAAACTGGATAAGAATTTCTATTTATCATTTGCCAGTTATGCAAGATACAATCATCTTACCTGGCTTCAAGGTGATAACATCGCCAGCACTGTAACATACAAACGGAGAGAAAAGAAAAATTTAAAGTTTGATGCTTTTTTAGATATAGAAAAAAAGATGCCCTTAAAAAAGAATAAAGAAAGATATTTTGTTGCTTTAGCAGGTATTGGCTTTACCAATATAAATACCCGTTTTGATGTTTTTTTACAGGACACATTACCATCAGGCCCGACACAAGATCGCAGGTATCAGGGTAATTTTCTTCATTTTACTCCTAGGGTTAGCCTCGGCTATCAGTATGAAAAAATTAAATTAACTATTGACATTTATTTTATAGAAGGTCCTGACCTTACTAATCTTACTTCATTATGGATTGGTGGAACAGTTAGTTATGAAATTGCCCTAAAGAAAAAAAATTAACAATGACAGCCTTTACAAATCAAACCCACCCAGGTTCTTAAAATGCCCGTTCAGTTTTATTTTTTCTTTCAACTGCTCCATACCAGCCAGCATCGGTATTACTTTAGCCAAATGTCTTTTCAGGTATTCTTGTCGCTGCCGTTCATCCAACAGGTTTAATAATTCATACTCTTCTTCCAGCGATAAGCCGACATGATGGGCTACTTCATATACGTTCATTGCTGAGTCTGCTTTTTTAAAATCCTTGTCTACTTTTAATAGTTGATGCAACTCACGGATGCTGTCATTACTTTTCGCATTACTTCAGGAATGCCTTTTTCATGGTTATCGGGATAATTTACAATAGCCCCACTGTATAATTTATCAGGTAGTTCCTTTATCACTTCCAGTATGCGAAAAACCCTCACTCCTTTTGTTTTAATATCCATCTCTCCATTATCATACACTTTAGATAGTTCAGCTATCTCCACCATAGAGCCATATCCTGCATTTTATTATCAATAACAGTGGGGATACCAAATGGTTTTTTAGCAGTGTGGCATTCTGTAATCAGTTGCTTATACCGTGGTTCAAAAATATGCAGGTTCAGGCTTTCGCCGGGATAAACTACTATGCCAAGTGGAAATATGGGAATAAAATTTGTCATTACTCAATAAGCCGTGCATAAACAGCGGTTGTAAATTTAAGAAGTTGCTGCGGCTTGCCGGTGAAGTTCTTTCAGTGTTGCATATTTTAAAAAAGTGTAGCGGGCAGAGATGCGGGCACATTTAAAGCCGGGTTTTCCATCCAGGAAGCCAAGCCGGAAAATATAATTCTGAAAAAAAGAAAATATGGTTGACAGCCATTGTTTACCCAACCAGGTTTTTCTTCCCTGTTTAAAATATTTTTGTGCATTGAGTGATGCATAGCCAACCATTTTATTTTCAAACTCTGTAAAATTATTAGCGGTACGGTGCAGCACATATCCTTTCAATCGCTGTACCTGCATATCACCTGGTATAATCAATTGTTCATGCACGGCTGCATCATTCCATGTTACATCATTCCTATTAAACAATCGTATATGATGATCTTTTCCCCATTCGCCATATTTCAGATACTGATCACCAATAAAATTTCTGAATAATAAATCATATACTGTTTTTTCACTGTTACAGGGAAGTTGTAGTAGCGAATGTTTTAAGTCATCGTCAATGGCCTCATCAGCATCAAGGCTTAATATCCAGTTATATTTTGCCAGGCTATTGGCTTTATTCTTTGTTTTGCCAAAGCCTTCCCAGCTTCCTGTAAAAAGGTTGGCTCCCACCTTTTTTACTATTTCTTGTGTGCCATCGGTGCTGCCATTATCATACACTACAATATCATCAGTAAGCCCTGCAAAACTTTCCAATGTTTTTCCAATCACCCCGGCGGAGTTTTTACAAATTATAACAACAGAAAGCTTTTGCATGCCACGAAAATAAAACTATCGGGCATATAAGCCTTGCTTTATGATTCAAAATATACTGACAGTATCAATTCGGTCAAACTGAACTTAGATTGAATATTTTGGTACGCAATGACATGCAATTACTTAAGCAGATACAGGACGGAAATATAAAAGCCCTTGCCCGGTGTATTTCATTGGTGGAAAATGAATATCCGGGTTATGAAGCTATGCTTCAATCGCTGTCTGCTTCCAATACAAAAATTATCGGCATTACCGGGCCACCCGGTGCCGGTAAAAGCACATTGGTGGATTCGTTGATTGGTTTATTGGTTAATGCCGGTAAAAAAGTGGCGGTACTTTGTGTTGATCCTTCTTCTCCTTTTAATCTTGGTGCTTTGCTTGGCGACCGTATCCGCATGAGTGATTGGTACACCAATCCAAATGTATTTATCCGTTCGCTTGCAACAAGAGGATCTATGGGTGGGCTACATCCAAAAATTATTGAAATAACTGATCTGCTAAAAGCTTTTCAGTTTGATCATATTATTGTAGAAACTGTGGGTGTGGGGCAAAGTGAAATTGAAATTGCCGGACTAGCCGATGTAACTGTTGTGGTGGTTGTACCCGAAGCCGGTGATGAAGTACAAACTATGAAAGCAGGCTTGATGGAAATAGCAGATATTTTTGTGGTAAATAAAAGCTGACCGCCCAGATGCAGACAGTTTTGTAAAAAATCTGCAACAAATGCTGGCACCTACTTTCAGCAAACATTACAATGAAGTGCCGATAGTAAAAACAGTGGCTTCTCAAAAAGAAGGCATTAATGAACTACTCGAAATAATACTGCATCAATTGCAGAAAGCACATCTTACCGATAAAACATTCTGGCTGCTGGCTGAAAGAGCTTTTTATCTTATTGAGCAAAAAAGAATGAAAGACATTGATAAAACAGTTCTTAAAAAAGAGATTGAAGCTGTTTATTCAAAAGGCAATTTTAATCTGTATAAATTTATTGCTGAAAAAAAATATGAAGCCCAATAACTTTACTGACATTCCGCAAACATGGGATAATATAAGTATGTATGTTATCCGCACCTGCATCTGGAAGGCAGTGCAGGTATGTGCGCCAAAATTCAGTGGTCATTTGCTGGATGTAGGTTGTGGCAGTAAGCCTTACCGGAAATTTTTATTAGATAATAAATATATAAACCAATACACAGGGCTTGATATTTATACTGCCATTGTATATGACGATAATGTGAAACCGGATTATACATGGGATGGCACCACAATGCCATTCAGTGATAATAGTTTTGATACATTGATGGCAACCGAAGTACTGGAGCATTGCCCTGATCCACATCTGGTAATTAATGAAATGAAACGGGTATTAAAACCCGGGGGGCTTATTTTTTTCACTGTTCCTTTTCTTTGGAACCTTCATGAAGTGCCACATGATGAATATCGTTATACCCCTTTTGCCCTGCAACGCATTTTAAAAGAATGTGGCATGAATGAAATTGAATTGTTTGCACATGGTGGTTGGAATATGTCTATGGCACAAATGATTGGGATGTGGGTAGTGGCCACAAAACGGGGAGCCAGGAGGAAAAGATGGGCCAAGTTGCTGAACCCTTTCATCAAAAGGTTAATGAGAAAAGATGCAAAACAACAACCTGTTCTATTTACTGATGGTATGATGGTGAATGGAATTTATGGTATGGCGAGAAAAAGCGGTATATAACTTCCATCCCTTGTATTATTTAACAGGTGAATAAATTAGGGCAAGTTGTAAAATATTTTTTTCCACCATCTTTTCTTTTTGCTTTCTTGTTTAAATAAGAAAGGGTAAGGAATTAATTTAATTTTTTCATATCCTGCTTCTAGCAAGCCCTTCCGGTATTTTTGATAAAGAGCCTTTAATTCAGGAAAATTGGTAAATGTTAAATAAGGTTCTATATAATTTACCATTTTGTCCGGCTCTTTCATATTATATTTTGAAAAATGAAACAGCACCAGGGGCTGGTTATTTACGTAGTAAGTTTTATTTCTTTCTTCTACCCGTCGTTCAATCAGGTTCCAAATAGCAACATTATAACCGGGATTTTTATTAATATAAACATCATCAAAAAAAGAATGAACTAAATTCAACCAAAGCTGATCGCCAAAAAGATGCTCATCTGGTTTTTCATAACCAGTGTGCTCCAGTAGTTTTTTCCACCAATCTAAGAAAGCAAATGCTTCCGCTTTCCGTTGCACTTCAAAATAACCGGCATTGTACACTCCATAGCGGTTCAATGAAATGATACTGTAATTTTTGGGCTCCGGGAGGTAGGCGGTATTTTTTGTGCGGTGCGGACTAAGGGTAATTGCAGCTTCAGTTAGTGATGCAAAAGGGCCAAATACATACATATCGCTGTCCAGGTAGATCAGCCGTTGCACATGACTGTTATGTTCCAGGATATGAGAGGCAAAAAAGGGCTTCAGGGCACAATTCATTTCAAAAGGTGCATATCGCCTGATCATTCCTACAATACGGCTATCACTAAGTGAATTGACAAAATAACAGTTGTCAACATTCATTTCCGGGCAATGATTTTCATTACCTAATATGCAGATAAAAAATCCAATTTCCGGATTGTGTTTTAAAAAAGATTTTTTGAGAGACCATGCATGTGCGAGATAATTCGGCGTAACAACTGTAAATGCTGCTGTAAAAAGGTTGCCGGAAGAAATGTTTTTTTTACTTTCCATTCATGTTTATTCAAGTTAACTAAGCTTTATTGTTCTTCCACCACCTGTAGCCGATATATCCAACAATGGCAAATGGAGCAAAGGCAAGGTATAAGATACCGCTATTCATTCCTTTGGCAGGTTTTTCGCCAAGCTGTTGTGCTGTTTTAGTGCAGATAGAACATTGCGCAGCAATACCACTACTAATAAAAAATGAAACCGCTATGAAGAATAATATCAATACCCACTTTTTCATCTTCCTGTTTTTGCAAAGGTAAGTTGCTTTTATTTTCCCGAAACTTTCTGTTGAATACATTTTTCCGCTTGTGACTGAAACGTATAACCCCACTTTTGCCAGGATAATTGTTCTTCATAATATTGACGGCTGCCTTCTTTCAATCTCTTCAGTAAGTTTCTATCGCTCAATATTTTTTCCAGCAGGCTGGCATACTCAGTTGCGCCAGCTTCAAGCGGCAGCGTAAAACCATTTATATCATTCTTTACATAAGTTGTAACGCCACCTGTGTCAGTAGTTACAGACGGAATGCCATAAGCAGATGCTTCGCTAAAAACCACCCCGGCACATTCGGCACGGGTGGGCAAAAAAAGGATAGTTGTTTCAAGAAATATTTTATGCAGTTGTAGAAAATCCTCTTTCTTATTCTTATCCAAAAAAGGTATGATAGTAATTTCTTTCTCCTTGCTTAAATCATGCGGTGGCATGCAGCCGATAATATATAACTGCACTGCTATGCATTGTTTTTGTAATAATCGAAATGTGTCCAGCACAATATCACCGCCTTTTCTACCCCATTCCACACCGAGAAATAATAAACGAAATGATTCTGAAGTATGAGGTTTTAAATCTTCAGCAGCAGGAATTATATCCATGTTGGCTCCGCAGGGTACTACTGAAATTTTTTCGGTACTAATCCCATAGTCATCAATAGCAGATTGCTTGTTCCATTCCGAAGCCAGCATGCAATGGGCAGTTTTTTGAAATGCTTTTTTATCAAGCCCAATACCTTCACGGATATTATACGTTGCCAGGTTGCTGAAATAAGGGTAATATCCTTGCAGCTGCTGAAAAGTGGCATCCGTCATATAAATAATCGGGATATCGGTTTTTAAATAAGCAATCAATTGCGATGAAGCAGAAACAAATAATACATCAACTGGTCGTTTCTTAAGGTCTTTTTCCAGTTGTTTGCTGAAATATTTTGCATAGGATTTTAGAAATTCTACAGAAGTATGTTTTTTAAAAAATTTTCTGTTAAGGCTTTTTTGCATGGTCAGCCACTCCCGCACGTACCAGGGCCATTTATAATGAAAAATTTCCACCTCATTATATTTTTTTATTTGCTGGTAAGTATAATAGCTAGGTGCCTGACCATGATTTTTTGTCCAGCGGACTCCATCTTGCAGCAAATCCAACTTTCATTTTAATTTTTTATAAAAACCTGCGGGCAATCAGGTTATAAGTAGTATCCTTTGTTTTTATTTCTTCCAGTGTAAGCTTAGCCAAATATTTTCCAGGAAAAAGACTCCCACAAATGATGAAGCTATGCATCAGGAAATTCATTCACTTCTTCAAACATTGATTTCAATCCTGCTCATTATATAATGGATAATGAAAAGCATAAGGATTGAGCCCAGTAATTTTTTCCGGGTATTGTGCAGCCATCTTTAGTGGCACCTGTACTGAATGTTCGTTCCAGTACTTATCCCTTCCCTTGAGCGGAATGTTTTATATTCGTCCAGCCACTTACTTACAAAATCACCATTTTTTTCTGACAGTTACAGCATTACACAAACCAATTGACTCCGCTGTAACATCTTTTACCAAACCAAGTTGTTTTCGAACTGTATATTTTGCTCTTTGTCTTAAATTTTTTGGAGTTACGCCGCCTTTAATTCCTGTCCGATTACAAAAGAATTTTGTAACAGTTCAGTTAACGGCTTTACGCTTATAGTGTCCTGATCCAGATAAATACCGCCTGTTTCCTTCAATGCCTGCAATCTTACTACGTCAGCTTTATGTGCTATATGGCACAATTCATTACCCATGAAATTTTTCGGTGCTGTAATCTTGTTTAATGTAAGCAACTCTTTTGCTTTTGCCCACCACTCTCCTTCCGGTTCATATTGATAATGAAAATAAACAGTGTCTGGTTTATTAATAACCACTGCAGATTTTATTGCCAGGTAATGCACCATGCTAAAAGGCATACCCCCAAAGTCAGCTGCCATTCCAAACACAAAATGAAAAATATTTGGGATCATTGTAGAGAGAGTAATTTTGGTTTGTCTTTGAATACTGTTTATCAGTATTCTCAAAAATTCCACTTTTTAAAAATGGCAGCGTATTCGTTAAACTTATCTTGCCATAACAACCAGGCACATTAAAATCAATTGAAGCACTATGTAAATTCTTGTTAGAGGACAAATATAAAAAAAGCAGCACATATTAAACAAGTATGTGCTGCTTTTATCAAATAAGGATTATTTACTATGATTATACCGCCTGGGCACTCATTTTTTTACTTTGCTTCAGCCTTTCATTCTCATCCAGGATACTTTACGCATACGGATGAATTTTGGCGTTACTTCAATACACTCATCCTGCTGAATGTATTCCATACACTCTTCCAGGGTCATTAATGTTTTTGGAGCAATCCGGGTAGCATCGTCACTACCGCTGGCACGGTGGTTGGTTAATTTCTTTGGTTCGGTAGCATTTACCACCAGGTCACCCGGTTTAATGTTTTCGGCAATAATCTGGCCGGCATAAACTTCTTCTGCCGGGTCCACAAAAAACGTTCCCCTGTCCTGTAATTTATCTATAGAATAACCTGTTGTCTTTTCTGTATTCTTAGAAAGTAATACACCATTGCTTCTTCCGGGTATCGGGCCTTTCCATGGCTTCCGTATTCGCTAAAACGGTGTGCCATAACAGCCTCGCCAGTAGTAGCGGTAAGCATTTGTGCTACGTAAACCAATCAATCCTCTTGATGGAATTTCAAATTCCAGGTAGAGACAATGAGT
>CAWJAG010000029.1:0-8498 GCA_963840755.1 uncultured Chitinophagaceae bacterium | reverse complement strand
ATGACGTTTCTAAATAAACATAAGCGGACAATTGTTTTTTGGATAATTTTCTTATCCATTGTGTTATACTTTGCACCAAGACAAAGTGAATATTATCTTGACAAAGACATAAGTAATTTTAAAAAACATTATTTGCAGCCGACTTTAATTTGGACTGGTAGTATCTTATGTGTTGGACTACTTATTTATTGGTTAATAAAAACAAAATCAATCAAGCAATTGCTGACACCTTTTCTTTCTTTGACCTTTACAATTGCAGCCTTTCTTTTCATATTTCAAGACATATTTTTGGCTGCTTCATTATTTATAAATCGACAATTTAAAAAAGACAGCATACAAAAAAGTTATATCGCTAATTATATGGCAGGGACAGACCAAACAAAAAATAATTTTTTCCCATTTGACCTTGCAGAAAATAAAAATTCAATTGACAGAAAATTGACTAACAAATTATATAAAGTCGGACTCAAGCAAAATGATACAATTACTTTAAATTTTGACAAAGGACTTTTTGGAATAGCATTTCAGTCGGAGAAGCTTGACGACAAATAAAGTACTGCAGGCAACATTGGGTTTGGCTATATGGCGGGCAGAAGGAATAATAATCAGCTTTAGTAATTCTATTGTGCTGTGGCTCGGGCAGAAGAATAACTATTTAGCTTTAGTTCTTATCGTCAACTTTTATTAACTTTACTCACCAGCGGTTATGGGCAGACGAGTTTCAAAACCGCCACATCGCCAAGCCCTGCTCGTCAGACCGTGAAAAAACTACCCCTCCTCAACAAATCAGTTTGTATGATTGCATGTAAGCTTCACAGTTACTTATTTAAGCAGCCTTAAAAAATGATTGCCGCAGTAAGTTTGAAAAAAGCAGGGGCGCAATTTGGCTGTAAATGACTTTGGCAAACAGTTTTTTTAATGCACAGACTACTTTATTGTAATCTGGTGTCCATTTTTCTATTGCCTGCAGCATTTTTTCAAAGCCAAGGATGTTTTTGCTACGCAGAAAGTTGTAGCAAAACATGATCAGGTTCATTTCTCCATTTACTTTCTGTAATCCTTTTAGTAACGTGTGGGTATAACCCCAATGCCGTTTAATACTGCCAAAAGGATGTTCACATATCGCTTGCCGCCGCTTGTAATACTGTGGGTTTTGTTTGATGTTGTTATCATTAATGTCTACCGCATCCTGGTACTCACTCCGCTGAATAATGCGTTTGGGTAGTTTGGTGCATTGCATTTTTAACGGGCAGGTTTTACAGGCTTCGGTCCGGTAGGTTTTAAAACGATAGCTTGTTTCATGGGCTTCGCCTTTTTTATTATGCCAGGTACCCAGCGACGTTAATACAGCACCGGCAGGACAGGTATAACTATCAGTTGATTGATCATAATCAAAACTTTCGGCTAAAAATTCGTTCGCTATATGTTTTACTGAGGGTTGTTCTTTGTAGGCTACATGAGTAATCATGTTATCTTGCTGGCAATGTAATAACTCAGCTCCGGTGTGGTAGCCTTTATCAGCCAGTACCATCAGGCTATCTTCGTTTTGTAGTTGCAAATTTTGTTTTGCCTGGGTAGCTGCTTTGTGCAATGCTTTGCCATCATTGCTGTTGGTGGCCCCGGTATGTACAATAAGATTGTGTTTGTCGTCTACTGCATTTTGAACATTGTACGCTACTTCCACAATGCTTTTTGTAATGAGTATGCTGCGGCTGTCCGTATCGGTGGTGCTTATTTGCCTGTCAGCAGTATTGTTCAATTGTTGCTGCAGCGTATCGTATTTGATGCTGCGTTCCTTTAATTTTTCTAAGCCTTGTTTTATTTTTTCTTTTTTTATTTCAAACTCATCATTGTTGTTACTGGCTTCCTGTTTATCCAGGTCATCCAGTTCCGCCAGATATTTTTCTGTTTTATCTTTTATAAACTGCTGATGCTTGTCTATCTTTTTTTGATTGTAATTATTCTTCTTGCTGTTCACTGCTTTAAACTTACTGCCATCTATGCCAATCGTTGTTTTACCAAGCAGGCCTGCATCGCTGAGAAACTGAATATATAACCTGAACATCGATTGTAAAGCCGCTCCATGTATTTTGCGAAAGTCGGCAATCGTATGATAGTTGGGTTGTAAGCATTGCAGCAGCCACTGTAGTTCTATATTGCGGCTACATTCCTTTTCTAACTTCCGGCTGCTGCGGATTTTATTTAAGTACCCATATAGATACAATTTTAAAAGAACCCCAGGTGCATACGGGGGACGGCCTTCGCTCTTGTGTATGGTACTCGAAAATCCTAATTGCTGCAGATCCAGCTTATCTATAAAGGCATCTATCAGCCTTACAGAATTTTCGGCACTTACCTGCTCTTCAAGGGTGCTGAAATAACTTTGATTCCGGTTGTTTCCCTGTATAAATTGCATGCCTTGCTATCTCAAAAACCATACGCCATTTTACCTATTCACATTATGTGTATATTTGAATAGCAACAATGGTTTTTTCACAAACTCCCGTTGGCTGCTATGCTGTTTGAACTTCACAAACCTTTAACATATGAATACTTGTTTGTAATAATGCCCTTTGGAGGCTATTGTTGACGAATACTACAACTCAATTTATAAAACCGTTGTACAAAAAATGGGTTGATCCCTATTAGAGCTGACAAATTTATACACCACACGCACCATTACAGATGATATTATAGAAGAGATTCAAAAATCATGACATAGTTTTGGCCGATGTTAAGGGAAAAATCCCAATGTAATACTATGAATTAGGAAAAGCTCATGCGATAGGAAAACCTGTAATTTTAGATATCTCAAAATTTAGCAGATCGAGCAATAGATTATCATAATATTCGAGTAAAACTTTATGACCCATTGAGTCCTATCAAAAAGCGAAGATTTAAAACAAAATTATCAGCTACAATATCAGAAGTATCTAAAGACACCAGAAAAAATTCTCTCTTCAAAGCAATTATATTTAAGGAAATTAAAACATTTAAGGCAATATTTTGTAAAACTTTATCTTCAGCAAGAGATGTGTGTCTCTAAGAAATCGACAATTACAGTTGATGAAGAAGGCTTATGTTTTTTTGCTCAAAGAGGACTATTAAAGCAATTACTGAAATAAACACAATCTTTCACGTAATTAAAACTGATCATCCAGGTAAAATTGAAATTATAATATATTCGAGATCCCATTAAATAACGAACCTATTGATGATATTTATAGTTGAAAGAACACCTACATTGTTGCAATATTTTATTCGTTTAAAAAGAAAAGCAACCTCCAAATAAAACATTTCTCATAGACATAAACTTTACTGCAGAATGTTATATGCATACTTTAATTACAAATGGGAAGTAATTGAATCATATCACGGCAAATCAAAATCTGCCCTTATTCGAAAAGATCATGTTGAATGAATATTACTTTCCAAAACTAAATTATTTGAGAATTTAAATGCTAAAATTTTAAATCATCCTGACGTCCTAAAATTGGAAAATGTATTTATCGTGTGCAAGAAAAAGAAAAAACTAAAACTAACTGATGAATATTTATCAGATCTAGAACATAAAGGCGAATTTGATTGCATTTTTAGGCTTAACAAAAAGTGAATAGCACAGCAGCCAACATTGGGTTTGCTGCAAGGCTGGCTGGACGATGGAACAATGGGCATTTTATCGCTGTTGTGCTTCATCTGGGCTGGACGAACACTGTTGAGCTTTTGTTCGTTAACTTCAACTTTTATATTTTCAATCAGCAGCGGTTCCGGGCGGACAGACATAATTCCAGCCCTGCAGCAAGCCCTGCCCGTCAGACCGTGAAAAAACTACCCCTCCTCAACAAATCAGTTTGTATGATTGCATGTAAGCTTCACAGTTACTTATTTAAGCAGCCTTAAAAAATGATTGCCGCAGTAAGTTTGAAAAAAGCAGGGGCGCAATTTGGCTGTAAATGACTTTGGCAAACAGTTTTTTTAATGCACAGACTACTTTATTGTAATCTGGTGTCCATTTTTCTATTGCCTGCAGCATTTTTTCAAAGCCAAGGATGTTTTTGCTACGCAGAAAGTTGTAGCAAAACATGATCAGGTTCATTTCTCCATTTACTTTCTGTAATCCTTTTAGTAACGTGTGGGTATAACCCCAATGCCGTTTAATACTGCCAAAAGGATGTTCACATATCGCTTGCCGCCGCTTGTAATACTGTGGGTTTTGTTTGATGTTGTTATCATTAATGTCTACCGCATCCTGGTACTCACTCCGCTGAATAATGCGTTTGGGTAGTTTGGTGCATTGCATTTTTAACGGGCAGGTTTTACAGGCTTCGGTCCGGTAGGTTTTAAAACGATAGCTTGTTTCATGGGCTTCGCCTTTTTTATTATGCCAGGTACCCAGCGACGTTAATACAGCACCGGCAGGACAGGTATAACTATCAGTTGATTGATCATAATCAAAACTTTCGGCTAAAAATTCGTTCGCTATATGTTTTACTGAGGGTTGTTCTTTGTAGGCTACATGAGTAATCATGTTATCTTGCTGGCAATGTAATAACTCAGCTCCGGTGTGGTAGCCTTTATCAGCCAGTACCATCAGGCTATCTTCGTTTTGTAGTTGCAAATTTTGTTTTGCCTGGGTAGCTGCTTTGTGCAATGCTTTGCCATCATTGCTGTTGGTGGCCCCGGTATGTACAATAAGATTGTGTTTGTCGTCTACTGCATTTTGAACATTGTACGCTACTTCCACAATGCTTTTTGTAATGAGTATGCTGCGGCTGTCCGTATCGGTGGTGCTTATTTGCCTGTCAGCAGTATTGTTCAATTGTTGCTGCAGCGTATCGTATTTGATGCTGCGTTCCTTTAATTTTTCTAAGCCTTGTTTTATTTTTTCTTTTTTTATTTCAAACTCATCATTGTTGTTACTGGCTTCCTGTTTATCCAGGTCATCCAGTTCCGCCAGATATTTTTCTGTTTTATCTTTTATAAACTGCTGATGCTTGTCTATCTTTTTTTGATTGTAATTATTCTTCTTGCTGTTCACTGCTTTAAACTTACTGCCATCTATGCCAATCGTTGTTTTACCAAGCAGGCCTGCATCGCTGAGAAACTGAATATATAACCTGAACATCGATTGTAAAGCCGCTCCATGTATTTTGCGAAAGTCGGCAATCGTATGATAGTTGGGTTGTAAGCATTGCAGCAGCCACTGTAGTTCTATATTGCGGCTACATTCCTTTTCTAACTTCCGGCTGCTGCGGATTTTATTTAAGTACCCATATAGATACAATTTTAAAAGAACCCCAGGTGCATACGGGGGACGGCCTTCGCTCTTGTGTATGGTACTCGAAAATCCTAATTGCTGCAGATCCAGCTTATCTATAAAGGCATCTATCAGCCTTACAGAATTTTCGGCACTTACCTGCTCTTCAAGGGTGCTGAAATAACTTTGATTCCGGTTGTTTCCCTGTATAAATTGCATGCCATGTTATCTCAAAAACCATACGCCATTTTACCTATTCACATTATGTGTATATTTGAATAGCAACAATGGTTTTTTCACAAACTCCCGTTGTGTGCCATTTTAAACGCAACTTAACTCAATATTAAAACTTTGACAGCGAAACAAAAAAACTGACTTAATATAAATTAAACAAGTATCAAATGACAAAGAAACTATTATTGAGCATCTATGCAATTATGTTGGTTTTTTCAGCTATTCACAATATCCTCCGTATTTAAAAATAGTATTTATGGAAACAACCCTAAAGCTGGACATTATGCTAATGTGCGAGGTTTTAAAATGTATTATGAAATCTATGGAAAAGGTGAGCCACTATTATTAATTCATGGAAATGGAGGTTCAATAAATAATTTTTCTGGTCAAATATCCTATTTCGCAAAAGAACTACCAGGTAATTGCAGTTGACAGCAGGGCACAAGGAAAATCAGTAGATACAGGTGATTCTTTAAGTTATGAAATGATGGCAGAAGATTTTAATGGATTATTGGATGAACTTCATATCAAATCGTGTAACGTAATTGGCTGGAGCGATGGCGGAAACAATGGATTACTTTTAGCAATTCATCATCCTGATAAAGTAAAGAAATTGGTCGTAACAGGTGCCAATATCTGGATAGACTCAAGAGCTTTCCTCCTGATATGCTTGTAATTCCTGATATGCTACTCGATTCATTATCCAAATTGCCCCAAACCGCTGAAGTTAAAAATGCTATAAAAGTTTGGAAATTGGTTTACCAAGAACCAAATATTACATTACAGCAATTGAATTCAATAAAATGTAAACACTTGTAATAGGCGGCGACCATGATATAATTCTCCCACACACACACTTTGCTGATAGCAGACAATATTCCAAAATCTAATTTATGGATATTGCCAAATTCAGGGCATTCAACTTTAATTAATTATAAAAATCAATTCAATAATACTGTAGAAAATTTCTTAAAACCATATAGAATAATCAAAGGGATGAATCGAATAAATTGACAGGGAATCACCCTTTTTTTATATAGAGCATTATATCGGACTAAAAAACGGCACACAACAAAAGGTTTTGTGCAATTGGGGCATGGACGTTGAAACAATCATCGGCAGTGCATATCCAGGCTTTGGTTTCGGCGGACGGAATTCTGCCGGGCAGTAGTTCTTAACTTCGGCTTTTAGTTATAAATTTAGCTTCAGTTCCGGGCGGACAGTTGGTCAATTCCCCAACTGCACAAAGCCTCGAACGTCAGACCGTGAAAAAACTACCCCTCCTCAACAAATCAGTTTGTATGATTGCATGTAAGCTTCACAGTTACTTATTTAAGCAGCCTTAAAAAATGATTGCCGCAGTAAGTTTGAAAAAAGCAGGGGCGCAATTTGGCTGTAAATGACTTTGGCAAACAGTTTTTTTAATGCACAGACTACTTTATTGTAATCTGGTGTCCATTTTTCTATTGCCTGCAGCATTTTTTCAAAGCCAAGGATGTTTTTGCTACGCAGAAAGTTGTAGCAAAACATGATCAGGTTCATTTCTCCATTTACTTTCTGTAATCCTTTTAGTAACGTGTGGGTATAACCCCAATGCCGTTTAATACTGCCAAAAGGATGTTCACATATCGCTTGCCGCCGCTTGTAATACTGTGGGTTTTGTTTGATGTTGTTATCATTAATGTCTACCGCATCCTGGTACTCACTCCGCTGAATAATGCGTTTGGGTAGTTTGGTGCATTGCATTTTTAACGGGCAGGTTTTACAGGCTTCGGTCCGGTAGGTTTTAAAACGATAGCTTGTTTCATGGGCTTCGCCTTTTTTATTATGCCAGGTACCCAGCGACGTTAATACAGCACCGGCAGGACAGGTATAACTATCAGTTGATTGATCATAATCAAAACTTTCGGCTAAAAATTCGTTCGCTATATGTTTTACTGAGGGTTGTTCTTTGTAGGCTACATGAGTAATCATGTTATCTTGCTGGCAATGTAATAACTCAGCTCCGGTGTGGTAGCCTTTATCAGCCAGTACCATCAGGCTATCTTCGTTTTGTAGTTGCAAATTTTGTTTTGCCTGGGTAGCTGCTTTGTGCAATGCTTTGCCATCATTGCTGTTGGTGGCCCCGGTATGTACAATAAGATTGTGTTTGTCGTCTACTGCATTTTGAACATTGTACGCTACTTCCACAATGCTTTTTGTAATGAGTATGCTGCGGCTGTCCGTATCGGTGGTGCTTATTTGCCTGTCAGCAGTATTGTTCAATTGTTGCTGCAGCGTATCGTATTTGATGCTGCGTTCCTTTAATTTTTCTAAGCCTTGTTTTATTTTTTCTTTTTTTATTTCAAACTCATCATTGTTGTTACTGGCTTCCTGTTTATCCAGGTCATCCAGTTCCGCCAGATATTTTTCTGTTTTATCTTTTATAAACTGCTGATGCTTGTCTATCTTTTTTTGATTGTAATTATTCTTCTTGCTGTTCACTGCTTTAAACTTACTGCCATCTATGCCAATCGTTGTTTTACCAAGCAGGCCTGCATCGCTGAGAAACTGAATATATAACCTGAACATCGATTGTAAAGCCGCTCCATGTATTTTGCGAAAGTCGGCAATCGTATGATAGTTGGGTTGTAAGCATTGCAGCAGCCACTGTAGTTCTATATTGCGGCTACATTCCTTTTCTAACTTCCGGCTGCTGCGGATTTTATTTAAGTACCCATATAGATACAATTTTAAAAGAACCCCAGGTGCATACGGGGGACGGCCTTCGCTCTTGTGTATGGTACTCGAAAATCCTAATTGCTGCAGATCCAGCTTATCTATAAAGGCATCTATCAGCCTTACAGAATTTTCGGCACTTACCTGCTCTTCAAGGGTGCTGAAATAACTTTGATTCCGGTTGTTTCCCTGTATAAATTGCATGCCTTGTTATCGCAAAAACCATACGCCATTTTACCTATTCACATTATGTGTATATTTGAATAGCAACAATGGTTTTTTCACAAAC
>CAWJAG010000028.1:0-22297 GCA_963840755.1 uncultured Chitinophagaceae bacterium | reverse complement strand
GCCCAACAGAAACCGGGCTTTGGAATAACGATGGGAATACATTGGCCACACATTTAACCAATGCTTATAACAATACTACCGGCTACCCCAATACTGCCACGGGATATGAAGTGCTTAGCCTTACACACTATGATGATTATACAGGCCTGCCCGCAGGCCTTAGCGATTACCTTACCACCTGGAACAGTAATTTTTCTGCAACGGATAACAGCAACTGGCCTTACCCGCAACTGCCCCAAAAAAGTACCGCTACCAAAGGCATGGTAACCTGGGTGCAAACAAAAGTGCTGGGTACAGCCAATACATTTTTAAATACTGTAAGTTATTATGATGATAAAGGCAGGGTAATACAGGTACAAAGCACCAATAGCACCGGTGCTACCGATGTGGTGACCACCCAATACACATGGGCGGGCCAACCATTGGTAATGGTGCAAAAGCAGGAGAAACAAGGTACAGGTGCACAAACAACGGTGCTGGTTAGCAAATTAACCTATGATGATTTGGGCAGGTTGGTAAAAACAGAAAAAAAATTAAGCAACACACTGGTAAGTGGCAATGCCATGGGCAGCTACAAAACCATTGCAGAGCTTGAGTATGATAAGCTGGGGCAATTAAAGAAAAAGAAACTGGCACCTGCCTATAATAGCAATGCGGGACTTGAAACACAAAACTTTGAGTACAACATAAGGGGCTGGCTGCTGGGGATGAACCGGGATTACCTTGCCACCACCGGGCAAATGGTACCGCAAGGTTTGGGTTTGAGCTGGGGTACGATAAAACCAGCAATAACAGTGGCCGCAGCTACACCGCTGCCCAATACAATGGCAACATAACCGGCATGGTATGGAAAAGCGATGGCGACGATGTAAAAAGGAAATATGATTTTAGTTATGATGCCGCCAACAGGCTGCTGCAAAGTGTATTTGAGCAGGACGATGCAACAGCAAGCTGGAACAGCAGCACCATGAACTATAAAGTGCAGATGGGCAATGGCACGACCCCACTGACCGCCTACGATGCCAACGGCAATATAAAAAGCATGCAGCAATACGGCTGGAAGATTGGAGCAGCCCAACTGCACTTATAGATAACCTTACCTACAACTACACGGCAGGCTAGCAATAAACTGTTGCAGGTAATAGATGCCAGCAACGATAACCAGAGTAAACTGGGCGATTTTAAATACGATGCCGCCACCCTAAAACAACCACCCGATTACACCTACGATGCCAACGGCAACATAGTACTGGACAATAACAAATATTAACACTTTTCGCTGAGATATTGTATATAACTATCTTAACCTGCCGCAAACCATAACCGTAGCCGGCCTAAGGGGACAATAAGTTATACTTACGATGCAACGGGAAACAAACTGAAAAAACAATAACTGAAACAGGGCAACTGGTTAAAACAACTTTATACCTCGGCGGTGCAGTTTACGAAAATGATGTGCTGCAGTTTTTGGGCATGAGGAAGGCCGCATACGGTCAAACCTATAACGTACAACTTAACACCTACAACTTTGCTTATGATTATTTTATTAAAGACCACCTTGGTAATATACGAATGACCCTTAACGGAAGAAACACGGACAGTTGCCTTATATAGCTGCCACTATGGAAGCAGCAACTATAAATACTGAACAAATTTATTATGGCAACCTTACGAATACCCAACTAAACAAACCATCTTTCTTTAGCGACCCAGCTGTACCCCACTAATGCAAAAGTAGCATTGGTAAAAAATGCCGCGGGCAACCAAAAGGTAGGGCCGAATATGGTACTGAAAGTAATGGCAGGTGATAGTTATAATATACGGGTAGCCAGCGGCTGGAGCAGTGCCAGTGCCGCAACCAATAGCAATACCAATGTGATGAACGATTTATTGAGTTTGTTAAGCGGCTCGGCATCTTCGGTAAGCGGTGGTAAAGCCACACAGCAGAATTGCAAAATACGAGCAGCGGATTTATTAGCCGGCATCACAAGTTTTATAAGTACCCAAACCACCAGCGGTACCAAACCCAAAGCGTATATAAACTGGATCATTGCTGGATGAGCAATTTAAATATGTATGCAGCAGCAGTGATTTGAACAGGTAGGTGCGAGTAGTACCACCACCATTCATGTAAGAACAAATTTAACAGTTACCAAAAGCGGATATTTGTATATTTATACCAGCAATGATGCAACCAATATAGATGTGTTCTTTGATAATTTACAGGTAACGCATATAAGGGGGCCATTGGTAAGTGAGACGCATTATTATCCGTTCGGGTTGACGATGGCGGGAATATCTTCTAAGCAGCGCCTGCCAAAACTTCGGAGTGCGGGCAGCCAGCAAATAAATACAATTAATGGGAAGGAAGAACAGCGAAAAGAATTAGCGATGGAAGCGGGTTGGAGTGGTTGGATTATGGAGCAAGGATGTATGATAATCAGATTGGGCAGGTGGCATGTTGTTGACCCGACTTGCCGACCAAATGCGGAGGCATTCGCCATATAATTATGCTTTTGATAATCCTTTAAGATTTACAGACCCTGATGGAATGGCACCTGATGATTTAATTATTACAGGAAAAAAGTATTAATAAGTTTTTAAAGAAACTAGAAACAGTTACTGGAAATACATACAATTGGGATTCTAAAACGGGATTAGTGACACGAACAAATGAAACATTAAACACAGCAACTGATGCCAATAAGTCTGGAGAATTATCTACAATAGTTGAAAATGCTTTAAAACCTGGAGTGAAAATTGAAGTTAATGTGGTGAATAATAGTGATGAAGCACTTTTTGACGATTTCCCTTCAGCAAAATTTGATATAGGAGATTTAGATGGAAGTGATAATGCTTTTGCTGCTGGAAAAATTGGGCATGCGTTAGAAGAAAGATTGCAAGCAGATGACTATTCTGTCAAAGAAAACAGAGAAAATGCCGATAATTATAATAAAGGCCATGATGCTGGATTAATTGCGGAAGGGAAAATTGTGACATCTATGCTTGGAATACCAAATAGTCCAAGAAAGGATGTTGAAATTGATTATGTTCCTGATGCCGAATCTTATAAAGGGGTTGCTAAACTCAAGGAAGAGAATTACGGCTTCCATAGGGTATCAATTTACTATTAGGCTGATGTCAAAAACTACAACTACCCCTAATGGTACTATTGTGACAATTCCAACAACAAGCGGAACTATTGTAAACGGTATAAAAAGAATAAATCACTAAAATTTATTTTATGAGGGTATTATTTATTTTATTTTCTATTTTTTTCTTTTTTTTCGAGTTGCTCGCCACAGATAAAATTTCATCAAGGTGTATATGCAGGAACCCAAACCGGCACTCAGTTTGTTTATTTTTTTGAGAAAAACAAAACCTTCACACTCTCTATCTCAGGGCATTTTAGCGGGGAAATTAGAGGTGAATATGAACTTCATAAAGATACACTTATTCTCTTGTCTTGGTCAAATGAAAAACAAATAGATGGGAAAGCCCCAATAATAAAAACTGAAAAATTGTTGTTGTTAGGAGACTCTTGTATTAGTAGTTTAAACAATGATTATGATTACTGTTTAGTCAAAAAAGATAAAGACTATTTTAGAGAAAGTAGAAAGAGGACACAATGAATGGAATTTAGATGAGCAGTTTAAAATAGTAAGCAGCAGCAGTGGTTTTGAACAGGTGGGGGCAACCACCATACATACCCGGAGCAATGTGGCAATAAATAAAAGTGGTTACCTGTACGTTTATACCAGTAACGATGCCACCAATATAGATGTGTACTTTGATAATTTGCAGGTAACACATACAAGGGGTTCTTTAATAAGTGAGCAGCACTATTACAGCTTTGGGCTTGAGATGCGGGGGCTAAGCAGTGCCGCCAACAACTTTGGCAGTGCAGGAAACCAGCGGTTAAAATACAATGGCAAAGAAGAGCAACGAAAAGAATGGGCAGATGGCAGTGGGTTAGAGTGGCTGGATTATGGAGCAAGGATGTACGATAACCAGATAGGCCGGTGGCATGCAATAGAACCCGATGGCCGATGCCATGCGCAGGCACTCGCCGTATAATTATGCATTTGATAACCCGATGAGATTTACTGACCCTGATGGTATGGCACGGATGAAAGCAGCAGGGGCTATACATTATCTGGTGCAAGTTTGGAGCAGTATAGGCATAATTGGAATGAGGATGATGCAAGGAAACCGGATGAAATTGTAGGTGTAACGAAAGAAGATGCTAAAAAAATGAAAGAAGATATTTATAAAGTATTAGCTGATAAAAAGTTTGATAAGGTTAGAAGTTTAATCGGTATTGAGGGGAAAAAAATTATGAAAATTGATGCGGCTGCTCTGGCACAGGCATTAGAAGGTGTTCAACTAAGTCCAGATGAAAAAACATATATTGATATGCTTACTAATACTATAAATTCGGAAGACGTTCATAAGGTAGAGTATTTAGAATATACTGATAATGTTTCATCTGAAGGTTCGAATGCAATGGTAGAGTATTTAAATATTGTCCAAGCAGGTTTTGGGGATGAAACAATAAGAGTCATAGGTAAGATTACACCGGCGTTGATAACAGGTTTTGGAGGGGATGGATTTACTGTGCCAACTAGTGAAGGGATACATTCTTTTATTATTTCAGGAATCCCTAATGTTAAAAGTGTAAACAGGGCAGTTACATCCAGTCATGAAGCATTTGGTCACGGAATACCTTTGGTGAAAAAAATGACTCCATCTGAAAATAATGCTAATGCAATAAGAACTGATAATTTAATACGAAAAATTTTAGGCTTACCTCAGAGAGATGGCTCTAATCATGCAGGCTTTGTAGAAGGACATATAACTGAACCACAAAAACTTCCTATTTCCAGATAATATGAAAAAACTAATTCTAATATTTGTTTTTGGTTGCATATCTTTTTTTTGCCCAGGCCAGGACAATCAAGATTCTGTAAGTAGAAGAAAGGCAGATGCTCTTCTTAGTAAATTTGATAGCTTACAAGTTTCAAAATTATTATATTGTATTTCTGACGAACATTATTTTTTGGTGTTGCAGAAAAAGAAATCTTATATAGAATACTATATTCATTTAGATAGTATTGGCGGAGTTATAGAAAAAAGAGAATTAAAAAGTTATCGAAATAAACGTAAGATATTAAAAAATGCTTTTGATTTAACAAAGTACGGCCGTGGTTTTATAACAAGTATAAAAGACGCTACAATTGTACAAGGAAATAAATCTTACTTTGTTATTAAAGACAAATACAATATTCGATATGGCGAATATTTGTTGTCTGTTCTTACTTCTCCTATTCCAATAAACGGGGCGGTATATAAGTATTTACTCTCGAGATTATTGAAAGAAACGGTAGGTAATGTATCCAATTAGCATATTATAGAATAAGGGGTTAAATAAATGATTAACAGGGGGTAATGAACCAATCGTTACCTTCAAGAAAAAATAATTTATAAGCCGTTGATTAATAATAGCCAGCGGTTTTTTTATACCATGTTTTAGGTATTGTACATATCATCAATTAATAAGAGATTCCCGTTCCCCTGTTGTCTGTAGTGTTCTTTGATAAATATAAAAGTATAAGGTTGTTGTGGTTAGTTTGCAACTAACCATCAAACTCGATAGAGTTTGTCTGTTGGTATTTTTTTAAAGAAGTCGTTAGTTTAAAACTAACTCCGTCGCCTTCGTCTGGCGTTGCCAGCCTAGGCCGCCAACAGCCAAACCACCAGCGGTACAAAGCCCAGGGCTTATATAAACTGGATATTGCTGGATGAGCAGTTTAAAATAGTAAGCAGCAGCAGTGGGTTTGAGCAGGTGGGGGCAAGCGGCACCACCAAAATACATACCATACCGTTTTTAACAATACCCAAAAGCGGTTATTTGTATATTTATACCAGTAACGATGCTACTAATATAGATGTGTACTTTGATAATTTGCAGGTAACACATACAAGGGGTTCTTTAATAAGTGAGCAGCATTACTACAGCTTTGGGCTGGAGATGCGGGGGCTAAGCAGCGCCACCAATAACTTTGGCAGTGCAGGCAACCAGCGGTTAAAATACAACGGCAAAGAAGAGCAGCGAAAAGAATGGGCAGATGGCAGCGGGTTAGAGTGGTTAGACTACGGTGCAAGGATGTATGATAACCAGATTGGCAGGTGGCATGTTGTTGACCCGATGGCCGATGCCATGCGCAGGCACTCGCCGTATAATTATGCCTTTGATAACCCTATACGTTTTACCGACCCTGATGGTATGGCACCTGATGAAAGCAGTACACTATCTGGAGCAAGCTGGAATAGTTTTAGACATGATTGGAGTGAGGATAATGATAGGGAGGAGGCGAGGAAGGAAAAAGAGGAAGAATTTGTAATAACTTCTAAAAGACAAATTTCTTCCCAAACGGGTCATTCAATAATTAGCAATTTTGAACCTGATAAAAAGCCGAATGGAAAGGATGGCCCAACTGGTGATGATGTAGTGACAGAAACTATCACAACAACAAAAATTTATTCTATAATGATTTACAGTAAATTGACAGGGATTAGTTTTTCTGGAACCCAGACTGAGATTATTGATAGAACGACAAAAGTAATTGTTAACGAAAGTGGACAAGTGGAAAAAGTGGGCCAAAATTTAACTACAACAGTTAAAACATTCAGTATCTCTCCTTTAAAAGGATTTACCGCAAGTAACGTTATTACAGGATCTTCATCAAAATTTTTTAAAGAATCGGATTTGCTGGGGGCATTAAAAAGTGCTGTGCAATATGTAAAAGAGAAAAAAGTGTCAACAGGCTATAGCCCAAGCCAACTTAACGCCCAAGAACTTCAAAAGTCTATGTCATACATAAGCACAACAACAGGTGTGGTGGGAACTGCTGATGGGATAACTGGAGGAAGGGTTTTAGGCTCAGTTGCATCTAAAGCTTTAGGTTGGGCTTCTCTTTTTCCAACTTTGTGTAATTGGGCAACTGACTATTCAGGAAGGGCTAATCCAATACACTATAAGACGAAGTAGTGAATCACAAAAAGAATAACTTATGAGAAAGGCAAAAATAAATTACATATCTATTGCGTTCATTTTGTGTTTATTAGTCATTTTATACTTTTACTTTTTTAAAGGACTATTTGAGGGGAGTAAATATGGAAGGGCGGCAAATGTAATTAGAGAGTATGTAAAGATTCCTATTATTGAGTCTAATATGAGGAAGGTTAGAACCCCCAATAATGTAGAAGGAAGTAGGTGGGAGAGTAAGGACGAAGAAAATGGTTTGGTTCATTTATGGAAAATCGTTTCTCCATATAACGGTATTTATTTATTATTTGAAGAATTAGATTCATTTAAAAAGTATAGAGATAAAGAATCATATTGGCAATTAAATATAAGCAGCAAAATTTTAGGAGACTCAATTTCCAGTAGGAGAGGTATACTGAGATTATGTCGTAATGGGAACACCGTTAACATGTTAAACTTAGATGAAAATGGTCTCTGATAGTATTTTTACAAAATGGGAATTAAAGAGTCTAGTTAAAGGTAATATACCAGATTAGTACAAATACAACGGCAAAGAAGAGCAGCGAAAAGAATGGGCAGATGGCAGCGGGTTAGAATGGTTGGATTATGGTGCAAGGATGTATGATAACCAGATTGGCAGGTGGCATGCTGTTGACCCCGCTGTCTTGAGTCTTCCGTTCTTTGATAAATATAAAAAGTATAGGGTTGTTGTGCTTCGTTTGCAACGAAGCATCAAACTCGATAGAGTTTGTTTTTTGTTGTTGGTATTTTTTTTAAGAAGTCGTTAGTTTTAAACTAACTCCGTCGCCTTCGGCTTTGCCTTGGCCACCAAAGCCAAAGAAGAATTAATTATCTAACTCTAAACTTGTAAGATGGTAAAACTTTTTATTATGCTCCTGTCCTCTTTATCATTTAATCTTGGTTGCACAAATGTACAAACAGATATGAAAGATAAAATCAACGCAGATACTTTGCGACGCCCAACAAGTATCACCGATAAAGCTGTATTGCTAAACTTTGGGTCGGAAGAAGAACCAATATTGGTATGGGCAGATTATACTGGCCCTTTATCTCAGGAAGGGAAAGTATACTCTCATATTCATGGAGTGCAATATTTTTATGTAAAAACAGAACAAAGAGACACCTTTTATTATGAGAACATGGAATTGCGAAACCACACTATAGAATTTGATTTTAAAAATTGTATTATATTGAATTATCCCGGTGAAGCAACTATTCAAATTTCAAACAAAAAAAATAGCTTGTTATTGTTCCATGTTCTTGAGTCAAATGAATTTGCTAGAGAACATAAAGGAATAGAGTTTAAAAGAATGCCGACCATTGCTTTGGATGATGACAGATTTTTGGCTGATGTTGATATGGAGTTTAATCTTAAGAAAGTAAAAGAAGGCAGATATGATCTGACATTAAGTGACACCTTTAAAGTAGAGTATAAGGCTTGCTCAAATTGTAATATTACCAATCAAAAAATTAGTTTTTTGAATAGGCAAGATGGTAGGATTTATTTTGTTGAGAAAGATTGCTACTTAGAACTAGTTAATAAGGATAATGCTAAAATATTCCAAGGATTAAGGTAGGTGGGGTTCTTTAATAAGCGAACAGCACTACTACAGCTTTGGGCTGGAGATGCGGGGGCTAAGCAGCCCCCGTTCTCCTTAGTCTTCTACCCAATAAAGAAAAATAAAATTATAGGGTTGTTGTGGTTAGACTGTGTCTAACCATCGGCTTTGCTAAAAGCCGTCAAACTTTTATCTTTAGTAAAAAGATATGAGTGAAGGAGGCTACAAAATAAGAAACCAGGCCGCAATTCATTTTATAACATTTGCCGTAGTAGAATGGGCAGACGTATTTACAAGAAAAGATTACTGTGATATAGTTTTGGATAGTGTACGGTTTTGTCAAAAGGAGAAAGGGTTATTGGTACATAGCTGGTGTATTATGAGTAACCATTTACATCTGATAGTATCTGCAAAGAATGAAAACCTGAGTGATGTGTTGCGGGATTTCAAAAAATTCACCAGTAAGCAGTTAATAAAAGCAATAGCAGAAAATAAGCAGGAAAGCCGCAGAGATTGGTTGCTGCGTATATTTAAAGAGCAAGGCGAAAAGAATAGCAGAAATAGCGACAATCAGTTTTGGCGGCAGGATAACCAGCCAATGGAATTGTATAGTCCGGCGTTTGTTGTTCAGAAAATGAATTATGTGCATCAGAATCCTGTGGAAGCAGGTATTGTAGAAAAGGCAGAACATTATTTATACAGCAGTGCAAAGGATTTTTTTTTTGCAAAAAGATGCGGATTACTGGAATTAGTATTTTTATAAAAGATTTTCAGTAATGAGTTGCAAACTCATTACAACAACCCTAAAGATTTAATTTTTCTGAAAGGAAGGAAGACTAAGGAGAACGGGGTAAATAGTATTCCCAAATAAAAATTTGAAAATGGAAACAGCGTTAATAAAAGATATAAACAAGGAATATATTGAAGCTATTAAACACTATGAAAACGAAATAGTAAATAATGAATCTTTTGCTTTACCTGATAGTTATATCAATTTAGCATTTCTTTATTGGAGCTTTGCTTTTGAGTTTAGTATTCCTGAAGACATTCCTGAAGACTATAGCATTATTGGTGGCAATAGGTATCAAAAAATTTTAGATTTAGGGCTAAGCCATTATCCTACTAATATTGAATTAATTTTTTGGAAAAAATATTTTCAGCATATAATTTATGGTGAAAAATTTTCTGAAAAAGACTGTAAACGGCTTTTAGAAAAGTATGACAATAGTGATAGTATTGTCCCGTATTTTTTCCTCTATCTTTTTGAAAAAGAAAAATACAAAGAAAAGAAAAACAAATTGCTTGATGCTTGTAAGAAATTTCCTACAGCAAAAAATCTTTACATAGCATCAGTACTTAATGGCGTTGGTAATGGGTAATGAGCCATTCGTTACCGCCAAGAAAAAATAATTTATAAGCCGTTGGTTAATAATAGCCAGCGGTTTCTTTATACCATGTTTTTGGTATTTTTGCCGTTGTTTGTGTTCCCCAAAAAGAAGTACGCCACTGTTGTGTCTTGAGTGCAGGTAAAGCAGCGCAGGCAAGAGAACCAACAGCAGAAACTATAGTAAACCCTTATCTTAGTTCTTTCATCAATGGCTCCCGATACTTACAGAATACCCTTGGTTTAAAACAGATACAGGGCTTTATAATTTGCCTCAGCTAACGGGAATATTTAGTAGTTTGGCTCTTTAAATTTTTTTGATATGAAATTATTCAGGCTGTTATTGCCATTCTATATTATTTGCTGCACCGGCAATTGGGCAAACCGTTGATAGTGATTCTTTATATATGCGGCAGCATTACGACAAGTTTGAATACCGGATACCCATGCGGGATGGTGCCAAACTCTTTACCCTGGTATATATGCCAAAAGATAAGTCGAAAACCTATCCTGTACTGATGAACAGGACTTGTTATAATGCATCTAGTTATGGCAACTATAAAACATACAACCATCCATCTCCTCTTTATATCAGGGATGGGTACATACTGGTTTTCCAGGATGTAAGGGGCAGGTATATGAGTGATGGGGTATTTGATAACATGACACCCAACATACCCGGCAATGACCCTAAAAATAAAAAAGCAATTGATGAAAGTTCAGATACCTGGGATAGTATTGACTGGATGGTTAAGAACTTGAAAACGAATAATGGCAGGGTAGGTATATTCGGTATTTCTTATCCCGGTTTTTATTCTGCTGCTTCATTGCCCGATGCACACCCTGCATTAAAAGCAGTATCACCACAGGCACCTGTATCTGATTTTTTCTTTGATGACTTTCACCACATGGGAGCATATCTTGAAAGTTATACAGCCGCATTTGCCGTATTCGGTTATCAAAAAAAAGATACCACCAGAAATGATTGGTTTATGCCGGAAATAATGCGTTTCTATGGCAATCCCACAAAAAATGGATACGATTTTTATTTAAAAAAAGGTGCGTTAAAAAATATTACCGAGAAATACCATAAAGACAATTTCTTCTGGCAGCAGATTATTGACCATCCTAACTACGATACATTCTGGCAAAAAAGAAGCTTGTTGCCGCATCTTAAAAATATTAAACCAGCTGTATTAACTGTTGGTGGCTGGTTTGATGCAGAAGATTTATATGGGCCATTGAATATTTACAAAACAATTGAAAAAAGTACACCCGGTGCAAAAAATACAATTGTAATGGGCCCCTGGGGTCATGGCGACTGGGCTGATACCGCAACAAAAGCTATTCATAACCATTTATATTTTGGCGACAGTGTTAATGCCTTTTTTCAAAAAGAAATTGAATTTGCTTTTTTCTCGCATCACCTGAAAGATAAAGGCCCTGATAATTTACCCGAGGCGTATATGTTTAACACCGGAAAAAAGAAATGGGAAAAATTTGATGTATGGCCACCTAAAGAAGCAGCACAGTGCAACTTCGGTTTGAAGAAAACGGAAAACTTACCATCAATCAGCCGGCAAATAATTCCGCCGTATTTGAATATATAAGCGACCCTGCAAAGCCTGTTCCTTATACCTCACAAACAGAAGGGCTTGACATTTACCCCCCGCAATTTTATGAGTGATGACCAACGGGCACGCATCAACAAGGCCTGATGTACTTACATTTGAAACAGATGTATTGACGGATGAAGTAACACTTGCCGGAGAAATATTAGCGAAACTAAAAGTAGCTATGAGTGGTACAGATGCAGATTTTGTAGTGAAGCTGATTGATGTGTATCCCGATAACCATCCTGATTATGAGCATAACCCTAAGAATATTAAAATGGGCGGCTATCAGCAATTAGTAAGAAACGAAGTGTTCAGGGGCAGGTTCAGAAACAGTTTTGAAAAGCCAGAACCTTTTGTTCCCGGTGAAGTAACGGATGTAAATGTGCCTTTGCAGGATGTGTTGCACACATTTAAAAAAGGCCATAGGATAATGATACAAATACATAGTACCTGGTTCCCTTATATTGACCGCAACCCGCAAAAGTATGTTGACAATATTTATAAGGCAGATGAAAAAGATTTTATAAAGTCAACAATAAAAGTGTACGGCTCATCGGTAATAGGGGCAGGGGGGCAGCAGCAACCTAAAAAAGGATTCTGATTTTTTATTTTTTGAGCGATGCGATTTTCTTTTTAAGGACACCGGCTGCTTTTGTATAGCCACCATCGGCACCATCTACAAAGTGTATATGGTCATCTTCTAAATTCCGTACATAGCATGACATAACAGATGCATTGCTGATATGCATACCATACAGGATATGCCCTTCATTTTCCATTTGCTGTAATGCAGCATTTAATTTTTCCCGTTGGGCTGCGGTGCCGGTAATTACCGTATTAATTTTACCATCAATTACCAATGTATCCGACATATCAACCAGTTTGTATAAATATTGTTTACCTTTTTTTGTTTTGAAGTATATTTTCCCAATAAGTGCTGTTCCCCATGTTTTAACTAAGTAGATAAGGTTAAACTTTCCAAACCTTGTCCTCATTTCTGCCCCAATTTTTTCAAGGGTGGCAACTATCCTGAGTTTATCTATGCTGATGGGTTTACGTTGTTCCGGCTTGCCATAGATTTCATCAATAGCATTCATCACTTTCCTGAATACGGCTGGCTGTGGGTTGCTGTTTGCGGCAATTACCAGCAGGCTTATTATTTCAAATTCGGTAGCAGGGGGTTTTATTTTATCCCAGCGGCAGTGCATGCCACTCATGTCAAGATTATACGGTGTTTCAGTTATTTCGTTTGCAGATGGGGGGTCATCAGACTTAATTATTTTTTCGGCAAATGAAAGGCCATCACCAATTAACACAGGTATATTTAATATTTGTGAAGCTTTAAGTTTGCTGATTTTTAATTCATGTTTCTCTGCATACAAATCCGTTACAGGTACATGACCTACCCGTAAATCAAGATTAAAGCTCTCCAGTACATTTCTATGGTGTTGCCTTAATGCCAGCAAAGTTTTTTCTAAAAGGGTAGGGGGGATTATAAAAGTTGCCCCATCGCCACCAAAGAAAAAAGGGATGGTAATATTTTCTTTATAAGCAGTATTTAAAGCAGCTACAATGCTGCCTGTGGCTACAAGGTTTACTGTCTGGTGCAGGCCATCCAATGCTGCCTGTGTGCTGTTTTTTACATCTGTAATAATTACATGCCAGTTATCGGGCACTTTATAGAAAAGATGTTCTTCTGAAAGCAAATCAGACAATGAAAGTTCATTTGCCGGAAGGCGGGAATAAAACAGGTTATTGTTGCTTTCTGCCATAGTTGAAATGCGTACTGCTAAATTAACGGATTACGTCAGTACATGGATGTATAAATGTCAGCATAATTATTTAAGTCATAACTAGTATTGGTTTCGGCCAAAGGGTGTATTTCCGTAAATTTGCAAACTATGTCAGAAGAAGTAAGAAAAGACGAACGCAGCCTTAATTTCCTGGAAGAAATTATTGAGACTGATTTAAAAGAAGGAAAATACAAAAGTATTGTTACCCGTTTTCCACCGGAGCCAAATGGTTATTTGCATTTAGGCCATGCTACCACTATTTGTTTAAACTTCGGCCTTACCAAAAAATATCCCGGTTATACAAACCTCCGGTTTGATGATACAAATCCTGTAACAGAAGAAACAGAATATGTAGATAGTATTAAGGAAGATGTAAAATGGCTGGGTTTTGAATGGAAGAATGAACGGTATGCCAGCGATTATTTTGATACGTTGTATGAATATGCCCATAAACTAATTGATAAAGGCCTTGCTTATGTAGATGAAAGTTCCAGTGAAGAAATGGCCACTATGAAAGGCACACCTACAGAACCTGGAAGAGATAGTGGATACCGTAGCAGGGGCATTGAAGAGAATAAGGATTTATTTATCAGGATGAAGAACGGTGAATTTGCTGATGGAAGCAGGACACTTAGGGCAAAGATAGATATGGCACATATCAATATGCTCATGAGGGATCCGATTATTTATCGTATTAAACATGCACACCACCACCGAACAGGAGATAAGTGGTGCATTTATCCCATGTATGATTTTGCACATGGCCAAAGCGACTCAATTGAAGAAATAACACATTCTATTTGTACGTTGGAGTTTGTTCCCCACCGGGAATTATATGACTGGCTGATTGAGAAATTAGAAATATACCCATCGCACCAATACGAATTTGCAAGAAAGAATATTAATTACACTGTAATGAGCAAACGGAAGTTATTGCAGCTTGTTACAGAAAACCATGTAAGCGGCTGGGATGATCCAAGAATGCCAACCGTAAGTGGATTAAGAAGAAGGGGATACACACCGGCAAGTATCAGGGATTTTTGCGACAGGATCGGTATTGCAAAAAGGGAGAACATTGCAGAGATTGGGTTGCTTGAATTTTGTGTAAGGGAACACCTGAATAAAATTGCATTGAGAAGAATGGTGGTGTTTAACCCGGTTAAAATTGTTATCACTAATCATCCCGGTGGAATTGAAACGTTAAGCACAGAGAATAATCCCGAAGATGAAAATGGTGGTACAAGGGAAATGCTATTCTCAGCAATGAAATTTTTATTGAAAGGGATGACTTTATGGAAAACCCATCAAAAAAATATTTCCGTCTTGCACCAGGACAAATGGTCCGTTTGAAATCTGCTTACATTATAAAATGTGAGGAAGTAATAAAAGATGCAGCTGGAGATGTTACGGAACTGCACTGCACTTATATTCCGGAAAGCAAAAGTGGTTCGGATACATCTGGCATTAGTGTAAAAGGAACTTTGCATTGGGTAAATGCAGCTGATGCACTGGAAGTGGAAGTAAGGGAATATGACCGGTTATTTAAAGTGGAAGATCCCTCCAGCGAAGAAGGGGATTTTAAAGAGTATATAAACCCCGATAGTTTGAAAGTGGTAAAAGGCTTTGCTGAACTATCACTGGCAACTGCTACAATAGCAGACCGTTTTCAGTTTATCCGCAAAGGGTACTATTGTTTGGATAAGGATTCTTCTTCAGATAAATTAATCTTTAACCGCACTGTTACATTGAAAGATGGTTGGAAGAAATAAACTAATTTTTAAAGGGATAGCAAACAGCTATTCCTTTCTTGTTTATAATAGGTGAAAGTATAGCTTTCATAAGCCACAATTCTCCAGAAATAATTATTAACTATTCCTTTTGCCACTGTATTAGTAATCAGGAGATATTCCATCCATTTTTTTTCTCTCACTTATCCATCTCATTTTATCGGCTGTCAAACAGTTTACTGCATCTGTTATTAGAAGCATTCTGCTTTCGATAGTGGTTATATTTTAGTGCTTGTAATTAAAATATCACAACCCGGCTTCCCTTTTAAACTTTAAATCAAACTTGTATGAAAAAAATCTACTTGCTCTTATTATTATTCATTTTTATTACGGGGTATGCCGGCTGGACCCAGACCGCAGACCTTTCTATTACCAAAACTGATTTTGTTACTACATATACACCCGGCTCAAACGGGCATACTTATATAGTTGAAGCTACCAATAACGGGCCTTCTGCTGTAATAGGAGCCACCATAACAGACATTTTACCTCCGGAAATTACCAGTGCTACATGGACGGTTACTTATCCCGGCGGCGGATCAGGACCTGCAAGTGGTTCGGGTAATATTAATGTGTTAGTAGATTTGCCAGTTGGCGCTAAGGCAAGGTTTGTAGTAAATGTACATATTTCACCCACAGCAACAACAAACCTGGTTAATACTGCAACGGTAACAGTACCCGGTGGAGTTACAGATTCTAATCCTGCAAACAATTCAGCTACTGATACCGATACTCCTAAGACAGCTGATATGTCAATCACTAAAACAAATGGGGTTACAACTTATATTCCTGGCAGCACCACTACATATATTATAGCAGTTACTAATAATGGACCTGATGCATTGGCTGAAAAAACGGTAATTGATAACCTGCCACCGGAAATCACAAACGCAATATGGGCGGTTAGTTATGTTGGTGGAGCAACAGGACCTATCAATGGTACTGGTAATATTAATGTGATGATTGACTTTCCTGTGGGAAGCACAGCTACTTTTACAGTGGCCGCAGATATTTCACTCGCTGCAACTGCTAATTTGGTGAATACGGCATCCGTTCTTATTGGAGGTTATGTAGATCCTAACCCGGCAAATAATTCTGCAACAGATACAGATATTCTTCCATGTACCAATACTTCTTCCTTTGGGAGTGCTGTAATTAGTACAGCTGGTAATATTGTTACAATTTCAACCTGCTCTTTTGCAGGTGAGTATTCTACTATTTCTGGCGCAGTTGCCGGGCAAACATTACAGTTTACCAGCAGCGTACCCACTGATGTTATAACTATTCATTCAGGCAGTCCATCCGGCCCGGTGCTTGCCTCGGGCACTACAGCACTCACATTTGCCAATACATTTACCGGTACTATATATGCACATTGGAATACACCGGGTTGTGGCAGTCAGAGTACTTGCCGTACTACTACTGTGCAATGTTTAGCTTGTGTTACCTGTACCATTGCCTGCCCGGCAGATATTTCTGTTTCTAATGATCCGAATCAATGTGGAGCTGTTGTAACTTATCCTGCACCAACTACAACTGGTTCCTGCGGTACCATTACCACCTCACCTGCATCTGGTTCTTTCTTTCCTGTGGGATCAACAACTGTTACTGCCACAAGTACTGCGGGGCCTACTTGCACATTTACGGTAACTGTAACAGATAATCAGTCACCGGCTATTACTTGTCCTGCTCCCGTAACAGTAAACTGTGCCAGTGCTGTGCCAGCCCCAAATACTGCATCAGTAACAGCAACAGATAATTGCCCCGGTGTAATTGTAGTGCATGTTGGTGATGTGATAAGTGCACAAACTTGTGCCAATAGATTTACCATTACCAGAACTTACCGTGCCATAGATCTTGCTGATCATTTTACAGATTGCACACAAACAATAACAGTAAACGATATAACCCCACCAACACTTACCTGCCCTGCGGCCATAACAGTTAGTTGTGCCAGTGCCGTACCAGTACCAAATATTGCATCAATAACGGGGTTGTCTGATAATTGTGGTGGTGCAGTAACGGTGACACATATAGGCGATGTAATAAATAACCAAACCTGTGCAAATAAATTTATCATAACAAGAACATACAAAGCAACTGATGTGTGCGGCAACTCTGCATTGTGTACACAGATTATTACAGTAAATGATGTAACAGCACCGGTAATTACCTGCCCGGCTAATATAACAGTTTCAACACCTATTGGTTCTTGTACCGCCGTTGTAAACTTTACTCCAACTGCAACTGATAATTGCAGCGGAGCTGTAGCTATTGTTTCTGTTCCGGCATCAGGTTCTGTATTTTCTTTAGGAACTACTACCGTTACCTCTACCGCTACAGATGCTTGTGGTAATAGCTCATCTTGTACATTTAATATAACAGTGCTTGATGGGCAATTGCCAGTAATAAGCACACAACCTGCTACGAGAACAGTATGTGCAACTTCTCCTGCTGTATTTAGTGTGGTATCAACCAATGCAGTAAGCTATCAGTGGGAGCAGTGGAATGGCAGTGCATGGGCGGCAATATCCGGGGCAACTACGGCATCACTGTCATTACCGAATACTGCTGTAAGTATGAATACGAATACATACAGGGTAAAAGTAATTGGCTTGTGTACAACAGTAACATCCGGCGCAGCCAGTTTGTTTGTAAATCCGTTGCCAACAATAACAGTAACAGCTTCCCGCCCTGCGGCACTATTACCGGCACAGTCATTAACTATTTCAACAACAGCTAACCCTGGTGGCGGTAGTTTTGCATGGTTTAAAAATGGGCAATTAATGTCAGGGGTTACATCGGGTGCATTATCAAACCTTACAGTAGATCATTTGGAACTTACCGTGTTGTGTACACAGACCCGAATGGATGTGTTGCAACATCAGCCGATTTGATAGTAAGTGGCCAGGCATCAGATAATTTGTATGTATATCCCAATCCAAACAACGGGAGTTCAGGTAAGATTTTATAATTCTGCTAATGAAGCAGTATCTGTAATTGTTTATGATGATAAGGGGGCAAAAGTGTATAGCCGTGGATTGGTTACTGCAATTTCTTATCAAAGATTGATGTTGATATAAGCCGTTTGCCCGCAGGAATATATTGGTGGAAGTAATGAACACCGCCGGAAAGAGGATAGGGGTGAAGAAGATTATTAAACAACGTTGATGAATGGCATATTGTCGCAACCAAAGCCGTCCCGTTTTAAACGGTAGGCTTTTTTAATTACTTTGATGATGCGTTTTTGATAAATGTATAAACATCATACTCCACAAAATCATTTGCTTTAATATCTATTGAAATTACTTTTCCATTTACGATTTTAAATTTCGTTTTAAAAACACCAAACTCAATATTATTATATTCAAGCAACCAGTCTTCGCCACCACCCAGCGATTGCAGGGTAGCTGTTAAATCAGGATGGGAATTGAATTTTATCAAATAACCATTGGCTATTGCTTTTGTAATAGAGATAGTTCCGTATAACTTATTAGAGTATGTTCCGGCATAAGGGTCTTTGCCATTGCTTGCGGTATCTGGCTGGTTTTTTACTTTTTCAACAATCATTTTCCAATCGTTAATTTCTTTAACCTGCTGACTCATTTCTTTATTAAATCCGCTTAGTTGCTGCAGGCTCGGTTTACATAGGGCACACCGAGATAAGCATCTAAGATCTGGTAACGAAGGCTTTCAAAGAAATTCTGGTTATCGTTATTCGTTAAAATAGCAATGCCTAGTTTTTCTTCTGGTACAAAACAAACATTACTTACCATACCTGCGGCACCACCTGTATGCCAGTAAATTTGTTTGCCATAATAATCGGCTGCAAATAACCCGAGGCCATAACCACGGAAATAAACAGGGTAGAGGGATGATTTTCTGCTGCCGGTAATAACATTTACATCCCTTGTTTTTTGCAGCACTTGCCAGGGCATTATTGTTTTTCCCTGGTAGCGGCCGCTATCTAATTGAAATTGCAACCAATGAGAAAGGTCGTTAACATTACTTACTATGCTGGCTGCGGGGCCAAGGTTATCCCACACATCATGGCACCTGCGTTAGTTTATTGGTAAAGCTTGTTGTATAAGGTTTTGCAATATTGCTTTGCTTTTTCTCAATACCATTTGAGAGGGCATAAGAATTATTCATAGCCAATGGTTTTAATAAACTATCGGTAATAAAATCCTCCCACTGCCTGCCTGTTACTTTCGGGATAATCTGTCCGGCTGTTAAAAAACAACTGTTGCAATAGCCATAATCCTGGCGGAAGGGATTAACAGGTTTCAGGTATTGCATCCTGTTCATTATTTCATCACGGCTGAGGTTGGTGTTCCAGAAAGTAAAATCTCCCTGGAATGTTTTAGTGCCGATGCGATGGCTCAGCATATCCCTGATGCTGACTAATTCGGTTGATGTTTTATCATACAATTTAAAATTGGGGTAATATTTTGTTATTTTATCATTTAGGGGAAGTTTTCAAGATTTTCTAATGGGCTAATGCCGTACCTGTAAATAGTTTGCTGTTACTTGCAATAAAAAATAAAGTGTTCGCATCTACTGGCTGTCCATCTTTAATTGCAGTGTTGCCATATCCTTTTTGCAATACAACTCTTCCATCTTTAATAATAACGATAGCCAGGCCGGGTACCTGCCACTGCTGCAACCCGTTTTTTATATCGTTTTCAATACTATCTGTAATAAATGCCGGCCCCCCGGCCGAAAAAAATACAGGAGGGGTGGTTGATTATTATTTGCAGGTGCATTAGCAGTCATCGACTTATTTCTGTGATGGCCTGTAGCTTCCCTGCTTCAGAATTGTTGCCGTTACCAGTTGGTGTTTTATTAGCGGGGGTAGCAGGGTTTACTCCGCTTTTTTCTGTTGTGCCATTGCATCACAATTACTTAAGCAACCCACGGATACAAAGCTGATAATAGCTAAAACATTTTTGAAAGCCGTCTTTTTTTTCATAATGAATAAGTTGTATAGTAAAAATATAAAAGCTGGCAGTAACTGCCAGCTTTTATATGCTAAATTTCAAAACAAATTATTGTATAACCCGTATGTTATAACTTATTGAAGGAGGATTATTGTAGCCCCTGAATTATTTTCAAACCGTACTTCAATAGTATTAGCAGCACTTACTCTTGCCCATGCAATAATAATTCCGTTTTGGTGGGGCGGTAGCAGGCGATATTGATACCACACTGCCAACCGTTGCCCCGGTAAATGCAAAACTTGTTGTAATGCCTGAATTTACCGGGATGTTTGGTGGGTCGATACCAATACCACCTTTAATAGTTCCCGACCATGCAGCACTATTGAAGGTTTCCGATATGTCCGCCATTTGCTGTATTATATCTTACCATTCCGTTTACTGCTGTTGCAGGCCGGTATAATATTCTGCCTCCCCGTAGTATCATGGCACTGGTACTGTTTACATCCAATACTGCCCGGGGAGTAATGGATGCGCCGTCTGTAACCAATAGCGAATCACACGTATCCTTCAACCCTTTGTTTGAATAATAAGCAAAGTTTTTTCTTGCAGCAGCACCTGTTACAGAATTAATAAAAATTCCGTAAACAGAACCGTCGACATTGTAGCTAAACCACTAACTGTACCCAGCCATCCATACACATTACCTGTTACTCTTCCGGCTGTTGCACCGGTTCTTCCCATTACGTTTCTAAATCCTATTAAGTCACCGGTATTATTGGCATTACCATTTTGTATCCTTACCACATTTTGGATACCTGTTATTGAACCAGATTTTCCATTGCCACTGTTGCGGGCAATGTTGGATATTCCAATTACAATTTGTGCAGAATCGTTACCTGCATGTATTACTGTATTGGCTATGCCTGATACCTGGTCGCTTTTTTGCATTGCTTTTGGATTGATAACAGCTGAAGTACTTAATGAAGTATAAACAGTGTTGGCCGTATGTTATCTGCTTCATAAACGATATTTACACTGACACCGTTCCAATAAGGGTATCGCTTCTTTGCGAGGCAGTACTCTTAAAAGTAAACTTGCCACCGAAACTCTCTACAGGAAAATCAGAACCCAAACTATTTGTATTGGTATTCCTGTCACTGAAAACAAACTGCCTGCTTTGTGTTTTATAAAAAATTGTATCACTTAATGGTAAGCCCCTTACAAGATTTACTTTATTAGTAAGGGCATCAATATTTGGACTCGCCTGGCCCGGTTGATAGTGGCTGCCATGCAGCACCATCAAAAAATTCGGGAGAAAGAATGTCAGTATTATTCCTCAACATAGCAGCAACACCAGTTACAGGCCGCTGTGCAGTATTTCCCGAGGGGATAATCATTGCACTGGTTGAATTTACATCTAAAATTGCACGGGGCGCAGTAACAAACTGGTCAGTAATTAAAGTTGAATCACCAAAACGGTTGCGGCCTTTATTAGAATAGTAAGCATAGTTTCTTCCGGGGGCAGCTATATTTATATTATTAAGAAAGATACCATAGGCATTGCCATTTAGCTGCCTGTTTCCCAATGTATCTAAAAAGCCACCCATGCTGCCCTAATGACCATATTCATTTCCGGTTACATGGTTGCTATTGCTGCTAAACATATTTATGTTGTTACGGATACCCGGTTATGGTTCCAATATCGCCCCTCGCACTGTCCGTAATGCTCATGTTATTTTGAAAGCCGTTGAATGTACCAGTATATCCAGCGCCGTCAATAAAAGCATTACTTGCTAATGCGGTAACAGCATTTAGTGAATCTGCCCCTGTATGATTAACTTGTAAAAGCAAATGAACGGATGGTGCTAGCCCTTTGTGTGGCAGTTGGCAGCATTTGTGTGGCTATTCTCATACCATTATAAAAATCTGTATCTAGGATTAGCTAAAGCAAATGAATCGCTGTCTACCTCAAATAGAAAATTACTGAGAGTAAAGCTAGATAAATTAAGTGTAGCGGAATCATTAAATATACCTGAAGCACTTCCTTTTAAAAATATATTTTACCCGGATAAAAAACATCAACAGGTGTATTATTAATGGATGCAGATTGTAATTTATCTGCAAGGGCAAATTTGCGGCGGGCAAGGTT
>CAWJAG010000027.1:0-7590 GCA_963840755.1 uncultured Chitinophagaceae bacterium | reverse complement strand
TTATTCGGCCCGGCGGGGTTTTCCTTCGCCATGGATTTCGTGTCTTCAACCATGGCGGATATTGCTTTTTATGTATAACTTTATTAATCAAACTTGTAGAAAACGCTGAGTTTTGAACTTGCGTATATTTATAAGTTGCCCAGACAATATTAAACAAACATCAATTAACTCCAAAGGATAATCTCTTTACAATGCTTAGACCAAAATATCAAAGAATTTTTATAAGTTCGACTTATAAGTGATCTTCATCGAAGAAGAAAAGCCAAAGATAACATGGAGCTTTACTTTTTCTGCCTCGACATATTCCTGTGGGAATGGAAAAATTTTAACCCCCAGTGGATGACAGAGGATGGAAAACTATTTCTTTTTTATTGATAAAACAGATTATTACGTCTTGATTCCTAGCCGGTCAATATGGGGAAGTTTGGATACAGATGGTAAAAGCTGGACAGAAAAAGTAGTATGATTATGCGGTAAAAGAAAAAAATTCCGGTATTAGCGTTTATTAAAGACAATGATAGCATATTTGGCAAGATATTCTGACAAAGAACTCTGCCTTACAAGAAAAGAGAAAAGTATTCCATGATAAAGTATTAGAAGATAACCACCTTGACGGGATTTTGGAAAACACAAGAAGAACTCGTAAGCCTTGTATCAAAGAAGCCTTAGATAATGTTATCACATTAAAGATAGTAGAGACATTAGAGCGGAAATAACAGACCCGGTTGGTATCGAGGAAGTGAAAATCCCTCCTTCTCATGAAGTTTTATCTGAATTTGCAAGGCTTATCTCAAGAAAATTCAAATCTAAAACAACAGCTTTCGGGAATTATCTCACCAGATTTTCATGGCTTGTCTTTTCACCCAGAACTTAGAAAGTTAGAAACTAGAAAAGAAACAGAGTCATCTCTGATAAAGGTAATTGAAACTGACGCATGGACTTTTTTTGTGAATAACGCAGAGCCTCTTCGTGCAGATAAAGGTTCAGTTCTAATAAACAATGAACCAATGGGGATAACAGCATGTAGTATTATTTACAGTATATGTTAACCTTTTAAAGAATAAAAAGCAAACCCTTTCAGATTATTTCTATCAGTTAATCTCTGAACCTTGAGGTATAAAAGCTATTAACTAATTAATGGTAGAAAGACTTAGCAATTAATAGCTGACTTCTGAAAATAAATCACTGAACTGAGCAACATGAAACTGTGTAAAAAACCAAATAAATTTTTAGTCTTTTTTACGGTTTTGCTGAACAATAATTCGGTTGATACAAAGTATTGTTTTTTACCACTACAAAAACCTGTTTTAAAAGTTAATTATTTCCTGACTAATGAAATATGTTTTTAGAATATCATCAATAATTTTCAGAACTGGTTTATTATTAGTTCCAATAGTTGCATTCATAGCTTCAATATTTGTTGGTGCAGCTGGACATAGTTCTAATTTTAAAAAGACAGATTATTTACTTTTTGTTTTTTGTATAACGACCTTTATTGTTTTGACAGCTTATGAAAACATAAAAAAGAAAACAAAAAGTAATATTACTTTCTTATTAGCATTAATCCTGACTTTAATTAGCTCTGTTTTTTTAATTTACTATATAGTTGACACTTTGGTTATTAGCGAGTATAAAGATGAAAGCAATCCAATTTTTAATGGATTATTAGGATTTTTTTCTGTAATTAATTTTATAGTTTTAGCAGGACTTGTTTTTGATAAAAGGACTTTAAGAGTGAGTTGAGAAAAGCTGCTATCCCAACCGGCGCCAGTCTTCTGCCGTAGGCAGGCGACTGGTGTCTATTAATCTTAGCGGTTTATAACCGCAGCATAAACTACGCCCTGGTTGGTGGCATATCGTTGTTGAATTTTTATTCTAACTTAGATTGTAGCAAACGGCTTGTGATGGCACGACACATTACCCACTGGCGCCAGTCTCATGCTTCTGCTTCACTTTGTAAGAAAAATATAAACCAATGATAAAGTCTTTCCTCCTTCTACTCCTTTTCTTTATCGCATCCTTTGCGATTGCACAAAAAAGTACTGCCTGGTATAACCATACTTTATTGGATGTACAGAACTTGGAAAGTAGTGTAGATTTTTACACCAAAGTCTTTCAGGCAGACACTATACCGTATCCCTTTCCTCCAAGCCCTCAATACATTGTAAAATGGTTGAGAGTTGGTGAGGGTATTGAACTCCATTTATCACAGTGGGTCAACGACACCACTAAAGTTATCAGTGACGTACCTTCAGGACCAGGACATGTAGGTTTTGTACACTTAGGTTTTATGGTAATTTCTATGGATGCTTTTCTGAAGAGGCTTATGGAAGTGAGCAGCGATTACAAGTCAGGCAAATACAAGCAACCCATTATTGACAGAATGCCCTACGGTGCGAAAACTATTGATGATTAAAGACCCTGATGGAAACGAAATACACGTTATAGAAGCAATGCCTGCAAAACAGTAGCACGAACCCACACTGGCGCCAGTCTTCTGCCGCAGGCAGGCGACTGGTGTCTATTAATCTTGGCAGTTTGACGTTAAACGCTCTAATTACCGAAGCCTATCGACTACTTTTGCAAAATCAACAATTAAGAGACAAGCTTTGAAATTTAAAAATCTTCACTTAGTAATATCAATTGTTATCATTGTTCCTGTAGCGCTAACTTATGGTTTATTACCGTGTGGATTTCTTGAAAATATATTTCACTTTAAATTCGAAAACATAGAGCTATCAGGCATATTCAGGGCCTTAATGGGTCTGTATATTGCTATGACTATATTTTGGACTGTTGGAATTTTTAAACCCGGATTCTGGATTGCAGCAACACTATCGAATGTATTGTTTATGTCTGGTCTTGCATTTGGCAGATTAGTTAGTATTCTTTTCGACGGCATCCCTTCGCCTGTTTTTTTAGTGGGTCTTACTGGAGAAATTCTGCTTGCAGCCTGGGGAATTTTTAATCTAAGGAAATACAAATGATAAAGTATTTAAGTGGTGCCTGCTAACAAAAGTTTTTTTAGCCGACGCTTTGTTGTGCCTATTGACCAACAACGAATAGCCTTTAAATACTTTAACAAAAAAGCATTTTTTTCCCGTCCCAGCGGGGTTTTTACACAACTCCCCTAACCTGCTAAAACTGTAACTGTAAAACCCCGCTGCAGAAAAGTGCTTTGCATATATTGTTACCAAACCCTGGTGGTAATAAAAACTATCTTTTAAAAAATACATTGAAGAATATGGAAAAGAGTTACTACTTTGTTCCCACTACTATTATCTATACCCCTGCAGGCTAACCTGCTTTTTGAAGATTGCTTTTACCTGTTTACACTGAATTTTGTACCCATTTTTACAGAGCAACGGATAATTGCAATGTAATGCTGCGATACCATCGTTGCTGATAAACCGATGATTACTTATTAACCGATAATAAAAATAAACGGGGAAGCCGAAAACCTTACAGAGTAGGCAATAAACAAATAAACAGAAAAAAAATGAATCATTTTAAATTAGCAACGGTTTGTGTGGCTTTATCGGGTTTGGTTATTAGTTGTAATAACGAGGCTGCTGACAAAGCTGGTACCGATGCCAAAACTACTGAGGTTGCCGCAGCGCCAATGGAAGCTGCCAAGCCGGATATGGCAAAATTAAAAGCAGAGATACAGGGTTTGGAAAGCAGTTGGGCGGTAGCCGATAATGCCCGTGACACAAATGCAGTAGCGGCCTTTTATTCGGATGATGCGGTGAGCATGGGTAATAATAAACCTATGCTGGTGGGTAAAGATGCTATAAGAAAAGATGTTGCTGCAGGCCTTGCGAAAAAAACTAAAGGTGCCACTGTTGCCTATGATGTTATAGATGTGTTTGGAGATGAAAACACCGTTACTGAAACTGGTAAGATTACTACTAAAGATGCATCGGGTAAGGTTGTATACACAGGTAAATATATGGCGGTATGGGAAAAGCGTAACGGCAAATTTATTTGCATAAGGGATATTTCCAACGATGATGTGAAAGAAAAATAATAAACAGGACTGCTGTAATTATTTATAATTTTTAGCCGGGGAAGCATCATAAATGTTTCCCCGGTTTTTATCCTACCTGCGCCAGTCTTCTGCCGTAGGCAGGCGACTGGTGTCTGTTAATCTTAGCGGTTTATAACCGCAGTATAAACTACGCCCTGGTTGGTGGCATATCTTTGTTGAATTTTTATTCTAACTTAGATTGCAGCAAACGATTTGTGATGGCACGACATATTATTTCATCTTATCAGAGCTTATAATTAAATAAAAACCATGCAATATGACAAAGTATATTTTTCTAATCGCATTTTCAATTTCGGCAATTTCGATCTATGCACAAGACAACGCAAGGGCTGAAACTGAAATAAGAGCCTTAGAACAAACCGGGGCAAAGGCAATTTTAAATGGAGACACAAATACACTCAAACAAATTTGGGCGCCGGAGTTTTTGGTTAATACGCCAAGAAATGAAATAACCGGAACCCGTGATTCTATTTTGCTAATCCAAAAGGCCGGTATAATTGACTACAGTACTTATGAAAAAGTTATTGAAAGAATGCAATTTCAGGAAAACATAGTGATCACAATGGGACATGAAAATCTTGTTTCAAAAAACGATACACCCGCTGCAAAAGCAGGACAAATTTATAAACGGCGTTTCACAAATATCTGGATGAAGAAAAATGGAAAGTGGCAACTAATAGCAAGACATGCTTCAATAATTTGTAAATAATTAAAAAATGTCCCCACTGGTATCTTAATCTTAGCGGTTTATAACCGCAGTATAAATTTAAATGAAATACTAAAAGTAAAGATTTCACCTACCTTTGCCCATATTTGAATTTTACAAATCACTAAGATGGAAGCTATTTCAGTAAAAAAATTTTATAAAGACGTTTTTGGCGACCGCTGCTCCTTATTGGAAAACTTCCTGGAAGACCAGAACAATAATGATATAGGCCATTTTAATGTGTTTAATATTGCCGACCTGTACCGGGATTGTACCGGTAAATCAGCCATGCCTTACAACCGCAGAACCTATTATAAGATAAGCCTTATCAATGGAAAGAACCGGGTAGAGTATGCCGATAAAGTAGTTGATATTAAGGGCTACGGTGTATTATTTGCAACACCAAAAATACCATATAGATATGTACCGCTGGAGGATAACCAGGCCGGCCATTTTTGTGTTTTTACCAAAGATTTTTTAGCAAAATCAAAAACAGGGTTTATTATTGATGAGCTGCCTATCTTTAAAACCAACAGCGATTTTATTTACCATATCACCCCAAAGCAATACAAGGAGTTCAGTGCCATATTCGATAAAATGCACACTGAGATTGGGTCTGACTACACTTTTAAATACGACCTGCTGCGTACTTATGTAATGGAACTGATACACCATGGCCAGAAATTAACACCCATAGCGGGTGAAGAAACCAGCGGGAATGCTTCCGCCAGGATATCTACTTTATTTATTGAATTGCTGGAAAGACAGTTCCCGGTAGAATCACTTACCCAGAATATGCAGCTGAAAACTGCGGCCGATTTTGCACAAACTCTTGGCGTGCATGTAAACCACCTCAACAAGGTGTTAAAAGAAGTAACCGGCAAAACAACTACCGAAATAATCAGCAGCCGAATTACACAGGAAGCAAAGATCTTATTGAAACAAACTACCTGGAACGTTTCGGAAATTGCTTTTAGCCTGGGCTTTGATGAAGTGGCACATTTCTCCAACTTCTTTAAAAAGAACGCAAAGCTGTCTCCCCTCTCCTTCAGAAATTAATTGTTTGATATTTACAAACAATGCATTGAATTTCGCAATACCGGTATACCCGGCACAGCTTGAACTTTGCATTGTAATTTAAAATAACAAACAATGACAAATAATGTAAACAAAATCGCCCTTGTAACGGGCTCAAGCCGTGGTCTTGGTAAAGACATGGCATTACAATTAGCCAAAAAAGGATTTGATGTGGTGATAACTTATCACAGCAAAAAGGCTGAAGCAGAAAATGTAGTAACTGAAATTAAAGCAACTGGCCGTAAAGCCTATGCACTGCAACTTGATGTATCGCAAAGCAGCAGTTTTGATGGCTTTGCTGATAAATTCAAATCGGTATTACAACTGAATTTAACGCAGACAGTTTTGATGCACTGGTAAATAATGCCGGTACTGGTTTACACGCCGATGTAAGTAATACCGATGAAGATGGTTTTGATTCGATGGTGAACATTCACCTGAAAGCGCCTTTCTTTTTAACACAAAAATTATTTCCGCTTATTAACAGAGGAGGAAGTATTGTAAACATTTCATCGGGCCTTGTAAGGTTTAGTTTTACCGGTTATGATGCCTACGCAACTATGAAAGGCGGCGTGGAAACATTAAGCCGTTACCAGGCAAAATTCCTGGGCGATAAAGGTATACGGGTAAACACAGTAGCACCGGGTGCAATAGAAACCGATTTTGGCGGCGGCGCTGTAAGAGACAACCAGGAACTTAACACGATGATCTCCGGCATGACAGCCCTTGGCCGTGTTGGTTTACCGGATGATATTGGCAGCGTGGTTGCATTCCTTTGTTCTGATGATTCAAAATGGGTAAATGCACAACGCCTTGAAGTATCGGGTGGTATGCTGATTTAATAAGAAAATTCACTCTGAAAATAAAGGCTGATAAAAGTAATATCAATTATTACTTTTATCGGCCTTTATAATTATTATAAAAAAGCATTTCTTTTTAAACAACATCATATGCTTTGCAATACATCGTTGGTCAATATCCGTCCCAGCGGGGTTTTCACACAACTCCCCTTACCTCTTTAAAACTGTAACTGTGAAACCCCGCTGCAGAAAAGTGCTTTGCATTTAATACTGCCAAACCCTACCTTTATTGTATGCCTGTTAAGTACACCCACTCCGACATATACAGCATGTATTATTGTACGTTTACCTGTTACAATTGGCTGCCGCTTATTGAAACCACTAAAAGCTATGACATCGTTTACAACTGGTTCAGCATTTTAACAACCGAAAATATACATGTTGTGGCTTATGTAATAATGCCCAATCATATTCATTGTATCCTCTATTTTCCAAACGCTGGTTTTAGCCTGAATAAAATAATCGGCAACGCCAAAAGGTTTATGGCTTATGACATTATTAAGCGCCTGGAAGAAAATAAGCAGCACGAACTATTGCATACTTTAAGTAATGCCGTAACTGCCAATGAAAAAAAGAAAGGGCAATTACACAGGGTATTTAAAAACTCTTTTGATGCCAAAGCAATTTTCTCTGAAAAATTTTTGTTGCAGAAAATAAATTATATACATCACAATCCTGTTAGTGGTAAATGGATGCTGGCGAAAGACTTTGTTGCTTATGAACACAGCAGTGCTTCATTTTATGAAGATGGAAAAGCAATGCATTTTACGCCAAAACACTTCAGGGATATTTAAGAGTGGCTGTATGATGATTGAATAGCTTTCATGCAGCGGGGTTTCACAGTTACACTCTTTATTTTAAATTGTATTTGTGTGAAAACCCCGCTGGGACGGATT
>CAWJAG010000026.1:0-7834 GCA_963840755.1 uncultured Chitinophagaceae bacterium | reverse complement strand
TTATTGCCGGGATATCCGGGAAGGAAGAAGTATAAAATTTTGTTATCCCGTAATATCTCAATTTATAAAACCCTCTGGGTAGCTATTTTAATGAACCCCATCTGTGGCTTGAGATTCATTATTTTTACACTTCATCCAAAAAGCAATACTTATGCAATCAAAAGTTTTTTCTTGTTTACTGGCCATCACGGTTTTACTATTTGCCACCGGATGTGGTAACAATAGTTCTTCCACAACTGAGAATAATTTAGACACTATCCCCAATCCCCGGGCATTAAAAACCAAAAAAGCAAATACTACCTACAGACCTGCCTTTAAGGGGCAAACTATGATAGATAGTGTAATAACTGCAACCCCTTATAAAGTAGATAAGCTGGCAGAAAAGCTGGGAAAGCCATGGGCTATCATCATTCTGCCCGATGGACGTTTACTTATTAATGATAAAACCGGCTTCATGCACATATATGATAGCAGCGGCACATTAGTAAAGAAGATTACAGGCTTACCTGCAGTGGATGATGCAGGGCAAGGAGGATTACTTGATGTGGCATTGGATCCTGACTTTAGCAACAATAAAATTATTTATTGGTCATTTTCAGAGAAACGTGACAGCAATAACCTGATGGCAGTTGGTAAAGGAAGGCTGAATGAAGTAAAAGGGATCGTTGAAAATCCAATAGTCATTTTCCGGGCAACACCGGCCATGAATAGTAAATATCATTTTGGTTCAAGGCTTATTTTCGATAAAGATGGTAGCCTGTTTGTAAGCACTGGTGAACGATCTATATTGGAAGGCCGTGTACAGGCACAATTACTTTCATCAGGATTAGGAAAAATTTTTAAAATAACTCCTGATGGTAAGCCTGCCCCCGGCAATCCGTTTATCAATCAGCAGGGTGCTATGCCAGAGATATATTCGTATGGTAATCGTAATGTACAAAGCCTGGATATACATCCGGTGACCGGTGACTTGTGGGAAGCAGAATTTGGCCCCCGTGGTGGTGATGAACTCAATATCATTAAGCCTGGTAAAAATTATGGTTGGCCGATAATTACATACGGGATTGAATACAGTGGTGAAAAAATTGGCGATTCCCTGCAACAGAAAGAAGGTATGGAACAACCGGTGTATTATTGGGATCCGGTAATTGCACCGGGCGGTATGAGTTTTTATAAAGGAAACACCATTCCTGAATGGGAAAATAACCTTTTCATCAGCGGCCTTGCCAGCCAGCACATAGCAAGGCTGGTGATAGTTGATAATAAAGTGGTGGGAGAAGAATGGCTGCTGACAGATAAACATGAACGGTTCCGTGATATAGTTTATTATAATGGTATGCTTTATACGGTTACTGATTCGGGGAATTTATACCGTATAAGTAAGCAATAGTCAGGTAAATAGTTACGCCGTAGTTGATGGAAGTAAAATACCAATTACGGCGTATTATTTTTTAAGGCGCAACTGCGGTAGCAGAGATTATGAAGATGCTAACATATTTGCTCTATAACTTGCATAGTGAAGGGATAACAGCCCCCATCATTAAATGATTTAAATATGAAAAAGGCAATTTTGTTTTTAGTAGTGATAACTACGGTTACTGCAAATGCGCAATCACTGAAAGATGCGCTGTATGGTGGAAAACTGAAAACAGATTCAAATACTGTGCTGCGCAAAGGAGATGATTTGAGTACCAAAATTGATACCAGCACCAAAAAGAAACCTGTTGTTCCGGAAAAAGATATGTCCGCTGCATTATCCATGGATTCAATAAAGAAATGGACGACTAAACCCGATTCTGCTGCTGCTGTTGTTGCCCCGGTGGGTAATACCGCAGTAACGAAAGACAATAATAAGCTCTGGAAAGAATTTGTGGATTCCCTTGTAAGTACTTTGAAACAGGAAGTACTTACTTCGAAAAAAATTAATAAAGGAGATTACTTTATAACGGTTGATTACGCCATTGCTATTGATGGGCAAGTCGCCATTACAAATGTGCTGCTGGTACCCGAAAATAAATTCCTGGGGGAACAAGTGAAAGAAAGGCTCAGCATTGATACTCCGCGGCTGAATCCTGTACTGGCTGGTAATGGACAACCACGCAAGGTTACCAAAAGATATAATTTTACGCTGACCAAAAACTAGGTTTCTATTATATTGACACTAACCGGGACGAAGGAAGATGTATTTTTTTTAAGTAACCATCCTTGATACAGTATCCTGCATACAAGGTTTGTCGCCACAAAGTGTCCGTTTACTTTTCTGTGCTGCAAATTCTCCTGCCCTTTTAATAATTGCTCCCCAGTCCAGGTTTCCACCTTCAAATGCAGTTTCGATAAATTGGAATAAGCTGAAGGTGAAAAAACCACCTTCTTCTTTATTACATGCAGCTAACTGGCCTTTTGAAGCTGCTGCAACAAGATAAGATCCCCTGGCCTTTTCAAATAATTGAGAACAATTTTCGGACTGCCATTCAGTAGGCCATGAATGTAAGTTCAGCTGGCTCACTTCAAATCGCTGCATTTCCAATTCATTATTGCAGCAATCACTAAACACTAAATTTAACCGGGTGCCTTTAGCCATTACAAGGTTGAATATTTCTTCAATATTTATTGTTTCTTCTCTTATTATTTCCCGGGTTAGCCCTTCATTTGAAAAAAATCCCAATTGAGGAAATAATCCGGACTCTTCATTTTGAAACCGGAAACCGTGTCCTGAATAGGCAAACACTACAATATCGTTGCTGGCGGGATTAATATTTTTAATACTATTCCTTACTGTTTCAACATTAAAGTTTTCATTTGTAATCAGTATTTCTTTATAGGGCAATTTGATAAAATCAGTCAGCTTTTTAAAGAAACCGGTAATCCTGTTTTGATCTACTATACAGGTTTCGCCAATGGATTTATCAAGGCCATTAATAGCAATAATGCAATACAAAGTTGGTTTTGGTATCTGCATGGTTAATTATTGGGGTGAAATTGTAATGTTATTTAATTGGCTTTCTGCTTGTATTGGCTATACCAGTTAATTTTTCCATTTACAAGCTGTTTTCTGTCTGCATAGTTTGCGACATTTACTTTACCGGTTTTATAAGTGTCCGTTTCCCGGTACCAAACATCAATAAAATTATCTCCTTTTACCGGTTCATGTACTTTTGTCCAGGCAATAATCTGTATCTGGATTGTTTTAATACTATCCCGTTTTTGTGTCCATTCCTCCAGCAATCCTTTTTTTGTTCCGCTATAAATCCTTCCATCAACAGGAATATATGTTACTGTGTCAGCATATACACCGGCCAGATCAACCATAAATCCGCTTTCCCAGAATTTATAAGAATTTAATACAGTAAGTAAATCCTTATCTGAAACATCGTTATTAAAGTTGGAAGAGTAAAGAGGTTTATACGGGAAAACAATTGTATCAATTTTTATCTTTTCAGTAACAGTTACCGGCTGTGCATTTTTTTTCTTTGCAGAATTGCAGGCAGTTAAAAAAATAAAACAACATAGTATAACAAGGTATTTTTTCATACAAATAACTTAAATGAAAGTATATGACTAAAGATAGCCATTTACAAATATCGGGTGATTTTTGATGTTGGAATGTTCGCATACTTAATTGTTATAAGTATGCTGCCTTTGCCAGGGGTAACTGTAACATGGAGAAAAAAACGGTCAATTTCAGTTGCCAAAATTATTCTCATATTCTTTCCAAAAAAATTGCACCGCTTCCAGCACTTCCTCTTCTGATTTGTTCTGTGTATTTGTCAGCGGGATTTTGCGACGGAAACCTTTATCGGAGCCGTCTTTCAGGTACTCCACAAGCAAAATAAAATTGTCCTGGATACTGAAGACTGTTTCTTTCTGGCTTATATGAGCCTTCAACAAGTTTGGCCAACCTGTTACTAACTGCTCATCCTGGTAAATTCCTGTTTTATTAATCCGGATATAAACCTTGTTACTTCTTCCTTTTTTAAAGAAAAGAATAGCTGGTAATAGAGCAACTGAGTAAATAAAACTCAGGTAAGTAAGTTTTGTAAAATGCTGCAGGATGGCATCAATCAATCCATATAAAAAAAGGGCAAAGAATAATGCGGCCAGTATATAATCCAGTAGTTTATTTTCCCCTACCACAAATTCACTGTCTTTGTTTAATGGAATTTTTCCCATAATCTGGTTTATAATATATGCTGCCGTGAAGACAGGCATGGGCTAAATTAGTAAGATAGTTCTTAATTTATGTAGTTGTAGGAAGATACTTCGATAAACTAAGGGTGTTAGCCACAGCAAGTTGCTTTGTACCATATACCTGCCGAAACGAAAAACTGGTCTATAATAACTCAAATATCAGTCATTACAAGTTATGATGATTGTCATTAACCACATTTAAAAGCCCCACTAATTTTACTGCTGTTAAAACTATTACCTCATGAAAAAATTTATTTCATCAGTAATACTGTTAGCAGTGTACACTATAACTATTGCACAAACGCAAACTTTTACCGGAAAAATAAAATTTGTGGGGCCGGGTATAACAGTTTTCGCAAACGAGTTTACCATTACAATTCATCCTGATAAAGCTGTGCTGGTTCGAATGCATTATAATAGCCGCAGCACCAGCACACTCGAAAAAAGCGAAGATTTTTCTACGGTGGATTTTAAGGGTACATTAACCGGTGTGCTGCAGAATACCGAAGTAATTGCAAAAGGATGGATTGATTTTGAACACATTAATGGAAATGAAATTGATAATGCACAGAGATATATCGTATTTACAGGAAAATTGAATGAAAAGCAACTGGACTGTCTGGTAACTTTTTACAAAAAAATAGAAGATATTAAAACAGATGGTGTTTTTCCTTTCATTGCCATATCGTCCGATGAACAAAAACCTGAGCTGATTTTTCCGCTGGGAAAAAGCCCAAAAATATTCAACAAAGGATGGACATTAGGCACCCGTTTCATTATCAAAGGTAAAAATGGAAAGGATATTGATTTGAGTAATAAAATAAAATGGACTGGTACGGGTACTTTTTCTCCTTCAACAGGTAAAGAAGTACACCCGGTTTTTACCACTACAGGTAAAAATAAAATTATCCTTACAGTAGTTTATGAAAATAAAAAGTACCAGGCACAGTATGTTGCAGAAGTGGTCAATGCCCTTGACTATGCAAGAGTGGGCAGCATGGCTGATTGTCCGGCTGATGCGCATAGCTGCCCGGGTTGCCCGCATCATGTAAGAGGACCGGTTACTACAGGTAATATAAGGGTATTAATTGAAGGTAAACCTGCTGCCTGCGTAGGCGACCGGGGAACTCACGAAGCGTATTTTGATGTTAAAGCAAGCAGTGCATACAGCGGCTGTTGCGGCCCCAACAGTTTTATCATTGCGGAAGGCGATCCTGATGTTTTAATAGAGGGTAAGCCCGTTGCAAAACTGGGCAGTGTTACACAGCATTGTGGTGGAATGGGAAAAATATTTTTGCTTAGGGTATCAGCGAGTAGATAACACTATTTCAATAATAGCATTTGCCCAATATGATTCGCCATATGATTGGTGCGGCTGATAACAACATTCAACTTATTTCTGTTTGGTTCTTTCGCAAAATCTTCGGGTGATACTGCTGTATGTCTGTCGAGCCATTCAGCAACAGACGCAGATTGGAAATGTGTTGCCAGTTTTGCATTAACTGCTTCCAGTTTTTCTTTTAGTTCTGTAATACCCGGCATATTCAGTCCCGATTTATCAGGACTGGTGATAAACACATTTTCCAATGCGGGATATAAACGTTCACCAAAACCCAGTAAAGGCAACATTGCATCACTTACGGCAATTAAATGTCCTAACAAATAAGTACCTGTATTTCTGCCGGGTGCAATTTCTTTCGACAGTTGATCATCTGATAATGCGCTAATCAAATTCTTCAGATAATTGTTTTGTGCATTCCATGCAGTGATTGTCATCTTCACTAATAAATTCAATTGTAAGGTAGTTGCTTCCATTTTGGAGTTGTTTAATTGACAAAGTTAATTATCGGCTGTGTGAAAATATATTTTATTGCTTCAGCCATGCTTTTGCCTGTTGTAAAACATTGTCATTCTCGGTTTTTTCTATAAGTACATCTGGCGTTATGCTGCCCGTATACAGTTTTTTATTTCTATCCAGTTCACAACTTATTGCCAGTACAAAAATATTATCATCACTCAAATAAAATAGTTTATTGCCGGTAGTAAGTCCCACTGTTACTTCTCCAAAAGATTTTGTATTAGGTTTACCGATAAAGCAAATAGCAGTAGCCTCTCCACTGCTGGCTGTACGTTTACTGTACAACACAGCAATCTTAGCATCTGTTTTTTTTAACTGGTAAGGCGCTTTAATAGTAACACCATTAAACGGTGAGGTAGTTTTCCATTCACCCAAATTCTTTTGTCCTGCATTTTTAAAATAACCCGGCACATCATTTCCTATTAACGGGTTTAAGCCAAGTACCATGGGCCACATATTGCCTCCGTCATTATTCCGCAAATCAACAACCCAGCCACTAATATTTTCCATGCTATCCAATTTACGGATGGCATTATGTATCTGGTTGCTAAAATCATTAACAACACTATTATCTGAACTAAAAAAACCGGGGATGTTTAAGTAACCAATATTCCCTTCCAGCAATTGAAAACTAAAACCGATGTTCTCTTTTTGTTTTTGGGAGAAATTTTCCAGTGTGCTTTTATGTACATAAAAAGAATGTTTATCCCCTGCCTTCTGTAATTGCCGGGTGTAATAATAACCCACTTCTTTATAGGTATCAAATGTGTCGATGTGCTGCGCAACATCTTTTTCGATGCCTTCAAGATTCAACGAATCCCTGAAAATGGAGTTTTTCTTTATACAGCTCACAATTTCTTTAGAAAGATTTTGTGCCTGTTTAACAGTAATAGTTTGTGAAAAACATTGGGTAGAGAACAGAAATAAGAGGATAAGCAGTTTCATATTGAGTGAATTTTCAAATTGAAAATACGTATTTGCAGAAATAGTGCAGGTAAATCTGCAGCAGTTTAACATTTAAATAAATTGGGCAGGAAAAGTGTTGCCGCTTTATGTTACAATTATGCAGTGGCTGATTTTGTACCGGACATCTGCTATATCGGAACAGGAAAAAATATTTATACACCCGTTTATTAGCCTAAATTTACTATCTAAATTTTACAACTATGATAAAGCAGGCACTCATGGGTGAGTTTTTGTATGAGGCAGAAAACACCCGTAAATTATTAAACGCTATTCCTGATTCTGCGTTAGGCTACAGGCCGCAACCGCATTTATGGTCGGTCGGGCAATTAGCTTCTCATATTGCAGAAGTGTATAACTGGTTTGATGGTACTTTCAACCAGGATGTTTTTGATATGGGCGGTTATAAATATGATAAAGGCGATATCAGCAAAGCTTCTAACATTGTTGGTAAGCTGGAAGAAAATATTGCGAACGCAACAGCTGTATTGGAAAATGCAGATGAAAGTAAATTTTTTAATACCTGGCACATGCAAATGGGCGGACAGGACATTATGCCGCCTATGCCCAAAATACAGGTAATAAGAGGTTTCCTGTTTAATCATTTGTATCATCACCGTGGAGAACTGGTAGCACATCTAAGAGCCTCTGGTAATAAAGTGCCCGGTTTGTATGGCCCTAATTACGAAGAATCGCAGGCAATGATGGCTAATTAATTTTATAATTATTTATTGGAAACCGATGATAGCATATCATCGGTTTTTTTATGCATATCCAACCACGACGTAAATGCTTATTGTCTTTTCATAAAGTAGAAATTCATCG
>CAWJAG010000025.1:0-6850 GCA_963840755.1 uncultured Chitinophagaceae bacterium | reverse complement strand
AGGGGAAATCAGTGATTTGAAAATTTTGCGCCCACAAGTAAACATAGTAGTAAAAATCTGTATCTTCCAGTTCCAAAATTAACCTGTTATGACCAAGCTGTCCAGATTCCTTTTCGTTATCTTATGCCTCTGTGTGATAAAACAATCAAAAGCACAGATCAGCTTTTCAATAGAGGAGCCATATAATCAAAACGGAATTAGCACTCCCGATAATGTTATTACCGACAGTATTATCTATCCGGCAATACGCATTATTTCATCAACCTATGAAATAGCAAGCGTACAAGCTGTTGCAGAAGACAGCGTTAATAATATGGTATATGATAATGTATGGGGTTATTTCCGGGGAAAGCTAAATATATCTGCTTATTCACAGGGAGTAAAACGCCAATTGAAATTTATAGTAAGGGATGTATTGGGTAATGAAAAAATTGATTCGCTTGGTTATACATATGCTAAAAAGCCCACCAGTAAAATTATTCAACCGATTACTTTTACCAATGGCTATCCCACTATGCCAATTAAAATCAGTGTAACAGGTGTTGATACCCTTAAAGTAAGAATATTAGTATATTTTAATTCTCCTACTGCCAATACTGTTTTTCTTGATACAGTTTATATCCCCGCTGGTATTTTTGATACTGTTATTAATGTAAACAATACGCTGTTTGGCTATGGCAGAGTTGAAGTAAACGCCTGGGACAGGTTTGGACAGGGGAATGCCTATAATTCAATGGATGTATTTGCACACAACAATCCTTTCTTCACGCCATACTATACATTCGATGGAAGAATAGCAGACTTTAATTATAACAAAATACTGGCGGGTAAAAATAATAAGCTTTACTATATCGACAGCAGCCGCAACATAATTGAATTGCCTGATTCCTATTACCAGTTTACTCCGGGTGGTAAGCTTACAATGTATGGTGCGCTTTATGGAGGTAAAGACTGGACACCTGACAGTATTTACAATGATGGTGGCCAATCAGCACAAGTTTCCGGAAAGTACAAAATGAATGCCTGGAGCTATATGGTTGGCGGTTCTGATGTGGCTGCTATTAATCTTGTAAATATGGAAACAAGAACCACTACATTAATTTATAGTGGCGGCATATTTAGCACTGGGCCTGTGAGTACTCTTGGACCAAACGGAACGGTTATATACGCAGCAAACGAATCTGCTCCGCTTATTAAATATAAAGATGGAATAACCACCACAATAGGTGCCGCTAATACAGGCAATAATTATTACCCCATTACAGATGGAGATTATGTAGTGTATCCCAAATTTGATAATACCAGTTTTACCTATAAACTCTACCTTAATAACGGAGTGATGGATACGGTATTAAGCAGTGGTACTTTTGAGCCTCCTCCCGTAATGAACTATCCTATAGCACCACCTTCTAATTATTTAGTGGTAAATAAACTGGTGGCATACACAAAGGCAGATATAGCAGGACAAACGCAGATATGGTTAAGGGATTCTCTTGGCAACAACACAAAGGTTACTTTTTTTGGAACCGGCAGTGCTATAACAGCACTAACCCCTGCAGGCGACCTTATGTTTACCCATGCAGATGGCGGTGTAGGAAAACTATATTATTTAAAAAGAGGCACACATACCAAGAGATCTTGGCCGGCCTGGTATTGGAAGTATTATCTACAGGGATTCGTCGTGGTATACAATACAAGGGAGGTATATCTATAAAATAAACATTGATGCGGCAAGGACGGTTGCTGATGGTAATTGGACAAACCCTTCCAGTTGGGAAGGCAATACTGTACCGTTACCCAATGCAGATGTAATTGTTACTACTAATATTACTGTTGATACTGATGTTATCTGTAATACATTGAGAGTGATACCACCGGGCAGCATAACAGTATTGCCGGGTGTTAACATGACGGTGTTGCACTAATACCAGTTAACAAATAAGTGGTAAAAAGCTTATTTTTAGCTACCAAATTAACCTGCTATGACAAAGCTTTCTGCTTTCCTGTTTGCCATTGCTATTGGCGTTACTGCACAAAATGCTAAAGCACAAAGTTTCACTTTTACTATTGCTTCGCCGGGAGCAAATAGTACTTCAGACAGTGTACTTAATATAAATGTGCAGTATTATACTTCTACATACGAGCTGGCAAGAATTACTGCCCTTACAGAAGGCCGTATTGACACACTTGCCAATGCAGGGAACGGTGGAGGATATATTAATTTTAATGGCTCCATTAATATTGCCCGCCTTATACAAGGCAATACTTATCAATTAAAAGTAACCTGCCGGGATGTGCTGGGAAATGCAAAAACCGATTCAGTTAATTATATTTTCATTAATCCACCGGTAGCCCAAATAATATCCCCTGTATCCGGAACAGATATATCGCCGGCACTTCATATTAAAACAAACCATACTGGTTTTGGCACCTGCACTTCAAAGGTAACCGTAGCAATATCTTCACAAACACTTTTCACTTACACTTCTACTTCTAACGATATTGACACCTCAATTGTATTAAGCAACACTTTAAATGGACAGGGAATTGTTACACTAACAGTAACAGATAACTGGGGTAAGTCAGATACTGTTTATAGTTATATTGTGGCAGATAAATATCATAATTATCCATTTTTAACTCCTGTATATACCGGCGGAAAAATACTTGATTATGAATATGATAAAATACTTGAGGTAAAAAACAGGGTATTTTATATTGTAGATAGTGGTTTTCAAACTTCGTCTGCTATACCCGGTTATTCCATACCTTCTTATTATGGCACAATCATACCTATCGGTTCACTTACACCTTATGGTGCTATATGGACTGGTTATGAATGGACAAATGGGGTTTTGCGTACGCAATCGTATTCAGGCTATGCAGGCAAGTATGCAACTTATAAAGCTATATGGTATGATACTACTATATGGGGCTCATCTGGCTATGGCCTTTACAGAAGAGACCTGGGAACCAGAACAGATATAGAGATTGACCATAATTATGATCCTCCTTCTCCATTAGAGGAGTCTACTACAGTTGATCCAAGGGGCAGTGTGATCTATTCTAATGGTGATCATTCAGCAATTTTGAGATACAAGGTTAATGGTGGTTCAAACATTATAGCTACAGCCTTTCAGCCAAATGTGTTTGGCAATGTGTTGTTGTATGGTGACACTGTGCTATATTCAACTTATAACGCAGAAAACCCTTCTGTTTCAACGCCGGTTTATATTAATAATGGCATCAATACCACCATACTAACCAACAGTGGCTCTGCCCCCATAATTGCAGGCAAATACATTGCAATTTCAAAGCCTGGTACTACCGGCCAAACTCAGATATGGTTAAGGGACAGCACAGGAAACTCGATTCAAAGAACTTTCTTCGGTACTGGTAGTTATATTTCAGGGCTCAACGTGTATGGAGATATCCTGTTTAGCAATAACAACAAGTACTATTATCTTAAAAAAGACAGTGTAAATCCCAAAGAAATAGGTGATCCTGTTTCTGCACCCTTTTATAAGGATAATACATGGTATGTAATTAAAGATAATTCGCTGTATAAGATAAATGTTAATGCCTACCGTACCATTGCTGCCGGCAACTGGAGCAGCCCTGCAAGCTGGCAATACGGCACTGTGCCTTTAGCAAATGCTGATGTAATTGTTGATACCAATATTATTGTTGATACCAATGTTACCTGCAATACGCTTAGAGTAATACCACCGGGTAGTATAACGGTATTGCCTGGGGTTAATTTGACAGTGCTGCATTAAAACACTATCTCGTTTAGATATGGAAACCTACGTTAGTATTGATAACACCGCTAACCCTAATTAGCTGCAAAAAACAATCAGAAAAAATACCTTTACAACCTGGTATTTATGGCAACTATTGAAATAGAGCTAAGAACAACAAAGCACAGCTCGGGAGACCTGCGCCAGTATTCACACAGCTATCACCAATTAGCTATAAGAAAAAAAGATATCTACCTGTCCCGCCCGGGTTTAACTATTGTAATGAAAAAATTGTTCCGAAACCCAGAAGAATAAAAGAGCTTTACTTTTAAGGCATAATAAATTGTGTTTGCCCTACTCTGGTCTATACTGTACTTTTTTATAATGCTGGTAAAAAATATGGACATTTATACTATGACAGATAACAAAAACTTATTGCTAAAGAATAAAACAACTATCATTTATAGCATCAGCCTGGCTTTCCTGCTGTTTGTTCTAAAATGGTTAGAACTTCGTTTTATAATATTTGACCACTCATTTGAGATCTATATCGGGTTTATTGCCATCATTTTTACCGCATTAGGTATATGGCTTGCCTTAAAACTTTCAAAACCAAAAACCGATAGCTATCGGTTGAGACCGTAGTGGTAGAAAAAGAAGTGTATGTAAACAGGAATGAGAGTTTCATACTGAATGAATCTCTTGTCTCCCAACTTGCACTAAGCAAACGGGAGTTGGAAATATTGGGTTTATTGGCACGGGTCACAGCAACCAGGAAATTGCCACAAAACTCTCGTTTCGTTAAGCACTGTAAAAACGAATATCCAAAATCTTTTTGAAAATTTAATTGTGAAAAGACGGATACAGGCAGTTGAAAAGGGAAAAGGTTGAATCTGGTCCCTTAAAATACCTCATACTTTAGTATGAAAATAAGCAGTCTTGTCAAGAAAAATAGCCGAAAGTATGACCGGTAAAAGCTGTGCAATAGCCATATTTGCAGGAACAAAAAATAAAAAATGAAAAAAAATATCATCATCTACGGGCTTATAGCAGGTTTGTTGTTTCTATTGCAATGCTCTCTTCTGTTAACTACATAAGCCATTGTGAAGGCAATGTTGATTATGGCACAAGTATGCTCATCGGGTATGCTTCTATGCTCATTCGCCTTTTCATTGGTGTTTGTTGGCATTCGTAATTACAGGGATAAATACAATGGAGGCGTTATCAGTTTTGGTAAAGCTTTTAAAATAGGGAGCATGATTGTTTTGATCGCTTCCACCATTTATGTTGTTGCCTGGATGGTTGACTACTTTTTTTTCATGCCCGATTTTGCAGAAAAAATTTCAACACACATGCTTGAGAACTGAAAGCAAGCGGGGCAAGCCAGGCAGAAATAGACAAGGAAACAAAAGAAATGGCAAATTTTGTCGATGTATAAAAATCCATTGTTTGTTGCGATGATGACCTATGTGGAAATTTTACCGGTTGGATTGATTGTAACGCTTATCAGTTCATTAATTTTAAAAAGAAAAGCAGCAAAAAAACAATTCAAATGGCTGAAAAAAAATCGAAACTGGCTGAAATAAAAACGAAACCAACTGCTGCAAGCGTGGAGGATTTTATCAATAAGGTTCCGCAGGAACAAAAGCGCAAAGACAGTTTTGTGCTTTTGGAAATGATGAAAAAAGCAAGTGGTGAAGAACCGGTATTATGGAGCAACTCCATCATTGGTTTTGGTATTAAAAGATACAAAAGCCCTGCCACCGGCAGGGAAGTTGATTGGCTGCAGATAGGTTTTGCTCCCCGTAAAGCAAATCTATCTTTATACCTTATGGTAAATCATAAAGAACAGGCAGATACGCTTAAAAAGCTCGGCAAGTACAAAACTGATGGCGGCTGCATCTATATCAATAAGCTGGAAGATATTGACCTGGAAGTGCTGAAGGGAATGATAGCTGCAGCATTAAAGAAGAAGTAGCATATTTTGATTTTACTTCATAACCAGCCGCCGCAATCCACCCCATCATTTGTCGCCACACACCCTCTGCTGCTGCAAACAGTTTTTTATTTTTGTGTAAACAAAAGCAAGAGCTAAAAAAAACACAATTACAAAATCAAAAAAAATTATCATGACAAACAACACTGTAACATTACACAGGATAATTGCAGCAAAACCTGAAAAAGTCTTTCGTGCCTTTGCCGACCAAAATGCATTAGCTTGGTGGATACCGCCTTACGGATTTTTATGTACAGTACAGGAAATGGATTTTAAAACAGGCGGCAGTTACAAAATGTCGTTTATTAATTTTTCAACAGGCAATGGCCATTCTTTTTGGCGGAAAATACCTGGAGATAAAGCCAAACGAATTTATTAAACAAACTGATAAATTTGACGATCCCAATTTGCCTGGTGAAATGATCACTTCTGTTTGGCTGAAAGAAGTTGTATGCGGAACTGAACTTAAAATAATCCAGGAAGGCATCCCATCTGTGATACCTGTAGAAATGTGTTATCTTGGTTGGCAGGAATCTTTAGAGAAACTGAAAAGATTAGCGGAAACTGAAATACCAGATGCAGGATAAAAGCTAAACCGGACTGACGCTTCAGCTGCAAATAAATTGCTTTCTATCTTTAAGTACAAAAAACCTTGTCATGATCACACTTAACTATTCAACAACATTAAAGCACCCAGGGAAAAATTATGGGGAATATTATGGGATAATAATACCTATCGTAAATGGACAGCCGCTTTTATGGAAGGATCTTATGCTGAAAGCACCTGGGAAGAAGGTGCTAAAATATCTTTTCTTGCCCCCGGATAAAGGGGGCATGTTCGGCATTATAGAAAAGAAAATACCCAATACCGAAATGAGCTTCCGGCACCAGGGAGAAATAAAAGATGGAGTGGAAGAAATAGAAGAACTGGGAAAATGCTACCGAACGATACTTTCTTTCTGATAAAGACGGCGGCACACAACTGGATGTGGTGCTGACTATGGATGATGAGAATAAAGATTTTGCCGGGTACTTTAATGATGTGTTTCCAAAAGCACTTGCCATAGTAAAAGAACTTTCAGAAAGTTGATCATTTCTTTACCAGGTTTATAAA
>CAWJAG010000024.1:0-209161 GCA_963840755.1 uncultured Chitinophagaceae bacterium | reverse complement strand
GCCCGATTGCCGATCTGCTTTCCAAATTAATAAATAAAGGAAGGGGCATTAAACTGGATAACAAAGGTAAAATTACCAAACAAGACGAGTTGGAAGAAGTCGGACAGGCGGGGATGATGGGTGCAGGTGCCACTGGCAATGAAACAGCCACTGAACTATTTATTCCTGCCCTGATAGGTAAAGAGTTGAAAGTTGGTGACAGTTTCATGGATATCGTTTCTGTAAAAAAAGAAAATTATGAGTCCCGTGATTCTGGCACTTACAAAATAACCGCTGTTGAAAATGGAGTTGCCAGTGTTTCATACACAGGTACACAGGTTTTAACTATGACAATGGAACAAATGGGTATGGAAATGACGAATAACAGCAATAATAAAGTAAGCAGCGAATTACAAATGGATATTAAAACAGGTATTATACTTGCCAAGGCCTCAGTTGTTGACACTGTAGCAAGCATTGAAGCCGGGGGAATGACAATACCAGCAACCGGGAAAACAATTACAACAATTAAGGTATCGGCGGCCATGTAACCAGCCAGAATAAATTATTATACAGAAAAAGGATTGGTAACTTTAGTGTACCAATCCTTTTTTATGTACGAACACCGCAAACAACCGCTTGCTTCCAAAGCTGCTTTTTACCAACGGGTGCTGAAGAATATTTTTGTGGCTTTAATCATACTGATACTTTGCCTGGCAATTGGTGTGGTTGGTTATCGCTGTACCTCCGGCATGGCCTGGATAGATGCGTTACATAATGCTTCTATGATATTAAGCGGCATGGGGCTGGTGGATGTGGACAAAGTGGATACAGAAAATGCCAAGTTGTTTTCTTCTTTCTATGCCTTATTCAGCGGGGTGGTGTTTATTACCAATATTGGCATAATACTGGCACCGGCGGTACACAGGCTGCTGCACAGGTTGCATATGGAAGAAGAGTAGGATACTCAACCACATAGAAAGATAGGTAATCACATAGAAAAAAATAAACGGAAAATCTAAAACCCTTTTGTTGCCTCACTTTTCACCATCACAACTTTGTTGCGGTCTGCCTTGTAGATTTTTTCATAAAACTGTACCAGTTCATTATAAGAAGAAGCGGGGAACCTGCCGCTGTATTGCTCCATGTTGCGGTAATAGAAAAGTTTGTTTCCAGTAATTTTTACAGCACAATTGTATTTACCAAACTTACTGGTGATTGCCACATCCTGTGGAACAGATTCTGGTGTATAACCTTCGGGCAGGTTAATTTCCACTGTATCCACATCATTATACTCAAAAGTTAAATCCAGATCAAACTTTCTGGCTGTATCTGCATTTAGTTTTCGGCTGTGCCTTGTCATTATATTTGGGATGATGAATAGCCTTTTACCTGTAATGGCGGCATACCTGCTTACTGTTATTTCCAACTGCTCTTCAATAAAAGGAAGCGAAGATTTATTTTCTGTATAGCTGAAGTTGTTCACTTCATAGGTCCCAAAATCCAGTTCTTCATGCAGGGCTTCTTTTACTTTATCTTTCGACATACCGTTGATAAGCGAATGGTATTGATCTTGCTGCAGCCCGCCATAACTTGCTTTGGATTTTATTTGCAAGCTTGCTTCACCATCAAGGGTGGCGGCTATATGCCTTAGTTGCAGATTTTCTTTGATGCCATATTTAGGTGTGCGGACTAAAAAACCTCCATTTTCATCAATTGCTAAAGCATAACGGTCGCTGGTAAAATCGCTGAGGTAGCCTGCGGGCAAAGTTTGGCTGGTACACTCAAGCCACATAGTATCTTTTTGGAGTGGTACACAAAGAATAATATGATTAAACTGGGTTGATGGAAAATCACTTGTTATATATTTCTCATTTCTCCCTGCCCGGATAATTGTGTAACAAGATTTTATACCCGCCTCCTTAAGTAAGGCTTTCATATAATTACTTAATGCCTTACAATCACCATAGCCTTTTGCTGCAACATAAGTGGCATCAAATGGTTGCCAGCCGCCAATACCTAACTGTATACTGATATACCTGGTATTTTTTTGCAGCATATCATACAACACCTTGATTTTTGCTCCTACATTACTTATAGTATCGGTTAGCTGATGAACTATCTGTTTTACGGATGAGGGAAGTATATCCCTTCCTTCATTCAGCAGGTTTTGAAATTTTCCATATTCTTTCCATGTACCCATATTCCCTTTATAATTACCCATCTCAAATTCATTGGCACCGAAAATAACTGCGGGGGTAATTTCATGAAGCATTGGCTGAAGCGGTTCCTTTACAATTGCGGGCAAATTGGAAATAGACCATGTGTAAACGGCTTTATCTTTAATATTTGATAGAACAGGGGCTTCTTTATAATTAAAAGCTTTGTACCTGAATTTATAATCACCCGGACACATAAATTCCATTACACTTTTTTGTACAGAGAGCTTTTCACCCCCTTGTGGTATCCACATAGGAAAATGGAAAGTGGTAGTATGTTCAACTTCTTCGAAATACTCAATAGTGTACGGATATGTTTTGCAATAAAAATTATGGGCTTTTATACGGTTATCATCTGCAAGGCTTATATCATCTGTACCACTCAAATCCTGCAGGTCCTTCCATTTCATTTTTTTTAGCTGGTTGCCATCTGCATCAAACAGACCCCCTTCTACATTTTTTATGGTTTGTAATTTATCATACCACTCTGTAAACCCGCCCCACCTGTCTCCGTTCTCATTCAAAACAGTAATTACATAATGATAATATACTACATAGTTTTTTGTGCTTTTTACATCATACCTCGTTTCTTCCAGCCTGAGTACTGCATTGGCATTTTTTAGTAAAGAATCAGGTATTTTAGAAACAGCATACTCACCATCCCCCTCGTTTGCAAACGATAAAAGAGTTATAAAAAAAGCTGTAATAGACAGGGATACTTTTCTCAATAGTTTTATTTTTTCTTTTTAAACACAATTTGTTCTGCCTGCTTGCTTACCACCATGTTAAAAAACTCCCGAAGCATTTCATACTCTTCCGGCATAAAAAAAGCCCGGTCAATTTTAACCCTTGATCGGAAAGAAATATTACCTCCCGATTGTGATATGCGGTATTCAAACACCCCTTCATTCTCTTCATTCAATTTTACCACCATTGATTTGGGTAACTCATCTACCACATAACCAGCAGGCACTTCCATTTGCAGGTTAAATGTTTCATCAGAAGTATATGGCATTTCCACCGGGTAAAACCTTTCGGCTGATTTAAAAGGGTTTTCTTTATGGGCTTCGCCAAGCATGGGGTTAAAATAAATTATGTCCTCCTTCTCACCTTCCAAATCAAAATCGTATTTAATAACCAACGGTTCGTCATATTTATTTAATGAGTCAAACTGAAAATTGCTCAGCTTATAATCCGCACCCATTTCTTTTATTATATCTTCTGTCAGCTTATCTTTTCCTTTTTCTTTTATCCTGTTGCGGAGGCTGTATGATTCATAATTTCCAGGTGTTTGTGTTATACTACCAATTACTTTCCCTTTTTCATCATTCAGCATAAATACAGTAGTTACCTTTTTCTCTTTAACGGAATCAGCAGTAAGTGTAATTTCATCCGCATTTGTATTTATAACCCTTGCATGGCCATTATAACAACGTAAAGGAAGGATGTCGAAACCGAGCCGTGGTTCACTTGCATCTAAGAAAAAACCCTTTCCTTCAATAGTTGCTTTAACCACTACATAATTATACTGACTAAGCAACGGGTACAACCCATAGCTATACCCATTTGCCCTTGTGCTGAGTATTACTGGCTCTGCCTGTATATCTGCCAGCCGCAGCATGGCGGTAAGCAACAGGTTCATTTCTGCTACCGTTCCATTTTTTGTCTTCAACAAGCTTTTCATGTTTTGATCCATGATGAATGCTGAATGATCGGTGCAGGTAAAATTATCCCTTACATATTCAAATATTTTTTGTGCTTTTTCTTTTTTAGTTACAGCCCCTTCTATCAACGGGTTCAGTTCATCCTTTAACCAATTATTTTCTTTACCTAACTGCAAACCAAACATTTCCTCTTTCAATAAATCCTCAGCCAGTTTTGGCCAGGTACCCATTACATTCCTTGGTGTAAGCGGATAACGGTATTCTGAAAACTGAAATTCAATTTTAGATATATGGTTGTCAATACTGGTGGTAAAGCTTTCTTCTTTTAATGCAGATACATTTTTTTGCACCCAATGATAATCGGTTACATTACCGGGTACATCATAATACTCCGACGCCCCTGCCCCCCTGCTGTCAATGACCTTATAATTTTCCCTTCTTTCTGCTTTTGTATTTACATCATACTTACGGTAACCCTGGGTAAGAAAAACATAACCCAAAAAATCAGGCAATGAAAGGTTGTATTCGCTCCAAAGCTTTGGATAACCACCCTGAAACTCCCAGGGACGCAGGTACCTTAAATATTCAGATTCAATTGTGTATTCATACTCTATAATTGCACCTTCTTTTACATTGGGGAGTGTAAATTTTTTAACTACTCTTTCCCTGTCAATTTTATCCTTAAATACATTGTTCTTTACATCCAGTTTTGTTTCCACCACTTTTCCATTTTCCAAATTATAGGTGGTGCCCCTGAGTTTATCAAGGGTTTCTTCATCGCCGCCACTTCCATAGAGATAGATTGAAACGTTGGCAATATCATATCCGTTTTTATTAAGTATGTGTACCCTTCTGAAGCGTTTAAACCGGAGGGAAAACCAACCCTTATTGTTACCCACAATTTCACTTGTGCCAATATCTGCAATTATAACAGCCTCTGCACTGCTATCTATTGAATAAACTTTATTAGAAAAATCCTTCTCAGAAATTTCACCAAATTTTATTTTTAATTTATCCTGGGCATTTGCTGACAACAGGCAGATTAAAGAAAGAACAAGCAATATCCCTTTCATGGTGGCGTATTGGGGTTAAATGTTATTTCAATTTTACACAAAAAATAGCAAACTTGCACCACAAGTTGTTCTAAAACAGAAAAAGACTGTATCACCCATGAATATGTTGCAAAAACATAGCCTTTTTATTAAAGAAACCTGCAACAGGCTTGGTTTTGATTATTGCGGCATTGCCCCTGCGCAAAAATTAGATGATGATGCCCGGCGATTGGAAAAATGGCTGTCGAAAGGTATGCATGGCTCTATGCAGTATATGGAAAAATATTTTGAACAACGTATTGATCCTTCCAAATTGATACCGGGTGCAAAGAGTGTAATTACATTGCTTAAGAATTATTATCCATTAGAGCAGCAACAAACAACAGCACCCTTCATTTCAAAATATGCTTTTGGAAAAGATTATCATGAAGTGATAAGGGAGAAACTAAACGAACTTATTTTTTGCATAAAAGAAAGTATTGGAGAAATAAATGGCCGTGGCTTTGTTGACTCTGCCCCTGTGCTTGAAAGAACATGGGCACAAAAAAGCGGCTTAGGATGGATTGGTAAAAATGGCAACCTGATAAATAAACAAAGTGGTTCTTTTTACTTTATTGCTACGCTTATAATTGATTTGCCACTGGCTTATGATGATGTTTTTGCAAAAGATTATTGCGGCACCTGCACAAAATGCATAGATGCTTGTCCCACAGAAGCAATATTGCCTGATAAAGTTGTTGATGGGAGCAAATGTATTTCTTACTTTACTATTGAATTAAAAGATATGTTGTTGCCGGAAAATATGAAAGGGAAATTTGACAACTGGATGTTTGGTTGCGACACCTGCCAGGATGTATGCCCCTGGAACCGGTTTAGCAAACCACATAATGAAATCAACTTTACCCCCATGCCTGAAGTTTTAAATTTTACCACAATACAATGGGAAGAAATGACGGAAGAAAGTTTTAAAAAAATATTTCAGCACTCGCCGCTAAAGCGGAGCAAATTTGCGGGCATAAAGAGAAATTTGAACTTTATTCAGCAATAAAACTAAAACCCCCAGCCAACTTTAAAAGAGATACGTTTCAATCTGTAATCATAACTAGTAACACTTTCGGGGCAGGGTGGAATTAAACAAGGCAAAACATCTGTAACTTTTTCTCCTAATTTTTTATAACTATAACCAAACTGCATTAAAATTGAATTGTCAGCCTTTCCCACACCGAATTTATACCCAGCACCAGCCGCCCAATACAGCCCCCCTTCTTGTTGCCTGTCATACGGTGGAAAATCATAATAAACCTGCCCCCGCCAGGAGAAATTAACTCCTGCATCTCCCGAAAAAAGAAAACTTCTTTTCCCTTTCTGAAAAAAACTTCTGTTTACCGATGCAAATAATGGGATGCTCCGCAAATAATACCAATCTATACCTGTACCGATACCAGCAAACCAGGGGCCACTTTTAATACCATTAATTGTTTGCAATTGCAATTCAGAATTAGCTTCGCCTGTAACCAGGCCTGCATAATTCTGTGAAGAAAAACTTATTTTCTTTTGTGCAGATAAATCCTGTAATACCAAAAACACTGATACAAATGCGGCGATTAAAATTTTCATAAGGGAGGGATTAACGGTTAACAGTAAGTTTACTGCGTTGCAATATACTGGTAGGGTTTGAATAATCGTATTGATACAAGCCATCTTTTGCAACTACCAGCAGGTTATTGTTCCAGGCAATGGCATCGTATGTTTCCATACCTGTAAAATGTTTTACCAACTGCATGTTGCAGGGTGATGCCGGGGTATCATAAATTTTTAGCCCCTCCTTTCCATCACAAATAAAAATAAGGTTGCCGGCTTTAGCAAGGCCATGGGGGTTTGTCATATTCTTACTGCAACTTAATACAGGTACAGCAAGGTTTGAAATATCATACACATTAAACACATTAACATTGCCCCCGCAATTTGTACCGGTGCTTAATGTTACATAAGCAAAATTATTGTCAGCAATTACCGGGTCGCAGGCACGGAAATGGGTAACCTGCGATAGCCTTGCAGGAGTAGCCGGATTTGCAATATCATAAATAAACATACCGGTAGTAGAGCCGATAAATAATTTGTTGTTAAACGGATAAATGGTTTCAATGTTCCAGCCAACATTTTGATTGGATGAACGAATGGGGTTTTCTGTGCTGGCAACATCAAACGTTGTAAGACTTGATTGGTTTACCGTGTACAGATAATCATTTACCAATGAAAACCTTGCCATTGAACCTGCAATACCTGTTGTTGGCAAAACCCCTGGTGCCGAATAAACCCCACCCTGGCTGGACAAGGCAAACGAACAGGCCATGCAATCAAACTTATTAGAATTATTGCTGATATTTACCGTTGTATCCTTACGCAGCCAGTCAACAATTATCCGGTTGCTGTCTGCTATAAATCCATTGTTATAAATCCTATTGGGAAAAATATTTGGCAGGTATTTCACAAATCTTGCCTGTAAAGGATCAGCGATATCCACCACCACCAAATCAGAATACAAATCCGCATACAAGGTATTTCCCTTTATAGCAATATCTAAATTGCCGGGTATTTCAATAAATGCTTTAATCTGCGGGGCCGATGGGTTTGTATTGTCAATTACATGCACACCCTTGTCCACTTCATTCAAAAAAATATAATTGCCATACAAATAAATTTTTCCGGGGGATGCAATTGATTTTGCACCGCTGCTTTTTATATTAGCATACACTTCTGCCTTTTCTTTATAAACAGGGGTAAGAATAGAATAGGTTTGGGTAAGCTTATCTTTGAGGCAGCCCTGAAACAACAGGGAAACAGCAATAAGCGATGCTAACAATATTTTTTTCATGGTTTATAGTTTAAATGACTGACAATACAATTACGGTTTCCGTTGCACCTGTTTCTGAAATAAAAACCGGGCATTGATCCCAATACTGCTAAAATGTGTTTTTACACCTGTACTATTTTTTAATACCGGGGTAAGGCTGTAATTAATTGCCGGGCCGATATAAAACCTGCCACCCCAATTAAGCGATAGCCCTGTTGAATACAGAAAATGATTTTTGGTGAGTAAACTGTTGTCTTTATAATATCCTGAAATAACGTTACTGTAATGCAGCATACTTGAACCTAAAAGCTTGCTATACGTAAAGCCATTATCCCAACTTATATTTATCTTTTTCCCCTGTATAATTTTCCATGAAAGTTCTGCAGATAAACCGAGCTGGTGATAATTATTTGTATATCTTTTAGCTATTGATGAACTCCCTGTTCTGTAAAAACCACTAACAAAATTGACTGGCAGAGTATTAATTGGCCCGGAACCCCCACTTATTGCCCCGGGGTTTATTAAACTATCTACTCTTATACCAACCTTTAAACTCCATGATAGATATGTATAACCTGTACCAATTTTTAAGTTTAATCTTTTAGCAACTGGTCTTTGCACAAATACTTCGGCTTTAAAAGATGCCCCTTTTCTAACAGAAGAACTATTTCTTGAACTAAGGCTGGCTGTTGGAGGTGTGTTATTCGCTAATGCATCAAAAGAAAAAGATTTATTTAAAACAGTAAACCCATCTGCCAATGATGAGCTGCCTGTAAATAAAGCTGCACCCCATTGCCAAGGGTTTTCCTTTTTATTTTGTTTTATTGTCACCACGGTATCAATTACAGGTACAGTATCTTTTTTTGTAGCACTTACTATAGCGGCAGCAACCACAGTATCATTATTGAAAGTCGCAACCGTATCGGTCTTTACTAATTTCGGGATGTTTGTGCTTATGGTAGCAATAGGGTTATTTTCTACCGCCTGGTTTCTTTTCTCCGGCATATCGGTTATGGGTAAATCCTTACCGGCATTAACCACCCTGGTTTCTGGCAATGGGTCCCAATCTTTTTTTGATTCTTTTATGCTTGCCATAGCCGGCTGATGATGTATTTTTTGCTCCATTATAACTACAGATCTTACTTTTTTGTCAGCAAGGGATTTTATACTTATTATATTATTGCTCTCCTTTTTAACATTAGTTTCAGCTTGAATTTCATCCATTGCTACGCTGCTTTTTTCTTCTTTTTTATGTTCAGCCTTGTCAACCTCATTGCTCAGGCTATTTTTTTCTTTATTGTACTGATTATTTCTATTTTTACCATTTACAACCTCTTTTTTGTTATCGTCTTTTCTATTTTTTTGTGAAAGAAAATGAATACCTGCACCACCTGCAAGCAGCAATGCACACACAGGCCACCAGAAAATAAAGCGGCGTTTCTTTTCTTTGCGGATGCGGCGTTCCACTTCCACCCAAACTTCGTCTGAAGGCTGCATATTAAATGCGTCCATCTTTTCCATTACCTCCTTCTCAAATTCTTTTTGCTTCATAGCTATTATTTAAGTTTTCATTCGTTTTTTTTTCAAGCCAGCTTATCAGCAATGCCCTTGCCCTTGCATACTGCGAACGGGAAGTGCCATCAGATATACCGAGCATCTCCCCTATTTCCACATGGGAATAACCTTCCACTGCATGAAGATTGAACATAGTTTGATAGCCATGCGGCAGTTGCCTGATTAAATCAGCCAGTTCTTTTGTTTCTAAATTAACCACCGGGTCTTCATCTGCTACGGGGTGCAATGGTGGTTGTTCGGGAAAAACCATTTCGCTGCGGTAGCGGCTGTTCTTCTTTAAAAAATTAAGGGCAGTATTCACCATTATCCTTCTTATCCATGCACCCAGTTCCCCTTCAAATTTATATTGATGTAAAGAGGTAAACACTTTTACAAAACCATCCTGCAATACATCTTCTGCATCTTTTATTGATTTGGTATAGCGATAGCAAAGCCCAAGCATGGTTTTGGCAAACTGCTCATACAACCCCCGCTGTGCTGCAGGGTTGTTTTTCAGGCATTCTTTTACTATTTGTCGGTCATCCATACAGTGCTGTACAGGTGAACTGACAACCAGTAATAACGGTTCGTTGCATGGAATTTCGGATAAATCAGAGAAAGTTAAAAATCGTTTTTCGACTTCATCCAAACAAGCTGCTTTGCAAATGCAGCCCACACTTTTTTGGCATCGGGATATTTATAGTACTTATTAAAAAGCTGCTGAGTGATAGCCATACTTTTACCGAATGAATAATAATAACGGGCAAGATTGAATGCAAATTCCTTTCTCAGCCCATCATCAAAATCAGCATCATCAACTTTAACATAGGGCTGCTCTCCCAGTTTAGCCAGGTTATCATTAATAATACTTTTTATTTCTGCATCACCCGGAATGGCAACCAGCTTTCCTGTTTTATACCGTAGCGGAATTGATGAAACATTTATTGGAGCGACATCACTTGTATCTGCATAGCCGCAGGCATAGCAGGTAAAAAAATAGCCGAGGTTTTCATTTAATCCATATTCAAATTCCTTTTTATCATTGATGACGGTATGCCCTGCAAACATTTTAGCAACATGCTGGTATTTATCAGCAGCTATCTTTTTGAAAATATAGATTTCATCACAGCAATGGGCACCACCTGTAAAGTTCCAGATAAGCAGCTCTTTTTTCCCATCCCCATCTAAATCAGTAAAGCCATGATCGGCATATAAAGGCGCATCTATAATGCCCCCATTTAAAGTATTAAGAAATTTCTTAAGTGACAAGGTTTTCTTTGCCTTTGTAATAAGGACAGTTTTATCAGGTGTTTTCGTTTTTTCGGCCTCCTGAAAAAATAGTGTTGTTTGATTAGTTGCTAATTCTACAGCACTGTCTTTGGCATACATTACAGTATCTTCAATAATCTGACCTTTAATTTCAGAAAAAAGAAATACAGGTATGACTAATGACAGAGATAAACGATAGAAATACATACTGATTTATTTGAATGATGCAGATAAAACGTCGAAAGATGCAAGCTACTTCAGCATAACTACATTTTTCAAATTCTCTAAGCCTTTTTCAAGTACCGGCCCGTACCTGCCCTCCAGCAACAAACCAGAAAATTTTTGCCAGGGCAGCCAGCCGGTATAGAAATCCATATACCATTGTACGGTGACGGTGTTTGGCACACCTGTTGCAAAAACATTCCAAACAGATTTTGCTTTTAGTTTGCTGCCGGATCTATTTTCTGCCGTGACACTACTGTCAGTAGCTGAAACAATAATTACATCTAGTTTGACAGAGTCTGCACCGGGGTACCATTTCTTCCAACCCGAAGTATCTTTTAGAAGCAACATTACATTTTCCTTGCTTGTATTAATATCTACTGCTTTTGAAATACGGATATGTGATGGGAAGAAAAGTGAGATTGCCGTGAATAGCAGAAAAAAAACAACGAAGCTTATTATGGCAAGTTTTACAAGTTTCATGGCAGTTATTAAATCAGTTCTTTAGTGAGCCTATATGACCAATTTGACATTTTTGACAACTCTATTATTCCCATTTCAACACTTTCACTGCAACTGCATAAATAATGACCATCCAGATTGCCAGTATCCCAATCTCTTTCCAGCAGTCATAAATATGCAAGCCTTCAAAAGAAATTTTCCGGATCGCATCATTATACTGTGTAAGCGGTAATACCCGGCAAACACTTTGCAGCCATTTGGGAAAACCTCGATTGGGAAAAATGTGCCTGACAGCATCATCTGCGGAAAACCAAATAGGTTTATCAATAGTGGAATGGAAGTATCTGTTTTTGCAATGCTGCTGAAGATAAGCCCTACCCCCATCAGCAGGAAAAGCATAATGACTGTCATCACTATTATTTCGATAAAAGTAATGATACCATGCTGCAGTGTGAAGTTCAGTGCAAAATGCCCGAACAGCAATCAATACAATCACACTTAATAATTGAAAAAACAAACGGCTCATGCCAATACCAAGCAGGATATTAATTCGTTTTACCGGTGATGCATAAAATCTTTTCAGCACCAGTTGCTCCCTTAATCCAAAAAAAGTAAAAGCCACACCAAATAAGGTGGAAAATAAAATAGAAAAACCCAACTGACCCGGCAGGATAAAATCTATCTGGCCGGTATTTTCTTACTTTTTCTATTACGGGGCTGTTCGATTTGTACAAGTTGTTCCGTATTCAGTATTCATAGCTTTTTCCAACTTGCAGTTTCACTAATTCCAATGCGTCGGGATAAATGAATAAATGGTATTTGCACTTGCAGTTGTAGATTTTATACCGATTTTATAATGTGCCTTGCTGCAGGATCAATTATTTTTTGAATATCTAATAATAGCTGTTAACCTTCCTTTAAAGATCCTTTCTTGCGCTGAACAGTATCCGTATATTTTACAATTCTATACCCCCGGTATTTTATTCATTCCGTATAAAAACCTTCGGTGTATCGCTACCGGTAGTAAGGCAATCCGGTAACTTACTCCACCACCACTTCCAAAAGCGCCAAATATCAACACAAATATGATGGGAAAAAGAATACTGAAAATAATTGCACTGGGGTTTGTAAATATGGCTTTAAAACTGGCCTTGGTTATTGCCCATAATGCCCTGGACTGACTGTAGGTTGTTTTCCTGAATTATGTAGTTGGCAAATGTATTTAAATTTTATATTATCTAGTCAAAATAATATAAAGATATTTGAAGCGATTATGAATAACGGCTTACTTACTTACGGTGGCAATATGGGCGACAGGGAACAATATCTTGCCACAGCCAAAGAATTAATTGACGAACAGTGCGGCGACGTCATCAGCACATCTTCTCTTTACGAAACAGCTGCCTGGGGCAATACCGATCAACCCCCATTTTTAAACCAGGCATTGAAAATCAACAACTTTGGAATGCCCGGCAACTGATCCGCCGTCTTTTAAAAATAGAAAAACAAATGGGACGAGAAAGAAAGAAAAATATGGCCCCCGGATCATTGATATTGATATCCTACTTGTTTAATGATGAAATACACAACTACCATTCTTTGAAACTCCCCCATCCGGAAATGCAGAACCGCCGTTTTGCCTTACTGCCATTGGCAGAAATTGCTGCCGGCAATAATTCACCCTGTACTTAAAAAAACCATTGCAATATTACTTGAAAATGTCCGATACTCGATGTAAAAAAGTATTCCTGATTTTTTCCACAATCTTTAATAAATAATTTTAGCCCTCCATTTACCTATTTTGCAACCTCAAAATCTGATTATTGACTATTGACTATTCACTAAATGAATTATAATTTCATCACCATAGAAGGCAATATCGGCGCAGGAAAAACCACACTGGCACATCTGCTTATCAAAACATTATAATGCCCGGCTGATACTGGAAGAATTTGCCGACAACCCTTTTCTACCCAAATTTTATGAAAACCCGGAACAGTATGCTTTTCCGCTGGAATTGTTCTTTATGGCCGAACGTTTTAAACAGCAAAAAGAATTGTTGCAGCAAAAAGATATGTTTCAAACCCTGACTATTGCCGATTATCTGTTTACCAAATGCCTTCTATTTGCCAAAGTAACCTTGCCAGATGATGAATTCCGCTTGTACCAACGGCTGTTTGACATCATCAATCAGCAATTGACAAAACCTGATATTCTTATATACCTGCATGCCCCTGTAGTAAGCTGCAGGCCAATATCAAAAAACGAAACCGCTCTTACGAACAAAATATTCCTGACGATTATCTTTTCAATATTCAGGAAACCTATACGCACTATATTAAACAGCATAATATCAAAACACTGTTTGTAGATGCCAGCAATGCCGATTTTCTTGGCAATGAAAAACATATACAGGTTATCTTGATGCACTGGAAAAAGAATATGAGGACGGGCAGCATTATCTTACACTTCCATAAGATTTTCCGAACAGATGAACATAAAAATTTCCTGCAAAAATACGAGTATACATAAGGATTCATGTCTTCCACTTGATAGAAATTTCTTTGTGTTCTTTGTGGAAAATGTATTTAGTGGGAGATCTTTGTTTACCTTTGACCAGATGCCTTCACTACTTCAGCACAAAACCTTTCACCACTTCAGCACAAAGAATTCCGCTTCTTTATCATTGCCCGTTTCTTTTTAATCATGGCACTGCGGATGCTGGGTACAGTAGCAGCCTACCAGTTATTTAAACTCACCCAGAGATCCTTTTCCATTGGGTCTCGCTGGTTTGTCAGAATTTATTCCTGTCTTTCTGCTGGCACTTTATGCTGGCCATGTGATTGATAAGTCAGATAAAAGAAAATTGTTACTGACAGGGAATATTTACATATTCAATTTGTGTAATTGCATTAATCATTATTACATCACCCTGGTTTGCCAGCAATGTACAAACCAATTCACCGCAATTATTTTTTTACGGAGTAATTTTTTGTACAGGCATCATCCGTGCATTTACCGGCCCCGCTACCAATGCTATTATTGCACAGTTAGTCCCGAGGGGGCTTTTGCAATATGCTGCCAACATAAGTTCCACCACCTGGCTTATAGCTTCTATTACCGGCCATGCTTCTGCAGGTTTCTTTATAGCATGGTTTGGTGTACACAATACCTTCTTTATTATTTTAGCTTATGTATTCATTGCCGCTGCACTTATCTCTGTAATTAAAAAGAAACCAATAGTGGTTACACAAAAAATATAAAAGCCTGGGAAAGTGTAAAAGAAGGATTACGGTTTGTATCTAATAATAAAATAATGCTTGGCGCAATTTCGCTTGATTTATTTGCCGTACTTTTTGGCGGTGCTGTTGCATTGATACCCGAATTTGCAGATAAAATTTTACAGGTTGGCCCTATTGGTTTTGGCTGGCTCAATGCTGCCATGGATATTGGCTCTGCGGCAGTAATGATAGCACTTACCTTTAGCCCTATGAAGAAGAGGCAAGGCTACAAACTCATGTTTGCGGTTGCAGGCTTTGGTGTATGTATTATCGTCTTTGGTTTTTCATCCTGGTACTGGCTATCATTTATTGCATTGCTGCTTGCCGGAATGTTGGATGGTATAAGTGTAATCGTTCGTGGTACTATACTGCAACTAACCACACCAGATGAAATGCGGGGTCGGGTATCCAGTGTAAACTCAATGTTCATCAACAGCAGCAACGAACTCGGTCAGTTTGAAAGTGGCTTTATGGCAAGGGCATTAGGCACCGTGCCATCCGTAATTTTTGGTGGATGTATGACCTTGCTGGTAGTTATCATTACCTGGTTTAAAGCACCGGGGTTAAGAAAATTTGAGTATTGAGTTTATTTTACCAGCTGCATTAACACAGATGATCTTCGTTGCGTCGCACTATTCATCTTTCTGTTCTTTGTGCATCATTAACCTGCTTTTTATAAATAATGAACCTTCAGATATATAAAATTCTCATTTACTTAATAGCAGCAACCTGGCTTATAAACGGACTTGTTTGCAAACTGTTAAACCTTGTACCAAGGCATCAATTAATTGTTGCAAGGTTTTTTGGAAACGAATATGCACCTATACTAACAAAAGCAATTGGGGTATCAGAAATAGTAATGGCCGTCTGGATTATTAAGCCGGATTAAAACTAAAGTAAATGCCATTACCCAAATTATCATCATTGCAACAATGAATACGCTGGAATTCTTGTTTGTACCTGACTTGTTCTTTGGGGGAAATTTAATTCCATTTTTGCATTTATCCTTGTTCATTGTATTATTTATTTCAACGAATTTCATTTAATCAAAAAACAAATATAAAACCTAACATGCTTTCTTTCCTAAAAAATCACCCCTTTGCCGTTGAAGCATTTTTTGAAAGCTCGTATGGTGCTGACCTTTGCTGTTCCCAAAGAACAACTGCAACCCCTTATTCCTGAATGTTTACACTTAGATACTTTGAATGATAAATGGGCTTTTTTGGCCATCGCCATGGTGCAAACCAAAAACTTGCGGCCTAAAGGGTTTCCCCAAGTTTATGGGTAATGATTTTTTTTGATTGGCTATCGGATTTTTGTTCGATATACAAACAATGTAGGAAAACAGTTACGGGGTTTATATATCCTGAAATCAGAAACAGATAAAAAGAAAATGGAAATTCTGGGGAATATATTCACCCATTACAATTACACTACTACAGACATTCTTCAAACGCAAGAAACGATATTAAAACAAATTCTTCAGATAAAATCAGATTTCAGCCTGAAATTGATTATAAAGTAGACAGATGTTTCTTTGCCGGAAAATTCGCCATTTGCAGATTGGAAAGAAGCAAGGCGTTTTGCCGGCCCTTTCCATTTACCTTTACTTACAATGAAGATAAAAAAGAAGTGCTAATCATTGAAGGAGTACGAAAAACTGGACACCAAAACCAATTAAAGGTATATTGAATATAATTTCAGATTTTTAAAGTCACTGAATTGGATAACGCTATTTTGGCCAATGCTTTTGTCATTAAAAATATTCCCTATTATTGGAAAAAAGGTAAAATTGAACAATGGAAATAAAGAGACGGAAATTTCAAGGTGTATTGAATATTTTAAGTTTTAACCGGCATTTTTATGTGTTTGGTTTGTTGGCTTTAGCATTGATTATTTGGAAGTAAATTGTTCTTAATTGGCCTACCAGTTTATTTTGGTTAACTATTGCGGCATTCTTTATGGCCTGACGATGCCATTGATTGTTTCGGCTTATGTTTATGATTTTTCCGGCTTTTATAATTTTGACTGGCTGAAAAAATATGATATTGCAGATACAAAGGTAAACCCATCTGAATATCAATGCTGGATTTGACGAAACAAGTTATATCATTAAAAAAGTATTTCCTCAATCAAATTTACACGTGTATGACTTTTACAACGCCAAACAGCATACCGAACCAGCTATAATCAGGGCAAGAAAAGTGAGTTTGATTTATCCGAATACACAACAAATAAGAACCAAATTCCATTCCTTTAAAAAATAAATCGGTTGACAATATTTTTTTATTATCAGCTGTACATGAAATACGGATCCAAGAAGAAAAAATACAATTCCTGAAAGAATGTTTCAGGGTTTGCAAACCCGGTGGAAGTGTAATTATGGTAGAACATTTAAGGGATTTTCCAAATTTTGTTGCATTCACTATTGGGTTTACCCATTTCTTTTCAAAAACAATTTGGAAAAAAGCTTTACTGAAGCCGGGTTTGCATCCTTCCAGGAAATAAAATTTACCCCTTTTATGTCAATCTTTAATTGTCGCCCCTGATGCAAATCCACTTAAAAATAATTGGGTGCTTTTTAATTGCATTGGCATTACTTCATATTGTGTTTCCAAAATATTTTAACTGGAAAGAGGAATTAAAATCATTAACCCTCATTAATAAGCAAATGATGGAGATTCATACATTCTTTATTGCTGTTACCGTTTTACTCATGGGGCTTTTGTGCCTCACTTCTTCCACTGAACTTGTAAATACATCATTAGGTAGAAGGATTTCTTTAGGGTTTGGCATATTCTGGGGCATCCGGTTAGTTATCCAATTTTTTCGGTTACTCCTCAAAACTCTGGAGGGGCAAAAAGTTTGAAACAGCCATGCACATCATTTTTTCAGTACTTTGGATATACTTTACTTATATTTTCTTTGCAATCTATCTGGGCTAATACTTCAGCCCAGCCTTCCTATAAAATCTTACATTTGTCTTAAATAATATTCTTATGAGTTTCGCAGGAAGTATTTCTGTAATCGGCGCCGGCACTATGGGCAATGGTATAGCCCATGTATTTGCACAACATGGTTTTAATGTAACCTTGATTGATATATCCCAACCACAGTTAGAGAAAGCAGTTGCCACCATTGGCAAAAACCTCGACCGGATGGTAACCAAAGAAATCATACCGGAAAGAACTAAGGGATGAAACCATTGCCCGCATAACCACCAGTACTTCTATTGCTGAAGGTGTAAAGGATGCAGCATCTAGTTATTGAAGCAGCAACAGAGAATACAGAACTGAAACTTAAAATATTTCAACAGATAGATGAAGCCGCCCCTGCTGACTGCATTCTTGCTACCAATACCTCTTCTATCTCCATAACAAAAATTGCAACAGTTACTAGGCGGCCTTCTTTAGTTATTGGTATGCACTTTATGAACCCGGTGCCTGTAATGAAGCTGGTTGAAATTATCAATGGTTATGCTACAGAAAAAAAAGTAACCGATAGTATTGTTGAATTAAGCAAGCAACTCGGCAAAGTGCCTTGTGTGGTAAACGACTATCCCGGTTTTATTGCCAACCGCATATTAATGCCAATGATTAATGAGGCTATCTACAGTTTATACGAAGGTGTGGCCGGTGTGGAAGCAATTGATAATGTAATGAAGCTGGGTATGGCACACCCGATGGGGCCACTGCAATTAGCTGATTTTATTGGATTGGATGTTTGCCATTCTATTTTGAAAGTATTGCAAGATGGTTTTGGCAACCCTAAATATGCCCCTTGTCCCCTATTAACAAATATGGTAACGGCTGGAAAGCTGGGGGTAAAGACTGGTGAAGGGTTTTATATTTATACTACGGGCAGTAAGGAGTTGGTAATAAGCGAAAGATTTAAATAAACGAAAGTGAGAAAAATTAGTCCTTCAATTTTGTTATTATTTCTGTTCTTTTCCCTTGTCAATAACTCGGGAATTCATGGACAGGATATACGTAAATATAGCTTCAAATTTACCATTACAGTCCTTGACAAAAACATCCCCCTCACTCAATTAGATTCTTTAACCTTAACTGATATTAATTCTGGTAAAAATAACGTTTTCTCTGCACTAAAAAATGAGCATGGGGAATTTATACTTGAGAACATTTCTATGGGGAAATACTCTGCGAGATTTTTTAAAATGGGAACTAAATTTCTCACAGAAACAATTTCTATCTGCTCTCTTTGTCAAAATAAAGAAGCAATTTTTGTTCTTTCATCCACATATGAAAATCAAGTTCTTGACAAGGTATGGATAGACCCCCGTTATAAAAAAGGGGAGAAACAGCTTTCATTAGATATTCAAGAGCCGTTCTCTAAAAATGAAAAAAGCGAACTCAGGGAAATAGGTAATTCTCTTGTGGCAAAATGCTTTATTACGAAAGATGGCAAAATGAGTGATTTAGTTATCGAACCTTTAAATATTTCTGAGAAATTAAAAGATAAATTGATGAAAGTATTAGAAAGTCTCAATGGATGGCAATGCGCTATTAATAATGGTAAATTTTCTGATGGTTTTATAACTATTCCTATTCATTCTTTGCTAAAATAAAGGCATAAAACTACTGCCTCGGAAAAGCCGAATTCATTCTTGTAAATCCAATCAGCTTCATCAGCCCTGGCACCAAAGGGACGGAAATACACCATCACCATATATCCATTCTCTGTTCCCCAGTAATTGCCTTCTGTATTTTCTAATGAAGGTTTAATCCTGCTTGTTTTTTATCGGTTAGTGTAACATAAGAATAATTATAATATCCCTGCTTCAGGTACAATGCTTTTTCATAAATACCCTTTCTCTTCATTAAAAATCATTTTTGAATCTTCATTCTGCTCATAGTTAGTCAGCTCACCAAATACATAAACACTTTTTCCTTCATAAGCCCTGTTGCCCGGAGGAATAAAAGTAAAATGTATCCAGGCATAATCACTTTGCCAGTAGGGGTTTGGATTGTCCCTGTTTTCAATAGTGTAAATGCCATTGATGTCACGGTAATAAACATATACTTGCTGGCTTCGTTCGCCATCTGGTTTTACATACATATCTGATCCGGTTACTGTATCTGAATCAACAATCTTTTCGCATCCTGTCACTCATCAGCCGCAGGCTGCGCAAATCAATCCATCGCCACTCTTTCCCTGCCTGAAAAGTGGTATTTTCTTCATCACTGTATTCATAATAATTTCCCCGGAAAATGTGGGCCGGTCAATCACCGAAGCAGTTGCCCAGTTATTATTTTGTACCACCACCACTTTTATATCCTGTGGAGAAAAAGCATTGATCTGCCAGCATGCTGTATTTACCGTTACCTGCACCCGTTGGTGTGTACGAAAAAATTAGATTGAATGGCTGTGTTATCAGTGCAGAAACAGCTGCTTTGGTATTGACCACCAACAATCGTTTGGTAAAAACCAATTTGGACGTATCATCATTTAAAAAAACTTTCAGCAGGTAATTGCCGGCTTTTGTGGGTGCCGAATTTCGTTCGGGAAAAATAGCCTGGTAATGGGTATATCTTGTTTGTACAATAGAAGAAGAGCGGTAATTTGTTATCCGGTTGCTCTGGAAACCCACGATATAATCAAAGGTCTGGATATTGGCAGGAGTCCAGTCGGCATTACATAACTGGAAGCCGTAATAATAATATTTCACATCCGCATCCATATCATCAAAATGGAGTTCCAGTTGATCGTTGCTATTGAACGTAATAACCGGGTAGCTGTAAATATCACCGTACTTTGACAATTTTACAGTATGATATTGGGTTTATAAATATGATCAGGTATCTGTGCATGGGCAACAGATATATTCAGAATAAGAAATAAAGAAAATAATTTTTTCATCCGGCTGAAACTGTAATAAGTTGATAATATTGTGCAACTTCGTTAAAACTACGCAGCACATTGCAAAAATCAGGCAAAAAAGGAGTTAAATCTTTTTTAGCGGCTTATTTTTGATAAAAGACAAACAATTCAATTTGAAGGTTGCAGGCTTTATAGCAAACCGCATAGCATTTAATCAGCAAAAATCCTTTTCCAGGTTTATCATCCGGCTGTCCACTGTTGCCACTGTTATCAGTGTAACGGTGATGATCGTGACCCTTTCACTTGCCAATGGTTTCCAGGAAAAAGTGAGCCAGAAAGTATTCAGCTTCTGGGGGCATATCCGCATACAGGAAAAACAACCGGATAAAGCGATCATTTCAGAAGAAAGCCCGATTATAAAGAATGATACTTGGTGCAAAGCATTCGAAAAAATCCGCAGGTAGAAAGCATTCATCCTTTTGCCACCAAGTATGCCATTCTGAAAACAAAAGATGAAATAGAAGGTGTGTTGCTAAAAGGACTTGACAGTACTTATGATTTCAACCACCTTGAAAGATTTTATTAAACAAGGAAGACCGATTCAATTTAATGACAGCAGTTATAGCCGGGAGATCATGATCTCTGCTTATACAGCCGACAACTTCAATCTAAAGTTAATGATAAAATACTGATTTATTTTATCCGGCCCGATGGAAAGAATTCGCATACGCCGGATAAATTAACCGTTACCGGTATTTATAAAATGGTATTGAAGAATATGATAAAACATTTGCCATTGGCGATATCAAACTCATTCAACGGCTCAACGACTGGCAAGCCAGATCGAAATCGGTGGCTATGAAATTTTTTTGAAAGACTATAAAAAAATCTGAAAAAGCAGAAGAGAAATATTTAACATTGATAATTTTCCACTGACCTGGGATGCATAAGTGTAAAAAATATTTCTCCCAATATTTTTGACTGGCTGAATATGCAGGATATAACCGGAATGTACTGATCGGATTTATGGTCATTGTTGCCGTTATCAACCTGATTACCTGTCTTATCATTTTAGTGCTGGAAAGAGTAAGGATGATCGGGGTGCTTAAAAGCACTCGGCGCCACTGACTGGACCGTACAGAAAATATTTCTTCGTCATTCCGCTTATTATCACTATCACAGGTATTGTTGTTGGAACAGCATTTGCCCTCGGTCTTCTCTGGCTGCAACAGGCCACTGGTTTTATTAAATTAAAAGAAGAAGCCTATTACCTGAGTGCTGCTGCTGTAAAAATTGTGTGGTGGCAGGTAGGCCTTATTTGTGCCGGAACATTTATTGTTTGTTTTTTGGTGATGATGATTCCTTCTTTGCTGGTAAGGAAGGTGCAGCCGGTGAAGGCGATACAATTCAGGTAAAATATTTCTTGGTGTTTTCATGTTTAATGGGAAATTAAATGCGAAAGAATAATCCCAGCCGCCACTGCCGCATTCAATGATTCTGCTTTCCCTTTTTGGGAATTGTGATTTTTATATTTGTCAAACTCATTATTTCAGCAGCTGATGCCTTTTGATTCATTGCCAATAATAATAATCCCTTCTTTTATTTTTTTCATCGTTGTTACATCCTGTCCATCCAAACTGGCGGCATAAATGAGTAATATCTTTTGATGCACTAACCATTCTGCCAGATCAGTATAATAAACTTTTACCCTTGCAATGCTGCCCATGGTGGATTGCACCACTTTGGGATTATACATATCGGCAGAATCAGTGACTGCAAATAATTTGCTCTACTCCAAACCAATCTGCAATGCGGATGATGGTACCAAGATTACCGGGATCCTGATATTATCCAATACTAAAGTAATCTGGCCTTTTATTGAAATCGTTTCCCCTGTCTCATATTGTTGTACAATTGCCAATACCTTATTGGGGGTAGTTAATTGTGAAATTTTTTCTAATTCTATTTCCGTTATTTCTGTTACAGTTGTTTTGCGAGTCAGTTTTTTGGTTTCATCAATCCATTCTTTCACCGCATAAACTTCCTTTACTGATGCAGCATCAGCTTCCAGCAATTCTTTTACCAGCTTTGGCCCTTCAGCAATAAACAACCCTTCCTGCTGCCTGAATTTTTTCTGGCCTAAACTTTGAATATATTTGACCTTCTGTTTAACAGCATAGTTTCTTTTTAATTTATTTATGCAGCCACCCGTTTTTACCCTGTCAAATATTGTTTATCATTTGTGGTTTTTGTTGTTACTGGTAGTTCTTCCTGTAGCACTATTGTAAAAAACTACCCGGTAAAAAAACCCTTTGTTTTCAAAACAAATGTCAAATTAAAAGGTTTAGATACAAGTGCAGACATATTGCATCCCTTGAAAACCGGCTTTCTAAACAGTTAGACGATAGCATCAAGTCAGACAGTCAGGAAATTTATATCAAAAAAGGTTTCTGTCGAGTGTAATGAAAAACCCACCTGTTTATAATCTAATAATGCAGATAAATCTATAATCTATATGAGAGCATTGCTAAGTTCAATGGGTTATTTTAAAGATTCTATTACTTGATACATATTTAAATTGATATGTAAAGGCGACCAATACCGAACCACCGTCAATTTTATGTAAAACCCGGCAAACTGTTATACGATTGATTCTTTCAGTTATAATATTAAGCAACCTGAATTACAACAGTTTGCTCTCGCTAATCAAAAAGATGCATTTGGTAAAAAAAGGAGAGCCTTTTGCAAAAGCACCTATATCTGCTGAATTGGACAGGTTAGTTGAACTTTACCGTAACAATGGTTATCTGCGGTTTGGCCGGGAAGATTTATATGGTCTATGGGATACACTAGATGTTTCCTTGCTTCGCCCTCTTTGGACCCCTTCGAGCAATTCGAATTTTTAAAAAAATTAAAAGAAGCGAAGAGAAAAACCAACTGCTAATCTTGAAATAAGATTAAAACCTGGTTTTCGATAGCAGTAAACTCACAAAATATTTTGTAGGAAATATTACAGTGTATCCCGATTTCGGATCTGATGACACTGAACTGATTAAAAAGTATGAAATAGTAGATAGCGTGAAAAGTTATTTCTTATCACAGGAATGTTTAAACCAAAAATTCTTCCTGAAAATATTTACTTCCGTCAGTGGTGATCTGTATAACCAGCGAAATATTTTAAAACGATAAACCGGTTTAATTCACTTGGCGCATGGCGGTTGGTGAACATTGAACCCATTAGCAAGGAAAAATCAGGACACAGCTGACTTTACGATCCGGCTTACCCCTGCAAAAAAATATTCCTTTACCGCTAATCTGGAAGGAAGCAGTAACCAAAGTGCCGTTTCAGGGAACCTGTTTGGGATTGGTGTAAATGTAGGTGTTGCAAAACCGCAATTTTGGCAAAGGCTGCTATACCAGCCAATACTAATATCCGGTATGGTATTGAAATGGTAAGAAGTGACAAAAGCAAGTTTTATTACAAACACATCAATTTTGTGTCAGTCACAATATTTATTTTCCAAGGCAATATTTGTTCCCAATGAAATGGATTGCCGAAAGACATAAAGAAAATCATTCAGAACAATTTTTTCATTTAACGCGGGTATTACAAACAGAAAGACCTGTTTAACCTTACTACTGTTAATGGTTCATGGGGTATGAATTTCAGTCGAAAAAGAAACTTATTCTTCATATTCGATTAACCAAATATTGAATATTCTGACTCTTATAACACAACCCGGACTTGATGCTATGTTTATCAGCAACCCATCCTTAAAAATATTTTTACTGATGGGTTTATTTCTTCCATAATATTAGCGGTATTACAATAAATGGTTGAAAAAACAAGGCTATTAATGTATCTTGGCTAAGTGTTGAAATGCCGGCTTGTTGCCAGGCTTGATAAAGAAGAAGATTTTCTGGATAATAACCTTTACCGGTTTATAAAACTAGATGCGAATTTATCAGAAAAATTAATTTTAAGAAAAATCGTCATTGGTGTTTCGGTTTTTTACCGGTGTTGGGTATGAATTATAATTCTACATAAATCGAGAAAGAGAAATAACCTGCCTTTCTTCAAACAATACTTTGCCGGTGGCCCCAATAGTATGCGGGCATGGGGACTGAGAAAATTAGGTCCTGGTTCACAGTACTTAAAGATTTTGATGCACAGGAATACCCGAACGATATGGCGATGTTCAATTGGAAGGCAAATGGAATACCGTTTCCACTTTAAACTTGCCGGCATACAATTTAAATGGCGCATTATTTACAGATATCGGTAATATCTGGTTTTTAAAAGAATAGCTGACAATAGCAGGAAACCTGATAATAGAAGTTTTTAATTTTAACCGTTTAGGGAAAGATATTGCTGTTGGTGTTGGTATGGGCTTGCGGATTGATTTTAGTTTTTTTGTTATTCGCCTTGATTATTCCTATAAAGCAAAAGACCCAAGCCCTTCACCTAATAACCAATGCTCTACAAAACAAATGTTTGGTTACGTATAAAAACATTTTTGGCAGGGTACCCAGTTTCAATTAGGCATCAGCTATCCGTTTATATTATAAGCTGCTGTTTACTTTTTCCTGAATGTCTTCTATTGGTATTGCATCAGTTACTTCAGAATTCTCCTATTCTTGTTCGGCAAAGACTGCTGAGATATGCCCCGCAACCCAATGCTTCACCAAAATCATTTGCAAGACTTCGGATATAAGTACCGGTAGTACAAACTACCCGAAAATGAATAACAGGCAATTCAATTTTTGCAATTTCAAATTCTTTGATCGTTACTTTTCGTGGTTCCAATTTTACTTCTTTTCCCTGCCTTGCCAATTCATACACTCTTTTGCCACCAACTTTTATTGCTGAATGTGCCGGTGGTATTTGCTGTATCTCGCCGGTAAATTTTAAGTAGCTTCTTTAATTCTTCTTCTGTAATATGTATCAGATGGTTTAAAGTTTTCAGGTTCACTTTCCAAATCATATGTAGGTGTGGTGGCACCGAGGGTAAATGTGCCGGTGTATTCTTTTTCCTGCGCCATGTATTCATTTATCTTCTTGGTAAATTTTCCGGTGCAAACGATCAATAATCCTGTTGCCAATGGGTCTAATGTACCTGCATGGCCAATTTTTCTGATCCTGATGATATTGCGCAGTTTCTGCACCACATCAAATGATGTCCATTGCAATGGTTTATTGATTAACAATATCTGACCTTGTTCAAATTCTTCTTTGGTGTAATTCATTTACTGCAAATGTAGTACTTGTTGCATGTGTATTCAGGTATTAATATTATTAACATAAATAAAGCAGCACTAATCTATCGGACCATTAACCAGAAACAAATAACCTGCAACATGCAACTATATAGACATCCTTGTTTTCAACTCCAGATATTTATTGATAGTATTTACCGTAGGTTTTCCGGTGTTGTAAGTATGGAAGGGATACCGTTTTTATGCAGCTCTTTTACCATCAGTCTTTTCTCATACGCAAATTTTTCGGCAATGGTTTTTATATAAATCTCTTCCAGCGAAGCCGATTTTTCTGTCACAGTGACTTTAATTCCGTGTTTTCAAAAAATACGACCAGCAGCAAATGATATTTGGCAATTTTCTTTAAGTGCCTGTCATTTCCCGTTGCAGGCTTTCCAACGATTCAAAATTGGTGAACAACACCAGCAGGCTGCGGTTAGTAACTCTGTTACGGATAACTGAAAATAGTTTTTCAAAATCCGATTCTAAGAAATCTGTTTTTTGCCGGTACAGGGTTTCCAGTATCAGGTTCATTTGTGTGGGCTTCTTATCCGCCTGCAAAAAAGTATCCAGGTTTTTTTCAAAAGTGATAATGCCTGCCTTGTCCTGTTTTACCAACGCCACATTGGAAAATACCAATGAAGCATTAATAGCATAGTCCAATAATGTCAGGCCATTGAAAGGCATTTTCATTACCCGGCCTTTATTAATAAGGCAATAAATCTGCTGGCTTCTTTCATCGGTATAATTATTTACCATCAAATCTCCTTTGCGGGCAGTGGCTTTCCAATTGATAGTACGGTAATCATCACCCTGCACATATTCTTTTATTTGTTCAAACTCCATGCTATGCCCAATCTTTCTGATTTTCTTTACACCGGCTTCCTGCAACCGGTTGCTTACAGCCAGCAACTGATACCGCCGCATCTGCATATAAGAAGGATATACTTTTACTACCTGCTCCGCAGGAAAATTATATCGCCGCTTTACCAACTGCAACGGTGCATGGGCAAATACATTTATATCATTAAATATATACTCCCCTCTTGTCACTGGCTTTAAAAAATATTCCAGCAATATCTCCACTCCCTCTTACAATCACTTTTCTCATCCATTTTCTTTCCTGGAACTGAATCGGCAATTCATCAATTACACTCGTACTAAAAACATAATTATTTTTAAGAATAATAACTACTTTGTTTTCATCGCCGATGCTAAACCGGTCGGCTAAAATTCTTTCGGCATTAATACCATTCTTTTTGATATACAAAAAATTGATCCAACAATACTGATAAGCCTAATAATAAAAGCAACAGCCCTGCTACTTTATAAAAAGAGGGGACAAAATAACTTACCACAAACAGCACTGCCGCCAGCCCTGCAATGTAGTAAACGATTTTGTTAAAGTAAAACGATTTAATCATTGCTGCATTTATAAAATATAAAAACCTTCTGCTCTTTCATGCTAACGTCAAACTACAAACCCTAAACTTCAAACTTCCTATCTCGGCACATCCATTCCCTGTATTATTTGTTTTATCACATCATCTTCAGTTATTCCTTCCATTTCTTTATCAGGTGAAAGAATGATACGATGACGAAGTACAGGGGTACTACTGCTAAAATATCTTCTGGTGTTACAAAATCCCTTCCCTGCATGGCTGCCATTGCTTTTGATGCATTCATAATAGCCAGTGATGCTCTTGGCGAAGCACCGAGATAAATTGATTTATGGTTTCTTGTCTGGTGAATCAGTTTGGCAATAAACTGCAATAATTTTTCTTCAATCATCTGTGTTTTTATTTGCTGCCGCAATGAAGCAATCTGCTGTGCATCAATGCAGGGCTTATCATATCTCAATGCCCTGGTATTTCCCATTGCATTGAAATTGTGTAAGTATACTCAGTCTCTTCTGCTTCTGTCGGATAAGGAACAATGATTTTAAAAAGAAACCGATCCAACTGTGCTTCAGGTAAACGATAAGTACCTTCCTGCTCCACCGGGTTTTGTGTGGCCAATACCATAAAGGGCTGCGCCATTGGGTAAGTTTTACCATCAACTGTGGCTTGTCGTTCTTCCATTATTTCCAATAAAGCAGATTGTGTTTTTGCAGGAGCCCTGTTTATCTCATCCACCAATACGATATTGCTGAATACCGGCCCTTTTTTAAATTCAAAACTTGCTTCTCTTGGATTGAATACCGGTGTACCCAATACATCAGAAGGCATCAGGTCAGGGTAAACTGTATGCGGGAGAAACCTGCATTTACACTTTTGGCTACCAATTTTGCCGTTAATGTTTTTGCCAACACCGGGAACCCCTTCAATCAATACATGCCCATCGGCCAGCAATGCTGCAATGATAAGTTTCACCATTTCATCCTGGCCAACAATTATTTTTTTAATCTCATTGCGGATGGATAATACTGCATTATTCAATGCTGTAAGGTCGGTTCGTTGTTGAAAAATTTGTTCTTCCATATTGATATTTATTGTTCTTCAGTATGGTTATGCTTTTTTATAAAATCGATTCCAATTGTTTATGAAAATCTGTCAGTTGATCCCTGATACCATGTCCGACCATCTTCAGATATTTAATAAAAGAAACAATACCCCGTACCTCCTGCTCCTCTGCCCCTGATTTATACTGCAAGTTTTTATAAATTCTTCATCCAGTAGTACCGGTCAGTAATTTATATTTATTACGTACATGCTCAGAAAATAAGCCGACATTTTACGGCATAGATTTTTATGATCCCCTTTATCAAAATATAACCTGCCAATTGTTTTTACAAAATCCATTGAATCATTTCTGGGGCTTTTACATACCGGTATGTACCGCTGCTTTCTTCGCATCTCCATCAGTACATATAAGAGTAAAAGCAAAGATTGCTAACCAGAAGGCCGCTTTAAAAGGTTGTTTACCGTTATTTCTTCGTATTCATCAATACACTGAACCAGCCTTTCTTTTCATCTATTCTCAGCTTATGCGTTTTTTTATTCAGGTAATATTCATCCCACACTATTTTTCTGGCTGCCGGGTTAATGACTGACAATGCTTTTTCATAATAATCAGATATTTTCTTTGTGCAATAAAAAATAATTGGTGAATGCAAGTGGTGCCAGGTGGATGTAAAAATTTCCTTTCCCGGCCCTGCAAGCCGGATAAAATTTGGCTGGCCGTTCATCTTCGCCCAATACTTCGGTAGTCTTGTATCAATTTTCGAAGTAAAATAAGCATCCAGTTTTTTACCCGGATAAGAATATTTTGCCTGTTTTTCAAATGGTGGAGTCGTTCAAGTAAACATTAAACTGTCTTCTACTTATACTGTCTTCATCTGTATTAGCAGAAATATCAAAACTGCTTTACACTGCAATCCATCATATCCGTTGCAGAATAAGAAATGTTCTTGCACTTACAAATACATCATTTCCTTTTTCAATAAAGGAGATTATTTTTTTCATTTCATCTCATCGGCATTAAACTTTCCGCGTAACAATGATCAATGCCTGGTCGGATTCGTAATAAGAAAGTGAATCCCAGTAACCGGGTTCGTATTTGTTTGTATAAATAGCTGCCTTTGGAAAAAGATATTCTAATGCCCTGTAGGCAACATAAGTACCATAAGGAATTTTATCCTGCTTGCGTAATGTGATCCGTTCATCAAGTTGTTTTTCTTTTTTATTATTACCTGTAACAAATAAGTGCCACAATAGCCGCCGGCAAGCAAAAAGGCAAGAATATATGGCAGATATTTTTTCAACTGATTATCTCAATGCTTTATCAAACTGGTCAAAATCACTCCGGATTACTTTATATGCTTCTTCGCTTACATTAAATTGCCCATACCAACTGTATTCAAAATTTCGGGTAATGCGGAAAAAACTGTTGTAATAATTAGTAGGATGCAATTCCATCAGGTAATCGAGATTTGTTTTATCCTGTTTGTACCGGATAATATTTTTTTCCGACATATTTCTTCAGTAACCGTAAAAACATTAGCCGGATAGCTAAGCCGGTAATTTCCCTGTGCTGCCGCTTTATCAATTTCTTTCTGATAATTAATAGCAAAAATATCTTCTGTCATTTCTTCTTCTCTGCACCATCTTCCGTTAAATACTATTTTTCTTTCTGAATAATCCAACATTGTTTCCACCGAGATACATAGCAATCCACCTGCAAATACTGCAAGAATAATAATCCATATTAAAGTTTGAAACCATGACCGCTGACGAACTGGTGTGTAAGTTGGTCTGGTTGTTGTCTCTTCATATTGATTGTTCTTTTTTTCCTTTTTGTGCCTTTTTCGCCTTGCTCCCTTTCATTTACAATCTGTTCTGTCGGTTTTTTTTTTTATTATCTGCATTGGCATACCAGAAATCTTCATCCTCTTTCATTTCTTTAACTGCTTTCCCCGGAATATTTCGTTGCTGCTACCGAAAATGTATCCCACCGGTGCATTATTGTCGGAAATAATCTTTTTCTTGTGACTCTGTTCCTCTACTTCATCCGGGGGCGGCTATCAATTTCTGTATGTGTCACTGCAGTATCCATCTCATTCTCTTCACTGTGCACTTGAACCAGATAACAGAAGCATAAAAAACAGCAACGACAAAATATTACTGGAAACACATGATACAGGGATATTTGTTTTATGACTTCATACAGCACTTATACTTCCTCCTCGTTTAACTGTAGTGATAATTTTTTGCCAAGCCGTGATGGGATAAATAATAAAATACCAGATCACAAATAATACCGATAATATAAAAATGATAGTGGTAAGAATGGATATATCATTGTACAACCGGGTAATAAATCCTTCAAAAAAAGCAGCCAGTGCAAATACCGGCAATAAGCCAATCATTATTTTCACCCCATCTTTTGCACCTTGTTTAAATGCATCAATCCTTCGGATAGTTCCGGGAAATAAAAAACTTTTTCCCAACACCAGTCCTGCAGCACTTGCCAAGATGATAGCTGTAATTTCCAATGTGCCATGTACAAAAACAACCAACCAGAAATCAAGACCCAAACCCTTGGCAGCAAAAAACTGGTCAAATGTTCCCAGCATCACCGCATTTTGTATCGATAAATAAAACTTGGTACGCCGCAAAAAATTCCCGATACAAACATGATAAATGAAACCCGGATATTATGAATCATCAGGCTTATCCAGCTTAAAAAAGCATTGCCATGTTCATACACACCAAAAGGATTTCCTTTGGCAATGTTTTCCTGGGTATCGTCAACATACTCATCCCCAAAAATACCCCGGGCAATCCCTTCATCTTTTGCAGAAGTAAAATAACCAACAATAAAAAAAATAAGGAAAAAGATAAAGGCAAATAAAACAACTTTATGATGCTTGCGGATAGTTAATGGCAAATCATATTTCCAGAAAGTAACCAGCCGGTTTGATTCTTCTTTCCTGTTCTTATAAATATCAAGATAAATCTTTGAAGCCTGGGAATTAATAAAACCGGTAACTTTTCCTGAAGGGTAAAAAGTTTTGGCATAAGCCAGGTCATCCACCAGCTGGGTAAAATCAGCCGCCATTTCATCCGGATCGTCTGAAGGCTGCTGCTGGTTCTTCAGCCAGCGGTCTTTATTCTTTTTAATAAACAGGGCTTCCCTCAAAATTGTTTTCTTTGGGTTGTAAAATACTGCTTTTATAAAAGATAAAAGCAATGATTCAAAATTTAATTAGCTAAAAAACCATTAATTTGAACCCTTAAACAAGATACCCGGCCAATGGCGGTAATAAAAGTACCTACCAATTTTAATATTGACGTAGAATTTGAGATCCCGGAATTTTACAGGAGGCTGGTTTCCCTGCTGATTGATGTAGTGATTGAATATTTCTATCTGCGGATAGCCGGGGAAATTTATAGTAGCTATATAAGTATCTAACAGTAGTCTGGGACACCGACTCACAGTATAATCTGCAGGCAGTTGGCCTATTATTGATTTTACCTGTTCTGCTTTATCATATTTTACTGGAAGTTATTATGAACGGGCAGAGCATTGGCAAAAAAGTGATGGGTATACGGGTGGTAAATGAAATATGGCGGCCGGCCCAGTATCAGCCAGTTTCTTATCCGCTGGTTGCTGCGGAGTTTCTGACCTGTGGATTGCCATCCTCTTTTTCTGATTATGCAATCCTGGTTTTGGCCACGATATCGAAACTACTTTGATCATTTTGGCAGCTTTGGGTTTCTTATTACAGATATTGTACTGGTTGTTTCTTCCAAAAAAGGACAACGGATCGGTGATATACTGGCTAAAACAATTCTTATCCGGATCAACACCAAAAGCAATATTGAAGACACTGTTTTTATTGATGTGGCAGACAGCTATGTTCCTTCCTTTCCACAAATAATGCAATTGAGTGATAAAGATATTAATGCGATTAAAAGTATTTTAGAAACTGCCCGTAAAAAAGGTGATTTTCATATGGCGGAAAATGCCTGTCTATAAAATAAAAGCGCATCTTAAAATTGAATCCAACAATGCGGCCCTTCGATTTTCTGGATGTGTTGCTGAAAGATTATAACTATCTTTCTGCAAAATAAAACTGCCCCGCAGGTTTTATGCAGGGCAGTATATCTGTTTATATTTTCTTATATATTCCCCAATATACCGATCAGCATAAACAACAGTAAGATTATTACTAAAATTGCCCATAATGCAAAGAAATTTCTTGCATTGGCAAACCCGGCATTAAGTGCTTCCATATTGTTTGTTTTAAGCCCTTGGTTTATTTTATTTCCTGCATTTAAAGCAAAAAAACCACCTGCCCCATATATGAGTGCCATTATTACCAATACCGCAAGCCCCATGCCGCCAAGGGATTTGCATCAAATGCAGACCGTCGGTAAGAGCTATAACACCCCTGTATGACCTAGGCTGATTGTGCCATTACCCTAAAATAAGGAACAATCCGGCCAATATAATACTAACCACGCCTAACACTTTTGCCCAGCTTGCGGCGCTTCGTAATGTATAACTGTTTTGTGCGTCCAGGTTTAGCTGGAACAACGATGATTGATTTTCTTCCATGATAAAATTGATTTTGGTTGGTATAAATATAAAACAAACCTGATTATAATCAATAAGCCCTTGCAAACAATACCCTTTGAGTTGATGGCTTGCCCGTAAAGGATGCAGTTACCTTCTTCCAATTTATTATTCAGCGGGATGCAACGGATGGTAGCTTTTGTTTTTTCTTTAATGGTTTCTTCTGTTTCTGCGGTACCATCCCAATGTGCTGAAATAAAGCCACCCTTTTCATCCAAAAGTTCTACAAACTCATCCCAGTTGTTGGCTTCGGTAATACTTGCATCTCTAAATGTTTTGGCTTTGTTAAACATATCGCTGTATCTCTTCCAGCAAATTATTTACGTAAGTGGCAATACCATCCATTGAAATACTCAACTTTTCTTTTGTATCCCTGCGGGCAATTTCTACTACATTATTTTCCAAATCCCTTGCGCCAATGCCAACCGTACGGGCACACCTTTCATTTCATACTCTGCAAATTTCCACCCCGGCCTGTTATTATCATTATCATCATACTTAACCCTTACGCCAAGTGCTTTTAATTCGCTTACTATTCCATCTACCCTTTCATCTATGGCCGCTTTTTGTTCATCGCCTTTATAAATAGGAACAATAACCACCTGCAATGGTGCAATTTTTGGTGGCAATATCAATCCCTGATCATCACTATGTGCCATTACCAATGCGCCAATTAATCTTGTACTTACTCCCCAGCTTGTTGCCCACACATATTCCAGTTTATTTTCTTTATCACTGAATTTTACATCAAATGCTTTCGCAAAATTTTGCCCCAGAAAATGCGAAGTGCCTGCCTGCAATGCTTTGCCATCCTGCATCAATGCTTCTATACAATAAGTATCTACCGCACCGGCAAATCTTTCACTGGCCGACTTTACCCCTTTTATAACCGGCACTGCCATCCAGTTCTCCGCAAAGTCCGCATATACATCCAGCATTTTTTCTGCTTCGTCCACAGCTTCTTGTTTGGTAGCATGAGCGGTATGCCCTTCCTGCCAGAGAAATTCGGCTGTACGCAAAAATAATCTTGTACGCATTTCCCAACGAACCACATTGGCCCATTGGTTTATAAGCAACGGAAGATCCCGGTAAGATTGTATCCAATTTTTATACGTATTCCAGATGATGGTCTCGCTGGTTGGGCGAATAATCAATTCTTCTTCCAGTTTTGCTTCAGGGTCAACAATTACTTTGCCTTTATTTGGATCTGTTTTAAGCCGGTAATGGGTTACAACTGCACATTCTTTGGCAAAGCCTTCTGCATTTTTCTCTTCGCTTAAAAAACTTTTAGGAATGAATAACGGGAAGTAAGCATTTACATGCCCGGTATCCTTAAACATTTTATCCAATGCATCCCGCATATTTTCCCAAAGGGCAAAACCATACGGCTTAATAACCATGCAGCCCCTTACGGCAGAATAATCTGCCAGTTCGCCTTTTATTACAAGGTCGTTATACCATTGTGAATAATCTGTTGCTCTTGATGTAATCTCTTTACTCATGTTGCTGGTTGCTGGTTATTTGTTGCTGGTTTAATCCAATTTTCACCTTTAAATATACTTTAACAGGCTGCTGCGCAATAATTCGGCAATTGGTTAAATCTTTGCTGTATAAATTGTACGATTGCAAACCGATTAAAGTGTTGCAAAAGTAGTAACTTCATGTTTAACACAACTAAACTTACCGCCATGAAATCTATGCTGTTATTATTGGTTGTTTCTGTAGCTGCCCTTAGTAGTTGCACTACTGCATACAAAACCGGTCAAACACCGGATGATGTTTATTATTCCCCCTGCCTAAGCAGGATGAATACACAAAGAAAAGAAGATGATCGCCAAACCCGGTACAATGAAGAATATTATGACGACCGCTACCTGCGGATGAAAGTAAGAAACCGCTACCAGTGGAATGATTTGAACGATTTCTATTCATACGAAAGGTGGGGTTTTGGCCATAACTATTACTGGGGTTCTTATTACAACCCTTACAATTCATGGAATTATTATTATAACCCATATAGCAACTGCAATAGCAACTATGGTTATAACAACAATTACAGCAACCCTAAAACAGTAACTTATACTGCCGCCACTAAGCCAAGGGTTTTTAATGTAGGCACTTATACAAACACCACATTTAATAACACCAACAGCCAAAATGCAAAAGGAACTGTAAGAACAGTTTCTACCAGACCAGAATATAACAATACTAACAGCAACACCGGTGGCCGCAGCAATAATGAGGGTGGTGCTAGCAAAACATTGCGGACAATTTTTTCCGGCAATGAAAACAACAGCAACAGAACTTATACCGGCGGTACCGAAAGCAGCAGCCGCACCTATACACCATCCAATAACAACAATTCTTCCAGCAGCAGTTCGAGCAGTTCCAGTAGTTCATCAAGCAGCTCTTCGTCATCTTCGTCGGGCAGCAGTTCTTCTGGTGGAAGTGTAAGCCGGCCAACAAGAAATTAATAAACCAATTTTATTGCAAGAAGCATTATTAGAAACATTATTCTGATGTTTCCTGCAATCTTATTACAATAACTATTTGCTATGCGTACAAAATTTTTACTCATACTGATTGTTTCTGGCTTAACAGTATCCGCACAAGTGCCGGAAGAAGCACTCCGCCTTTCCTGGAACCCACAGGCAGGTACTGCCCGCAACCAGGCCATTGGCGGTGCTATGGCATCATTGGGTGGCGATGCTACGGCTAATATTGTAAACCCTGCCGGGCTTGCTTTTTTTAAAACCTCTGATTTTGTACTTACCCCCGGCTACCAGTTTGGAAAAAATAAAAATAATTTCCGCAGTACGTTAAACATAAATAAAAATGAAGGGAAATTTAACCTTGGTACATCTGGCTGGGTGTTTGGCGGTTTTGGTTATAAGGCAAGAAACAGTTTTGCGGTTACTGTAACAAAAACAGCAGACTTTAATAAAACACTTTCTTACAAAGGTCAGAATGATTATAGTTCTTTTGCCGAGCCATTGGCGGATGAATTTGCCAGCTCCGGCCTCACCATTGATCAGGCATTAAACAGCAACGATATTTCGTTACCAACCAAAATGGCTTTGTACACTTACTTAGTTGATACAGCAAATGGAATGGTAATAGCCAGATCGGAAATGGCTTCTGCCTTAATGCAAGAACACACTACCGAAACCAGCGGCGGTACAACAGAAATTAATTTAGGATGGGGACATGAATTAAATAAGAAACTTTTGTTGGGTGCAAGTCTCGGTATTCCTATTACAAAACTTAACAGAGAAACTTATTACCGTGAGTCAGAGGTAGGCGATGTAAATAATAATTTCAGTTACATGGCTTTTAAAGAAAACTATGATTTAAGCGGTGTAGGTATTAATTTAAAAGCTGGGCTTATTTATCGCCCAAAAGATTATATAAGGTTTGGCCTTGCTATTCATTCACCATCTGTTATGATGCTGAAGGAAACTTACAGTGCAGGCCTAGCGGCAGATTTGGAAAACCTCTTTGTGCAGAGTTACGATAGTGCAAGATCATCAGACATTACAGGCAACCCAAGTGAGATTTACAAATACAACACTTATACCCCTGCTAAAATTATCATAAGCGGTTCTTATGTTTTCAGAGAAGTGGAAAATGTAAACAAACAAAAAGGTTTTATAACTGCTGATATTGAATACACCAACTATAGCTGGATGAAATTTGGGCCCGATGGTGGTAATGGCGATATAACACCCGAAGCAAAAGCAGCATTCAATCCCTCTAACGAAGCAATAGATGCTTTTTACAAAAGTACTTTCAACTTTCGTATTGGTGGTGAACTGAAGTTTAAAGTTATAATGGCGAGATTAGGATTTGCTTATTATGGCAATCCATACAAGGACAAAGCAAACCTTAAAGCCAGTAAGATGAACCTTAGCGGTGGTCTGGGCTACCGCCACAAGGGGATGTTTTTAGACCTTACCTATGTTCATCATATAAATAAAGATGTGAACTTTCCTTACAGGGTAAATGCACCGAGGGCAAATACATTTGCGAATTTAAAAGAAACAGTAGGAACAGCTATGCTGACTGTTGGGTTTAAAATTTGATTGGTGTTTTTGATGCACAATGAACGGGACGATGAAAAGTGCGACGCAAGGGACGATGCCATGAAATACTGAAGCTGGTTTCAAAAAAAAATCCAATACAAAAGCCACGAATGCACTAATATTTTAATTTGTGCATTCGTGGCTTTTGTATTAATATGCCGAAACTATTTCAAATGAAACCCTTCCAAAAACTTAGTATTAAAATCACCGCTGCGGAAACGTTCATCATGTCATTAACTGCAGATGAAAAGGTATAGTGGTTTTTACTCCTTCAATTACATACTCACTCAATGCCCGGTACATAGTGCCGATAGCTTCGTTTCTTGTACGGGCTACTGTAATGAGTTTACCAATCATCGAATCGTAATAAGGTGGGATTACATAGCCTGCATACACATGGCTGTCTACCCTTACCCCATGCCCGCCGGGCTGGTGCAGCACCGTTATTCTTCCGGGAGATGGGCGAAAATCGTTGTAAGGATCTTCAGCATTTATACGGCACTCGATAGAGTGCATTTGCGGTATATAATCTTCGCCGCTTATTTTTTCGCCCACGGCGATTTTTATTTGCTCCTTTATCAAATCGAAATTGATTACTTCTTCTGTAACGCAATGCTCTACCTGTATCCGGGTATTCATTTCCATGAAATAGAAATTGCGGTGTCTTATCAACCAGAAATTCCACTGTACCCACACTTTCATAATTAATAGCCCCTGCTGCTTTTTTAGCAGCCTCTCCCATTTTAAAACGCAATTCATCTGTCATAAATGGTGAGGGTGATTCTTCTACTAATTTTTGATGGCGGCGTTGGATGGAGCAATCCCTTTCACTTAAATGACAAACATTACCATACTGGTCGCCTGCCACCTGTATTTCGATATGCCTTGGCTCTTCTACAAATTTTTCCATGTAGATGCCATCGTTCTTGAATGATGCAGCAGCTTCTGCTTTAGCAGTATCATAGGCTTTTTCCATTTCACTGTCCTGCCATACAATCCGCATACCCTTACCGCCGCCACCTGCTGTTGCTTTTAAAATAACAGGATAGCCCATATTTTTTGCAAGGCCTTTTGCTTCATCCACACTTTGCAACAAACCTTCGCCACCCGGAACAACGGGTACACCGGCTTTTATCATTGTTTCCTTGGCGGTAATCTTATCCCCCATCGAATTAATCATATCCGGTGTGGGGCCAATAAATTTTATACCATGGTCATTACATATTTGTGAAAACCTTGAGTTCTCTGCTAAAAAACCATAGCCAGGATGAATGGCATCTGCATTGGTAATTTCGGCAGCAGCCATTATATGTGGAACGTTCAAATAAGATTCGCTGCTTTGTGGCTTACCAATACAAACAGCTTCGTCTGCAAATTTTACATGCAAACTATCTTTATCGGCAGTGGAATAAACAGCTACGGTTTTTATTCCCATTTCCCGGCAGGTACGGATAATCCTTAAAGCGATTTCGCCCCTGTTTGCTATCAGAATTTTTTTGAACATAGAAGTAATGTGATAATTTGCTGATGTGCTGATTTGCTAATGCAAACCAACTGCATAAGCGGTCAAAAAATAAAATAACTTATAGTACAAAGCTGATTGGGTTCTTTCTTTTAGAAGTTGCCAATATTTTATTCAGCACTTTTGCCACTTCCTCTAACTTCAGAAGAAGTTCCTTACAATCTGGGTACTCTTTAGCATAGTCACATAGCATTAGCCAATATTGTGTTTCATCTGCTTCTTTGGCTGCAATCTTCATTTTATGGATAAAGTCTGCTTTACTTTCAGCATTCTGGGCTTCAAAGGAGTTTGCACCAATCGAGGTACCTGAACGTAAAAGCTGTTTACCAATAACATATTTCTTTTTCTCTTCAAGTTTTTCGCAATATTCAACGATAAGCAACGAGAAATCAAATGACAACTTAAGAATTGCATTTTTCTCAATCATTTCTTTTTGCATCCTGAAAAGTTTTGAATGTATTAATTAGCAAATCAGCAAATTAACCAATTAGCAAATTATTTAGGCAGGTTCTACCAAAAACAGCGGCTGATCATACTCAACTGGTGAAGCATCTTCTACCAATATTTTTACAATCTTTCCTTTTACTTCGCTTTCTATTTCATTGAAGAGTTTCATGGCTTCAATAATACAAACCACTTTGCCGGGGGCAACCTCAGTTCCTACTTCTGCAAAATTTGGTTTATCGGGTCCTGACTTTCTGTAAAAAGTGCCTATCATCGGGCTTTTAATGGTTATGGTATTTGCAGGTGCTGGTTCATCAACTTTTGGTTTTTCAGCAACTGGTGCGAATAGCAGCTACTGGTGCTGCAATTTGTGCCGGAGCAAACTGGGCCGACTGTACCGGCGCAGCTGACATTATCTGTGTAATGTTTTCCCCTTTTTGCTTGATTGTAACTTTAAAATCTTTGAGCTCTACAGTTATTTCACCAATATTTGTTTTATTGATCATTTTGATCAATTCCTGTATTTGTTTAATATCCATGGTTTTCAATTTTGTAGAAAGTTTTGGATGAGGGATGTTGTTTTGTTTAATCGCTGGCGGCTAAGGTAAGGAAATCGAAAAGAGAATATCAAGGATTTAATTCATTTCTATTAAAAAAAGGGTTATTTTAAAGCAAAACGGCCTAAAATCGGGTGATTTTAGGCCGTTTTTTATAGTTTTATAAAAGCTTACTCTTTCACCCTTTCTACATATTCGCCACTCTTTGTGTTTATTCTTATTAATTCACCTTCATTTACAAATAAAGGAACACCAATAGTGGCTCCTGTTTCAAGGGTGGCTGGTTTTAATGTACGGGTAGCCGTATCTCCCCGAAGGCCGGGTTCTGTATAAGTTACTTTTAAAACAATCTTATCTGGCAATTCTGCACCCAGTACAGCATCACTTTCGGTATTAACCATCACCCCTACTTCCTGTCCCTCTTTCAAATACTGCGGGGCATCAATAGAGTTTTCCTGAAGGGCTATTTGCTCAAAGGTTTCGTTATCCATAAAGTTGTACCCAGTATCATCTTTATAAAGAAACTGGTAATAACGCCTTTCTACCCTTACTGGGTGAATCGTATCCCCTGAATTCCAGGTTTTTTCGATAGAGCGGTTGTTATCAACCCCCTTTAATTTTGCCCACACTTTTGCTGCGGCACGGGCGGTTTTGTTTTCACCAAACTCCACCACTGTGTAAAGGCTGCCATCCAGGTTAATTATCAGCCCACGACTGATGTCTGAGGTATTTGCCATTTTAATTTAATTGATTTTTTTGGAGCCACGACTATATCTGGCGGGCGGCGAAGATAAGGCTGAATAACTGTTTGGCAATACAACAACCGATTTGCATTAAATTTACCCTTCAAAAAAGATTATAATTATAAGAATGAAAAAAAATCTATCCCCCCTAACCCTTCTTTTATTGTTTACAACTATACATGCTCAGGATAGTATCCTTGCACCCTATCAAAAATTTCCTACCTATCCCCCGGCGAAATTGTTGCTGCCCGACAGCACTTCGTTTTATACAAAAGACAAGTTACCAAAGAAAACAAGTGTGTTACTGGTATTATTTGACCCCCACTGTGAGCATTGCCAGCAAGAGGCGGATATTCTCAGCCAGAATATTGAAAAATTTAAAGAGGCTCATATTGTGATGGCCAGCTTAGCCCCTATTTACCAAATAAAGGAATTTAAGGAAAAATACAAATTAGGTGGCCACAAAAACATTGTATTTGCACAGGATACTCAATATTTTTTGCCAACTTTTTACAAACTGCACAACTTCCCTTTTCATGCTTTTTATGATAAAAAAGGGAGGCTGATTTCAGTATTTCAAGGCTCTATGACTTTAGAAAAAATTCTAACTGAATTGAAGAAATAGCCCCCAGCCGAAACCCTTACCTTTGCCCCTGAAAAAATTTCAATCATAATAAATAATTTTTCATGAAAGTAACTGTAGTAGGTGCAGGTGCGGTTGGTGCCACTTGTGCTGATAATATTGCCCGAAAAGAATTGTGTAACGAACTGGTATTGCTCGACATTAAAGAAGGCGTTGCCGAAGGCAAGGCACAGGATATGATGCAAACCGCCACCCTGCTTGGCTTTGATACAAAGATTACCGGCAGCACAAATGACTATACTAAAACTGCTAACAGCGATGTAGTGGTTATTACCTCCGGCCTGCCCCGCAAACCGGGAATGACGAGGGAAGAACTGATTGGTGTAAATGCTGGTATCGTAAAAGGTGTTTGTGAAAATATTTTGAAGCACTCCCCCAATGCTATTATCATTGTTATCAGCAACCCGATGGATACAATGACTTACCTGGCATTAACTTCTACTGGCATACCCAAGCATAGGATTATTGGAATGGGCGGCACATTAGACAGCAGCCGTTTTAAGTATCAATTGAGCCAGCACCTTAATTGCTCCCCGTCTGATTTGAATGCAGTAGTTGTTGGCGGGCATGGTGATACTACAATGATTCCTTTGATCCGGCTTGCAACATGGAACAGCACACCCGTTACCAATTTTTTATCTACTGAGCAGCAGGAAAAAATTGTAAAAGATACAATGGTGGGTGGTGCTACCTTAACTGCATTAATTGGTACTTCTGCCTGGTATGCACCCGGCGCTGCCGGTGCGGCAATGGTAGAAGCAATTGTAAGAGATGAAAAGAAACTGTTTACCTGCTGCGTGGCATTAGAAGGCGAATATGGACAAAAAGATATTTGCCTTGGTGTTCCCGTTATCATTGGAAAAAATGGCTGGGAAAAAATCCTTGACTTTAAATTAAATGAAACTGAACAGGCTGCATTTAATAAAAGTGCAGAAGCAGTAAGAAATATGAATGATGTATTAAAAACTTTATAAACCTTAATCTTTTAACTCAATGAAAAAGTTATTATTAATTTTTGTTGCCCTTTTTTCAATTGCTTTTGCAAATTCCCAAACAAAACCTGCACCAAAACCTGTGGTTAAGCCAGCAGCCCCATTTTTAAAAACCATGGAAGACTCTGCCAGCTATGCAGTTGGTATAAGTGTAGCTAATTTTTACAAACAAATGGGTGTAAAGAAATTAAACACCTCTATTGTATCAAAAGCGATTAATGATTTGCTTACCGGCAAAAAAGCATTAATGGATGATGCAACTGCAAATAGTTTGATGAATGCTTATATAAGCAGGATACAAGCACAGAAATCGGTGCCAACTATAAAAGCCGGTGAAAAATTTCTGGCAGAAAATAAAAAGAAGCCCGGTGTAATTACAACCGCAAGCGGATTACAATATGAAGTAATTAATGAGGGTGCTGGCATAAAACCAACTGTGGCAGACACTTTTGTTTGCCATTACAGGGGCACTTTTATTGATGGAATTGAATTTGATGCTTCTTATAACCGGGGCGAACCTTTAACGATGCCTGTAAATAAGGTAGTACAAGGTTGGATAGAAGGTTTACAATTAATGGCTGTGGGTTCTAAATTCAAACTTTATATACCCTATCAATTAGGATATGGCGCTTCAGATTATAATTCTATCCCCGGTGGTTCTGTATTAATATTTGATATGGAATTGCTGGATGTTAAGAAAGCAACTGTGCAATAGTTTTAAATAAACAGGTTTTAAAAACCTCCTGATAAACGGGAGGTTTTTTGTTTGCAGAGAAATAAATATTACCAAACGGTTTGCTACTATCCCATTCCTTTGCCGTATTTATAGCATTTTTTTGAAGTTAATTGCACCCATTAATACAATTAATACCATTATAAATTTCAATGAATGAAATATTTTCTTTTCGAAATAATGTGATGTTCCAAGAACTTCGGGGTGGAGATGGGTTCATGAATTGAAAATGGTTTACTATAATCCCCAAATAGACAGAATTACTATACTTTATATATAGCATATGAGCATTTTTTAACCTATCTCCTGTAAGTATTTTCATCAGGGTATAATTGCTTGGTAGATGTATTAAAAATGAATCAATAGGCATTCCTACAAACTGATTTAAGTCTAATGAAGTAAGATAACTTACTATGGTATCTTGAATATTAGCATTTTTCTTTTCAAAATTGTTAGTGATTATTACTTTATCTGCAGCAATTGTTTGTATTGAAAAAAACAGGCAGAATAATAAAATTATCTTTTTCATAGTTAGTTAAGTTTTATGTATGATGTTTTTTCTGAATTAGTTGATATATATATACCGACACCCTTGGTTGAGCTGTTAATACCAAAAAGACTAAAGAACTGTCTTTGAGTTTTCTCTCTCCAATTACCCGGTATTGTATCAGAGAGTGACATATTATAATGAGCCTCATTTAAATAGTATTTATCTTGGATTGAATTCAAATATGTACCTAAAGTAGTTGGATTTTCTACAACCATTGCATACCTCACATTTCCAGCATCTATAAAGCTTACATAATTTTGAACAAAATGATAACGAAGTCCCTCAAAATCTCCTCCAGAAACAAATGATCTTCCAGTACTATCCAGGTCAAAATGTATATGAACAGCACCAAGTACAACTTCACCAAAAGATAGATTTAATAAATAAAAAGGTCGAACCATATCTGGGTTATGATCAGTACGAATATTCTTGGCATAAATCGAGTCGTTCTTTTTAACAATAACAAACCCCCATTCTTCATCGTTTGCCATGCTTAACTGAAAGATTGAATCTGTCAGTCTGTTTACTACCCTTGAATACCTTGCTAAAAGTGAATCAATTGGCTCAAGTGGGGGTGGTGGGTTATTATTTCCCCCAGTTGGGGTTCAGCCCGGGCCACAGTTTTCGTTAATTGTTCCTCTTGAACCAATACCTCCTTGGCATTCAGGCGGTGTACCACCCTCTGGAGGCGGGGCTTCACCACCACCGCCGGTTACAACCCACCACTACCTCCAGTACCACCTGTATTTCCCCCCAGAAGTACCCACCTGTTCCAGTATCCCAGCAATATTCAAATGCATAACATTCATCAGGATTCGCAGCACAATTTTCGTAATCACATCCCCCGGTGCATTAGCAGTACACCAAGTTGTGTTTCCACATACATGCCCAGACACACAATACTCAAACCCATCAAGACTACCCCTTCCGGCAGTTATTGGTGTGCTTGACAATACTACTTTTCTATATTGTTCCAGCCCCAGCCTTAGGGCGGCTATTAAATAATGAATCATCAGTAATTGTAAAATCAGAATAGCCAAATACAGCTTTATCCATGTTCATGAAAAACAAAGCAAATTTTTCGGCAACAGAATCAGATACATACTCCGGTTTATTGTACTGCCAGTCGCAATAAATTTAAGCATTGTGTCAGATGGGCTTGTAAAAATACCCAATGTAGCATTTACATAATTTTGACTATCCCTTACAAAAGGTATATAAGTTATATCTGTACTGTCCGTTGCACCCCTTCCGTTAACCAAATTGCCTTTTCTAATAACTGATTTATCCCACCTAGGATAGCCAACCCTTGATATTATTTTTTCTACAAAATTATCCTTGTCATTCGCTCTTTGTATGTATTGCATTAATGACTTTACAAATGGATTGTTAGAAGTATGTTCCGCAAAAAATCTTGCTTGGGATACCATATCGGTATCATCGGCTTTTCCGGCTGGTTATCTACCTTCCGGCATGCAGCATATGCCAATACGGCTACCATGATTGTCAGATACAGTTTTACTTTAAAATTCATAAGCGGTTTTTTAAAGAGTTCAATAAAATGGTTTTAGTTGCATTAGCAAACCGCTAAAATGAGTAACGGTGTACCCTTTACACATATATACTGTTAATCGAGGGTTTTGGAAACCCAACACAACTGATATAGCAAAAGGAACACACTGTTTCCGGTGCGTTCGCAGTGCTATACATCGTTGTGTTTTGAATGTTCCAAGATTTCGATTAACGAAGTATTATCTGTTAAACGCTATAAGAACTATTTATTCTTACTTGCTATTTTAATGTAAGTAAATACCTTTTTATGGTTTCAGCAATACTCTTTTTATGGTATATTCTATAAACAGGTATTAATACTTAGCTGTTTTAATTCTCCCTATTCCCAAAAAACAAACCCTCCTGAAGAGTCAGGAGGGTCAAAAGTATAGCCATGAAAAACAAAACTCCTCACTCTACGCAAGAGTACTGCACAAGTTAATATTATTATGCTTTTTTTGCGTACTTCTTTTTGTACTTGTCTATACGGCCTGCAGTATCTACCAGCATATTTTTACCGGTAAAGAAAGGATGAGATGTGTTTGAAATCTCCAGTTTAATTAATGGGTATTCGTTGCCATCTTCCCATTTTACAGTTTCTTTTGCCTCTGCTGTGGAGCGGCTGAGAAAGCTGTGACCATTACTCATGTCTTTGAAAATAACTAACCGATACTTATCGGGGTGGATTCCTTTTTTCATAATTATGATTTTTAAGGCTGCACGGATTTTGCCGTACAGATGAATAGATAATTTTAGGGGAGCAAAGATAGGCCGGTGAGGGCTTTTTAGCCAAATAATATAAGAAAAGTAATTTAGCCACAGATGGACACAAATAAACACAGAAAAGAACCATAAAATACAAGGTTAGCTACAGAATTATCTGTGTGCATCTACGTTCATCTGTGGTTAATAGTATAAAAGATGAAAGCACCAAGTCAGCTAACTTTCCAGCTTTCGCCTTCTGTTTACTTACCTGATGCTTTCTGGAAAATTTCCACCTTTTGAGGGGTTTCAGTTCTTCCTGGAGTTACTTTCACCTTTTAAGGGGCTTCCATTTCTCCCAGAGTTTTTTCTGCCTTTTAACGGGCTTCTTTCCTCCGTGCATTTCGTTTTATTGCTAAAACTCCGTGCAGTTGTATATCAAATATAGTTTATCAGAATAGCTCTTTCCAAATTTTTGATGGTTTTGATATGCACCCGTTTTGCACCCTGTTATGCACAGGAAAACCGGCTAAAAGCAGGTTTTTAATCCCTCATATTCACATATTGTAAAGGAACTCCAGGTTACCAGTCTTGCAAAGCTGAATAACAGCCTGCAGGTCATCAATTTTTTTTCCTGTTACCCTACATATCATCATTTATTGATGCCTGCACCTTCATTCCGGAATCTTTTATCAGCTTTACTATCTTTTTGGCATCTTCCTGTTCCAATCCATTTTTTACTTTTACTTCCTTCTTCCATACTTTACCGCTTTGCGCCCCTGCTTTGGATGCATCAAATGCTTCGGGAGCAATTCCCTGCTTATGTGCCCGGCTTATGAGTACATCAATCAACTGCCGCATCTTCATATCATCATCGGTTTCTAATTTGATTATAAATTCTTTTTTATCAAGATTAATAACAACATGGGAGCCTTTAAAATCAAACCGGTTGGTGATTTCTTTGGTAACTACATTCACAGCATTATCCAATGCCTGTGCTTCTACTTTACTTACAATATCAAATGATGGCATAATAAGTTTTTAGTTTGTTGTTTATGGTTTTTAATTTTTGCTCAAATGTAAATTCTTTTTGGGGTAACATCAATAAAATATAAAAAATAAGCCCCGTAATGGGGGTTATCATTTATCATCGGTTCCTTATGAACTATTAATTACCCCTTTTTACACGTTCTGTTCATCAGTTGCCCCACCTTTTCTTCTGCCGCTGTTCGCTTTTAATTTTCCTTTATTAAAGCGATAGGTAAAACTAATGACTTACCTGAACGGCTATCATTTATATTGGTAAATGTGCATCTACTGTTACCATATTTACTATAGCCTTTAAATATAGTACCGGCAAATATATCCCGGAAATTTAACCGTAAGCTGCCTTTGTTTTTAATACCTGTTTGCTAAAGCCAGCATTCACCTGTACAATCGGTTTATATAAATACGCCTTCCACAGCCTTTGCTACGGTAAAAGCCACTTATTTCCGCACCCCAGCCTTTTCCAAATTTAAACTGTTGTTGTAATTGCGTCATAAACATGGTAAGGCCAATTGAAATATATTCGTTGTTTACAATTCCCTTGTAAATGGTTATTGTATACATTTGCATAGATATTTCCTGTCCACCATTTGTTAATTTTGTAGTTGGCACTTACTGCTAATACCAAACTGCTTTCGTGCTGGCAATGTTTGCTTTCTTAATAAAGGTTTCATTGGTTATCTCGATTTTGCTCCAGTACCTGTGAATGATATCAGTAGTATTACTATAATTCAATGTTGTTGTTAGAAAACCTTTGTAGGTATGGCTCAATTCAATGTTATGAGCAAACTGAGGCTTCAGGTTTGGATTACCCTGTTCAAAAGTATATCTGTCAAGAAAATGAATAAAAGGATTCAGATCTTCATAATCGGGCCGTTAATTCTTCGGCCATAATTAATAACAAAACTGATTTTTTTCATTGGCTGTATATTGCAAATAAGCAGTGGGAAAACTGAGTATAGTTTCTTTTGAAATTTATGCACCGTTGTTAACCTGGATCGCCTTTTGCATTGGTATTTTCCAATCGCAAACCAAACTGTGCGTTCCATTTTTTACTTAATGGCCTGCTGTAGTTTACATAAGCAGCATTTATATTTTCATCATAAATAAAATGATTGCTTCGGCTAATATCATGTACTGATTGCCCATTTTTCAAACTATCATAGCTCGCATTATTATCTGTTTTTACAAAACTTGTTTTAATTCCTGCTTCAAATTTTGCACCTTTTTTCAATGGAAATGTATAATCAACTTTGCCGCTATATATTGTTATATTCTGTGGCAAGGTTACCGATTAAAGTATCCGGTGTTTTGGTAAGGTTACCCATATTATCATAATAAGAACTGATAAGTGGCTGTGCATTGGTTGATCTGTATTGTAATGATAATCAAGGTCGGCTGTCAGCTCCTGCCCGTTGAATCAATGACTGTACGAAAATTAAAATTAGCTACTAAATTTTTCCATTTTTTATCGTTTTCGGTAAATGCAGTTTGTACTGGCTTTGTAAAACATTATTGGGATCATAAATAGATATATTGGTATTACTTTGCCAGATACTTGGATTATAAAATCCATTTACTACAACACCTAATGTTGTTTTTTTACTGGCAAAATAATCAAGCCCAATCTTCCATTGTAAAATGACTTTGCTTTTCCATATCTGATTTTCTGGTCAAATATTGATAAGTATATTTTTTGTAGATGCATTCACGGAAATTTCTGTTATATCAAGGTCTTCTCCTTATGTTCCGGTTATAATCCAAATTGGTAAACAGATTTATTTTATTATTACGGTAATTAAAATTTAGCGACTCATTGAATCTGGCATAACTGCCCTGTGTGTACCGGTTAGGTTATACTTCCGTTGTAACCAAACTGTTTGTTCTTTTTTGTTTTGATATTGATGATACCGCATTACCTGCTGCATCATATTTTGCCGGCGGATTTGTCATTATTTCGATCTGGTCCAATTGGCTTGCACTCATATTGCGTAGCATAGTTAGCCAAATCAGGTCCACTTAAATAACTTGGTCTGCCATCAATATATACCTACACCTTGTTTTCCTTTCAGGCTTATGTTACCATCTTTATCAACAGTAACACCCGGTGATTTTTCCAATACTTCCAATGCAGAGTTTCCAACATTGGTTACTGAAGCTTCCACATTTACTACTATTCTATCCAGCTTCTGTTCAATCAATGGTTTTTTTGCAGTAACAGTAACCCCGCCCAGGTTTTTAGCCACAGGAACCAATTCAATTGTTTTTAATGTAACTATCTGAATTTGGTCTGCATTGACTTCAAAAGTTTCAGAAATACCTTTATGATGCCCAACTGCCGAAATGGAAACCAAATATCTGCCCTCGTAGACACTCATCAAATTCTTATTTACCGGTTTTATCAGCCACACATATTTTAGCTACTGATGAGTCTTTTAGCCCTTAATAAGGGTAATAGTAGCTGATTCGATGGTTTTGGTGTTTCCGTCAATTACGGTTCCGCTTAATTTTCCATTTTCTGATTTGCGCCTTGCTGACAAAAGATAAGTGTTAAGGCGACTGTCAGCAGATAATTAAATTTTTCTCATTTGTTTATTTACTTAGTTTAGTACTTGTTCTTTAATAATTACAGCACAAAATTAAGTACTTTGTATTACAAAGTACATTGTTTTAAATTAAACGGCCTAATTTTAGGGATGACTGGCCGTTTATGATGACATGGTTGTGACGCAGCAGAGCGAAATCAGGTTACAAAAGATTTTTTGATAGCGAAACTGGACGAATTATAACATAGGCGGTTAAATAAGATGGTACTGTAGGAAATTGCTGGAAAAGAGGATCTATAAGCCCAAATTCTGCCTTTATGCCATCGTGATAAGTGCGGCCAGAGGTAAGTTGGGTGCCAGCCTTATCATCCATTACAAAGAGATAGCGGCCATTAAAATGCCGGTGCATCTCTTTTATTTTTTCCTTATTAATTATGAATGATTTCTGGATGCGGTAAAATTGTGGAGGTAGTTTTTCTTCCAGTGTGTAAGCGTTTGATCGGTAAGGTATTTGTTGTCCATCGGTAGTAAATACAAATACATATTTATCATTGGCCTCCAAGTAAGCTATCTTCTCAAACCTTACCAAAATATCCGGTCGCCGGTTTTTATTGGAAGGGCTGTTGATTTTTGCGGGGCTTTCAGTTGATTGATAATTTGCTGCAGGCTGCTTACATCTATCGGGCTTATTGACTTTCCAAATTGTTTTAACTTATCAATGCTTTGCTCCAGCCTTTCTTCCTTAATTGGTTTAAGCAAATAATCAATAGAAAAAGTCTCAAATGCTTTGATGGCATACTGCTCATAAGCAGTAGTAAAAATAATATTCGGCTTATGCTGCAGTTTTTCTATTACTTCAAATCCTGTAAGGTCGGGCATTTGGATGTCTAAGAAAATCAAATCCGGTTTCAACATCTTCAATTTTTTCAATAGCCTCCCTCCCATTACCTGCCTCATCCATCACCTCCACTATATCTTTATGCTCCAGCAAAAGGCTTTTCATCAGCCTGCGGGCAGCTGGTTCATCATCTATTACTATTGCCTTAAACAACTGGTTCATCTTTCATTAATTTTTGAATATGAACGGCTACCTGTTTCCCGGTTCATTGGTAAACTGTACTTCATATTGACTGGGGAAAAGCAAATCCAGTTTATCAAAAACACTTTTTACACCATAACCGGGAGTTAACTCATCCGGGAAAACGGGCCGTTATCTGCAACTGTTAACAGCAAGCCATCATTCAGTCTTGCCACTTCAATTTGTATCTCCGTCATTTTACCAGTGGCTTTTAATCCATGCTTTACTGCATTTTCCACTATTGGTTGCAAAATAAACCTGGGTAATAAATAATGATTGAACCCGGCCTCTGCTTTTACCGAATAATTAAGCTGGTCTTCAAACCTTATTTTTTCAATTTGCAAATACACTTCTGCCATTTCCACTTCATCCTTTACAGGTGAATAATTATTGTTGCTGTGATTGATGCTGTAGCGGAATAAATCAGCCAATGCAATAGTCATCTTTCTTGCCTTTTTTCCATCAGTTACAGATAGATCGGCTATCGAGTTTAACGCATTGTATAAAAAATGAGGATTTATCTTTGAATGCAATGCATCCAATTCAGCTTTTGTTTTTAATTCCCGCAGGCGGGATAGTTCCAGTTCCTTTTCATCTAATTTTCGTTTTCGTTGCCAGTTCTGCATAACTCATGGCTATATAAATAAGCCCCGTCATACAACCTGTATAGAAATTAAAGAGAACGGAGAATTATATATTTTTGAAAGAGCCATGATTTCCACAAAAATTTATTAAAACACCTATTGACAATGGTACAAACAATAATAGTAAGCAGGACAACAGCCATCTTCTTTTTAAAGGAAGCTTTTGAATAAATTTTCTTTCAGAAACAAACCAGGTAATATTGAAAACAAATAACACCATGACAGTAACGGCTATAAGTTGTAGTATAAAAAACCTGTGGAGCTTATTCATACTAAGACTCGAATAAAATTCGGGGGATGTTGGTGTAATAGCCATGATGAAACAAACCCCAATCATCCATACCACTATATTTCTGCTAAGCACCTCATTCTTTATCCGGTAACGGAAAAGGGTACTGAAATTTGCAAGCAGGTAAAGCCCGGCAATAAGCATTACCATGGAAAATAAAATCAGTACAGCCAGTCTTTCTATCTGGGTATCAAGCATGGCAGCAAATTAATTAAACTGGTGTATAATACCCCACTTCTTCGCCAACTGCTCTATTTAAAGGGTGAACGGAGTATATTGCAGCAAATTTTACTGATGATAATTGATTTCGTTCGGATACTGTTACCAAGCCCACCCCTGCCATGCTGGAGGCTATGATGAAAGCCAAAGTGGGTGATGATGTGTTTGGTGAAGACCCTTCTATTAATGAATTGGAAAATATGGCTGCCGAAATGTTTGGAATGGATGCTGCTCTTTTTTGCCCTTCGGGAACCATGACCAACCAGATTGCCATTAAATGCCATACCCAACCCGGTGATGAAGTGATCTGTGATGAAAGCTCCCATGTGTATCAATATGAAGGTGGTGGCATTGCTTTTAACTCAGGTGCATCAGTAAAATTATTGCATGGCGACAGGGGAAGAATTACTGCTGAACAGGTTCTTGCATGCCATACAACCAGATGATGCACACCGGCCACATACCAGTTTGGTTTCGTTGGAAAATACATGTAACCGTGGTGGCGGCAGTTGTTATGATTTTAATGAAATAAAAAAGATACAAACTGTTTGTAAAGAAAAAGGACTGGCCTTTCATTTAGATGGTGCCAGATTGTGGAATGCATTGGTTGCAAAAAACGAAACGCCAAAACAATACGGTGAAGCATTTGACAGTATTTCTATCTGCCTTAGTAAAAGTTTAGGTTGCCCGGTTGGAAGTTTATTGTTGGGCAAAAAAGATTTTATAAAAAAAGCAAGAAGAATAAGAAAAGTTTTTGGCGGAGGGATGCGGCAGGCAGGTTTTATTGCTGCAGCAGGTATTTATGCGTTGCAAAATAATATTGAACGATTGGCAAATGATCATTCACATGCAAAATTAATTGGCAGAAGCAATGGAAACAAAGCAATTTGTAAAATCGTGATGCCAGTTGAAACCAATATCATCATTTTTGAATTGAAGGAAGGTTTATCTGCATCCGGACTTAGTAACCAAACTAAAAGAACATGACATTCTTGGTTATGCTATTTCTCCCAATCGAGTAAGGTTAGTAGTACATTTAGATATAACGAATGAAATGGTGGAGAAAACTATCAGCACTTTTGGTTCCTGAAATAAAAAATATTAAATCTCAATAATAAATAAGAATGTTCCCCAAAATAAATCCTACAACAACCAAAGCCTGGCAGGCCTTACAACAACATGCTGAAGAAATGAAAGCAGTTCATCTGAGGGATTTGTTTAAAAATGATGCGAGCCGGTTCAACAAATACTCCATGTGCCTTGCATGATACAGTTTTTGATTATTCAAAAAACCTGATCACCGATAAAACAATTAAACTGCTGTTGCAATTAGCCAATGAATGTAAAGTAAAAGAAGCTGTTGATGCAATGTTTAATGGCGATACTATTAACGAAACAGAAAAACGTTCAGTACTGCATACTGCCCTCCGCAATTTTTCTAAAAGCCCTGTTTATGCACATGGCATAAGACGTAATGCCGCAGATAAAGAAAGTGCAAAAGCAAATGAAAACATTTTGTGATGAAGTACACAGCGGCAAAAGAAAAGGGTACACCAATAAAAAAATAAAATATATAGTCAACATTGGCATTGGCGGCAGCGACCTGGGGCCGTTAATGGTAACAGAAGCATTGAAACCATATTGGGTTAGCAGATATCGAAACTTATTTTGTATCAAATGTTGATGGAACACATATTGCCGAAACATTAAAGAAAGTTGATCCTGAAAAAACACTTTTCCTGATAGCATCAAAAACATTTACCACACAAGAAACCATGACCAATGCACACACAGCAAGAGAATGGTTTTTGAAAAAAGCAAAACAAGAAAAGCATATTGCCAAACATTTTGTTGCCCTCAGTACCAATGAAAAAGAAGTGGTGAAATTTGGTATTGATAAGAATAATATGTTTGAGTTTTGGGATTGGGTGGGTGGGAGATATTCCCTCTGGAGTGCAATTGGCTTATCAATTGCCCTTACAATTGGGTATAAAAATTTTGAGCAGTTATTGAAAGGTGCTTTTACAGCCGACAATCATTTTAAAGAAACCCCGTTTGATAAAAACATTCCGGTACTAATGGCATTGCTGGGTGTTTGGTACACAAATTTTTTTGGCGCACAATCCGAAGCCATTCTTCCTTATGATCAATATATGCACCGCTTTGCGGCATATTTTCAGCAAGGCAATATGGAAAGCAACGGAAAAAGTACAGACCGCAATGGCGAAGCTGTTGAGTATGCAACCGGCCCTGTTATCTGGGGTGAGCCAGGCACCAATGGGCAACATGCTTTTTATCAATTAATACACCAGGGTACACCGCTTATTCCTTGTGATTTTATTGCACCAGCACAAACACATAACCCAATTAGTGACCATCATACAAAACTGCTAAGTAATTTTTTTGCACAAACAGAAGCACTCATGAATGGTAAAACTGAAGAAGAAGCGGAAACAGAATTAATTAAAGCCGGGTTATCTGATGCAGAAATTGCAAAGCTGCTGCCGTTTAAAATTTTTGCAGGTAACAAACCCACCAATTCATTCCTTATAAAAAAAATAACCCCTGCATCATTAGGTCAATTAATTGCGTTGTATGAACATAAAATTTTTACGCAGGGCATTATCTGGAATATTTTCAGTTTTGACCAATGGGGTGTGGAGCTTGGCAAACAATTAGCCAATAAAATTTTACCGGAACTGCAAAGCAAAACACCTGTTACCACTCATGACTCATCTACCAATGGATTGATAAATGCTGGAAGAAAATGAGGAAATAATACCAACTTAGACTTAGTAAATAGATTTTATGAAAAAAATATTTTTATCACCGTGAATAATGGCTTGTGCTTCTGCAAAGGCACAGCAAATAAGCCTGTCTGAAATAACAAAAAAAATACAGCAGGAAAAGGAGGCAGGTGCTAAGGCAAAAATCTTTACCCCATTTGCAGAAGTTAATAAAATTCAATTCCGAATTCCTCCTATTTTATCTGATGATGAAAAAATTGTTACCCTGCAAACAGACAATATGATTTGTGTAGTTCCTAATATGAAGCTATTTACAATAATGCCAAATGCAGCAAATCAACAACTATTTAGTTTTAATTACTTCCCTTCAAAAGTATTGCCAGGTCAAATCCAAAACGCATCCCCGGAATTATCATTAATTGGTACAGCTAAAAAATAATTTACTCATAATTAATGAAATAAAAAAGGGGTCGCCAAAAATGGCAACCCCGGAGGTTTTAATTAAAAAACCCTGAGCATTTTTTAATGTTTATTCACTACCACTTTTTCAATTACCTGCTCACCTGTTGCAGGCACTGTAATGCGGATGGTGTACATACCAGAAACCAAATTATCTATTACCACACTATTAGCTGATATAGCTTTCAGTTGTTTTATAACCCTGCCACCCATATCAGATACGGCTACATCCCTCACCACATTTTTATTTTCAAATACGATGTTTATTTTACCATCGTTGCTTGGATTGGGATAAAGTATAACCCCGCCTTTTTGATCAACACCTTTTACAGAACGGATTTCGCTGTATTTAATGCGGCTATCAATATCCACCTGGCGAAGGCGGTACTGGCTCATGCTTTTTGAAGAGTTAGGGTCTGAATAACTGTAGCTTAATACAGAATTACTATTACCACCAACTGCCATAGTTGGAACAAAGGCCACTTCTTCCCATACACCATTGAGGTTTCTTTCAATTACAAAGCCGCTATTATTTTGTTCAGTTGTAGTTTCCCACTTAACAGAAGCAGCACTGTTGCTGGTGCGTACAGCCGTAAAATTTTTAAGGCTTACCGGCAATGGTTGTTGCTGGGGAAATGAAAAACAACCGAACCTTGAACCATACTGGCGAACAGGTGGTGTACCCATTGTACCACCACTAACATGGTTATAATCGTATCCCATACGTACCGTAATGGCAGACATAAGCCCCGGATAGTTTGCAGAAACAGCCACTTGTGCACAATTGGAAACACCTGTTCTCTCACAAACAGAACCGGCAAAACCTTTCCAGTTAAAACCGCCATCGGTATATGTATAAGGAACCAATTCTGTACTTGCATCAGCAAAAGTGGATACCGAACCTACGTTTTTTACCAACCCGGTTTCTCTAAACCATCCACCGCCTGTACCAACATCGCTACCATCCACATCATAATGGATATAATTTAATCCGCTCAAGAAAGCAACGGTTGAATAATCATCACCTGCTAAGCCAGTGTACTGCTGGGTGCCTACTGTACCGTTTTCCTGGAAAAAACGTATTGTAAACTGTGCATAACCCCTTCTGTCCGTAGTGCCAAGGGTGCCACCTGTTGGGCCAACCCTTGGCGCAAAATAGGAGGCTGTAACACTATTATCATCAATATTGTCAACAGATGCATTTGATGTAGCATCAATAGTAACAGTAGCATTAATTTGCTGGCCAGATACCGTGGCTACATTATAAAAAGTGTACATAGCACCAACACTGTTTGCAGAACCGGTACGTAATGTAGCGGTATTGCTAAAACTGGTAACCACACTGGAGTTTCCAACACATGTTTCGGAGAGTGGTGGCGTACAGTTGTTTGCGTTGCAGGCTATAGGTGCCGCAGGTTGTGTTACTTGTGAGAAGGAGATAAATGTGCAGCCAATCGCTGCTGATAAAAGTAATAACTTTTTCATGCCCAAGATTTAAATGGTTAAAAATGTTTAATGGTGTTGCCACCGTATATGATGAGTTAATTCATCCACTTGTTAGTGGTGATCATGAGGAGATGGAAGATGACGGCATTCTAAGGAATAGAAGTAGGTGGTATCTAATAGGAAAAACCTTTAAAATAAACCGGTATTATTACACAGACTTACTTAAAAGATATATGGATGGTGCTTTAAGGTTTTTTAGGGGATAGTGAAAAGCTACTTAATCAGAGAAGAAATCAAAACTAAGTAATAAACCAAAACCTTGCAAGCTTTTATACTTATTTTTTTTGCTTATAATGTGTAATTGCAATACGTCTAAAATCTTGGTTATAGATAATTCATCAGTTTGCAAGTTAATGCTGCTAAAGAAAATAGGAAAGTAATATTGCCTTCCCCCTTGCTTTTGTGGCAATAAAAAAGGGGCTGCCAAAAGGCAACCCCGGAGGTTTTAATTAAAAAAACCCTGAGCATTATTTAATGCTTATTCACTATTAGTTTTTCAATTAACTGTTCACCTGTGGCAGGTACGGTAATGCGGATGGTGTACATACCAGAAACAAGTTCTCAATTACCACACTGTTGCTTGATACGGCTTTCAGTTGTTTTACAACCCTGCCGCCCATATCTGATACAGCTACATCCCTTACAATATTCCTGTCTTCAAACACAATGTTTATTTTACCATCGTTGCTTGGATTAGGATAAAGCTATTACACCGCCTTTTTGATCAGTACCCTTTATTGAACGCACCTCACTGTATTTTGTCTTGCCATCCATATCAACCTGGCGGATACGGTATTGAGTAATAGTTTTTGAATTATTAGCATCAGTAAACTGATAGGCCAGATCAGAAGAACTATTGCCACCTGCTGCTTGTGATGAACAAAAGCAACCTCTTGCCATTCTCCATTACCATTATTTCTTTCTACTGCAAAACCACGGCTATTTTGCTCAGTAGAAGTTTCCCATTTAATTGTTATAACAGAATTATTCCTGCTGGCAGAAAAAGATTTAAGAGATACAGGCAGGGTAATATTGCTTATATCCCTCGTATTGTCGTTACAAGATGTACCCCCGCATGAATTATTAGACCATACTTTTATAAGCATCCGAAATGTTCCTATACATGTATTGGGAAGAACAAAGCTCCCACTTACATTATGCGTCCCCGGAAAATCTCTCAACCTTTCGATACAAGCAACAGAAGCCACCTGGTTACCATTACATAGAAATACCAATTCAATGGAAGCATTACCTTGAGTATAAGTCCAGTTATAATTATATGTAACAACACCTGAACCTGGCAGATACAGAAAATTGTTGATTACAATAGTTGCGCCAGAACATTGGGCTCTTGATTGGTTAATTGAGCCAATTGCTCCAATTAAAAATAAGGAAAGTAAAATTTTTTTCATTGCTCGGGAATTTTGTTTAATTAAATAATTGTTTAATGGTGTCACCACCGTATATGATGAGTTAATTCATCCACTTTTAAGTGGTGATCATGAGGAGATGGAAGATAGCGGCATTCTAAAGGAAGGACTTGGTGGTATTACCTGCAAAGAATGAAAGCATTCATTCGCAAGGAATAAAAGTAACATAGAAGGGTGGATCAAAAATTACTTTGAGATTTTTCAACAGATGGGATTTTCAACTAAATGTTGCTAATAAGTGTAAAGCCTTAATGATACGCAGGGTTGGTTTCGAAGGATGTAGATAAGATTATTACCAGAATAAAGGGTAAAGCTACATCCTTAATTATTGGGATTGCAAAATATTTATACGTTTTCCTACGTAGTTCTTATTTTCTCTTTAACAAGGGTCATAGATTTATTAAACTGTTCTTTTTCAGTAAGGTTAGAGTTATCAATTTCGATTGCATCCTCAGCTTTGCGTAAAGGGCTTACTTCCCGGTGGCTATCAATGTAATCCCGCATTTCTAAATTATTTTTTACTTCTTCAATTGTTATATTAGGGTTTTTTTCATACAACTCTTTAAACCGCCGCTGCACCCTTACTGCATTATCGGCCGTCATAAATATTTTTAATTCTGCCCTGGGGAACACCACAGTGCCTATATCCCGGCCATCCATTACAATCCCTTTCTTCTCCCCCATTTTTTGCTGCTGGGCAACCGCAAATTCCCGCACTTCTTTTATAGCAGCCACATCGCTTACTTTTTCGGCAATTATCAGATCCCTGATCAGGTATTCCACATTTTCGCCGTTAAGCAGTATTTCGCTGTTGTTGCTTTGGGGATTAAATTCAAATTCGAGGTTGATGCTTTTAAGAGCTTCCTTTACTTCTTTCTTTTCAGCCAGATCAATATTATTCCTCAGGAAATATAAAGTAATGGCACGGTACATGGCACCGCTATCAACATACACATAGCCTAAAGCCTTTGCTAATTGTTTCGCTAAAGTGCTTTTGCCGCAACTGCTCCAGCCATCAATTGTTATGATTATCTTTTTAGCCATCCGTTTACAAAAATACTACTCCGCAGCTAATTCATATTTTGAGGTGCTGACTTTTTCTTCATTTGTTAAAATCAGTTTCCTTCAATAAAGGCCAATATGGCCGGTATTATGGTAGAAGAGTAATGCAAGGGATGGGATAAAGCCCCAGAGGGGCGACCCTTTGAACCCCTATTAATCATAAAACTCAAAAAGATATTTTTCATCATATTCCACTTCAAAGTCAGCCAGCATTTTTAAATACTCCTCCTTAAATGTTTTGATCCTGTGGTGTTCCTCCTGGGTCATAATGTAATTTATAACCCCATCTCTCTGGCTTTTGGAATGAGAGAATGCTCCATAGCCGGACTGCCATTGAAATTTTCCTTTGATAAATCCCTGCTCATTAATCCACTTACTGCTGCTTGCTTTGACAATACTCATGAAATCGGCAATACAGGTAGTTACAGGCATCCCGAAAAAAATGTGTACATGATCTTTCCATCCTCCAACGGCTAAAGACTTTGCGTTATTCCCTTTAATAATGCCAGATATATAACTATGCAAGGAATCCCGCCAATCACGGGTAATAAAATTATCTCTGCTTTTTACGGCAAATACAGAGTGAATAGAAATTTGAGAATAAGTATTGGCCATAATATAATTGATTTAATATCGCCCCAATGGGGCTTACCCTCAAATTACAATCTTTTCTGTTACCAAAAGGTTGCCCCGATGGGGCGGGTGCACCTCAAAATATGAATTATACCAAATAGACATTAAATCAATAGCCTCAAAAACCAATACATCGATGGCTAAATACATTTCTCCAGAGGCAAAAGACCTGCCTGCCGATTGGCAGGGAGAAAAAGAAAAATTCCTGATAGTATCTTTCTAAAGTCTAATTGGTATAAGTCTTCTCCATTCCTTTTCCGGGGCTACGAATCATAAAATAAAAAGAGGGTGCCGTTTATAGCACCCTCTTCAAGATAAATATTAAAAGAAGTTATTTATGCTTCTGATTTCTGTTCTGTTCTGCTTTTAAAACTAAAAGTAAGCTTGGTATTCTCTGCATCTGCATCCGCCTCCAATACATCACCTGCTTTTACATTCAGGTTCAGTATCTCTTCTGCCAGCGGATCTTCCAGGTATTTTTGGATGGCCCTGTGCAGCGGCCTTGCACCAAACTGCTGCATCATATCCTTTATCAGCCAGGAAAGATTTTGCACCTTCCGTTAGTTCAAGGCTGAATCCAAGATTAGTCAAGCCGCTTCGTCACACCCTTCATCAGGATATCAATGATGTTGAAGATATTTTCTTTGGTAAGGCTGTTGAATATCACCATATCATCGATCCTGTTCAAAAATTCAGGTGAAAAGGTTTTCTTCAACGCTTTTTCAATCACTGCTTTATTGGCCTCATCCTCATTTTCCACTCTTGATGCAGTAGCAAATCCAACCCCGGCGCCAAAATCTTTTAACTGCCGGACACCAATATTGGATGTCATGATGATCAGTGTATTCTTGAAATCAACTTTACGGCCCAGGCCATCTGTCAATTGCCCGTCATCCAGTACCTGTAATAATATATTATAAATATCCGGGTGTGCTTTTTCAATTTCATCCAGCAGGATAACGCTGTAAGGTTTGCGGCGAACTTTTTCTGTCAAGCTGACCGCCTTCTTCATAACCCACATAACCGGGAGGTGCGCCAATCAAACGGCTTACGGTGAATTTTTCCATGTACTCACTCATGTCTATCCGGATCAAGTGAATCTTCTGAATCAAACATATATCTTGCCAATGCCCTTGCCAACTCTGTTTTACCAACACCTGTAGGGCCAAGGAAAATAAAAGTACCAATTGGTTTTTTCGGGATCTTTCAATCCCACCCTGTTCCGCTGAATGGCTTTTACCACTTTGCCGATCGCTTCATCCTGCCCCACCACCATGCCCGTCATATCATCAGCCATTTTGCGGAGCTTCTCTGTTTCTGCCTGCACCATTCTTTTCACCGGTATGCCCGTCATCATACTCACCACTTCAGCAATATCTTCTTCGCCAATCGGGAAACGTTTGTGTTTGCTTTCCTCTTCCCAGATATTTTTGGCTTTTTCCAGGTCTTCCTGCAAACGTTTTTCTGTATCCCTTAATGAAGCAGCTTCTTCAAATTTCTGGCTCTTTACCACTTTATTCTTTTCATTCTTTACATCCTCGATCTTTCTTCTCCAGGTCAACAATATTTTCAGGAACATTGATATTTTTCAAATGCACCCTTGCTCCCACTTCATCCATTACATCAATCGCTTTATCCGGAAGCAAGCGGTCGGTTACATAACGGTCGCTCAGTTTCACACAGGCATCAATGGCTTCCTGGTCATAATTTACATTATGATATTCCTCATATTTCGATTTGATATTATTCAGTATCTGAATAGTATCATCCACACTTGGCGGGTCCACCATTACTTTTTGAAAACGGCGGTCCAATGCCCCATCTTTTTCAATATACATTCTGTATTCATCCAGTGTGGAAGCACCGATGCATTGCAGTTCGCCTCTTGCCAATGCCGGTTTAAAAATATTGCTGGCATCCAATGAACCGCTGGCGCCACCGGCACCTACAATGGTATGCAATTCATCAATAAAAAGAATGACATCCCTGTTCTTTTCCAGTTCATTCATGATGGCTTTCATTCTTTCTTCAAACTGGCCACGGTATTTTGTACCGGCCACCAATGCAGCCAGGTCAAGTGAAATAACTCTTTTATCAAACAATACCCTTGAAACTTTTCTTTGCACAATTCGCAAGGCCAAGCCCTTCCACAATTGCTGTTTTACCCACACCCGGTTCACCGATCAATATCGGGTTATTCTTTTTTCGGCGGGAAAGTATCTGCGAAACCCTTTCAATTTCTGTTTCACGGCCAACAATGGGATCCAATGCACCGAGTTCAGCCATCTTGGTAATGTCACGGCCAAAATTATCGAGCACAGGTGTTTTACTTTTTGCAGCACCCTGTTGTTTGCTGCCTGCTTTTTGGCTGGAATATTTTTTCTCTTCATCAAAATCATCATCATTTTCATCCTGAAATTCGGCACGGGGATCGTTTGATTTTACGATTCCCAGTTCCTGTCTGAAAAGATCGTAGTCCACGTCAAATTGATTTAAGATTTGTGTTGCAATATTTTCTTTGTTTTTTAAAATAGAAAGCATCAGGTGTTCTGTTTCCACTGTTGCACTCTTCAATGCTTTTGCTTCCAGCACCGTAACCCGGATCACTTTTTCTGCCTGCTTGGTAAGCGGCAGGCTGTTGATATTGGCAATATTTTTTCCTGTCTTATCCTTTACCGCCAGTTCAATTTCTTTTCGCAATTCATACAGATCAACATTAAAACTTTTAAGGATACGGACTGCCGTATTATCCCCTTCCCTTATCAGGCCGAGCAAAAGATGCTCGGTGCCGATAAAATCATTGCCAAGCCTGAGTGCTTCCTCCCTGCTGAACGAGATGATCTCCTTAACCTGTGCTGAAAAATTATTATCCATTTTTAGATAATTGGTTGTGATACAATATTAACGAATAAATTTGGTTCCGGTTCTCCCGTAATTATAAACGGAATGTTGATAATTTAAGTTGTTTGAGCTGACAGTTTTATATTTTTTATCTAGTTTGCCATGATTCGGCTGGTTTAACCAACAAAACTAGAAATAATGAATGTCAAAACTGATACCAAAGAGAAATTTCATGCCATCACGGTTGCCGGAGCCATCACTTTCTGCTACATATGACAGATGAATTGGGCGATTGTTTGCTTCCTTACCTGCAAAATGACGTTAAAAACCTTGTGCTGATACTAAAAGAGATTGAAATCATTGATATCGCTGCGGCCGAAAAACTGGTTTATATCCAGCAAAAATTTTATGAAAACAATGCCTCTTTTGTCATTTGCGAACTGCAAAAACCGGTTGAAGATTTTCTTGATCAAAATGAATTTTGGAGATGATGAATGTTACACCCACCGAAAGTGAAGCATGGGATATTGTGCAGATGGAAGAAATAGAAAGAGAGTTTTTGGATGAGGAATAGGTTATGAGTTTAGAGATTACTGGATTATGAGTTTATTCCAATGCAGCAATTTCGTTATCTATTCAAGTCTTTGACTATTCGAAATCAACACATCAAAATTGTATATACCTTTTCATGTTTGCTGTTACTATTCTCGGCAATAATTCTGCAGTACCGGCATTTGACCGCCATCCCACCAGCCAGGTGGTGACGCTGGATGGTAATAATTACCTGGTGGATTGCGGCGAAGGCACACAGATTCAGATGATCAATTACAAAATCCGCCGCAGCAAAATTTCCCACATTTTTATTTCACACCTTCATGGCGATCATTATTTTGGTCTGATTGGTCTGATCAACTGTTTTAGATTGTTGAGTCACCAGCAGGAACTGCATGTCTTCGGCCCATCGCCATTGAAAGAAATCATTGAACTGCAATTAAAAGTGGCAGATACCAAATTGTGCTATCCATTACATATTCATCACATCACCGAACCAGCTACTCTTCTAGATAATGAGAAACTGACGGTAAAATGTTTCCGCACCAATCACCGGATCGAATGTTATGGTTTTTCATTTGCAGAAAAGAAACGCCCAGGAAACTAAATCCTGATAAAGCAAAAGAATATGAGATACCCCTTCATTTTATGAAAGACTGAAAAATGGAGAAGATTATACCCGGAAAGATGGAACAATAATTAAAAATGAAGAAGTAACCGAAGCTGCCGAAGCAGGAAAAAAATATGCTTTTTGTGCAGATACCAAATATGATGAATCCATCATTCCGCATATACAGGGCGCAGATATGATCTATCATGAAACCACTTATCTCGATAATCTGAGGGAAAGAGCCGAAGAGCCGTTTTCATTCCACCAGCAAACAGGCAGCAGAATTGGCAAAAAAAGCAGGGGTAAAAAAATTACTGATTGGCCATTTCAGCAGCAAGTATGATACGTTGGAAGAATTTGAAACAGAAGCAAGGGAAATTTTTGCAAATACTGAATTGGCGTTGGAAGGGGTTTGTTATGAGGTGTGATTAATTTACATAAAGTTGTAAATTGTACTTATGAAACATCTTCGGTTGAACTTATTCTTCCTACTTGTGACAATTTCATCTTTTGCTCAATCAGTAGTAAATAAAACGATTCTGTTCGCCACCAATGAATATCGGCTGAGTAAAGGAAATGCTCAGGAATTAGGGTTGTTCATCAATTCTCCGGGTATAAAATCAATTCAGAAAATTAAAATCTCCGGATATACTGACAATATCGGTTCTGAAAATCATAATTTCAATTTATCGGCAAAAAGGGCTCAAAGTGTGAGAGATTTCATTGCTCCGTTGATAGGTATAATTACAAAAATTGAAATATCACATTTTGGGGCTGATTCTCCTATTGCTTCAAATTCTAACAAGGAGGGAAGACTCCAAAACAGAAGGGTGGAAGTTAGTATTGAATACTTAGAACCTGAAAATTCAATTCCTCTAAAAGAAATTATTCTACAGCCAGTTTTTTTTGACCAACCTTCCCAAAAGTTTGATGCAGAAGCTAACATCTGATACTATAGTTATTAAAGCAAAAGAAGGCACTAAATTTATTTTACCTCCGGGCAGCATCCTCAATAAAATGGGTGAGAAAGTTACAGGCAACTTTCAACTAATCATAAAAGAGTATTTAACAGATGAGGCTATTCTGCTTGCAGGTTTGCACACAATGCAAAATGATAGTACAGCCCTTGAAACCGGGGGAATGGGTACTTTTCTTTTGTTAAAAGATTATGACACACTTAAAATAAATCCGTCTGTTCCCATTCTGATAAGCATTCCAGTAACCAAAGCAAACCTTAAAGAAGATATGCAGGTTTTCACAGCAGTAGATACCATAAATAATATCTGGCAAAACACAAACAGGCCCTTTATAATAAAACAAGCAAGTTGGGAATGGCCACATCGTTCTTATCTGAAGAACTTAGATTTTAATTTATACGATCTCGATTTTGATAAAATGAAACCGGGACGTAAATACAGAGATGGAGCAAAAATATCGGGCCATAAAAGATTACGGAATGGTTTCAAATCCATAAGACCAAATAAAACTTATGAAACAATTGTTACAAAGCCTGACAGTTTCACAATTAATATTAACCTCAAAGCCAAATTAAGAAACTGGGCATTACGAAAAAATAAGTTTACCAATAAATATTTTGATACCACTTTCCAAGTTAAGTATGACAGTACTGCTTACGTTGGCCCTGTGCTTGATACAAAAGTTTTTAATTGCGATAGAGTATATGGCATTTTGAAAGAATATATTACAGTAACAAGTTCTAATAACGTAAAGGGTGGATATGTTTCAGCAATACTTTTAAATTCCAGGGTCTTTATCCCTTTTTCCAGCGAAATAAAACCCGGTGTATTTGAACTTAAAATACCCCGTGACGAAAAAATGATACTATTTTATACAGGGGTCAGTAATGAAACGCTTTTTTTAGGAAAAGAGATTTACCAATTTTCTAAAAGCAATAAGCATATATCAATAGCTGTAAATTCTGTTACAGAAGAACAGTTTAAAGAAGCAACATCTATAAAAAAATATTTTACAGATGAAATAAAATAAAGAAGCATATCTACCTACACACTCACATTAAAATCCCTCAGCGCATCATTCAAACTTGTTTTTAAATCGGTACTTGGTTTACGCTGCCCGATAATTAAGGCACAACCCACTCCATATTCTCCCGCAGGAAATTTTTTGGTATAAGAACCCGGTATCACCACACTTCTTGCAGGCACACGGCCTTTCATTTCTATTGGTTCGTTACCGCTAACGTCAATAATTTTTGTGCTTTGGGTTAATACTACATTAGCACCCAACACTGCTTCTTTTTCCACCTTCACCCCTTCCACTACTATACAGCGGCTGCCAATAAAACATCCGTCTTCAATAATTACAGGGCTAGCCTGTAATGGTTCAAGCACACCCCCAATGCCAACACCGCCACTCAGGTGTACCCCTTTGCCTATTTGTGCACAACTGCCTACCGTTGCCCATGTATCTACCATTGTGCCTTCATCCACATAAGCACCAATGTTTACATAACTCGGCATTAAAACTACATTCTTTGCAAGATAGGCACCATACCTTGCCACTGCATGTGGCACAGCCCTTACACCAAGATCTTTATAATTCTTTTTCAACAACATTTTATCATAAAACTCAAAAGGTGCCACATCCCATGTTTGCATTTGCTGTATGCCAAAGTACATCAGTATAGCCTGCTTCACCCACTCGTTTACCTGCCAGTCACCATTAAAGGGCTCCGCAGTTCTTAATCGGCCTTTATCCACTTCTTCAATTACTGCCCTTACTGCATCGCTGTATTTATTGTCCTTTAATAAATCCCGGTTAGCCCATGCTTCTAAAATCAACTCTTTCATCTTTAATAAAATTTGCTGCGAAAATAATTGTATTTATGTTACCAGCAGCGGTACTGTTTTCATCGTCCCTTGCGTCGCACTCTTCAACTGCATATCGCTATTCAGCAAATAATTCGCACCTTTGCTCACCATGAATATCGGTTTCGATGCAAAAAGGGCTTTTCACAACAGCACAGGTCTTGGCCATTACAGCCGGACACTTATTCGATCGTTAGCGGATTGTTATCCCGAACATCAGTATTATCTCTTTAATCCCAAACCTTCTTCTCTTTTCTCTTTTCCAGAAAAAAATATACAGGAAGTAAGACCTGCATCGTTCATCAATAACATTTTTTCTTCTGTATGGCGTAGCAGTTGGGTAAAAAATGATTTAAAGAAATATAAAATAGATATTTATCATGGCCTTAGCCATGAAATACCGGTGGGCATTCAAAAAACCGGGATCAAATCCGTTGTTACAATCCATGATTTAATACATGAGCGGCACCCGGAACAATACAATGCCATTGATGTAAAAATCTACAATAAAAAATTCCGCTATGCCTGTGCGAATGCCGATAAAATAATTGCCATCAGCGAACAAACAAAAAAAGATATAATTGAGTTTTATAAAACCCCGGAAGAAAAAATTACGGTTTGTTACCAAAGCTGTAACCCTGCATTCAGTACTGCTGTAAGTGAAACAGAAAAAGACTGCCGTAAAAAAAAAGTATCGCCTCCCGGATGAATACTTTTTATACGTTGGCTCCATAATAGAAAGAAAAAACCTGCTGAATATCTGCAAGGCAATGTTTTTGCTGAGAAATGAATTAAACATCCCCTTAGTTGTTATTGGCGATGGCGGCAAATACAAACAACAGGTAAAAGATTATATAACACAAAACAGATTGGAAGAAAAAATAATTTTCCTTTCAGAAAATCCTTCTGTAAAATCCTCACCATCCTTCCAATCAGCAATTGATTTTTCCGCTATTTATCAATCAGCCATATGTATGATTTATCCTTCTCACTTCGAAGGCTTTGGCATACCTGTATTAGAAGCATTATGCAGTGGCTTGCCGGTTATTACATCCAATACCTCCTGCCTGCCCGAAGCAGGTGGCAATGCGGCTTACTATGTAAACCCCGCCATCTCAGAAGAAATTGCAGAAGGCATGAAAAAAATATACAACGATAAAGGTTTTGCAAAGGAGCTAAAGCAAAAAGGATTTCAACAGGCACAAAATTTTACCCCACAAAAATGTGCGGAAGCGGTGATGAGTGTTTATAAATCATTATGACAAATTTTGAAAACGATATAACCCAATGCCTGAAAGTGCTGAGAGAAGGCGGGTTAATCCTCTACCCTACAGATACCGTTTGGGGCATTGGTTGCGATGCCACTAACGAAGCGGCTGTAGAAAAACTATATGCCCTGAAAAAAAGACCTGATGAAAAAGCAATGATTGTATTAGTGGCCGATGAAAGAGATATTTTACAATATGTGGCTGCGCCTGATTTAACTCTTTTTGATTACCTGGAACAAACAATAAAACCCACAACAGTTATTTATGAAGGTGCCATCGGCTTTGCCGAAAACCTTACAGGAGCTGACGGCAGCATTGCCATTCGTATTTGCAATGAACCATTTTGCAAGCAATTGATAAAACGTTTTAGAAAACCAATCGTATCCACATCTGCAAATATTTCTGGTGAGCCTGCGGCAAAACTATTTAAAGAAATTTCGCAACCAATAAAAGATGGGGTTAATTATACTGTAAAATACAGGCAGGGTGATGAAACCCCAGCTATACCATCATCAATAATAAAGTGGTTAAATGGCCAGGCAGAATTAATTCGCCCCTGAAGAACATCAAACTTCAAACCTTAAACTTTCTTCCAACTATCTTTGCGACAATGGACATCAAGTGTAACGATAAAGAACTGTTTATTTTAAAAAAAATAACCCGTGCCATAAAAGCATCGGGGTTCGAAACTTATTTAATCGGCGGTTTTGTAAGAGATAAATTACTCAACAGGGATAGTAAGGATGCCGATTTTGTATGTGTGGGTGATGCAATTGAGTTGGCGAATGAAACAGCCAAACAGTTTAGCCCTGCCCCGCAGGTTGATTATTTTAAAAATTTTGGCACGGCGCATATTAAAATTGCTGACGGATTTGATATAGAATTTGTCGGTGCCAGAAAAGAAAGTTACCAACGCAACTCCCGCAAACCGGAAGTAGAACCAGGTACTATTAAAGACGACCAGGACCGAAGGGATTTTACCATCAATGCTTTTGCAATCAGTTTAAATGAAAAGGATTATGGCAAACTCATTGACCCTTTCGATGGCTTAAAAGATTTGAAATATAAAATTATCCGTACACCACTTGAGCCGGTGCAAACTTTCAGTGATGATCCGCTGCGGATGATGCGGGGCATCCGATTTGCCTCTCAGCTTGGTTTTACTATTGATGAAAAGACATGGCAGGGTATTATTGACAGTGCCGAGAGGATAAAAATAATTTCGCAGGAAAGAATAACAGATGAGCTGAATAAAATTATTTTATCAGATAAACCATCAATAGGTTTTGATTTATTATATAAATCCGGCCTGTTAAAAATAATCTTTCCACCAATGGTGGAATTAGCAGGGGCAGAATATAAAGATGGCATGGGGCATAAAGATAATTTCTACCATACCCTGCAGGTGCTGGATAATATTTCTTTAAACACAGATGATTTATGGCTGCGGTGGGCTGCCATATTGCATGATATTGCAAAACCTGCCACCAAGAAATTTGAAGAAGGCCATGGCTGGACCTTTCATGGCCATGAAGCACTCGGCGGAAGAATGGTTCCAAAAATATTTACAAACCTGAAGCTTCCGCTGAATGAAAAAATGCGGTTGGTAAAAAAATTGGTGGAGTTGCATCTCCGTCCTATCAGTTTAACAAAAGAAAATATTACTGACTCGGCTGTCCGCCGTTTATTATTTGATGCCGGTGAAGATTTTGATTCGTTGATGACACTTTGCGAAGCAGACATCACTTCTAAAAACAGGCATAAAGTAAGAAATTTTATAGAAAATTTTAAAATGGTAAGGCAACGTTGCAAAGAAGTGGAAGAAAGCGACCATATACGCAACTGGCAACCACCTGTTGATGGTGCTATAATAATGGAAACATTTGGCCTGTCGCCTTCGAAACCAATAGGCATTATAAAAGATGCACTAAAAGATGCCATGCTCGATGGTGTAATTCCTAATACTTATGAAGCAGCTTATAATTTTATGCTAGAAAAAGGAGAAGAGTTGGGTCTTGAAGTAAAAAATCTGAAATCCCCGCCTGATCTCAATATTAATAATAATTGAAGTCGGGCAGGTAACATCTAAAATCTTAATTTCGCTTCATGGCTATTTTAAAATTCAGGGTTTATTTAGAAGAAGATGAAAGTGTGTACAGGGATGTGGTTATCCGTCATACCCAAACATTTTTAGATTTGCATGGGGCTATATTAAAAGCTTACGAATTTGATAACAAGCACCAGGCTACTTTTTTCCGTAGCAACGACCATTGGCTCCGTGGCAGGGAAATATCGCTGGAGGTTTATGATAAAGAATATAAAGCCCCGCCTTTGCTGATGGCGGAAACAAACATAGGTTCTGAAATAAAAGACCCCAATCAGCGGTTTACATACGTTTATGATTTTAATAAAAACTGGTCTTTCTTAATTGAACTGATAAACGTATCCAAAGAAGAAAATGCAAAAACAATTTATCCCTCAATTGCCCGTACAGAAGGCATTGCACCAAGCCAGTATGGCACCAAAGGATTGCTGGGAGAAAAATTTGCCGACATAGAAGAGAAGTATGACCTTACACAGGCAGGCGAAGGCTTTGCCGAAAAAGATGAAGAAGGAGAAGATGTAAGTTCGGGTGAAGAAGAATCTGCTACGGATGAAGAAGAAGTTTAAAATTATTAATTAATGATTATTAATTAATAATTCCTGATGATAGCCTCTTTAAAAAAAACTGTTGTAATCATTGCCGGGCCAACTGCAGTTGGCAAAACAGCCGTAGCCATTCAGGTTGCCAAACATTTCAACACCGAAATAATTTCTGCCGACAGCCGCCAATGCTATAAAGAATTAAATATTGGTGTGGCAAGGCCATCCATACAGGAATTAAATGAAATACCCCACCATTTCATTGCCTCACATTCAATAACAGAAGAAATAACAGCAGCCACTTTTGAGCAATTTGCTTTGCAAAAAGTAAATGAGCTTTTTATGAAGCATGATGTAGTAGTAATGGTGGGCGGCACTGGCTTATACATCAAAGCATTCTGCGAAGGGTTAGATGCTATTCCTGCCATTAACCCGCAGATAAGGGAAAACATAATTAAGCAATACGAAGCAAAGGGGCTGGGGTGGTTACAGCAAACCGTAAAAGAAAAAGACCCTGGATACTATTCCTTCGGCGAAATACAAAACCCGCAACGGATGATGCGGGCATTGGAAGTAATTGAATCAACCGGGCAATCCATCCTGTCATTTCAAAAAGGCAAAAAAATAAAAAGAGATTTTAAGATCATAAAAGTTGCGTTGGAATTACCAAAGGAAGAATTGCACCACCGCATACATACAAGGGTTGATGGTATGATGGAAGCAGGTTTGCTGAATGAAGTAAAACAACTTCTCCCCCATCAGCAATTGAATGCACTGCAAACAGTTGGCTATGCAGAATTGTTTGATTGCTTAGAAGCAAAAACAAGTATTGAAAAAGTAACAGAGTTAATTAAAACCCATACCCGGCAATATGCCAAGCGGCAGATAACATGGTTTAAAAAAGATGAGGGGTATGAATGGTTTTCACCAAGTGAAACAATCGAAATAATAAGTTATTTGGAAAGTAAATAATCAACAGCCAGCTCATACCCCTTTAACCCCAGGCCAAAAATACTGCCCACCGCTTTACCACTTACATGAGATAGTTTTCTAAAACCTTCCCTTGCATGCACATTGGAAATATGCACTTCCACCACTGGTGCTTTTATAGCTGCAATAGCATCACCAATAGCCACTGAAGTGTGTGTGTAACCGCCGGGATTAAAAATAATTCCATCACAATCAAATCCCACCCGTTGAATTTCATTTATCAATTCGCCTTCCACATTACTTTGGTAATAGCTGATTTCAATATTGGCATACTTCTTACGAAGTGTTTCCAAAAAAGTTTCGAATGGCTGGTTGCCGTAGATATCTGTCTCTCTTTTACCAAGCAGATTCAGGTTAGGACCGTTGATGATGGAGATTTGCATGCAACGAATTTACATAAATGTTATCAATCTGTTTTCAGCAGGCTGTACATCAATAAAGTAATTCGCATACCATTTTTTATTTCCGCATCCCGCAGAGTGCCTTCATAGCGAAAGCCAAGCTTTTCTGATAGTTTACAACTGGCTTCATTACCAGCTTCTATCACTGCTTCCAGCCTGTGCAATGGCCAGGTAGCAAACAAATGTTGCACCATAACAGGTATTACTTCCGGCATAATTCCTTTTCGCCAATATGCAGGAAGTAACCAGTAGCCAATCTCTGTTTTTTCATGTTCGGCTGAATAGTAATTGATACCACAGGCCCCAACTGGTAACGCAGTTTGCTTATCCACTATTTTCCACCAGCAACCTGTTTTTTCTTCCCATATTGTTTTATAAAACTCTATCTGCGCAGCGGTCGCTTCCAGACTATCATAGCTTACCCCATAGAAAGGAATTACATCCGGGTGGCTCAGCCCTTCAAAAATAAAGGGCTGATCAGAAGGTAATATTTCCTGCAATAAAAATCTTGGCGTTTGTAATTCTGGAAACATAAAAAAAGCCGCTGATGAAGCGGCAAGTTATTAATTCTTATTATCTTCTATCATTTTGATAAACTCATCAAACAAATAACGGCTATCATGCGGCCCAGGCGTTGCCTCTGGGTGATACTGCACTGAAAAAGCAGGTTTCCCTTTTACCCGGATGCCTTCAATAGACTGATCATTCAGGTTTACATGGGTTATCTCAATATGCTCCGCTTTCTTCACCGCTTCCGGTTCTACACCAAAACCATGATTTTGTGTAGTAATTTCTGAACGGCCAGAGATAATATTCTTCACCGGGTGGTTAAGCCCCCGGTGGCCGTGGTGCATTTTAAAAGTAGGAATATCATTTGCCAATGCCAGCAACTGGTGACCGAGGCAAATACCAAACACTGGTTTTTCTTCCTTCAATATTTGTTTCAGAGTGGCCACTGCATAATCCATCGGTGCAGGGTCGCCGGGACCGTTAGAGATAAAATAACCATGCGGGTTAAACTGCTTCACTTCCTCCAATGTTGTCTTTGCCGGAAACACTTTTACATAAGCCCCTCTCTCCACCATGCAGGTAAGAATATTCCGCTTCACCCCGTAATCCATTACAGCAATTCTTACCGATGAATTTGCATCGCCCAATTCATACGATTGTTTAGTACTTACTTTACTCGCCAGTTCCAGTCCATCCATGTTGGGTGTTTCGGCTAATTTCTTTTTCAGTATGGCAATATCCGTAGTCTCTGATGAAATAATACAGTTCATCGCACCTTTGGTACGAACATGTGCCACTAAAGCCCTTGTATCCACCCCTTCAATAGAAACAATATTATTTGCCTTCATGTAATCGTTAAGCGAACCATTGGCCAGCTTGCGGCTGTATCCATCTTCCAGGTTGCGGCCAATCAATCCGTTTATCTTAACCGAATCACTTTCCACATCACCATCCTTTACACCGTAGTTACCAATATGGGCACTGTTCATTATCAGTATCTGTCCAAAATAACTGGGGTCGGTAAACACTTCCTGGTAGCCAGTCATACCGGTATTAAAACAAATTTCTCCGGTAGTGGTGCCAATGGCACCAAAAGCAAATCCATGGGCTACAGTACCATCAGCTAATAATAGAACGGCGGGGGTTTGTGTGTTGGGCATAGTTAAACAAATTGTGCAAATGTACGGATGCTGTGTTTATTGAAGGAAGGAGTTTTTCAGCAGTTATACACAGAATTATGAACCAAGCTATAGTACTACTATCAGCTTTCGTTGCGTCGCACTCTTATACGTCCGGTAATTCTGCTGGGCATTTTGGAAATTTTCTTACATCTTTTGAAGCATCTTTAATTAATGCTGTTGGTGAAAAAGAAACACCAACAGCGGCGTAAAAGTTAGTAAATTTATATTATAGCAGAAGCTCTAAAAAAGAAAGCAGCAAAAGAAGCATCTAATATCTTTCATGGCATTATGACTGCATCTGTAAAGGGAAATCCCATGCCTAAAAAGAAAGCAAAATGAATGCAAGAAGTTATAGAGTAAATCTAAGCCTTTCACCATTAGATTTCCCACCTATAATGGGATTAGACAGTCGTCGGTTTCCTACCAATCAGAACCTCCACAAATCATTAATAACAAGGTGGTATTAACAATAATTAAGAAGTATATTCTTCTTGACATGAGTACCAATAAGGAGCATGAAGTTTTAACAGCACAATCTGTATATGAAATACCATTCAATGAAATAAAAAGCAGAGAAGATATATATGAGTTTTATAATGATGCTACACTAAGCCTGAACGAAGCATATCAGTATGCACAAACGCAATTGCCAACCCTTCCAAACATATTATTCCCCAACCAACCAATAGAAAATTACCAAAAAGAGATTGACCGTGTTTTTAATTTATTAAATAGCCAAAACTAATTTTTTTACTCTCCCATGGTCTAACAGGTAAATAGTTACCTGTCGCAACGCAACGTTTTAATAAATTTATGAATGATGCGTGGAGACACACATCATGGCATAAAGTTCCCATCACCTTGCAAATTTTGAAACTACAAATAAATGACACCAACATTTTTCGCAAAACAATCTGACTTTAGAAAGTGGTTACAAAAAAATCATACAAAAGAAACTGAATTAATTGTTGGCCTTTATAAGGTGGGCAGCGGTAACCCCAGTATAACCTGGCCACAATCGGTTGATGAAGCACTTTGTTTCGGCTGGATAGACGGTGTGAGTAAATCGATTGACAAAGACAGTTACCAGATACGCTTTACCCCACGAAAATCAACAAGTATATGGAGTGCCATAAATATTAAAAAAGTAAAGCAATTAAAAAAGCAGGGATTAATGCAACCGGCAGGCATTGCAAGTTTTGAAAAAAGAAAAGAAGCCAAATCCGGTATATACTCACATGAAAAGGAAGAAACGGAATTTTCCCCCGCATTGAAAAAACAATTTAAAGCAAACAAAAAAGCCTGGGATTATTTTCAATCACTGGCACCTTCCTACAAAAAAATAGCAAAGCATTGGATAATGTATGCAAAGCAGGCAACCACCCAGCTAAAACGGTTGAATGAACTTATTACAGACAGCGAACAGGGAACCAACAAATGGAAAGACAATAAGTATAAGAAAAAAGGATAAACGGCAACACAACCAACAGGGCTTTATTTATTTTTAATAACCTGATAAAAAAAATATGAACGAAGTAAAACAACAGTTGATTATTGCCGAACAGAAAGCAAAAGAATTGTTTAATACGGTAGAAGCAAGGGGATTAATAATTGCCGGTAAAACCGAAAAACAACTGAGCGATGAAATAGTGCAGATAGCGAAAAATGATTTTGGTACAGAAACCCATTGGGGTAAAAAAATTGTAAGAACAGGTATTAATACATTGCAGCCCTATGCTTCAGACCCGCCAGACCTGGTTATACAGGACGGCGATATTTTGTTCTTCGACTTTCATCCCGTTTTTGAAGGCTGGGAGGCAGACCTTGGAAGAACCTATGTTTTAGGCAACGACCCCTTGAAATTAAAAATAAAAAAAGACATAGAAGCCGCCTGGCATGAAGCGAATGCCTGGTATTTTAAACAACCCAATCTTACCGGTGCCGGGTATTTTAATTATGTTGACAGCCTTACAAAAAGTTATGGCTATGCCTTTGGAAATGCAATAGCAGGTCATATTTTAGGCAGTTTTCCTCATGAGCAACCCGACGACCCTGCTGATTTGTGTTTAGATGTGCACCCCGATAATCATACAGATATATTTCAATTAGATAAATATGGAAACAAAAGGTACTGGATGCTGGAACTTCATTTTGTGGACAGGGTAAATAATATTGGTGCCTTCTTTGAACAATTGCTGACAGCAGAATAAAGCAACGAACCGCTAAAGAAATTTTGGAGATATAGTATAGTTGAACTTACCCATTACCATTTAGGGCAGATAGTATTGATTAAGAAGTTGGTTGCAGGTAGAAGCCCCCTAATCTTATAGCAAGACGCATATACACATTAAAAAAACCTTACTTGCTTTTGGGATAATCAAGCAGGCTTACCAACGACATTTTATTATTGCTATGTATTCTGCATAATATGGCCTTCTTAGCATCTTTTACATAACCAAATAACTGGCTCACATACTGCCCGCCTTCGCTTCTGTATGGGTCGCCTTCAATGCCATAATTTGTAGTGTAGATAGTTACATTAGTCTTATCAAGCGGTTGCTCATAAATTCCGGTATACCCGGCATGAATAAAATATTTTCCATTTATGTTCAACAATCCAAAAGAATGGTAAAACTCTGCCAGTGCATTATTATCAATGGCCATTTTTTTAATTTCCTTTACTTCCCCTTCAAAACTCATGATAATTAAATTAGAAGGACCGAATTTGTAATAGGGTTCATCAAAAGTCATACTGCTGAAAGCATTTGTTTTTACCTGCCTGATGCCTGCTTTTACCTTCGCCTCTGTAAAAAGGTGAATCTCATTATTCTGTAAAAAGATTTTTGTAAAGCGGATTTCACTTATATCTTTCAGCGTATTAAATTCAGTAATGGTATTATTTTTTATGGTTCTGCCGGCACCAATATCATACAGCATCAGTTTTTCATAATCGCCTTTTCGCAATCCTTTTGCATCGTAGTTAAAATCTATAAGGTAATCTGCCAACCCAATCGATATGGCTTTAGGGTCATGCAGAAAAACACTTTCTTCAAACTGTTTATCTTCCTGTTTATCCTGCGATACCACTATCAGGTAATTAAATAACTTCAAACCCTTTGCTGCCCTTAGCAACACTGCTTTACCAGAGTTGGTTACAGTAAAAGCCCTGTCATAAAATTTCTCCTCCATTGTTACATCCTTGTTCCATAAAACAGAAAGGTTGTATCCATCAACCATAACTACATTATCCTGTACTGGTTCTTTTTTGGACGGGTCTTTTTTATTTATGATCCCGATATAGCGGCCGTTCTCAGAAACTTCCACTTCCGTAGTACCGGATTTCATGGCTGATTCAATAGCATACGACATCACCAGCTCAGTCTTAAATTTTCCATCGGCCTTATTGAATACATACTTGTAGATATCTTTTTTCTTTTCCTTTCCGGAATAGCTTTCGGCAAAAACAACTACCTGATTGTTCACCTCATGCATACCGAGATAATTATACAATGTTCCTGCATCTAACTTTTTAAACTCCTGTGTATATGTATCAAGCAGATGGTTCTGTTGGTCAAATTTCCGGATGAGTATTTTATGACTGCTCATTATGCCATCTACATTTACAACTGACAGCAGGTAGGTATTATAGTTATCAATAAGAACCAAACGGGAATTGGTTTCATCCGCTACAGTAAAAGAGAATTTTTCTCCCCATACATATTTATTCTGTCCAAAAGAAAGGACAGAGATACAAACGGCTAACAGTACAAATATTCTTTGCTTCATAAATTAATTTTTCTTGTAAATGGCTTTTTCTATTTCGTTAAGCTCCCTTTCTTCATCATTTGAGAGTTTTATATCAACCAGGTTTTCCTGTAACTGGTTTAAATACTTTTCAGCGTCTTTCTTTTTATCTAAGGCCAGGTTAATATTCATCAGGTTAAAGAAAATAAACCGGGCTATTTTAGCATTTAAGTCGGCCTTCGGGTTTTTATATTCAATTTTTGTAAGGGTTTGCAGCCAGATGTCAATTCCCTTTTGCATGTTTACAAACGCAACCTCATTAACAGTTGGGTCTGAATCGGCCTGCAATTTTTTCAAATTAGTGGTTACATAAATATTTGCCCTTTCTAAATCATCATAGCCGCCTTTGTTTTTAACACTCAGAATTTTTACCGGTTTTTTCACAGTCTGATAGCCGTACGTTTCATTAAGGTACTTATTCAGAAAAGTAACAACTTTAGCCAGGTATCTTTTTTCTTCCAGCGGTCTGTTAATATTATTGGTTGGGGAAGATGATACAAACTCAAACTCATTAAAAAAGGAGGCATTACTTTTTTCAATACCGCCAGCTTTAACCATAATTTTTGTAGGTTGATTTACATAGGTTTGACCTGCATTATCCTGAAAATTGGCAGCCTTAATATCAATAGCTACATCCAGGTAGTTTCCGCCTTTTTGTAACCCGTTAATAGTTACCTGAGAGGCCAAAACAGCATTGTCAACTATGATATAGTCATTTAAATTAGGCTCTTTGTATTCAGGTTTTACAGGTTTGTAATATTCTGATTTTGCGGGAACAATAAGTTTTGGGTTTTTCCCCTGGTCTGTCATCGTAAGCCTTTCTAATAAAGACAGTTTTTTGAACTCTGCCATTTCAATGTCATATTTATCTTTTGCCCTCTTTACTTCCCCATCATACTCTTTCAATTTTCTCTGATATTCTTTTTCGCTTTCCGCCACCGTTTTATCATAGTCCAGGACTGCAATCTGATGATCAGATTTTGACTGCCGTATTATATCTTCTTTGGTAAGATTGTAAGGAGAGTTTACGGTTACTTTATAATTCCGGGATTCAGGGGCAAGCAATATTTTGGGTGATTGCATTACCTGTATCTCTATTGTCTCGGAACTGATGCTTTGTCCATAAGAGTGATTAAAAGCCGTACTCAATAAAAGGGTTACAAAAAGCCTAACTGTTAGTTTCATCTGGTAATATTTTCGCTGCATAAAATAGTCGCAAAAATATTGCTTTAATTCTTATTTCCTTAATAGATTTTAGTACTAAAAAAGAAGCCGCCCGGAAAGGAGCGGCTTCTTCATCATGAGGAATATAAGTTTATGCTGATTCAAATTTCAGCAAAGTACCTGCAGCATTGTAAGTAGCCTCATATTTTACAGCCCCCCTCATAAAATGTGCTTTCCAGGTACCATCGTTGCGCAGCTTCCATTCATATACATTATCTGTGGGGAAACGCTGACGAAAAGCATCCAACACAACCTGTGGCACAGGTGCATCTATACAAAGAATGGAGTGGGACGACTGGTGGCCATTATCATCAAACCCGGCAGAATGCCGCTGACTGCTGTGGTTAAACTGAGCTTCAAAACTGCTGCTGTTGTGGCGTTGCCATTCTATTTCGCTGGCTCCGCTGAAGTTGGCAGTTAATGCAGTACGGGCAGCCTGCGGCACAGCGGATGCAGAAACTACGGTGGCAGTGCCTGTGCCAGAATCGTCTATTGCAGATTTGGAACAGGCAGTAATTACAAGGGCGACTGCTGAGGCAAGGATGATTAATTTTTTCATAGCTATATTTTTTATTGTTTTAAAAACGGGGTTATAATAGGTAGTAAATTGCCGGGGTGGTTTTGTAACCATAAACCAGAAAAAAAAGATACATTCGCATAAAATAACCGAAATGAAACTGTTTGTAGCCGGACTGCCTTATGATATGGATGATGCTGAACTGGAAGAATTTTTTGAAAAATTTGGTACAGTAGCTTCTGTAAAAATTGCTATGGACAGGGAAACCGGCAAAAGCAAGGGCTTTGCATTTATTGATATGCCATTGGAGGCTGAAGCAAGAGAAGCTATTGAAGGGCTGAACAACCTTGCCATTGGCCGCAAAACACTAGTGGTAAAACAGGCGGAGGATAAACCCGGTGGTGGCAGTGGAGGTTTTCGTCCCGGTGGCGGTGGTGGTGGATACAGACCCGGCGGTAGTGGTGGCGGAGGCGGATACAACAAAGGTGGTGGCAGCGGAGGTGGTGGTTATGACAGAGACAGAAGAAGATTTTAATTTAACCGGCAACATATTTATCAATCCTGCTTTTTACAACAGGATTTTTTTGTGGGCAGTTCTATAACTTATTTTGATGGCTTAAAGGGTATTTCTTTTTTATAGACTGAATCAATTTATAATAGCCTTCATTTAATTTATTATCATCGCTAAAGAATAAGGATTGAGAAAGACCGTTTGTAAGAATAATTTTATCAACCGTCCCAATGTTAAATAAATCCAACAGCTTTTTCTTGGAAGTCTGAATTTTATTTTCACAACATTTACTAAAAACCGCTAATTCTTCCATGAATCCTTCATCAGCCCAATACTCTTCTTTTTTAGATATGGTGTTTACACTTGAAAATTTCTTTATCTCAATTAAATGCTTTTTATCAACATAATTTACCTTTAAAATCCTCTTGAAATAATGAAAACATCCGTAGCTCTCAAAAGTAATTTCAACAGGCTGGTTATTTATAGATTGCAATGCAGACAATAAATCATGGACAACTGGATTTCTGGAAGCACTTAATTGTGGTTTATCCATATTGTTACTACAAGAAATATTACAGAGTATTAATATCGTTATTAAATATTTCAGGTTGCCTGTTTCTGCAAACCTAAAAAAATACAAAGAATATTCCCCACTGTGTCTGTTAAACTTCCTTCCTTCTGCATAAAAATCAAATAAAAAACCTGCTCCCAAAAGAAGCAGGCTATATCTTTTATCCGGCAACTAACTATTATCTATCAGTTATCGCCTATCCTCTACTTATACATTTCTTCCTTCAACCCCTTCACCCTTTCATCTTCTAAGTATTCATCAAAAGTAGTAAGGCGGTCAATAATGCCCTTGGGTGTTAATTCAATAATACGGTTGGCAACAGTTTGCATAAATGTATGGTCATGGCTGGTAAGCAAAACAATGCCTTTGTAATCGGTACACTGTTCGTTAAAGCTCTGGATGCTTTCCAGGTCAAGGTGATTAGTTGGCTGGTCAAGCAAAATTACATTGGGGCTTTGCAGCATCATCCGGCTAAGCATACAACGAACTTTTTCGCCACCGCTTAATACATTGGTAACTTTCATTACATCATCTCCACTAAACAACATCTTACCCAAAAAGCTGCGAAGAAAAGGTTCATCTACATCCTTTACATGATCCGGCACATATTGGCGTAGCCAGTCCATCAGGTTATCTTTTCCATTAAAAAACTGGTGGTTCTCCTGCGGCAGGTAAGCATGGGTAACAGTGCTGCCCCATTCGTAGGCACCGCTGTCGGCAATTGTTTCTGCAGTAATAATGTTGAAGAAGCTGGTAATAGCCAAAGGGTCACGGCTTAGCAATGCAATCTTGTCGCCTTTATTAACAGTAAATGTTACATCTTTAAAAAGCACACGGCCATCAACAGATTTGGTTAGTTTCTCGATATTCAAAATCTGGTTGCCCACTTCCCGCAGGGGTTGAAAAATAATGCCGGGATATTTTCTGTAACTCGGTTCTATTTCATCAATCGTTAATTTCTCCAATGCTTTCTTTCTCGATGTTGCTTGTTTGCTTTTTGAAGCATTGGCACTAAACCGGGCAATAAAGTCAATCAGGGCCTGCCGCTTTTCCTCTGTCTTCTTATTCTTATCATTTACCTGGCGGGCCATTAGCTGCGACGACTCGTACCAGAAAGTATAGTTACCCGTAAATATTTTTACTTTCTGCCTGTCCACATCTGCCACATGGGTACACACTGCATCCAAAAAGTGACGGTCGTGGCTCACCACCAAAACGATATTTTCATAGTCAGCCAGAAAATTTTCTAACCAACTAATTGTCTCAATATCAAGGCCGTTTGTAGGCTCATCTAATAATAAAATATCGGGATTGCCAAAAATGGCTTGCGCCAGCAACACCCTTACTTTTAGGTTAGAAGGAATGTCTTTCATAAGCGATTGATGGAACTCTTCTGTTACACCCAGTTCGCTCAACAAAGTTGCTGCATCACTATCGGCAGTATAGCCACCCATTTCGCCAAACTCACCTTCCAGTTCGCCTGCCCGCATACCATCTTCTTCCGTAAAATCGGCAAGGGCATAAATGGCTTCCCTCTCTTTCATTACCGCCCACATTTTAGTGTGGCCTATCATTACGGTGTTCAATACTGTTTCTTCATCAAACTGAAACTGGTTTTGTTTCAGCACCGCCATCCTTTCGCCGGGTGTAATTTCAACAGTGCCTTTATTAGGCTCTATTTCGCCGCTGAGTATTTTCAATAATGTACTTTTACCGGCACCGTTGGCACCAATTACACCATAGCAATTGCCTTTGGTAAAGTTCAGGTTAACTTCTTCAAACAAAACCCTTTTACCGTATGCCAGTTTCAGGTCTCTAACACTTATCATGAGATATAAAAATTTGAGGGTGCAAAGGTATGCTTTATAGAGGAGGTCAAAAAGGAAGATTTGAGAAAAATATCACTTCCCCAACGCCTTATACACCGGCGCATCCGTTTTCTTAGGTGCAAGGAAAAACTCCCTCGTATGGCTGAAGAAATAAGTAGTCAGTTTTCCAAAAAACCGTGGGTACTGGCTCAGGTGTATGCCCCTCGATTTTACAGCTACAAAAAATGCTAATGAAAAACTTACCAGGAAGTTTATAAACCCAATCATCAGCACACCAGCCAGCACCGCTACTAAAAAATACGGCGGGATGTTATTAATACCCAACCCATAAATACCTATGGCAGTATTGCCTGCCGATATCGTAATATGCCGGATATCAAATGGCAGACCAATAATTTTTCCCATTACCCCGGAAAAACCCAAAAAAAAACCTAACGCAATACTGCCCATTAAGGCACCAAAATTTCTTTCAACATAGCTACCCAGTTTCTCCAGCCGCTGCGGAGAAAAAGACATCCGCAACACCGGATGTTTTATCAATCTTTCTTTTATACGGCCATATTGTATTTTGTTTTGCCAGTAGCCCGCAATAATGCCACTAAGAAATAAGAAGAACCCGGTAAAACAGGCATACAACAATGCGGCACTGCGCCAGGGGTGCTGATCTTTTAATAATTTATAAGCGGCTGCCCCATCTGCAATTTTATTGCCTGAAAAAGAATGGTATACCCAGGCCAGTAAAAACGTAAGCGGAAATACAATTATTAAATTTCCAAAGAAAGAGGCTATCTGGCTGCGGGATACTTTGGCTACCGTAGCTGCAAGGTTATCTAAGTTTGGCTCTTCACCATGCTTTTTTGTATCTAACGAAATGGCTACTGCACTGGCAGTAAAGGCAGGTTGCTTGGTGGCCAGTGTTGATTTAGTTTCATCAATTAAAATAAACCCAACACTGTAATTTACACTATACAAAAACCCCAATGGAAAGGGTGCCAGTTTTAATTTACCAATCAGGTTTTTGATTATAGCAATAAAAGAAATGATCAAGCCACCCCACATAGCACTGCGGATCATTTTATAATAATCCTTACGGGTAGCGGTTATATATTTATGCCCTTTGCTGCCTTTATGCTCTGCAATCTGGTAGGCTAAATAACCGGCACCCTGCGATAAAAATTCGAGGATACTGTTCTTTCTTTTTTCAAATCGTATCAGCAGTTTAAACAAATCTACAAATCTGCCTGTATCAAACTTGCTGTCAGCATCCAGTATATCAGTAACTAATTGCATCCGTTGTAAACGGTTGCCCAGTATCAGCAGCAAATATGTTTGTTGCAAGCTTGCCCCTTTTGCCGAATGCCTGTCCCGGATAAAATCTATCATGCGGTAGCATTCACCAACCTCCTGCTTTAGTTGATTGGACGTATAAGTTATTTCCTGCTGGCGACCATTATTCAGCAACAGGTTTTCCAGTTCTTTTACTTTATAATTCTGCCGTACAAACGGGGTTACATGTATATCACCATCTTTGGGTAAGTAATCTTCCACTTCTTTTTCCAAACCAAGCTGTGCAGCCTGAAAAGATAAGATGCGGAGAGAATGTATGAGTTCAGATTTTATATTGGCACTGTGGCCGCTAAAGCCTTCACTTACTTCTTCAAAAAAACTGATCCATGTTTCTTTTGAAATAGCTTCCACCCATTTAAAATCCGGTTTCTTATAAAACACATTGTTGATGGTATATAAAAAATCATTTTCATCCTGTAACTCAGGAAGCAGTTTGTGTTTTAACCGGTTTGAAAGTTCCTGCCAGAAACCCCTTGATAACGGTATACCGCTTTCTGTAACAGCCGGGGTAAGTTTAGTGTTGAGTAATTGCGAAAGCATGGCATGCTGCACATTGGCTTTTACTATGCGGTACTTACGGATGTAGTCTGTTGCCTGTGCAAGGTTTTTTTCGGCACTTCTTTTTTTTTTCCGCCACCGGGCCTTATTTCTGAAAAGAAGTTAGTGAGGAAGTCAAGCCCCGCCTGCTTATCATCAGCAGGAATGATTTCATTTTTCTGAATCAGCTTTTCAAAATAATTGATTTTTTTGTTTCGGGTGCCTAACATCTGCCCGAAAATACAACTTGTATTTCGTTGTTGAAAATGACAATGCTATTAAACTGTAAAAACTACAACCATTCACCCCCAATCATTACTTTATCTATAAGGTTTGACCCAAAAGCATAAGGCAGGTATGCAAGGGATGGGATGGGTTTGGTAAAAATGAGGTTTGCTTTTTTACCAACCGTTATACTGCCCACTTCGTTTTCTAATTCCATGGCAAATGCACCATTGATGGTAGCAGCATTAATGGCTTCTTCCGGCAGCATTTTCATTTGTATGCAGCTCATGGCAACAACCAAATTCATATTGCCCGATGGGGATGAGCCGGGGTTAAGATCTGATGCCAGTGCAATGGCACAACCTGCATCAATTAATTTTCTTGCCGGTTGAAAGGGCATACGAAGAAAGAAGGCAGCGGTTGGAAGCAACGTTCCAATAGTTTCTGAGTTCGCAAGTTCTTTTATTGCGTTATCATCCATTGTTTCTAAATGGTCAACACTTACTGCACCAAGCTTCACCCCTATTTCTGTACCGCCGGAAAGGTTTAGCTGGTTGGCATGAATTCTTGGTTTCAATCCGTATTGCATCCCGGCACGGCAAATAGTTTCTGTTTCCTCCGGTGAATAAAAACCTGTTTCGCAAAATACATCTATATAATCGGCCAATCCTTCTGCTGCTATTACTGGCAGCATTTCATTTATTAATTTATCAATATACCCCTGGTGGTTTTCTTTATACTCCTGCGGATAGGTATGTGCGCCAAGGAAAGTTGCTTTAATGGGGATTGGTGAAAATGATTTAAGGTTCTTTATAACCCGCAGCATTTTAAATTCCCCTTCGGTGGAAAGGCCATAACCACTTTTAATTTCTATAGCACCTGTGCCGAACTGCATTACTTCATGCAGCCTGTTCATAGCTTGTTTTAATAAATCACTTTCGCTGGCTTCATTCAGTTTGCGGGCAGAATTTAAAATACCACCGCCTTTTGCAGCTATATCTGCATAAGACAACCCTTTTATTTTATCTACAAATTCTTCTTCCCGGCTGGCAGCAAAAACCAGGTGGGTATGCGAATCGCACCAGCAGGGCAATACCATCTGGCCTGCTGCATCAATTACTTCATCAAAGTTTTCGCCGGGTTCAGTAATTTCTTCCATGCTTCCGTAAGAAGCAATTATTCCATCCTCAACTATTAAATAAGCATTATTGATTAAGGGGAGGCTGGCCAGTTCTTTTCCACGAAGTAATTGATTTTCCTGTCGGGTATTGATGAGGCTGCGGATGTTTACAATCTTACTCCTCATTGCTAAATTCTATTTTAAGCTTGCGGCGCATTAATTCTTTTGAAGGATTGCCGTTGGCATCATACTCAGCCACCCCTACAAAAAGTACATACAACGGCGATTTTAAATCTTTGATGCGGGTTGTTTTTCTTTCTTCAACATCATTCAGTTGCCTTATTAATTTAGTGCAAAGAAATGTGCTTGTATCCAATTTTACCACCTTTCTGTAAAATGGGTGCGACTCCGCATCTTGTTTATAAAACCAGTAAGACCATCCCGTTTCGGAAAGGTTCAGTTCTTTGTTTTGATTAAACGCATCCTCCTGCAACCGCAATAAGGGCAGGTATTTAAAATCCCTGATAGGGCCGTTTTCTGTAAAGCGGTAAACCGAATCCCTGCTGCTGGCAAAAACAAACACACCTTCAGTATTTTGCAGCATTACCTGAAACTTGAAAGGCTTTTTCTTTAAAGTAATTACATCCTGAAAATCGCCGAGCAGCACCGATTCATCTTGTATAATCCGTACAACAATTTTTTTCTGCTGTGCTATTGCCGGTGCCAGCAATAGAAAAGAAGCTAAGAGGATAAAAATAAGGCGGGTCATAGGTTAATGTTGTTATACTAAAGTTACAGCTTAATTGAGATTTACAGAAGTTCCTTTTTCATCACCCAATCAACCTGCATATCATCCCCGAGGTTAAAAGTGTGTTCCGTAAATTTTTCAAAACCCCATTTGGTGTAAAAGGCAATAGCCCTTGGGTTTTTTTCCCATACACCCAGCCAGATTACTTCGCACTTCATCTCTTTTGCAATAAAAACACATTTACGCATCAGCTCCGGTCCTATGCCTGCACCCAAAGAAGAGTTAAGGACATATATCCTTGAAATTTCTATTGCACCCTTATTACCAAGTTCAGGTAATGTACTGTTTGTTTTCAGTTTTGCATAACCAACGGGTGTTTCATCGCTTAGTGCCACGATAAAAATATTATCCGGTTCACTTACTTCATTTATAAGCATCTCCCGGCTAAATTGTTCCGTCATAAACTTATTCATATTTTCTTTTGTATTCAGAAAACCAAAAGTTTCGGAGAAGGTTTGCCTGCTCAGGTCGGCTATTATTTCTGCATCTTCTGCTGATGCATACCGGATAGTAATTTCCAAGTAAAATATTTTACAGCTGTTATTATATATTTTCTATCACCATGGCAGATGCACCGCCCCCGCCATTACAAATTCCGGCTGCACCATATTTTCCATTGTTTGTTTTCAATACATTTATCAGCGTAACAATTATTCTCGCACCACTGCACCCCAACGGATGGCCGAGTGATACAGCACCGCCATGTACATTAACTTTTGCAGGATCGAGTTTCATCCGCTTACTATTTTCAATTCCCACTACTGCGAATGCTTCATTCAATTCCCAGTAGCTAATGTCTTCCATTTTCAAGCCAGCTTTAGTTACTGCTTTTGGCACAGCTAAAGAAGGTGTGGTAGTAAACCATTCCGGTGCCTGCTCCGCATCTGCATATGATTTTATTTTAGCAATTGGTTTCAATCCCAGTTCATCTGCTTTTTCTGCACTCATCAAAACCAATGCTGCTGCACCATCATTCATGGTACTCGCATTAGCCGCAGTTACTGTTCCATCTTTTGTAAATGCGGGATTCAGTGATGGTATCTTATCAAATTTTACATTGTACGGCTCTTCGTCTTTTGCAAATACTATCGGATCACCTTTACGCTGTGGAATTTCAACTGGTACTACTTCATTATTAAACTTTCCACTCTCCCATGCTGCCTGGCTTCGTTTATAACTTTCAATGGCAAAAGCATCCTGCGTCTTCACGGCTGATGCCACATTCCTTTGCACAAAGCTCTGCGGCATTGCCCATTGCTTTGCCATCATATACATCGGTTAATCCATCTTTTGCCAACCCATCAATCAAACTTACGTTTCCATATTTATTTCCCCAGCGCATACTCTCGACATAAAAAGGAACATTGCTCATACTTTCCATTCCACCGGCCACCACAATATCAGCATCGCCCAGCATAATACTTTGTGCTGCCTGTGCAATGGCTTTCATACCGCTGGCACAAACTTTATTAATCGTTGTACAGTTAACTTCATTGGGTAAACCTGCAAATTTTGCTGCCTGCCTTGCCGGTGCCTGACCAAGGTTGGCCTGTATAACACAGCCCATCAGTACATCCTGCACCTGTTCTGGTTTTATACCGGCTTTTTGCAATAGCACCTTTTATAGCAATTGCCCCTAACTGTGTGGCCGATAAACTTTTTAATGAACCACCAAAACTTCCCATTGGGGTGCGAACGGCGGAAATGATATATACTTCTTTCATTGAATTGATAATTAAGGCTCAAAGATAATGATTGTAAGGCTAAGGAAATTTTGCAAAATCCACCAAAAGAAAAAGTGCTGCAGCTACCTGCAACACTTAAAATTTTATTTATCATTAAAATAATGACACCTATCTCGCCACCAATACTTTAATTGTTTTTACAATACCATCTACCGTTACCTGCACTACTAATATGTTATCATTACTTCTTGCCATATCTTTTATTGAAGTTTGAAAACGGTGTGTCCCCTCTATTAATGTAGTTTCTTTTTGCAGCAATTGTTTCTCACCAGTTTGCAGTGAAACAACAGCAATGCTGACTTTTGAAGGTTTCTTAACTATTACCTGAACAGTAAGCTTATCAGCTACCGGGTTGGGAGAAACTGTAACTGCAATAGTTTCAGTAACAGGTTCAGCAATTATTTCTTCTTCTAATGACTTCAGTATTTTCTCCACATACAAAACACCATTGTCATGGTCTCCATGAATTTTATACCTGCCCTGTGCATCATTAGGGTTGGCTATTCTTTCTGCTTTAACATCAGCAAGGAGTTTTGAATATTTTTCCATTGTCAATGTAAGCATCAGTTCACCGATTATATGATCCCCCTTAATAAATTTATCAAACACCATCAGCATAGCTGTACGGCTGTTGCTTAAAGAAAATTTTTCCAGGGCCTGATATTGCCTGTTTTTACAGTAAGCTGCAGGGTCGCTAAGGGTGGCATTGGCCGCTTTTGTTTCATCCCATGTTTTATATAATTCATTAAATGATTTTGTTAATGAAGGGTTGGCTTTTTGCAACAAAACAGAAAGTTTTTCGTTTGCTTCCGGTGTGAGTGATGCCCTGTCAAATATTGCCACACCGGCTTTTACAGCATCAGCATCGGATTCAAAAACATTTTCTGCAACAGCATTTCTTGCAAAAGTACCTGTGGGTTTGTAGTAATTACTTACCGACCCGTACCAGTTTGCCTGCGTTAAGGCATTACGGGGATGTAATGTACGGTTAGTGCCACCCGGTTTACTTTCCCAATCATAACCATGCGGATGGTTGTTGCCGGGCTTTTGTACAGAAGCATGGGTGTAAGCAGAAGCTGTTTTCCATAAATCAACTACAGAATTATTTACAGTAGCACCTGTTCTTGTATAGTTCCATGCACCGGGGTAACGAACAGGGTTATTGCTGTAAAAATTATCAAAGCACTGCAAATAGTTTGCACTGGTGCAATTGTACGTGGAAAGTGAACTTGGCGGCCATATCCAGTTACTAGTTATACCACCACTCCAGGCAATGCAATTATAACTGCCGCTCTGCGGGGCAGAACGAATAGCATCATCATCAGTTAATAATGGAAAATTCAAAGGTTCCAATTGATGCAGGTTACTGTTACCGGCCCCCATATAAATATCACACACACCGGTTGATGTGGGGCTGTATGAACAAACAAATGAATATTGCACAGAATCTAACCCGTTAAAAGTTTTTTTTATGCGGGAAGCCAATCCCCAGTTCCAGGAGCCACCAGCGCCGTAGTAATCGTCATTATACCCCCTTGCACTGCTTGAAAAAAAACGGCTCACTACCATTCTTGTATCACCGGCTGTAAGTTTGCAGGTAAAGAAATTCATATCACCCCCTCTCAAAGAACTCATTGAATATGTTTTGCCCCCAATGACAGCCCCGCTTACCAATGTATTTCCATCCAATATAATATTCGTGGTGCCTGTTGTGCCATTTACCGTTGGCCTGAGCATTACCGAATAATAGCCTGCAAGGCCAACATAGAGATAAAGACCTGATTCGCCGCCCGGGCCACTGTTTGAATTAGCCCATGAGTAAGTATAATTTGATGGGTTGAAAATAGTTAATGACCTGCTTACAGTGGATCCGCTTGTGGTAAATGTGTGGCTTCCTGCTGTAAGGTATACACTGGAATAATGCGTATAGCCGAATGCTGTATCAATAGCATGTGAATACTCCCCTGCAGGATTGGGCAGCACTTTATTAATAACAGCAATATCATCATACACCTGGGAAGAAGCAGCGATGGGTGGCTGCTGCCGTAACAATTCAACTTTATCTAAAAATGCAGTAACTGTTTCAGGGATGGCTTCCCTTCCAACGGGAGGTGCAACGGTAAGGTATAATTCATCCACCATTGGCACCATACCATCTGTTCCAATAAATTTTATTTCATGTTTGCCCGCAGCAAGTTTTATTGCAGTTGAAGAAACGGAAGCAAACTGCCAGCCATCAGCAGAAGGGTTCAGTTCTGCAAATGGTATATTGTCTACATAAATTTTAAAGTTTTGCCGCCTGTTCATATTGGTAAGGCTGCTTATATAGTAATAATCTGTTTTAGGAGCATCTACTACATATATCCTTGAAGATACTGCTCCGCTATAATCGCCATAAGTATATAGCAGCCACACATCCCCGGCTTTGGATTTTGAAAGATAGTTTTTGATTTCTGTTCTTTGTGCAAAAGTTGTAAGAAATGAAAATAACAACAGTGAAAGAAAAAAATACTTTTTCATTGTTTTTGGTTTAAATGGTTAATGCCGGGCTTACTTCAAAAACCCAATATGCAAAAATTAGAATTTATTTCTTATCTGCCTATACCACAATTGTGGTATTTTTCTGAAATCTGCCGGAGAGTAAAACATATACCTTCACAATGCTGCGCCAAATAAATGGCAGTGAATGATTTATACTTTGCCCCTATCTTTGCCGACTTTCAAAACCGAAATATTACTAATGGCTTTATTAGAAAAGAAACTACAGGTAAAAAAATCCGTACTGCCCAATGCCGGTAAAGGGCTTTTTGCAAAAACATTTATTCCAAAGGGAACTAAAATAGTTGAGTACAAAGGAAAGATAACCACCTGGAAAGAAGTTGACCATAATGAAGGTAAGAACGGTTACATATATTATGTAAAAAGAAATTATGTAATAGATGCAGGCAACCGCAAATCTGCATTAGCTAGATATGCCAACGATGCAAGGGGCATTGCAAGGGTAACAGGTATTACCAATAATGCAGAATACATTGAAGAAAGTTTGAAAGTATATATAAAAGCTACAAAAGATATTCAACCCGGTTCGGAGATATTGGTTGAATACGGAAAAGAATACTGGGATGCTATCCGATTTAATATAAAGTCTGAAAACAACTAACAGCTTTTTATAGATTATTTTTCAACGAAAGATATTTTTCCTCAAATAATTGTGCAGCTGCTTTAGGAAATGTATGGTTGTTTTGAAAAACAAATTCATCGGTTGCCGAAGGCGAAAGCTCCTTTTCCAGTTCATCCCATTTAGTTGTCCATATTTTATAATGTTCGGTTAATGCTGCCGAGGCCTCATCCATTTCCCGGGTAAGCAAACCCCTGTTTTCTTCCAGTAATACAACCATTGCTGTATTAACCCGGCGGATTTCCTTTGCATACTGATAGGTTTTACCATACTGTTGGTAATTCTTATAAGCGGCTAATGATTCTTCCATTAGTTCATGTATCCGAATAAATAATGCCGGTGCTATAAGTTGTTGCCCTGTATCCATGCGGTGAAATTACTATTGTAGCCGGAGGAATATTCCCCGCCACTGTGATTTTTCATTGATTTAGCTGGTATCTCTCAAAAGTTCTTCACAATTTTACTTAGTGGCATTGTGTTTGCAAAATGTTATTGCCCCATTTTATTTGGCCTCACCAGCCGGTTAAGACACTGATTAAAAATGAAAACCCTGCGTCAATTGCTTGTAAACCCCAACCCGGTGCCTGCTAATGCCTCTGTTACGATACAAAGTGCCAGTGCTGCCTTTACAGACAACCAGTATTTTATTACCAAAGAAAATGGCGATCTGGTAAGAAAAGGAAAAATTGCCGACACCAGCCGTGACTTTTCTTTGAGTGTTGGTGGAATGCCCGATGGTAACTACTGGTTTGTAATGGGAGAAGAAAGGGAAAGGTTTACAATTGTGTAAGTTATTAATTGTGGCTGTCTAACAACTGCCATTTAATTTTTCCGTTTTCAATTTTGTACTTCAGCAGGTTGGTAACAATAACATGGCCATCTGAATAACCTGCAATAACCCATTTACTTTTAAGAAGGGCTATATCATCCAACGCCATAGTTCCCCCTAAAACAGCTTCTGGCATTAAGTCTTTTCTTTTTTCCAAATCGTTCCATAAATCTTGTTGCGGATTTTTAATACCTGCTGATTTCAACTCATCGGCATCAAATTCATCAAACAGAAATTCCGATTTCAATCTTAAACTGTCATTAAAATTTTTCAAAACATCAATTTGTTTCAAAAGCATACTGGTTGAATCAGGTTTTGCAGAAATTATTTCCGCAGAACGGTCTTGCTTCTTCTTATCGCTACAGGACAAAAACAATACAACTAAAAACAACACTACAGTGTGTTCTCTTTTCATAATAGAATAACTTTAAAATTTATTCATCCATATCGTTACTATCCTTTGTTTCACTCTTCTTCAATAAAAAACTCCCGGCTTTCTCCGGCAATAATGGATGCAATAATTGCCCCGGATAGCTTTTTGGAAATTCTTCCTTTATACCAAACTTTTCCGGCTCATGACCAGGACAGGTGTATGTGCCGAAAATTATATCCATTAATGGAGAAATGTTTGCATAGTTGCCAGCATCCCTATCGAGATAGTGGTGCCAGTGATGCAGCTCCGGCGCACCAATCAGCATCCGCAATTTACCAATAGGCAACCGCACATTTGAATGGATATAAATGGCCCATATCCCCCTGAATGCAATAAAGCCTGCAATAGTTTCTAATGGAAACCCTAAAATAAAAGCAGGCAGGTTAATGATACCAACTGTATAAATTGTATCCAAAGGATGTTCCCGATGTGCAGCCAGCCAGTCTAAATGTTCTGCACTGTGGTGTACTTTATGAAACCTCCAGAGAAATTCATTATTATGCTGAAAGCGGTGTGCCCAGTAAATTAAAAAATCACTCAACACAATTACTTCAACGGCCTGCAGCCACCAGGGTTGTGCCGCCACTTTATTCCGGAATGAAAGGGGGATAATATCATCAATCAAAAAACCAAAGCGGTTGAGTACCCATAAAACCAAACCGCCCCATAATAAATATTGCCCGAGAAAAAAACATAAATCGGTAAACCAGTAAGGTCGTAAAATTTTTTGGTTGCTTTTAGCCGGGAAAATTTTTTCCATTGGTACAAATACCAGCAATAAGAAAAGTATGCTGAAACCAGTGGCGGCTGCTGTGCTGTATAAGTCCATGAAATTTTACTCGGAAGTTTTGTTCTTCTTCTTAAGTTTCTTCTTTTCTTTTTTGTCAATTACTTTTACATCATCAGGTTTAAAAATTATCCCTGATTTAGATCCATAAAACCTTACAGGCTTTGCAGTATCGGGCAATACTTTATTTATTGCATCTGAAACTGGTTTTATAACTGTATCCTGCTTTACTTTCTTTGGCCTGTCAATTAATATCATTGATTTGGAGCTTGACATAATTGTTTTCGGCTTTATCACAGTATCCTTTAGTGGAAGTTTGTTTGTATACTTAGAAGTAATTTTCAATATACTGTCAATAGGTTTTGTTCTGGCTGGCCAGTCTTCAATTATTCTTGCTGACTTTGAACTTGCCATTCGTATAACCTCCGGGTCTGACATTATTCTTTTAAGTTCTGCTGAATCTAACTTTGGCTTCGCAGTTGTATCCAAAGTATTGAGAGCAGCCGGGTTATCTGCAAGGCTGTTTATATCCCCCTTGTTATAAATGTACTTATCAAAACTACCAGAACGGTAAGCAACAAAAGCCGACATTAAAGCGGCAAAGCAAACCAACACTATAATTTTTATTAATGACCCGGCTTTATACATTATTAAGGGTTTACCATTTAAAGTTAGTAAAGCTTTTTAAAATCCAACTGTTAAAATAGTTACCAGCTTCCCCCACCACCACCACCAAAGCCACCGCCAGAAAACCCGCCACCGCCCCAGCTACCACCACTGCTGCCGCCACTGCTTTTTGGTGGTGTGCTGTAAAAATTTTTCGACATCTCGTTCATGGATCGGTCGAGGCTGTTCATAAACAGATATGTATTGAAGCCAGTATAACGCCCCGCATACCAGGATGGTTGTTGCACTTCCATATCCTTCAGTTTATCTTTCCATTTATCAGCCACATCAAATACAATTGCGTAAGGTAATACGGTATCAAAATAGTGTGGGTCTTCTTTTAAAAAAACTTCCAGCCTTGGCTTCTCCACTTTCTGAATAAACTCTTTAAACCCTGCCAGTTTCTGGTATAGCAAAGTGCCTTTCTTTGTTTTCTTCGGCATATAATAACCAATAACCATCATTATAATTCCACTAAGAGCAAAAGCAAGGCTAAACCATATTGGTTCATCACTCCAATGTTTGGCGGCATAAATAATACCGAAGCCAAGGGTCGCAAAACCAAGAATTGGCAACAAACAACCCATACCCCTCGAACCTTTTTCATAATAAGCCCCTTTATCCACCTGGCTTTCCAATTCTGCTTTTGCAGAATTCATTCTGGTATATAAAACGTTTTTAAGGGTGCTCAGCATAACTGTACCTCCGGATGCAAAAATTCCGTTAAACAATGTTTTTTCAAAATTCATTGCATTAACAGGTATTTCTTTCAGCTTAGTAAACTCATAATCTTTTTCTTTCTCCGCAATTTTTAAATAGCCGCCGGCACCCCAATAAGGTATAAGTGCAGTAAGGTCACGGCGGTTAAGCTGGTCATCAATTATATAACCAGCCACACTTGGGCTTATGCCCGATGGCGGATAAAACTCTGTTTGTATTGTTACCTCTTCGTCCTTTCCCCATCTTTTCCATACAAAATACATCAATGCAAAAATTATAAGCGGCATCACCAGCCACTTTAATCCCCGTAGCTGATAGTTCTGTTTGATAAGAAAGCCCTTTGGAAATTTTACTCCTACTGTAAGCCCTTCGTAACTATCAAGTGCTTTCGTTGTATTACCAGAAAGAATTTTACTACCACTCCATGCGGCCTCTGTATTATTTTGCTGTGAGCCATGCCTCCCCGAAGCAATAAAAAAAGAAGGCTCACCTTGTAGGGCATCATACAGTTCTATTTTAAAATTCACTTTATCAATTGCTGTTTCCCACTTATCGCCTATTAAATTAAAATACAATTCAGATCTGTTCTCAAAAAAATTAATCGCATTCAGCATCCTGTATTTTATGGTGTATTGCTGATCGCCATCCACATACTTTTTCTTGTTGCCTATTTTTATTTTCTTGTAACCGTTTTCGTTAGTTGTGGTGTATTTCCATCCGGGCACTTTTATATTTTCTATAAATACCCTGCTGTATCCACCAGACGAAAATTGCCTGTCGGCTTTTTCTGTACCTGCGGGCAAATCCTCTATTTTGTATTTAAAAGGAATCATCCGGTAGATGCCATGGCGGGATTCTGTAAAATGCACAGAAATATCTTCTGTTACATCCAAAGAAGCATCCTTGTTTACTTTCACACTTACATCATACCGGGAAATATTGTATCCACCCTGTGCATGCAGAAATGTACAGGCAAGGGCTGCTATGAGGCTTGCAATAATTTTTTTCACAGAAATGAAAGGTTTAAAACTTTACTTCCACATTTTTTGCTTCGTCTTTATTTTCCAGTTCAAAAAACTCCCTCACTTTAAAGTTGCCCATATTAGCAATAATAGAACCTGGAAATTGCTGTATAGCAGTATTAAAATCCCTTACGGTAGCATTGTAGTAGCGACGGGAATTGCTCAAGTCACCTTCTATTCCTTGTAAAGCCTGCTGTAATTCTAAAAACTGTGCATTGGCTTTTAAATCAGGATAATTTTCTGAAATAGCCAATAAGCCACGAAGTGCACCGCCAAGGTTTTGATTGGCGACTGCCATAGCAGCCACATCACCCGAAGGAACAGCTACTGCTGCATTGCGGGCCTGTACCACTTTTTCCAGCGTCTGGCTTTCATGCGCCGCATATCCTTTTACGGTACTAACAAGGTTGGGTATCAGGTCAAATCTTTTTTTAAGAAACACACTGATATCGCTCCAGCTGTTATCAATTTTAATTTTCTTGCTCACCATACTGTTATACATACCGATAACGATGAAGATGAGAAGGGCTACAATGCCCAGTACAATCCATAGTGCCATAGCGGGGAGGTTTATTTTTGTTTAATATGCTGATTGATAAAAGCAACCGCAGGATAAAATTAGTATATTTTAATGGAAGTCTGTCTGCTGTAAAAGGAGATCCATATCAACTTAAACCATAACTCTTGGACAAACAATAAATGCCTTGCCAAGAGGTGAAAGAGGAAAGGAGAAAAGAATATCACCCATTGAAGAAAATAGAAACACTATTTCGATTAACCCTTTCCCTCATTTTCCTCTTTGCGATTTTTTAAAAAGCCTTTGTGGAAGAAATTAAAACTGAGAGAAAATAAAAAGGAGCGATACTGAAAATATTCATATACAAATTAAATATTGTATTTTTCCTTTTCAAACGATTACTATGCGTATTGCACCATTTATTGCCTCTGTTATAGTTACTGCCGGATTAACCTTTGCCCTTAATAAACAATGGGGCACAGTGCCGCCAATGGGGAAATTTTTAAGTCCCCAGCATGGTTTATGGCAGAATGCCGAGCCCTCCGGCAAAAGCTTTGATGCAGAATTGAATTTTCCGGCAATGAAAGGCAAAGCAGACGTTTATTTTGACGACCGGTTGGTGCCGCATGTATTTGCAGAGAATGATGAAGATCTTTATTTTATTCAGGGCTTCCTGCATGCAAAGTTCCGTTTGTTCCAGATGGATTTACAAACAAAAGCCGCCGCAGGCCGAGCCAGCGAAATAGCAGGCAAAAAAGCCATCAACTTTGATAAAGAACAAAGAAGGCTGGGCATGGTATATGCCGCAGAAAATTCTTTAAAAGAAATTGAGGGTGATCCGGTATCAAAAGCAATATATGATGCTTATACCAATGGCATCAACGCATACATCAGTTCATTAAAAGAAACAGAAATACCGCTTGAGTATAAATTGCTGAATATAAACCCGGAAAAATGGAGCAACCTCCGCACCGCCTTATTATTAAAAATGATGGCAAAGATGCTCTCATCCGGTACTGAAAATGATCTGGCACAAACAAATGCCAAAGCTGCTTTTATGCCCGATGAACTGAAGATGATGTATCCACAGGTACCTGATTCATTAGTGCCGATAGTACCCAAAGGAACTAAGTTTGATAAGCCTGGTATAGTACCTGTGCAGCCAGCTTCAGCCGATTCATTATATTTTGACAATAAAAAATTAGTAGCAGACGCAGAAACCGACAGACCCAATCCTAACAACGGAAGCAATAACTGGGTGGTGGCAGGAAGCAAAACAAAAAGCGGTTCTCCTATTTTGAGTAATGACCCGCACCTTGAACTTTCCCTTCCTTCCATCTGGTTCGAAATGCAGTTGAAAACCCCCACCTGTAATACCTATGGCGTATCATTACCCGGCGCACCGTTTATTATTATTGGTTTTAACGACAGTGTGGCATGGGGTGTTACCAATGCACAACGGGATGTAAAAGATTTTTATGAAATAAGATTTAAAGACAAAACAAAAGCAGAATACTGGTTTAATAACCGATGGATAAAATCAACCTTAAAAGAAGAAACAATAAAAGTAAAAGGTGGTAGCGATGTTAAAGACACAGTAGCTTACACTGTTTTTGGTCCGGTAATGTTTGATGAAAGCAACCCCGATACAATAAATACCGGCAAAAGAAATTTGGCTGTTCGATGGACGGCGCATGACCCAAGTAATGAAGGCATGACTTTTTATAACCTGAACAGGGCAAAAAATTATGATGACTATGTAAAAGCTATTGAAACATTTAAATGCCCCGGCCAAAATTTTGTATTTGCATCAAAGGCAGGAGATATTGCACTTTGGCAACAGGGAAATTTTCCTGCCCGGTGGAACAGGCAGGGTATGTATATAATGCCCGGTGAAGACAGTAGCTATATGTGGCAGGGCTTTATACCACAGCCAGAAAACCCCCATGCAAAAAATCCGGCATCAGGTTTTTTACAAAGTGCCAATCAAAGAGCGGTTGATTCTACCTATCCTTATTTTATTCCCGGCAGTTATATTACAGCAAGAGGCATTACCATTTCTAATATGCTTTCAAATATGAATGGTATTGTACCGGATGACATGATGAAGCTACAGGGAAATTATTTTAATACAACGGCTGAGGATGTACAGCCCATTCTTTTAAAATATGTGGAAGAGGATAAGCTTACTCCCAAAGAAAAAGAATACTTAAACATAATAAAAAACTGGGATTTGATGGCTTCGCCTGATTCAAAGGGGCAAACAGTCTATGTAAAATGGTGGGATTTATTGAAGGGTTCAATTTCATCAGATTTAAAAAAAGGTGGTGCCAACAATACTTTTGCACTTTTAAGGTCGCCAAATATAGAAGCCCAAACTATTATGGAAATACTTAAGAGAGATACTTCTTATTTATTAAATAAATCAGGGAAAGATGAAAACCCTGAATTGAACAGGGTAACCTATACTTTAAAAGCTATTGCTAAATCCCTTGATTCATCATCAATAAAAAATAATGGGCTGGAATGGTACAAGTACAACAAGCCTTCTGTAAACCATTTAATAAAAGACCTGGCAGGTTTTGCAAGAAAAGGGTTACACACTGGTGGCAATGGTGATATTGTAAATGCCATTAAAGGCAGCCACGGCCCAAGCTGGCGGATGGTTGTGCAATTAAGCACTCCTACCGAAGCATACGGCGTTTATCCCGGCGGGCAAAGTGGTAACCCCGGCAGTAAATATTACGATGATTATCTTGACAACTGGGTGAATGGCAAATACAATAAACTCTGGTTTATGCGGGATGGTGACAAGACAGATAAAAATGTAAAATGGGTAATGAAGTTTGGAAAAGGGTAAGTGGGAAATGGAAAGTAACAAGAGGGAACAAAATTTAAAATCATTTAAACAATTACAATGAAATTTTTAACTGCAACTATATTAACAGCCATATTCGCATTTATCAGCGGCCTTTTTCTGCCATGGTGGTGTATAGCCATTAGTTCTTTATTGGTGGCGGTACTGGTTCATCAAAAAGGATGGAAAGCTTTTCTTGCCGGATTTTTGGGTTTGTTTTTATTATGGGCCGGCCTTGCATGGTGGATAGATATGAAAAACAATGGGGTGCTTTCTAAAAAAGTAGCGGCTGTACTTCCCCTCGGCGGAAGCGGCATTGCATTGATATTGGTAACAGGTTTAATTGGCGGTTTGGTGGCCGGCTTTGCAGCTATGAGTGGAAGTTATTTAAGGGCTTCGGAAAAATAATTTTTCAAAAAATAAAAAACAGCTACAGAAAACTGCAACTGCTTTTATTAAATCTGTAAACTAAAAATTTATTTCTCCAGCAAACCATCTGCTTTCCATTGCTTAAAAATTGCAACAGTTTCTACATTTAGTTTTTCTGTTTTCTTAAACGGCATAAAACCCCCGTCTGTTGGGTTAAGCTCTATTCGGCGGATAATATCATCAATATCTGCTTTTACATTGGCAACATTATCATAAGCCTTCATTCGGCCACCTTTTGAAGGTATATGGCAAGGCGCACAGTTGTTCATAAGGGCAGTGGATACACCGCTTTCAAAAGTTGATTTTGGCACAACTGCAACTTTAGGCGCATCAGTGGCACCTGTTACAGCAGGTGTTGTTGCCATAGTCTTTTTGGGGCCGCAGCAATAAGCCAGTAAAACAGACACGGCTGCTAAAGACGAAACGATTAATATTTTCTTCATAGTTGATTATTTAGGTTAAATATATAGAAAATAGTTTTTGAAACAATTCTTAATCGAAAAAAATACAGACGAGGGTTGCCAGTTATCCATTCATCTGTTACTTTTAAGCCCTTGTATCAGTAACTTTACAACGCAATATGATTTCTGCTACTGCCCGCACATACAGGGATGCTTACTCCGGTCTTTCAAAAGAAACATGGCTGCTTTCACTGGTAATGCTTATCAACCGCAGCGGAACCATGGTGGTGCCGTTTATGACCATTTACCTCACCACCAAACTGGGCTACTCTATCAGTGAAGCAGGTATCGTATTCGGCCTTTTTGGTGCCGGGGCATTTAGCGGCGCATGGCTTGGCGGCAGGCTTACAGATAAAATTGGTTTTTATCCCGTTCAGTTATTTACATTGGTAGTAGGTGGTTTATTATTTTTTGCCCTCGGGCAAATGCACACCTATCCCCTTATTTGCATTTTTACTTTTTTGCTCAGTTTTGTAAACGAATCTTTCAGGCCGGCCAACTCCACCGCTATCGCTTTTTACAGCACTGAAGAAAACAGAACAAGGTCGTATGCACTAAACAGGCTGGCCATTAACCTTGGCTGGGCAGTGGGCAGCAGCCTCGGCGGCCTACTGGCACATATAAATTATGAATTACTTTTTTGGGTGGATGGCATCACCAATATTTCGGCAGCTCTTATAATGTGGCTGTTCTTAAAACCTCTTAACTACAAACCGGTAAAGAAAAAAGAAGAGGCCGGGGTTGTTATTCAATCAGCCTATGCTGATAAAAAATATTTACAATTTATACTCCTTACCGTTTTATTTGCCAGTTGTTTCTTTCAGTTGTTTACCAACCTGCCTGTCTTTTTTAAAAAAGAAATGAAACTGTCAGAGCCTTCTATTGGTTTAATAATGGCTGCCAATGGAATCATAATTGCCATAATAGAAATGGTGCTGATTTATAAATTAGAAGGGCGGCGCAACATACTTTATTATATTACAGCAGGCATTCTATTAGTGGCCGCTTCTTTTTTATTATTAACTATACCCGGCCCGGCAGCCACTATTGCCATTGCCATGATTATAACCGTTACGTTTGGCGAAATTTTATCTATGCCATTTATGAATACCTATTGGATTAAACGTACACAGCCAGCCAACCGTGGGCAGTACGCTGCTTTATATACAATGGCCTGGTCTGCTGCCCAAACCTTAGGCCCTGTATTTGGTGCAAGCCTGGCAGATAAAGCTGGTTTCAACGTATTGTGGTGGGGTACCGGAGCATTACTTATTTTTACTGCCCTTGGTTTTCGCTTACTAAAAAAGTAAACTTTAATTTAAAATGAACTCATCCGTTTGGCTTAATCAAACCCTTATTTTTGTTAAAACGAAATATATGCGTAAGCTATTTTTTATCGCTTTAATTCTTTTTTTATCAGCCTCAACATTACAGGCACAGGTACAAAGACCAAAATTAGTAGTGGGTATAGTAATAGACCAGATGCGGTGGGATTATCTCTACCGCTTTTACGACCGTTATGATAACAATGGTGGTTTTAAAAGGATGCTTAACCAGGGGTTTACCTGCGAAAACACACTGATACCGTATGCCCCTACAGTAACGGCCTGTGGCCATAGTACAATTTATACCGGTGCAGTACCAGCCATATCTGGCATTACAGGCAATTTTTGGTGGGATAAGGAACTTCAGAAAAGTGTGTATTGCACAGAAGATAAAACTGTAAGCCTAATCGGTACTGGCAGTGCGGCAGCCGGGCAACAAAGCCCCAAAAATATGCTGGTTACAACTATCTGTGATGAGATGCGGCTTGCAACAAATTTCAAAAGCAAAGTAATTGGTATCGCCATTAAAGACCGGGGCGGAATATTAACTGCCGGCCATAGTGCCAACGCCGCTTACTGGTATGATGGTACAAGCGGCAACTGGATCAGTTCTACTTATTATATGGATAACATACCCAATTGGGTAAGCGGTTTCAACAATAAAAAAATTGTTGATATTTATTATGAAAAAGGCTGGCCGTTGCTATATGCTGAAAACTCTTATGAGCAAAGCAGCGGCGATGAAAAACCGTATGAAGCAAAACCATTCGGCAATAAATTCCCTTATGATTTAAAAAAATTTACAGGAAAGGATTATGCAAAAATATCCACCACACCAATGGGCAATTCATTAACGGTTGAATTTGCCAAAGCAGCATTGCAAGCAGAGCAATTGGGTGCAGATAATATAACCGACTTCCTGGCAATAAGTTTTTCATCGCCAGATTATATTGGGCATACGTTTGGCCCTAACTCGGTAGAAAGTGAAGATGGTTTCCTGCGATTAGATAAAGAATTGGGCCAGTTCTTAAATTTTCTTGACGGCAAAATTGGTAAAGGGCAATACACTGTTTTTCTATCCGCAGATCATGGGGTTGCGCATATACCTGAGTTTTCAAAAGAAAATAAATTACCGGGTGAAAGGGTTCTGCTGGGCAGTATTGTAAAACAGGTAAACACTATGCTTTTTTCAAAGTATAAAATAAAAGAAATTATTGTAAGCGATGACAACTATCAGATGCACCTTAACCATCCTGCACTTGATTCTGCAGGTACAAATAAAACCGAAGTAATAAAATGGGTTGTTGATTATCTTAATACAGAGCCGGGTATATTCAGGGCTTTTGCTACAGATGAGTTAAATACAGTACCACTTCCGGCAACAATAAGAAAAATGCTGAACAATGGCTATTACCCAAAACGAAATGGCGAAATACAATTTATTTTAAAACCCGGATATATCGAAGCTTATGGCAGCACCGGTACCACCCATGGCTTATGGAACCCCTACGATGCACACATACCTTTACTCTGGTATGGCTGGGGCATAAAGCAGGGCAAAACAAATAAGGAAACCTATATGACGGATATTGCCCCCACCCTTGCAGCCTTACTTAAAATACAAATGCCAAATGGAAGTACAGGGCAGGTAATTAATGAGGTTTTAAAATAAACAGGAATAAAGCAACCCATTGGCAAATATTTGTATCTTTCAAATGCAATTTTGTTTAACCATTAATTTTACCACCATGCGAAAGATTTTTTTTCTTGCCACCTTAGTTTTCTCTTCGCAGCTTTTACTGGCGCAACCAATTGACAGTATAAAATTTTTTACTGATCAGCAGCCTCTTGAAATGGCCTTAACAACCGACATAAGGGGATTGCAAACCCAAAAAGCACAAAAAGCATTTCAGGATGGAACTATAACAATAAAGCTTGATGATAACACAATCATTACTGAAAATGTAAGAATAGCAGCCCGGGGTAAAACAAGAAGGACGATTTGCCGCATACCCCCGATGATGCTTGATTTTCGCACCACCGCATCATCAAAGCTTGCATCATTGGGAAAATTAAAATTGGTATTGGGCTGCGAAGGAAGCGATGCAGAAGAACTGTTGCTTAAAGAATTGTTGTGTTATAAAATTTATAACCTGCTTGAAAATAAAAGTTTCAGGGTGCGATTATTGAAAACAACATATACTGATACAAAAAACAAAATAAAGACTTTTACACAATATGCTTTTTTAATAGAAGATGATGGCGACATGGCAAGAAGAAACGGTTGTAAAAAGAAAGACATACACCCCACTTACAATTCAGAAGCTGCAAACCGGGATAATATGACGATGGTTTCTTTGTTTGAATATTTTATTGGCAATACAGACTGGTCAGTTCCCAACGGGCATAACACAAAATTAATTTTTGACAGGAATACAGAAAACATACCCCCTTATGTAGTGCCGTATGATTTTGATTACAGCGGTTTGGTAAATGCCGGGTATGCTGTGCCAAGCGAAATAATGGGGACTGAGAAAGTAACTGAAAGGGTGTACCGTGGTTTTCCCCGCAGTATAGAAGAATTGCAAATAAAACTTGACATTTTCAGGAACAAAAAAACCGAAATCTATTCTTTAATAAATAATTTCCCTTTACTTGGTGAAAAAGTAAGAAAAGGGATGATAGCCTACCTGGAAGAATTTTACAAGCTGATAGAAAATCAAAAAGAAGTTAAATCAACATTTATAGAAAGGGCAAGAACCAGTTAATAAACACAAATCATGGAATTAAAAGAACAATTTGAACAGGCAAAAGCAGACAGCAAACACCTGCCGGAAAAACCAGACAATCAAACACTGCTACAACTCTATTCCTTATACAAACAAGGAAGTATTGGTGATGTAAATACAGAAGCCCCTTCCAATCCGTTTGATTTTGTGGCAAGGGCAAAGCATGATGCCTGGGAATCACTAAAAGGAAAATCAATGGAAGATGCGATGAAAGAATACATTGACTTAGTTACAAAACTGAAAGGTTAATCTATTGCAACATAACCGATGAACAGCAACGGCATAAAAATTTGTATGCTCTCCTGCACCCATGCCGTGGAAGACGACAGGATTTACTGGAAGGAATCATTAAGCCTTTATAAAAATGGTTACTCCATCATACATATTGCAGTTGGTGATAAAGAAGCAGATTATACAAGCCCGGAAGGTATCCGTTGCATACAAATAAAAAGAACCGGCGGCAACTTCCTTCATCGCTATAGGTTTTATAATAAAATTTTTGAAGCTGCTGCTATACAAAAAGCAGAAGTATATCACCTCCACGACTGGCAATTAAATATTATCGGGAAGAAGTTAAAGCAACTACCCTGGAAACCCAAAGTAGTTTACGATGCACATGAAAGCACACAACTATTATTGCAACAGGATATAACTGATAAAACAACTAACATCATTTCAACAGCAATAAAAAATTTAATTGCCCGCCGGGCAGATAAATGGGAGAAGAAAAAAACTGCAGGATACGATGCAATTATAACAGCAGAAGAATATACACTCTCAACTTTCAGGCAATTGCCCGAACAGCAGCAATTAGTACTTCATAATTATAGTTACTTCAGCAACGAACATCCTTCTTCTACAAATGAGAAAAAGTACGATGCTATTTACGCAGGCCTTATTGCAAAAAACAGGGGTATTGCAGAACTTATAGAAGCAACTAAACTGCTGAAAGAAAAAGGCCTTCTAATAAAAATATTGCTGATTGGTAGTTTTTGCGATGAAGGTTATAAAAAAGAAGTGACGGACAAAATCAGATCCTTAAACCTTAACGAAAATGTTGAATTGCATCCTTCAGTGCCATATCAGGATATAAAAAATTATTATAAAAAAAGCCGTCTCGGTATTTGTGCATGGCACCTTACCGAAAAAAACAACCAAGCCATCCCCATAAAAATATTTGAATACATGGCTTTTGGCCTGCCAGTTATTTTTTCAAAAGATTGTTTTGCTTCAAAATATATTACAGAAACAGGTTGCGGTGTGTTGGTTAATTCTGGCAAGCCGGAACAAATTGCAACAACTATTGAAAATACTTTAAATGATGATAATATATATAAGCAATTATCTGAAAATGGGATGAAAGCTGTAAACGAAAAATACAATTGGGAAAAAGAATCCGAACAATTAATTAATTTCTACAGCCAGCTTATTAAATAATAACTCCGCCATTATTTATTTTATATTTGGGTATGGCAATTCTGAAAAGATTCCGCAACCTCAAGTCTGAAGACAATACTGGCTTTGGAGCCAACAGTAATAACAGCGGCCGTTTTTTTAACCGCAATACAGGCCGGGCCAATGTAAGGCACAAAGGGATTGGCTTCTTGGAAAGATATAGCTGGTACCACACTTTACTTGGTATGAGCCGGATAAAATTTATACTCCTGATTTTCCTGGGCTACCTGTTTATCAATTTTTTATTCGCTTGTATTTATTATATCATTGGTGTGCAACATCTGGCTGGCATAGAAAGGAGCCATAACCTGAAAGAGTTTTCAGAAGTATTTTTTTTCAGCACACAAACTTTTACCACAGTTGGTTATGGGCGCATAAGCCCTGTTGGTTTTTTAACAAGTGCTGTTGCCACACTTGAAGCATTTCTTGGTTTATTAAGCTTTGCTATTGCCACTGGTTTATTTTATGGAAGGTTTTCAAGGCCAAGGGCATATATTAAGTTCAGCGAAAATGCATTGATAGCGCCTTACAAAAGCGGAAGGGCATTAATGTTCCGGATGTCTCCTTACAAAAATAATAACCTTTCCGAACTGGAAACAAAACTTACATTAGCCATGCGGGTAGAAGAAAATGGCAATATCTTTAATAAATTCTATACCCTCGACCTTGAAATTGCAAAAGTAAATGCCCTTTCATTAAGCTGGACGATTGTCCACCACATTACCGAAAAAAGCCCTTTGTACGGATTTGGAGAAACCGATTTTAATAAGGCAGAAATGGAACTGCTTGTTTTTGTAAAAGCATTTGATGAAGTGTTTTCCAATACAGTAATTACAAGGTACTCTTATACAGCAGATGAAATAATATGGGGCGCCAAATTCCGTACAATGTTTTATCCGAATGAAAACAAATCGAAAACCATCCTTGATGTTTCAATGCTGAATGAATTTGACAAAGTGGAATTGCCAATAGAAACCACTACTGTTTAATTAAAAACAGGAACCAGTTTAAAAAAAGCCCTCCTGTTCAGGTAATAAAACATCAGTAAATAAATTAACGGAAAAAAGCTGAACACTTTTAAAGTAAGCAACCCGCTAAAAAAACCTGCGAGGTAAAGCAGGCATAATAAACCGAGAGAAATATATACCTGTGCATCGCTAACCGCACACACCACTTTAAAGCAATAGGTATCCATTTCTTTATACACCAATTTCAACGGCTTGGTAATATGATAGCCGTCGGTAATTACAATCCTGGGATTATTTTCACCAACGGTTATTACCACAGGTTTACTATCAGCTAAAGGATAAATCTGTTTGCCATTAACCACTGCCCTTATCTTTAAAAAACTAAGCAATGCCTGGTTCTTTCGTTGCAGTACAATATGAAATGTTGAAGAAGATATAATAAACAGTTTTCTATTAAATATAAACCCGGTTAACAAAATTTATCCGGCGTTCGCAGTCTATCACCTAACATTTATTATCTGTTATCTACTTTAACGCCTTAATAATCTCAATAAAATCAGCAGCAATTAAAGATGCACCACCAACTAATCCCCCATCCACATCAGGACAACCAAACAGCTCCTTTGCGTTGTTTGCTTTTACACTTCCGCCATAGAGTATCGGGATTTCATTAGCCACATCATTACCGTATTGTCCGGCTAATACAGAACGTAAATACTGGTGTATTTCTTGTGCCTGCTCGGTACTGGCAGTTTTGCCTGTACCAATAGCCCAGATTGGTTCATAAGCAATTACTATTGTTTTTATTTTATCAGCAGATAAATGAAACAAGGATTCCTTTAATTGTAGTGCCACATATTCATTTTGTGTATTTGCTTCCCTTATTGCCAAAGGTTCGCCGCAGCAAAAGATAGGGGTAATAAAATTCTCGAGGCACAGGTTTACTTTATCGGCCAGCATGGCATTTGTCTCTGCATTGTATTCCCTTCTTTCACTATGCCCCACTACGCAATATTTAATGCCGAGGGAATGAATCATCTCCACAGAAACTTCCCCGGTAAATGCACCTGATTTCTTATGATGGCAGTTTTGCGCCGCTGCATAATAATTCTTCTCTTCTTCTGTTTCACTTCTTGTCATTAACAGGTAAGGAGATGCCACGGCAAATAATGTTAACTGATGGTCAGCCAGTTTTATTTCTGCACCTAGTATATCATCCAATAATTTTTCTCCCTGTTGAAAAGTCAGGTTCATCTTCCAGTTTGCTGCTGCAATTTGCTTTCTCATTGTTTTAATATTGTAGTAAAAAAATATTTCCCCCTTATTACTTATAACCCAAAACTTACAACTTAGTAAAAATATACTTCAAAATACTTTTCTCTTCCTCACTGATAGTCCTCCCTTTCAATTTTTGCCAGTCATCAATATCCAGTATTGCTTTTTCTAAATCATATCTTGTAACCCCCTCACTACCCCAGCTAAAGTTGGGTATATGTTTCGGTGTAAGCCCTGCGCCAAACACATTGCAGCAAACACCTATTACCGTTCCGGTATTAATAGCCGTGTTTACAGCCGTTCTTGTATAATCACCCATCATCACCCCGCATTTTTTTCCTGCATTCATTTCGCCGCTAACCGTCCAAACATTTACATTGCTGGCATTATTTTTTAAATTGCTGTTAGTGGTGCCTGCCCCCATATTGCACCACTCACCGATTACCGAATCACCCAGGTAACCATCATGTGCTTTATTACTAAAACCAAACAACACCGAGTTTTTTATTTCGCCACCGGCCACACATTTTGGTCCCAGTGTGGTAGCACCATAAACCTTAGCACCCATCTTTAAACAGGCACCTTCACTCATAGCAAACGGCCCCCGGATGATGCAGCCTTCCATCACCTCCGCATCCTTTCCAATATACACCGGCCCTGTTGATGCATTGATAATGCTGTGTTCCACCTTCGCCCCTTTTTCTATAAATACCTGCGATGGTTTTATTACTTTATTTGTCTTCGGAATTTTTTGTGATTTTCTTTTTGCAGTAAGCAAAGCAAAGTCGTGGCTGATTGCCCAATCGTTCAACTGAAAAATATCCCAGGGGTAATTAATAGTTTTTACTTCCCCGGAAAACTGCACTGCTTTGCCCACTTTTATTTTATGGGTATCAAGGATATCATTTTTAGTAATGCGGAATGCGATACTGTCTCCGTTGGCTGTTGTTAAAAATTCGCCGTTGTTTAATTTTTTTATCGCTTTAATTAATGAGGGGGTTGGCAGCACATTACCATGTACCATAATACATACACCGCTTTTTACTGCCTCATCCAATGCTACTGAACGTTGCAAATCTTTATAATCATCTTCCTTGCGGTCGAAGGAAGGTAAGCCCAGCATCTTCTCCCATTTTTCCCTGATGGTAAGTATGCCCACCCGTATATCCTGTATCTGCCTTGTAAGTGTAAAGGGGTGCAGGTTTTCTGGCTGACAAAACTCTTCTGTAAAAATGATTTTTTTCAAAATGCTGAATGTGCTGTAAAAATACAATCATTCAGGTTGTAAATAAAGGGTAGCAAAACATAATATAGTTGGGCTCTCCTTATTAATAATTTGTGGCTGTCTTCGTCCTGTTCTTTGATCATCTGTGGTTCCGGCTGTTCGCTTCAAGTCCGGCTCAAACCAGCACACAAATCTTCACCGGGCTTTTCGCTACCATCCGGCAGCCCTTCAACTGTATGTCACTAATCGGCATACAGTATCAGGCAAGTTCGCTGGTTTGTCTAGGTTTAAACTAATGCACACTGCCTCTGCTACTATAATCATCTGGTGGTAATGTCCCAAAAAAATAATCCCATAGTGGCAATGTTACCCCATAAGCACTGTGTTGATTTTTATAATGATGCCAGTAATGCAGTTTATATTGAATGGATAACAGTTTCTTACAATACCCTTTGTGAATAGCCCAGTGTATAAACAAGTAAGATAACATACCTGATAAATAACCACTATAGACAGGGGCAAAAATTATAGCAGGCAACACTGAAAAAAGCAAGTATGATTTTATTAAAATGCCCGCCCTGAAAAATAAAGGGATTATTAAGGTGTTATGTGGATGCGAATGATGGACCCCGTGCAATAAGAACTGCACCAGTTTCAATACCTTTTTTTTAGATTTAAAATGAAAGGCAAACCTGTGTATCAAATATTCTGAAATCGTCCACAAAAGCCAACCAATAAAGAAAAAAAGTAAATATTTAATTACGGCTATACCTGCCAATTGCTTTCTTTGAAAATAGTTAGTCCAGAATAGTACAGTAACCAAAAAAAATACCCCCCAAACTATTGATGAATTTTTAAACCAATTATAATACTTTGCTTTAATCAATGAATAGCTGTACATAAAAATATTTTATGTAAACTATCCATTCAAAGCTTTATTTGGGTTGACAAATGTCAAGAAATAAAAATGACAGTAAACTCTTGACATTTGTCAACCACACCGGCCTAATGATTTTTATGAAACTTTGTCCTCACCCTGCTCAATGTTTCTTCACTCATACCAAGGTATGTGGCAATATGTTTGAGTGATACCCTTTGCAATAATGAAGAATGGTTATCCAGAAAGAATTTATATTTTTCAGTTGCAGTATGTCCCCGCAGCATCTGCGTTCGCAGTTCTGAAAGAAAAAAAGCATACTCAACCTGCCTGCGACCATTAATATTAGATTCGGGAAAATCAGTATATATTTTTTGTATCTCTGTATAATCAATACAAACCATTGTAGTATCCTCAACAGCTTCAATTATTTCATCCCCTGGCTTTTGGGTATAATAACTTACCCATGATGTAACAATAAAACCCTCTTCCATAAATCTTGATGTAACTTCTTTGCCGTCATTCAAATAGTACGATCTGATAAGCCCATCTACTATGAAACATATCCTACTGCAAGTTTCATTATCTTTTAAAATTGCTTTACCAGCAATACATTTTTCTATATATGCTACAGATCGAACCCTGTCTTCAAATGCTTCAGTTACAGGGCCAAGTATCTTAAGTTTATTTATTAATTTGTCAATCATCTGAAAAGTTGAAATCAAATATAAAGTTTCCATCAACAAGAAAAGCTATATCTGTTTTTATAACAAATAGTATTGTAGAAGAATATAAGGGGTTAAAACTTAAAATTCCATGTTACTGCAGGCAATACAGGAAACAGTGAAACTTGCTTTGCCAGCACTTTTAAATCACCAGTCTGCGTACTTCCTTCCTGATCATAATAAATAAAATAGGGGTTCATACGACTGTAGGTATTATACACACTAAAAACCCAATAACTGCTCAGTTTTCTTTTCTTCTTTGGCACTGGTGTATAAGTGGCTGATAAATCCATACGGTGGTAGGCGGGCATACGGTATTGGTTAAGGCTGCTGTACTCCTGTGTAAGCACCCCATTTACTATATAAAACCTTTCTGGTAAAGTAATAGCATTACCTGTTCCATAAACAAAGACAGCCCCCAGTTTCCATTTTTTATTTACTTCATAATTTCCTACTACAGATATATCATGCCTTCTGTCGTAGCGGGAAGGATATTTAAGCCCATCATTTAATGCTGCAAATTTTCTCCATGTCCAGGATAGGGTGTAACCTATCCATCCGGTAAAGCGGCCTTTTACTTTATTTAACAACAACTCTGCGCCGTAGCTCCAGCCCCTGCCAAATACAAATTCATCTTCGGGATCTTTTAATGAAGGTGTATATCCTTCTTTGTACTCAACCTGGTTCTTCATATCCTTATAATACAATTCCAGGGAAGTTTCATAGGTGTTTTCATTAAAATTTTTGAACAACCCTGCTGAATAGAGCCAGCTTATTTGCGGCTTTACCACATAAGTACTGGGTACCCATAAATCTGTAGGTAATGTGCTGCCTGCATTGGTAACAAGGTGTATGTATTGCAGGTTTCTTGTTACCGCTGCTTTTATTGATGTGGTATTGGTTAATGAATATCGCAATGTAACCCTTGGCTCAAATCCCCCATATGTTTTTACAGGCTCGCCTTTGCTATAAACAGTACTATCTAATTTGTTTCCATCGGCATCCCTGATGTAACGGGTATATGCCCCCACTTGTGTAAAACCACTCCAGCGGAGGCCGTAATTAATTTTTACATTGTCCCCAATCTCCCAATCATCCTGTAAGTACAAAGCAGTTTCTGCCGCATACTTGGTACTTTCATTATTTGGTTTAAAAACGATAGAATCCTGGCGGCCGCTTGCAACATTGGGGATAAACTTGTGATAAGTAAGCAACCCACCAAACTTCAATTTATGTTTTGGAAAGGGATAGTAATCAAAATCTGTTTTTATAGAAACATCCCGGATGCCGGACGATAAACCAATTTCAAAATTATCCTGCTTTGCTTTAAAGTCAAATTTATAATCGTTGTATAACAAAGTAGTGTTTGAAAACAATCTTCTGTTAAACACATGGTTCCATCGTAAAGAACCTGTTGCATTGCCCCAGGGGATATTGGTGCTGAAAGATCTTTTTCCATTTACAAAATCAAATACATCCCTTCCAAAATAACCGCTAAGGTATAAACGGTCTTTCTCAGAAAAACGGTAATTTATTTTTGTATTCAAATCATAAAAATAATAACCCGAGCCATAAAAGCTGCTCGTCTTTTTAATAAACGGCTTTGCCAGTGCATCAATATAAGTACGCCTTGCTGAAATAATAAAGGAGGCCTTATCTTTTTTTACAGGGCCTTGTATAGAAAATCTTGAAGCAATTAAACCAATACCACCTTCTGTTTGAAATTTATTGATATTGCCATCCTTCATGGTAATATCAAGTACGGAAGAAAGGCGGCCACCATATTGTGCAGGCATACCACCTTTTATCAGTGTTACATTTTTTATAGCATCCCCATTAAAAATAGAAAAGAAACCAAACAGGTGTCCGGTATTGTAAACAACGGCATCATCTAATAAAATTAAATTCTGATCTGGCCCGCCACCACGAACATAAAAACCAGCATTGCCTTCACCAGCATTTCTTACACCTGGCAATAGTTGTATGGCTTTTAACGGGTCAACCTCGCCCAAAAATGCAGGAATATTCCTTATCTGGTTCATTGATAAATCAACCCTGCCCATTTGTGCATTCTTTACGTTGCCGTCCCTTTTTTTACTGTAAACAATAACCTCGTTGTTTAATGCAGATTTAGGTAATATTTCAAAATTGTACGACTGGTTTTCTTTTAAATCTATCTCAATTGATTTTCCCTGGTAAGAAATATGAGAGACAGTGATGGCGTACTTCCCCTCATCCAATGTAATGGAATAAAAACCGTATTGGTTACTTGCCACCCCCCGCTGCTGCCCGTTAATAGAAATAGTGGCCCCGATCACAGATTCTCCTGATAGGCTGTCTTTTACATAACCATTAATACTGAAACGGTTGGTTTTTACCGCAGGTGCAGATTGGGAATAAGCAGCTATACTGCAAATGAATAACAAAAGGGTAAGAAAGTTTCTACACATAAAATCAATAACAGCTCTACTGCTTTTTTGTTGTATCCACAGGTACAAAATCCAATGTAGTTTTTATATCCGCACAGTTTTTTTGGCCGTAAGGGTTTTCTGTTTTATCTGTTTTGCTGAACCAGTTTCCCGGCTTGTCTTCGCCAAAAGCCTTATCACATTCCTGCCAGTATAATTTTGCTAAATCATACTTTGCCGTACTCAGCAGGGAAAACAATTCGTTGGATAAAATATTCAGCGAACTTTTCTTTTCTTCTAAAGATGGATCAATGACAATAGACGCTGCTTCGGACTTTGCATTTTCATACGGTTGTAATGCTGTTTGGTAAATAAGTGTGTCGGCTTTGAGTTCATCAATTTGAAAACTGTCCAATGCTGCTTTTAATTCGGCACCAGTTTTGTTGATGGCAACGGTATCGTTTGCCACAAACCCTTCTGTCAACTTATAATAAGTAACCAGCACCTTCTCAAAAGACGAATTAAATGCTTCGCTGTGTTTGCTTACAGTCAGGGGTACTGGTCTGGATCCTTTATCATTTTTGCCACCGCTGCCGCTTCCCAAAACAAAATATCGCACCAACCCGGTTAATAATAAAATAATGGCACAAAGCATTATAAGGCCATTCATTCCTTTTGTTTTCTCTACAAACAGGCGGATAATGCCAAGAATAATAATTACAGCCGGTAATATAATAGCTAAAATGTCAATAATTTGTCTCGGATTCATCAATAAAAAATTTTTGCAAAGATAATTGTAGCAAACGGGAAGTAGTAATGCTTTATTTTTGCGAATTGTTAAAAAATTGAGTGGGTAATGGTGCGTAGTCAATCAAAAACTGACTGCTGAAAGCCATTGACCATTCACAACTCACTATTCACTATTATGCTCGCAGGACTACAAGATGTAACATTTGAATTTGGCGCAAGAGCCATTGTGGAAGATACCACCTGGCACATTCAACCCGGTGAAAGGATTGGATTAATTGGCTATAACGGTACAGGTAAATCAACCCTTTTAAAATTATTGGTTGGCGAATATCAGCCTTCTAAAGGTACGGTGGAAAGAAGCCGCACTACTTCTATTGGCTACCTGCATCAGGATTTATTGAGTTTTGATACCAACGACTCCATCCTGCAAGTGGCACTCAGTGCATTTGAACGGGTGCAGCAATTAGAAAAAGAAATAGAAGAAATTGGAAAAGAATTAGAAAAAACCGGTGATGAAAAAACATTGCTGGAATATACCGACCGCCTGCATGAACTGGAAACATTAGGCGGCTATAACGTCCATCACAAAACAGAAGAAGTATTGCAGGGGCTTGGGTTCTCCAACGAAGATTTACAAAGACCATACAAAGAATTTAGTGGTGGATGGAGAATGAGGGTGTTACTGGCTAAAATGATTTTGCAACAACCGGATTTATTATTACTGGATGAGCCCACCAACCACCTTGACCTTCCTTCTATTGAATGGTTGGAAAAATATCTGCTGCATTATCAAGGTTCTGTGGTAATTGTAAGTCATGATAAATATTTTTTGAACCGCATGGTTACAAAAATTGTGGAAGTGTACCAGCAGGAACTGCATATTTATAACGGCAATTTTGATTATTACGAAAAAGAAAAAGCCATCCGTATAGAGATGCAGCAGAAGGCTTATGAAAACCAGCAGGATTATATTCGGCAGAATGAACGATTAATTGAACGCTTCAGGGCAAAGGCAAGTAAGGCCGCCATGGCGCAGAGTTTGATGAAAAAATTAGACAAGCTGGACCGCATTGAAGATTCAGAATTGCAGCGGCCAAATATGCGGATTAATTTTCGGGTGGATAAAACACCGGGAAGGGTGTTGGCCGAATTAAAAGATGTTTCAAAATCATTTGGTGATAATAAGATAATAGAAAACTCATCGGTAGAAATTGACAGAGGTGATAAAATTGCACTGATAGGTGCCAATGGAAAAGGCAAATCAACTCTGCTGCGCATTATTGCCGGGGTGGAAAGTTTTAGCAACGGCGAAAGAAAATGGGGGCATAATGTAGAAGAAAGTTTTTATGCCCAGCACCAGTTGGAAGCATTAAATGTTAATAATTCTATTATTGATGAAATGAAAGAATGCGGCAGCCAGATGACGGAGCTGGAACTGCGGGGCCTGCTCGGTTGTTTTCTTTTTAGTGGTGATGATGCGGATAAGAAAATAAAAATATTAAGCGGTGGCGAAAAAGCAAGGGTGGCATTGGCAAAAGTAATTGTAAGCAAAGCTAATTTTTTAATGTTGGATGAGCCGACTAACCACTTAGATATGCACAGTTGCGATTTATTAATTGAATCCCTGAATAAATATGAAGGCTCGATAATACTGGTAAGCCACGACAGGTATTTTGTGTCAAAAACGGCCAATAAAATCTGGGAAATTGTTGACCATGAAATAAAAGAATTTAAAGGTGGGTACGAAGAATGGGTGCAGTGGAAAGAAAGAATGAAGAAATTGGAAGATGAGAATAAGAAGGCGGTGGATAAGAGCCTGAAGTCAGAAGGTGGAAGTAAGAAACCTGAACCAGCTACAAAGCAACCAGCAGCTAACAACCAGAAACCAGCAACCCAGCCTGTAAATAAAGAGGAAAAGAAGGAACTACAACGGCTGCAAAAACAATTTCAGCAGGTGGAGGCAGAAATAGCAAAACTTAGTGAACAAAAAAACCGGTTGGAAGCCTCTCTGGCCGACCCGGCCATTTACTCCGATAGAACCAAATTTTTGCAGGCTGAAGCCGATTATAAAGCTGCCGCTGAAAAATTAGCCAGTATAAATACGGACTACGAAAAGCTGTTCGAGAAGATTATGGAGATGGAAGCCGCCCCTGGCGCATAAAAGAATAATTTCTGCGAAAAAAAAATTATTACATATCAATTTTCCCTAATTTGGATTTCTAAAATTTGAAACAAATGAAAAAAACAGCTTCGTTCTTACTGGTTGCAGTTGCTGCTCTCGCAATCAGCTTTACTTCATGTAAAAGCAAACCCAAAGATGCCGACATTAAAGCCGCTATTGAAAAAGCATTAGCTGCCGACCCAATGTCTGTAGGTACAACAGTTTCTGTAGAAAAAGGTGTGGCCACACTTTCAGGTGTTTGCAAAGATGATATGTGCAAGGCAGCTTGTGAAAAAGCAGTAGCTGCTATAAAAGGTGTAAAGTCAGTAGTAAATAACTGTACGGTAGCCCCTCCTGTAGAAATAGCAGCAGATGATCCGCTTACCAAAGCTGTAACCGATGCTATTAAATCTTTTTCTAGTGTAACGGCGTCTGTAAAAGATGGTATCGTTACATTGGGTGGTTCAATTGCAAAAGCAGACTTACAAAAATTGATGATGGCATTAAACGCATTAAAACCAAAGAAAATTGATGCTGCCGGATTAACTAAAAACTAAAACAAAGGAGGATTTTAAAATGACACTTTTAGAAAAATATAAAGACTTAACAGATATTGCCAACGCTGCGGGAGTTGCAAACCTTAATGTAAGGGAGCAGGAAGGTGTGTTATATGTAGATGGGGATACCACTGGTGCAGTAAAGCAGCAATTGTGGGATGCTTATGGCAAAATAGACCCTGACTATACAGCAGGTGATATGGTGCTTAACATAAACAGTGTGGCAGGTGTGGCCGAAGGTGCAAGCCTTAAGGTTACTACTAACCGTACCAACCTTAACATTCGCAAAGGCCCCGGCACTGACCAGGATATTATTGGTAAAGCTTCCCGTGGTGAAGTTGTTACCCTGGTAAAAAAAGAAAATGACCAGTGGTGGTATGTAAAAACTGCTGATGGCGAAGAAGGTTACTGCTATACTCAGTATCTTACCCCTGTTAGTTAATTGTTTTAATAAGTTACTTATACGACCCTCTTGCTCTGAAGTAAGGGGGTCGTTTTTATTTATTATTAACGCAAAATCAGGTGCCTGTTTCTTATACCAAATAGACATTAAATCAATATCGTAAATGCTAACACATCGGAAGGTTTAAAATACACTTCGCCAAGGGATAAAAAAGAGAAAGAGAAAAACCAAATAAGGGTATGTTTTCAAAGTCTAATTGGTATTACATCTTCTCAGCCATTCTTCTTTTGTAATAGTATATTCATAATCTAATTTAGGAGGTTCGCCAAAATAAGCTAATTCAACTTCGCTGGTTTTTATGGCTCCAAATCTTTCTAATGATACTTGCGACCGTTTATTTACGGCTCCTATGTAAAAAGTAACTACATCCACATACTGAAAAATATGGTTAAGCATCAGTTCTTTTAACGCATAGTTATGTCCCTTGCCCCAGTGACTACGAATAAAAAAAGTGTACCCTATAGAAACAGTATTTGTATCTGTTTTATAATCGCTGTAGCGGCTGCTCCCTATTATTTCATCTGTAATTGCATCCTTAACTAAAAATGCCCCACCAGATTCTATAGCCCCTTTAAAATAATTTTCAAAACCTACTCTTTGATAACGGTTTTTATTGGGATGCTGTTCCCATATTAACGGGTCGCTGGCAACAGCATACAATCCTTCAAAGTCAGATGACTGTAACGGCAGTGCAGTTATTAATCCATTGCTTAATGTTGGCTGAAGGTTTATGTCAGGATTATTCATTTGCAAAACAACATTTATTTATTCCCCCTCTTGCCCAATAAAAATTTATCCCTTATCACATCCTGTACATTCACACCGCTTATTTTACTTTCCAACCAGGATATAATATCGAGATAAAGAAATGCCCGGCTCTCCAACGGGTTACCTTCGTACTTTTTTAATTGAGCATACAGGTTTTCAAACTCGGGTTTTAATGCGCCAGCCCCTACCTTAAATGAGCGGCGTAGAAATGCAAACACTTCTTCTTCAACCTTGCTCAGGTTTTCCATTTTGGCCATATACCGATAAACTGATTTAATCAAATACTCCAGCAAATCAAAATTACCCAATTCATAATGTGCAATTAAATGCAAAAGCCTTGAATAACATTGCAGGTCTGTTCTCAAATCCCCCTTTTGATTAATAATACGGTTCAGGTAATCAATAGCTTTCCCATTATTGCCACTACCAAAATATAAACAGGCTATTTTATAGTAAAACACTAATACCCTGTGTGTGTCTAAATACAAACCGTATTCTTTTAACATCTCTTCTAAGAAAGGAACAAGGCGCAAACCTTTTGTAAAAGTTCCTTGTAAAAAATAGAGATTGATACGGGCAGTGTATAAATACTGGTATGCAAGTATGCGGTTATTCTCGTTTTCTTTTAAATATTTTTGTTTTACAAATTGTTCAAACTGTTTAATACTTATTGCTAATTTGTCCTGGCTTAATAAATTAAATTGTGCCCCCATCAGGTTGTGCATTCCTTTTATATAATTCGCCGTTTCTACTTTCAGCAACCCGGGAAATTCTTCAAACAGGCTTACCCATTTTTGCGAATAGCGATAATACTGTAAAAAATCCTGTCGGATAAAAGCATACCAAACATAAGCTTGGTATAAATAGAGTTTTTCATAAAACCCTTTAGCTACCTGTGCATCATGTGGAAGATTTTTTTCAAAGAAAGTTTGTATCTCTGTAAAATCTTTTTCGTTGCGGGCATGGCCATGCTGTATATACCAGCTGTATAACTGTAATGCAAGATTTGATAACTGGTTAATGAGGATAAGCCTTGCATTTACTTCATCCGCTTCAGCAGAAAGTTTATCTGCCCTGTTCTGCATGCTGCGAGTAATAAAAAGTGTTTCGATTTTTTTTTCAAAAAATAATGCCTGCTGCCAGTAGGTAAGTTGCTGATAAGCCTTTGCTGTTTCCTTCAACCGCTCTAATATTTTCAGGCTTTGTAAATACAACCCTTTGTTGAATAAAATTCTTGCATGATCCATTTGTTCATGCAGGCGGATATCAATATTATCTTCCTCTTTGATTAAACGCAGGCTGGAGAGGATTTGCTTATACAAATGTGCCTTAATGTTGGAAAGTTGTTGTTTACTGATACCAGTAGCTTTTTTAAGCAGGAGCTTTTCATCATAGTCAGCCATTTTATCCAGCGCATCGAACATTTGTACGGTTTTCAGCTCGTTACTATCTGTATTCCGCTTTACATAAAGCTTAAAGTTCCGCTTCTCACTTTTCTCAAGCGACTTTATTAATTGAAACAAAGAATCTGTTGAACGGTTGGACATCGTAATTAAAAAAAATTAAAACCCACTGCTGTAAAGGCTTTCAGCAGGTTTATAGCCGCTTAAAAGGTGTAAAATACTTCTATTTTGATTTCACATATTATAATAGTAAAGGTAATTTTATTGCGAGGTTGTTTATTGTTTTTATCCTTTTAATTATCCAGTTATTATGTCCGACGGTAAAGTTTACATATTCGATACTACCCTGCGGGATGGAGAGCAAGTTCCCGGTTGTAAACTAAATTCAACAGAAAAACTGGAACTAGCCTTACAACTGGAAGATTTAGGTGTTGACATTATCGAAGCCGGCTTCCCAATCTCCTCTCCCGGCGATTTTGAATCGGTAACCCAGATTTCAAAAGCATTAAAAAATACAACCGTTTGTGGGCTTAGTCGTGCGGTGCAAAAAGACATTGAAGTAGCAGGCGCTGCATTGAAGCATGCAGTAAGACCAAGAATTCATACCGGTATTGGTACTTCTGATCTGCATATCAAAGCAAAATTTAATTCTACCAGAGAAGAAATTCTGGAACGGGCTATTAAATGCGTAAAGTGGGCCAGAAATTTTGTGGATGATGTAGAGTTTTATGCAGAAGATGCCGGAAGAACAGATAACGACTACCTGGCAAGAGTAGTGGAAGCTGTTATCAAAGCTGGTGCTACCGTGGTCAACATTCCTGATACAACTGGTTATTGCCTTCCCCACCAGTATGGAGAAAAAATGGCCTACCTTATTAATAATGTTCCAAACATTGATAAAGCTATTCTTTCCTGTCATTGTCATAATGATTTAGGATTGGCAACAGCGAATTCAATTGCCGGTGCTATAGCCGGTGCAAGACAGATAGAGTGTACCATCAACGGCTTGGGTGAAAGAGCAGGCAATACTTCATTAGAAGAAGTGGTGATGGTTATAAAACAGCACAAACATCTTGGATTGCATACCAGTATTAAGTCTGAAAAATTAAATCCGATGAGTCGCCTGGTATCTGATACGATGCGGATGCCGGTACAACCGAATAAAGCCATTGTAGGTAGCAACGCTTTCTCTCATTCTTCGGGCATTCACCAGGATGGGTTTTTGAAAGATGCACTGACTTACGAAATCATCAATCCGGAAGAAGTAGGTGCAGATAGTTCAAAAATTGTATTAACAGCAAGAAGCGGCAGAAGTGCATTGGCTTTCCGCTTTCGTAAACTTGGTTTTGAATATCAATCGTAATGATATGGATATTTTATACGGTGAATTTTTAAAAGTGGCGGATAGTAAAAAAGAAGTGGGTGATGAGGATTTAAAAGAATTAGCAAGCAAGTACCAGCCAGAAGTGGTTGGGTAGTAATATTCTTTCGAGCAGTTAGTTTTGGTTGGCATGGCGTTTCTACGCCATGCAATTTTTTAAAAAAGAACAAATGAGCAAAACATTATTTGAAAAAATCTGGGAGAAGCATATTGTTAAAACAATTGACGATGGCCCTTCTGTTTTATATATTGATAAGCATTTTATTCATGAAGTAACAAGTCCGCAGGCTTTTACCGGGTTGAATAAAAGAGGCATAAAAGTATTGCGACCAAAGCAGGTTGTTGCAACTGCGGATCATAATGTACCTACATTGAATCAGCACTTACCAATAAAAGAAGAACTGAGCCGAAAACAGGTAGAAGCATTAATACAGAACTGCGCCGAACATGGCGTTGAATTATATGGCCTTGGACATCCGTTCCAGGGCATTGTTCATGTTATAGGGCCTGAATTAGGTGTTACACAACCCGGCATGACGATAGTTTGCGGCGACAGTCATACTTCCACTCACGGCGCATTTGGTGCAATCGCTTTTGGCATTGGCACCAGCGAAGTGGAAATGGTTTTTGCTTCGCAATGTTTATTGCAAAGCAAACCAAAACTAATGCGCATTAATGTGGATGGCGAATTGAATAATGGTGTGGTATCAAAAGATATTGTCTTATACATTCTTTCAAAAATTACAGCCAGCGGCGCAACAGGTTATGCGGTAGAGTTTGCCGGTTCTGCTATCCGTTCATTAAGCATGGAAGCAAGAATGACCATCTGCAATATGAGTATTGAAATGGGTGGCCGTTGCGGATTGATTGCACCTGATGAAACTACATTCAGTTATATCAATGGCAGGCAATTTGCGCCGCAAGGTGCAGAGTGGGATAAAAAATTAGCGGAGTGGAAGCAATTGTATTCTGATAGGGATGCGGTATTTGATATTGAATATCATTTTAAAGCAGAAGATATACAACCCATGATTACCTACGGAACCAATCCGGGTATGGGTATTGGTGTAGCCGAAAACATTCCTACCACTGAAACGATAAATGAAAACGACAAATCAGGTTTGGACAAGTCGCTTGCCTATATGGGTTTGCAACAAGGCACTCCTATCAAAGGGCAGAAAATAGATTATGTTTTCATTGGCAGTTGTACCAATTCAAGAATTGAAGATTTAAGAATGGTGGCCTCCTTTGTAAAGGGTAAACACAAAGCAGCCGATGTGGAAGTATGGATAGTACCCGGCAGTAAGCAGGTAGAAGCCATGGCAATTGAAGAAGGGATTGATAAAGTATTTGAAGAAGCAGGTTTTCAACTTCGTCAACCGGGTTGCAGTGCTTGTTTGGGAATGAATGAAGATAAAATTCCGGCTGGTAAATATTGTATCAGCACCAGCAACAGAAACTTTGAAGGAAGACAAGGAGCCGGGGCAAGAACATTATTGGCAAGTCCGTTGACTGCTGCAGCGGCAGCTATTACGGGGTTTGTTACTGATGTAAGAGAATTATTAAATTAGAAAATCAAAAGTAAAAATTCAAAAGAGAGTACTACACTTTCATTCTCTCATTTTGATTTTTTAATTTTTACTTATTACTGTTTTAGATGAAAGTATTAACAACCATACTGTCCCGTTTCGTTCCTATCAATATTGAAAACATTGATACTGACCAAATCATACCTGCCCGTTTTTTGAAAGCCACTACTAAAGATGGGTTTGGGAAAAATCTGTTTAGAGATTGGCGTTATTACAATGACGACGAATCAAAGACAAGAGCAGATTTTCCTTTGAATATGTCGCAGTTTGATGGTGAGATATTGGTAGCTGGTAAAAACTTTGGTTGCGGCTCATCCAGAGAACATGCGGCCTGGTCAATTCTTGATTATGGTTTCCGTGTGGTAGTCTCCAGTTTCTTTGCTGACATATTTAAAAATAATGCACTGAATAATGGTGTATTGCCGGTACAAGTAAGTGATGCGTTTCTGCAACGGATTTTTTTGCAGGATAATAATACAGAGCTGACCGTTGATTTAGAAAAGCAAACTATCACTATTAACTCTACCGGCGAAGAAGAAAGCTTTGAGATTAACAGTTATAAAAAAACTTGTCTGCTGAATGGCTATGATGATATAGATTATTTATTAAGCATAGCCAGTGATATTGAGAACTACGAAAAAGAAAGAACATTATAAACTATTAAACTATAAAGCCCTACTGAGTTTATCGAAGGATGGGATTGTAATAACACACTATGAAAAAGAACATTGCAGTAATAGAGGGTGATGGTATTGGCCCGGAGGTAACCAAGCAATCCATCCGTGTGCTAAATGCTATTGCCGAACATTTTGGTCATGAATTTACTTACACCTACTGCCTCATGGGTGCAGATGCGATTGACAAAACAGGCAATCCCTTACCCGATGAAACGATTGAAGTTTGCCTGAACAGTGACGCTATTTTATTCGGCGCTATAGGCCATCCGAAATATGACAACGACCCAACAGCTAAAGTAAGACCGGAGCAAGGCCTGTTGAGACTACGTAAGTCATTACAGTTGTATGCAAATATTCGTCCTATCAGCACTTATTCTTCGTTGCAACACTTATCGCCATTAAAAAGTAAAAATATAGAAGGTGTTGATTTCATCATTTTCCGTGAATTGACTGGCGGCATTTACTTTGGCGAAAAGAAAATCAACGAAGAGCAAACAGAAGCGTCTGACAATTGTATCTACACAAAAGCAGAAATAGAAAGAATTGCCCACCTTGCTTTTCATTTTGCACAAAAGCCCGGCAGAAGAAAAAAATTAACACTGGTTGATAAAGCAAATGTGCTGGAAACATCAAGGCTTTGGAGAAAAGTGGTACAGGAAGTAGCTACTCAATATCCTGATGTAGCTGTTGATTATATGTTTGTAGATAATGCAGCGATGCAAATTATTATGAACCCCAAACAGTTTGATGTTGTGTTGACAGAAAATATGTTTGGCGATATTATCAGCGATGAAGCCAGTGTGATAAGTGGCTCATTAGGATTGTTGCCTTCTGCTTCTGTTGGAATAAATGAACGCATTGCTTTGTTTGAGCCTATACATGGCTCTTATCCGCAAGCGGCCGGAAAAGATATTGCCAACCCGATTGGTTCTATTCTTTCAGCAGCAATGCTGTTGGATTTTTTGAGTATGGAAGAAGAAGCCAAAATGGTACGCCATGCAGTGAACTGGACTTTGATGAATTCATTTGTTACAAAAGATATTGACCCGGTAAATTTTTATTTCACTTCCACCATTGGGGAGTTGATTAGTGATTTTGTAAGTGGAAAGGTTTCCGGTTCGGTGAATGCGGAGAATATTGAGTTGAGAAAATCAACGATTATTTAGTTCCTAAATAGCGAACGACAGTTTGAATTAAAAAATTATTGCTTGCTGAGTTCTTTTTTTGAAACGGTGGATGTATATTTACGAAACATACATCCTTCATGGTGAAGAATTATATAAATAACATCATTGCTTCTGTAGCCGCAGTCATTATTGTGGTGGTGATTATTATATCTTCTTCAGGAGGTGGTGCATGATTATTAAAACTAATTACAAGAACCCGCCTCCAAAAAGGCGGGTTTTTTTATTCCCGAAACTTCCCCTCCCTGGAGGGGCGAATTGAAAGAAACAAAGTGCTGTAGTAAATCGGGATGAGTTGATGCCCAATGAACAGAAAGATGAACGGAGCGACGCAACAGACGATGCCATGAAAAACTGAAGCTGGCAAACAAATCCTCCTTCGTTAAAACTACGGAGGACAAAAAACTAAAAATGACAGAAGGCTAAATAAATACTCAAAGACATTAACGCAAGACGAAACACAACCTGCTGCACAAGCAATGCTATATGGTATTGGCTTAACAGAAGATGATTTAAAGAAGCCACAAATAGGTGTATGTAGCATGGGTTACGATGGCAACACCTGCAACATGCATTTAAATGATTTGGCAAAAGTGGTAAAACAAGGTGTGTGGGATAATGATTTAGTTGGTTTAATATTTAATACAATCGGCATCAGTGATGGAATCAGTAACGGAACGGATGGTATGCGTTACAGTTTGGTGAGCCGTGATTTAATTGCCGACAGTATTGAAAGTGTATGCGGTGGCTTTTATTATGATGGATTGATTGCATTGCCTGGTTGTGATAAAAATATGCCAGGTTCTATTATGGCTATGGGAAGATTGAACCGCCCTTCTATAATGGTATATGGCGGCACCATTGCTCCGGGGCATTATAAAGGAGAAGAACTAAATATCATTTCATCCTTTGAAGCATTAGGAAAAAAATTAGCCGGCACTATCACTCCGGAAGATTTTAAAGAAGTAGTAAAACATAGTTGCCCGGGTGCAGGTGCCTGCGGTGGTATGTATACTGCCAATACAATGGCCGCTGCTATTGAAGCATTAGGCATGAGTTTACCTTATTCAAGCAGCAATCCGGCATTAAGCCAAGAGAAAAAGGATGAATGTTTAAACGCAGGTAAAGCGATTAAAATATTACTGGAAAAAGATATTAAACCAAAAGATATCATGACAAAGAAGGCATTTGAAAATGCCATTACCACAGTTATGATATTTGGCGGAAGCACCAATGCAGTATTGCATTTAATAGCAATGGCAAAAAGTGTGGATGTTGATTTAACGCAGGATGATTTTCAACGCATCAGCGATAAAACACCTGTGCTTGCCGATTTTAAACCAAGTGGCAAATACCTGATGCAAGAATTACACTCACATGGTGGTGTTCCTTCTGTGATGAAATATTTATTAAGTAAAGGATTATTACATGGCGATTGTTTAACCGTAACAGGAAAAACGTTGGCAGAAAATCTGGCTGAAGTTGCTGACCTGAATTTCGATACACAAAAAATTATTTTTCCTATAGAAACGCCATTAAAAGCAACCGGCCATTTACAAATACTATATGGCAACCTGGCTGAAAAAGGAAGTGTGGCAAAGATTAGTGGTAAAGAAGGCGAGCGGTTTGAAGGCCCTGCAAGGGTATTTGATGGCGAAAAAGATTTAGTGGCGGGCATAGCAAATGGAAGAGTAAAGAAAGGTGATGTAGTGGTGATTCGCTATGAAGGACCAAAAGGCGCACCGGGTATGCCCGAAATGCTGAAACCAACTTCGGCTATTACAGGTGCTGGCTTAGGAAAAGAGGTGGCATTAATTACTGATGGAAGATTCAGTGGCGGCTCTCACGGATTTGTAGTGGGGCATATTACACCAGAAGCATTTGATGGTGGTTTATTAGCCTTTGTAGAAAATGACGATATCATTGAGTTAGATGCTACAAAAAATACTATCACTTTAAAAGTGAGTGATGAAATTATTGCAGAGAGAAAAAGAAACTGGAAGCAGCCTGCATTGAAAGTAACAAAGGGAGTTTTGTATAAATATGCGAAGTCTGTAAAAGATGCAAGTGAAGGTTGTGTAACAGATGAAGCTTAAAATATTTTTTATGGAAACATTAGAACTTAAAAAAGAAGAAACAAAAAAGCAAGCTCCAACGTCCATCAGTGGAAGTGTAGCAGTACTCGAAGCATTTTTGGCTGAAGGGGTGGATACTGTTTTTGGTTATCCCGGTGGCGCCATCATGCCGATATATGATGCACTGTATGATTACAATGATAAACTGAAGCATATATTGGTACGTCATGAGCAAGGTGCAATACATGCTGCGCAAGGTTTTGCCAGAGCAAGTGGAAGAACCGGTGTGGTATTTGCCACCAGTGGCCCCGGTGCTACTAACTTAGTTACTGGTTTAGCGGATGCAATGATTGACTCCACTCCTGTTGTGTGTATCACCGGTCAGGTGTTTGCACATTTATTAGGTACTGATGCATTCCAGGAAACAGATGTAATCAATATCACTACTCCTGTTACTAAATGGAATTACCAGGTTACAGATGCTACAGAAATTCCTTCTGTATTAGCTAAGGCATTTTATATAGCCAGCAGTGGCAGACCCGGTCCTGTATTGGTTGATATAACTAAGAATGCACAGCTCCAATTATTTGAATATGCCGGGTATGAAAAATGTGAGCATATAAGAAGCTATCGCCCAAAACCAATTGTAAGAAAATCGTATGTGGAAGAAGCTGCGAAGTTGATTAATGCAGCAGAAAAACCATTTGTCATTTTTGGACAAGGCGTAATACTTGGTAAAGCAGAAAAAGAATTCAAACAGTTTATTGAAAAAGCTGGCATTCCTGCAGCATGGACCATCATGGGCATGAGTGCCATACCAACTGATCATCCGCTGGGTGTTGGCATGTTGGGTATGCATGGCAATTATGGGCCGAATGTATTGACTAATGAATGTGATGTGCTAATCGCCATTGGTATGCGATTCGATGACAGGGTTACAGGACGTTTAGATAAATATGCCAAGCAGGCAAAAGTTATTCATCTGGATATTGACCCTGCAGAAATTGATAAGAATGTAAAAGCGGATGTGCCGGTATGGGGCGATTGTAAAGAAACACTTCCCATTGCTTACCTCATTGATAGAACAAAAAGTATATCCGCAGTGGTTAAAAAAATTCAATGACTACAAACAGAAAGAAGAAGAGAAAGTAATAAAAGAAGAGCTAAACCCAACAGGTGAAATACTGACAATGGGTGAAGTAATCAATGTACTCAATGAACTAACGGAAGGCAATGCTATCATCGTTACTGATGTGGGGCAACACCAGATGGTGGCCTGCCGCTATGCAAAGTATAACAAATCAAAAAGCAATATTACCAGCGGTGGCTTGGGAACTATGGGATTTGCCTTACCAGCCGCTATTGGTGCAGCCTATGGCGACAGTACCAGACCGACCGTTGCTATCATTGGCGATGGTGGTTTTCAAATGACGTTGCAGGAGTTAGGAACTATTATGCAGTTTAAGCCACATGTAAAAATTGTTATTCTTAATAATGAGTTTCTCGGTATGGTGCGCCAATGGCAGCAACTCTTTCATGAAAAAAGATATTCGTTTGTTGATATTACCAGTCCCGATTTTGTACAGGTAGCAAAAGGATATTATATAGACGGACAAAGAATTAGTGAAAGAGATAAACTAAAAGAGGCATTACAAACAATGCTTAAGCATGATGGAAGTTACCTGTTAGAAATAATGGTAGGTAAAGAAAATAATGTATTCCCTATGGTGCCGCAGGGAAGAGGTGTGGCTGAGTGTGTATTGAGTAAAGAAGAAATTTAAATCACCCCGATAGCGGTTAAAAAAATCTGTCGGCGGTTAAATAAAGTAGTATGACTAAACAAGAATATACCATAACCGTATATACCGAAAATCAAATCGGTTTATTAAACCGTATTGCGATAATTTTTTCCAGAAGAAAAATTAATGTGGAAAGTTTAAATACTTCTCCAAGTGAAGTGGATAGTGTACACCGCTTTACTATTGTTATTAATGAAACAGAAGATGTGGTAAAAAAACTTTGCCGCCAGATAGAAAAACAGGTGGAAGTGCTAAAAGCCTATTACAATACCAATGAAGAAATTATCTGGCAGGAATTGGCTCTTTATAAAGTACCTACAGAAATTATAGCTGAAGAAGTAAAAGTAGAACGCCTACTAAGCCGCCATGGGGCTAAAGCAGTTGTTATCCGTAAAGATTATACTGTATTTGAAGTGGCCGGACAAAGAGAAGAAACAGACAACCTTATTAAAGTGTTAGAACCTTATGGTTTAATAGAATTTGTAAGAAGTGCAAGAATAGCAATTATAAAAGATAGTGATGGCTTTCATAAAAAACTAAAAGAGTTTGAATACCGTGAGCCTGGAGAAAACGTAATTGAGAATGAGTTTCTGGATAAGAACGAAGAAATTTTCTCAATGTAAAACCCCAAAGGGGTTAAATATTATTAGCTCCGGGTGAAACCCGGAGATTAAAAGCAGCAGGGTGTATTTCGAACCCCTTCGGGGTTCAATGTGATGATTAACGAACAGAACGATAAAAAGTGCGACGCAACGAAGATGCTCAGGGAACTGAAGCTGATAACATAAAAATTAAAACATATAAAATAACAAACAATGGCAAATTATTTCAATTCACTACCATTAAGAGAACAGTTAAACCAACTGGGTGTGTGTGAGTTTATGAACAGAAGCGAATTCGCTGATGGTGTAACTGTCTTAAAAGATAAAAAGATTGTAATTATTGGCTGCGGTGCACAGGGCCTTAACCAGGGATTAAATATGCGGGATTCCGGATTGGATATCGCTTATGCGTTGCGTAAAGAAGCTATCGCTGAAAAAAGAGCCTCCTGGAAAAATGCAACCGACAATGGTTTTGTCGTTGGCACCTACGAAGAATTAATTCCTTCCGCTGATTTAGTATTGAATTTAACGCCAGATAAACAACATACATCAGCTGTTAATGCAGTAATGCCCTTAATGAAAAAAGGGGCTACCCTCTCCTATTCTCACGGTTTTAATATTGTAGAAGAAGGCATGCAGATAAGAAAAGATTTGACAGTGATAATGGTAGCACCAAAATGCCCCGGTACTGAAGTAAGAGAAGAGTATAAAAGAGGTTTTGGTGTACCTACCTTAATTGCTGTGCATCCAGAAAATGATCCTGAAGGAAAAGGATTGGCACAAGCCAAAGCCTATGCAGCTGCTACCGGCGGACATAGGGCCGGTGTGCTTCGCTCCTCTTTTGTAGCAGAGGTAAAAAGTGATTTGATGGGTGAACAAACAATTCTTTGTGGTGTGCAGCAAGCAGGTTCTATTTTATGTTTTGATAAAATGGTAGAAAACGGAATTGAACCAGCGTATGCCTCAAAACTAATTCAGTACGGATGGGAAACAATCACCGAAGCATTAAAGCATGGTGGTGTAACAGGAATGATGGACAGGCTGAGCAACCCGGCAAAATTGAAAGCTTTTGAATTATCAACAGAATTGAAAAATATTTTACGTCCGTTGTTTCAAAAACATCAGGATGATATTATGAGCGGTGTATTTTCATCAAACATGATGGAAGACTGGGCTAATGATGATAAAAACTTATTAACCTGGAGAAAAGCAACCGGCGAAACAGCCTTTGAAAAAACTGCACCGACTGATGCTAAAATTGCAGAACAGGAATTTTTTGATAACGGATTACTGATGGTAGCTTTTGTAAGAGCTGGCGTAGAGCTGGCTTTTGAAACGATGGTGGAAGCCGGTATTAAAGCAGAATCTGCTTACTATGAGTCGCTGCATGAAACACCTTTGATTGCCAATACTATTGCCCGTAAAAAATTATATGAAATGAACCGGGTAATTTCTGATACAGCAGAATATGGTTGTTATTTATTTGACCATGCTGCTAAACCGTTGCTGAAAGAATTTATGCGGACAATTGATACAGATGTAATCGGCACTAATTATAATACAGGAAGGGATAACGGTGTTGACAATAGAACAATTATTGAAGTAAACAAACTACTCCGCAATCACCCGGTAGAAGAAGTGGGAACTGTGCTAAGACAGGCAATGACGGATATGAAAGTAATTCAAACTGTTACCAAAGAAGAAGTGAAGAAATCACCAAAGCTGGAAATGGCTTAATACATACTGAAAGAAATAATGGCAAATACGGATACACATACTGAAGTAAACAGCATAGCTACCCTTGACTTTATAAAGGCTTCTATACGATTAAAAAAAGTAGTAAATAGAACACCACTTACTTTTAGTCAAAGCCTTTCCAAAAAATACCAATGTAATGTGTATTTGAAAAGAGAGGATTTGCAGGTGGTTCGCTCGTACAAACTGCGGGGAGCTTATAACATGATGAGTTCGCTACCTGCTGAGCAATTACAGAAAGGTGTGGTATGTGCCAGTGCCGGTAACCATGCACAAGGCTTTGCCTTCAGTTGCAAAAAACTGAATGTAAAAGGTGTGGTATTTATGCCTATCATCACTCCAAAACAAAAAATTACTCAAACAAAAATGTTTGGGGAAGATAATATCGAAGTAAAATTAATTGGCGATACGTTTGATGATTGTGCCGTAGCAGCAAAAAAATATACCGAGGAAAAGAGCATGACATTTATTCCGCCTTTTGATGATTATAGAATAATTGAAGGGCAAGGAACAGTTGGTGTGGAAATTCTAGAAGACCAGTCTGAGGTGGATTACATTTTTATTCCCGTTGGCGGCGGCGGCTTAAGTGCCGGAGTGGGTTCTTATTTTAAAACCTATTCACCAAAAACAAAAATTATAGGTCTTGAGCCAGAAGGTGCTCCTTCTATGTTTGAAGCTCTGAAAGCCGGCCATCCTGTTACCTTAGATACTATTGAACGTTTTGTAGATGGTGCTGCAGTGAAAAGAGTTGGCGATATTACTTTTTCTATTTGTAAAGATGTGCTGGATGATATGCGGTTGGTAGCGGAAGGAAAAATCTGCTCTACTATCCTGAAATTATACAATGAAGATGCGATAGTAGTAGAACCAGCTGGTGCAATGTCTATTGCTGCACTGGATGATTTTGCTGCTGAAATAAAAGGAAAAAATATTGTTTGCGTTGTAAGTGGCAGCAACAATGATATTGAACGGATGCAGGAGATTAAAGAAAGAAGCTTACAGTATGAAGGATTGAAACATTATTTCCTGATAAGCTTTGCCCAACGTCCGGGTGCATTGAAAGAATTTGTAAGCAATGTACTAGGACCAACAGATGATATTACCAGGTTTGAGTATATGCAAAAAACAAATAAAGAAAATGGCCCAGCACTGGTAGGAGTAGAATTACAAAGTCGTTCTGACTATGAACTGCTCTTACAAAAAATGAAAGATTCCAATATTGGCTTTTCAGAAATAAATAAAAACGATCAGTTGTTTGGCTATTTGATATAGGGAATTACTTGTGTCAACTTGTGGAAAAGTACATCTGCAAAATAATTTCTTATGCTGGCAATTTCGTAATTTTAAAGCTATTGCTTGTCATACGAAATAAAGTTAACGACTGATTATTAAAATTAATATTGCTCCAATGGCAGGCAACCAGGGATTATATCATACATCATTTGAACATGACTCTTGTGGTATTGGATTTGTTGCCAATATCAAAGGCAACAAATCACATCACCATATTTCCGATGCGTTAACTATATTGGAAAATATGGAACACCGCGGTGCATGCGGTTGCGAAGTTAATACTGGCGATGGCGCAGGAATTATGATCCAAACCCCACATGAATTTTTCTTTGATGAATGTATTAAACTCGGGGTGCATCTCCCTTCATTTGGAAAATATGCAGCAGGTGTATTATTCTTTCCTAAAGAAATAAGGTTAAGGGAAGAGTGCAGGGATATTTTTAACCGCAGTGCAGAAAAGCTGGGGCTTGAAATTCTTTGTTACAGAAAAGTACCTATAATAAGAGATGGTATTGGCCAGACAGCATTAAGTGTGGAGCCGGAAATCGAACAGGTATTCATAGCCTGCCCCGATTATATTAAAAACCCCGATGAATTTGAAAGAAAACTTTTTGTCCTTAAAAAATATGCAACGCATATTATATTAAACACTGTAAAGAAAGATGCAATCGGTTTTTATATATCTTCTCTATCATATAAAACAGTTGTATACAAGGGGCAGCTTACCAGCCACCAGGTAAGAGGTTACTTTCCTGATTTAAGTAACAAAAGAGTGGTGAGTGCCTTTGGATTGGTACATAGCCGTTTTGCCACCAACACATTTCCATCATGGAGACTGGCACAACCTTTTCGTTTTATTGCACATAATGGTGAGATAAATACATTGCAGGGAAATTTAAACTGGCTTAGAACAAGTGAGCAGGGGTTCACTTCTCCTTTATTTACCAAAGAAGAAATGGAAATCCTTGTTCCTATTGTAAGTAATGACCAGTCTGACTCTGCCTGTTTGGATAACATGATTGAACTCCTTACCATGACAGGCCGCAGCCTGCCGCATGTAATGATGATGCTGATACCTGAAGCATGGGATGGGAATGAACAAATGGATCTGGCAAAGAAAAATTTTTATGAGTATCATGCTTCCATTATGGAACCATGGGATGGGCCTGCATCCATCTCATTTACCGATGGGAAAATAATTGGTGCCACACTCGACAGGAATGGCCTTCGTCCATCAAGATATTGTGTAACAAATGATGACCGTGTAATAATGGCAAGTGAAACAGGGGCATTACCGGTTGACCCGGCTATTGTTATCGAGAAGGGAAGGTTACAGCCCGGCAAAATGTTTGTAGTAGATATGGAGCAGGGCCGCATCATTAGTGATGAAGAATTAAAACAAAACATCTGCACACAAAAACCTTATGGCGATTGGCTGAACCAATATAAAATCCGTTTGGAAGAGCTACCCCAGCCAAGGGTTACATTCTCCCATCTTACAGATGAATCAGTTTTAAAATACCAAAAAGCTTTTGGGTACAGTACAGAAGATATTGATACAATTTTAAAACCCATGGCCTTAGATGCTAAAGAGCCTATTGGCTCAATGGGAACTGATATTCCGCTGGCAGTGCTTAGTGATCAGCCGCAACATTTATCGTCTTACTTCAAGCAGTTATTTGCACAGGTTACAAACCCCCCAATAGACCCTATCCGTGAAAGGATGGTAATGAGCCTTGCCACTTTTGTTGGTAACAACGGGAACTTATTAGATGAAGACCCGATGCACTGCCATACTGTTGCATTAAAACATCCGGTACTTACGAGCAGGGAATTAGAAAAAATAAGAAGTATTGATACAGGAATCTTCCAGGCAAAAACGTTGCAAACATATTTTCGGGCAGATGGCCATCCTGATTCTTTAAAAAGAGGATTAGACAGGCTTTGCAGATATGCAGAAGACGCAGTGCATGATGGCTTTGAAGTAATTATTCTTTGTGACCGTGCAGTTGACAGCGACCATGCTGCTATCCCATCATTGCTTGCAACAGCTGCAGTACATCATCACTTAATAAGAAAAGGTTTACGGGGACAGGTTGGTATTGTAGTAGAAGCTGGTGATGTGTGGGAAGTGCATCACTTTGCCTGCCTGCTTGCATTTGGTGCAACTGCAATTAATCCTTATTTGGCATTTGCATCTGTTCGTAATATGAAAGCGAATGGAACGTTAAAAACAGAATTAAGCTGGGATGAACTAAGAAAGAATTATATAAAAGCAGTAAATGATGGCTTGTTGAAAGTGTTTTCTAAAATGGGCATCTCCACTTTACAATCTTACCAGGGTGCGCAGATAATGGAAATACTAGGCATACAGCAGGATGTAGTTGATAAATATTTTACCGGTGCAGTTAGCCGCATACAGGGTATTGGTTTGGAAGAAATTGCCAAAGAAGCGTTGGTTAAACATCAGGTTGCATTCAGCAAACAGGATATACCTGTTGATCGTTTACCTGTTGGTGGTATTTATCAATGGAAAAGAAAAGGGGAGTTTCATTTATTCAACCCTACCACCATTCATTTGTTGCAGTACTCAACAAGGATGAATGATTATGCAACATTTAAAAAATATTCTAAAGCTGTAAATGAGCAGAGTGAAAAAGCCTGTACACTAAGGAGCCTGTTTGAATTTAAAAATAATAAGCCATCTATATCAATTGATGAAGTAGAGCCCGCAGAAAACATTTATAAACGTTTTGCAACAGGTGCCATGAGTTTTGGTTCCATTTCATGGGAAGCACATACTACATTGGCTATTGCCATGAACCGCCTCGGTGGAAAGAGTAATACTGGTGAAGGTGGTGAAGATGAAAGAAGGTATACCCCATTGGGAAATGGCGATTCTATGCGCAGTGCTATTAAACAAGTAGCCAGTGCAAGATTTGGTGTTACCAGTTTATATCTTACCGAAGCAGATGAGTTACAGATAAAAATGGCACAGGGTGCAAAGCCGGGAGAAGGCGGCCAATTACCAGGGCACAAAGTAGATGAGTGGATTGGTAAAACCAGGCACAGCACACCGGGTGTAGGGTTAATTTCTCCGCCACCCCATCATGATATTTATTCTATTGAAGATCTGGCACAGTTAATTTTTGATTTAAAGAATGCCAACCGCAGTGCAAGAATAAATGTAAAACTGGTAAGTAAAGCTGGTGTAGGTACAATTGCTGCTGGTGTAACTAAAGCAAAAGCAGATGTTGTATTAATTAGCGGATTTGATGGAGGCACAGGTGCTTCACCAGTATCATCTATCAAACATGCAGGCCTGCCGTGGGAATTAGGTTTGGCGGAAACACATCAAACCCTGGTAAAAAATAAATTACGCAGCCGTGTGGTAGTACAAGCAGATGGGCAAATGAAAACGGGAAGGGATATTGCTATTGCAGCATTACTCGGTGCCGAAGAATGGGGTGTTGCAACAGCAGCATTAATAGTTGAGGGCTGTATTATGATGCGTAAATGCCATTTAAATACCTGCCCTGTTGGTGTAGCCACACAAGACCCGGATTTGAGAAAAAGATTTACTGGAAATGCAGACCATGTAGTAAACTTCTTCCGGTTTATGGCAGAAGAGTTAAGGGAGATAATGGCAGAGCTTGGTTTTAAAACAGTAAATGAAATGATTGGCCAGGTTGATTATTTACAGGCTAAAGAAAATATTACACATTGGAAATTCAGCAAGCTGGATTTATCTCCGGTGCTTTATAAAGAACCTTGCCCTCCGTACATGCCATTATATTGCGCAGAAGAGCAAGACCATGGTTTAACAGAAGTGCTTGACTGGAAATTACTGGCTGCTGCAAAACCCGCCATTGATAATGGTGAAAAAGTAAAAGCATCTTTTACAATTATTAATACAAACCGTACTACAGGCACTATTCTTTCTAATGAAATTACAAAAAAGTATAAGGGTGATGGATTGCCTGACGATACTATTCATTTTGTTTTTAATGGAACTGCCGGGCAAAGTTTTGGCGCATTCAATACAAAAGGTATTACACTTGAACTGGAAGGTGATGCCAATGATTATTTTGGAAAAGGGTTAAGCGGCGCACGGCTTATCATTTATCCACCAAAGAATGCTACTTACACCCCGGAAAACAACAGCATTATTGGCAATGTGGCATTTTATGGTGCTACAGGTGGTGAGTCATTTATCAGGGGCAAAGCCGGTGAAAGATTTTGTGTAAGAAATTCTGGTGTTAATGTGGTGGTGGAGTCTGTTGGTGACCATGGTTGTGAATACATGACAGGTGGCCGTGTAGTTATACTGGGAGATACCGGAAGAAATTTTGCCGCAGGCATGAGTGGTGGTATTGCCTATGTATATGATGTAAAAAATAAGTTTGCAGAAAATTGTAATCAAGAAATGGTTGATTTGGATAAATGCGATGTGACTGATAAGAACGAATTATTCATGATGATTCAAAAACATTTTGATTATACCGGAAGCACAGTAGCAAAATTTATCCTGGATGATTTAGACAACCAGTTGAAAAACTTTGTAAAAGTTTTTCCAATTGATTATAAGAAGGTGTCGCAACCCCTGTCTCCGCCAGTTGGCGGAGAACTTAGGTCTGAGAAACATTAATTAAAAAAAAGTTCTTATAAAAGAAATTGATTTTGTGTAACAAGCAGCAGTGCTACTATCATCGTCCCTTGCAAGTTTACCCTGAGGAAACGAAGGGCACACTTCAGCTTCAGTAACTATGTTGAGCATTTTAAAACCACACTCCTTAACCAGAGTGTATAAAAATTCCCTTTAGGGGGCAGGGGCATATGGGCAAACCAACAGGATTTAAAGAATTTACAAGGGAGCTGCCGGGTAAACAACCTGTGGAGCAGCGATTAACTCATTACAATGAATTTGCAGAAAAATTCAGTGACGAAAAATTAAACCAGCAATCGGGCCGGTGTATGAACTGTGGTGTGCCTTTCTGCCACAATGGTTGCCCCTTAGGAAATGTTATTCCTGAATTTAATGATGCTGTGTATAGGAAGGAATGGAAAGAGGCTTATGAAATTTTGACTTCTACAAATAACTTTCCTGAATTCACTGGTCGCATTTGCCCTGCACCTTGCGAAACGGCTTGTGTGCTTGGTATTAACCAACCCGCCATTACTATTGAAGAAATAGAAAAACATATTATTGAAATAGCATTTGAAAAAGGTTTTGTACAACCTAAAAAAATAAATAAACGTAGCGGTAAAAAAGTAGCGGTAATTGGCAGCGGCCCAGCCGGGCTTGCAGCAGCAGCACAATTAAATTATGCAGGGCATTTAGTAACAGTGTTTGAAAGAGATGATGCAGCAGGTGGGTTGCTTCGCTATGGAATACCAGATTTTAAATTAGAGAAGTGGGTGGTTGAAAGAAGAATAAAACTATTAGAAGAAGAAGGAATAACATTCCGCTATCATGCTAATGTTGGTGTGAATGTAAAAGTAAATGACTTGCTTAGAGAATATCAAGCAATAGTTTTAGCTGGTGGTTCTACCGTGCCGAGAGATTTAAATATCGCAGGCAGGGAATTAAAAGGGGTGCATTATGCAATGGATTTTCTGAAGCAAAATAATAAAAGGGTTTCCGGAAAAGATTTTTTTGCGAATACAGATATTGAAAGTAATATACTTGCTGAAGAAGTAAAAGCAACGAACAAAAATGTGGTGGTAATTGGTGGTGGTGATACCGGAAGTGATTGTGTGGGTACATCAAACCGTCATGGAGCTAAAACGGTAACACAGTTTGAACTATTACCAAAACCTCCGGATGAAAGAAATGATTTTATGCCCTGGCCATCTTATCCGATGTTATTAAAAACAACCACCTCACATGAAGAAGGGGCAAACAGGCAATGGGCTGTTGCCACTAAAGAATTTATTGGTGATGGTAAAGGGAACTTAAAAGCCTTAAAAATTGTTGACCTTGAATGGAAGATAGTGGATGGCCGTCCCGCCAATTTTGTTGAAGTAGCAGAAAGTGAAAAAGAAATACCCTGCGAACTGGCTTTGCTGGCAATGGGTTTTGTACATCCACAATTAGAAGGTATGATACAACAATTAGATGTGGAGCTAGATGAAAGAAAGAATGTAAAAGCAACAGAGAAAGAATACCGCACCAATATAAATAAAGTATTTGTTGCCGGTGATATGCGACGGGGCCAAAGCTTAGTTGTATGGGCCATTAGCGAAGGCCGTGAATGTGCAAGAAAGGTGGATGAATATTTAAACAATAGTACATCCAGTGTATTAGAAACAAAAGATACTTTGCTGCAATTTGCTAGGGTTTAATGCCAATCAAACATAAAACCTTTGTCACCGTGGGGTTGGCGAAGGGTGGTACCCTCCCATCATCATATATTTTTTACTTTGCTCAATACTGTCCATTATCTGTGCTAAAATCTCTTCGGCAGGTGCATCATAATTTATTTGCAATGGCGGCTTGAAAGTAACGGTGAGCAATGTACCTTTCTTTTTAAAGGTCAGGCCTTTTTTATTAAAGGCCCGCCAGAAACCATCTATTACAACTGGCACAACAATCGGTTTTACTTGTTTTATTATCAATGCCGTCCCTTTTCTGCCAGGGGCAAATGGTTTGGTAGTTCCCTGCGGAAATGTAATAACCCAGTTTTTCTCCAATGCAGAAAATATTTTTCTTGTATCAGAAGCATCAAGGCCTTTGCGTACTTCACCACTTTCCCTGTTCCATGTTCTTTTTACTGTAAGCCCCCCGGCCAATAAGAATATACGGCTGATCCAGCTGCCATTCATAGTTGCTTCGGCAGCCACATAATTTACCCTCGTAAACGGATTCAATAAATAATACGGGATACCCAGCCTGTTTTGCTTTCTCCATTTTATGGCTGAAAAAATATGAAAGAATGTAATTACATCTGCAAAGTAAGTTTGGTGGTTGCTTACAAAAAGTACTTTCGCTCTTGGCAAATCTTTTATATGTTCTGTACCGCTAATTTTAAGCTTGTTGATAATTGCAAGCCCGGGATAAGAAAAAAGCCCTACCAGGAAATAAACCATTTTCCTTACCAGGTTAACACTTTTTATTCTTTCCCAAAACGGCATTCCTTTTTTATTTCAAATGTAAGCATTGAAAGTAAATGAGTTTCAAAATCAGTGTTTTTTGTATTTGAAAAAAAGAAAGGCCCCCAAAAGGGAGCCTTCTTTCTGTAAACCTTGAGCATCGAAAAACTGCTCTTGTGAATTGTTACCAGTATAAACCGGCGCCTGTACTCACTCAAATATTTTACAGTACCAGTTTTTTTCTGGTCTACTTATTTTATTATAACTTTTTCAGACATTACTTCGCCTGTGTTGTTTTCTTTTACCCGTACATAGTACATACCGGCAGCTACATTGTTCCTGTTAATCTTCACATACTGTACAGTATTGCTGATGTCAGCTTTGATATTCTGTACTTCTTGTCCTGCCTGGTTTAATAATGTGATAGTATAAGAACCTTTAGCATTAGAAAACTCAACACTAAGGTTTTCTACAGCCGGGTTAGGGAATACTTTAATTGTTTTGATTGAACTCTTGCGAACAGCAGCTATATTGCTATAAGATACTTTACCATCAAGGTCAACCAATTTAAGCCTGTAGTAATAAACACTAACATTCATACCTGCATCGGCATAAGAATAGTTAACATCTGAAGTGCTTGAACCTGCTGCGGCTTTCTCGCCAATTTTTGCAAAGTTTATACCATCGGTGCTTCTTTCAATATCAAAACGGCTGCTATTAAGTTCTGTAAGTGTTTTCCAGCTTAAAGCAACATCGCTGCCAGTTAATGAAGCACTAAGGTTGATACCTGTTGCTGGAAGAGGGATAAGTTGAACTGGTTCAGCACTAACTGAAACCCACCAAAGATCACCTGTAAGAGGTTCACGGTTAAAAACACTTGTGTTGACACGGGCAGTTGACCATGCAAAATCAGCACCTGATGCATTTGCTGGTTTACTTGGCGCACCTCTTAACCATACTTTAAAAGTAACAGTCCTTACTGTACCATTCACCATTACACTACCAGAAGCAGCGCCAAAATCATCAAAGGGGTAACTACCAGCACTTCCTGGATCACTAGTAGAACCACCACTTGGAATTGTTGCTCCATTACTTATTGCATTAGCACCGCTTAGTTGGAAAAAACTATTTCCAGATAATCTTGTCAATGAAACCCCTTGTGCATCTAATTCTGTAGAAAAGTAAGTTGAACGCCAGTCAGCAGCATTTCCCGAAGAACCACCGGGAATAAGATATCTATAAGCACCACCCAAACCAGCAAAATGAATAACAGGGTTTCTTACAAACCTATTAAAAGAAACAACGAGGTCTCCGTAATAATATCTTTGAGAAGCGTTGTAAGCTGTATTTCTTGGATAAACTATAGGATCACCTGCTATTGTGTTACCACCGTCATATTGTAGCTGTGCAATAGTGAATAACGAAAAGGCTCCGTTTCCATCATTACTGGCTGCAGGTGAACCATCCCAAATAGGAGTAATACCAGTACCAGCACCTATATTACCAGTGGCAGTAAACATATTCGCCGAAGGGCCGCCTGGGGCACAGTAGGGTTACTACCTGTTCCAGAACCAGGAGTAGTATATGTGCCTATCTCATTAAAGAGATTGAATGCTTCAACCTGTTGTGGCCTTGCTGCGGGTGGCTGCGGAATAGCAATAACCTCGGCAGGAAAAGCAGGGTCGTACGCAGTTGTGGCAGTGGCACCAAATAACAAACCTGTACTGGCATTACTATAATGCAAACCCGTATACTGCTGACTAACAAACTTCATGAAAACTTTCGTTGGCTGAGATGTCAGGGGTGTAAGGTTATTAAAGGGAATTTTGTTATCCTGAAACATAGGAAGTGAATCCTGTGTTCCGAAGGATGTTATAGGTCCAGCCCGAAGATTGGTTGTTGGCTGTTGGCCGATGCCATAAATTCCTGTTGGCAACTCTACTGATAGATTAGCCTGCTCCATTACGGCGTTCCCGATAAGAACGAGGGTAAAGAGATTGATTGTTTTTTTAAAAATTGTGCTCATTGTTTAGGTTTTAAATTTTAATGTTTACAGAATACTATTTTATGGTATTACTACATCTCCTCCGGATCTCCTTATTCCAAAATTTGCATTAGTAACACTAACAAATCCTACGGGTACAAAAAGCTTACCATCATTTATTGCATCGCTTCCCGGACTGTTACTCCCAGGTTTTGTCCTGTATTCTCCATCCAGATGGCAACGAATGATAACAGGGGCTGGTGAGCCTACCAATTAGTAAGTTGTGAGTTAGTGATAACTACTTTATAATTGGTGTTTGGTGCAACATCTCCGAAATTAAATGCACCTTCACAGAATTTACACTAACACCTTTTCTACTAAGCCTGTTGCTATATCTATTAAGTATGCATTGATTCCAGTAGGGATTGGTCCTGATGGAGGTGTTTGTAATGCAGCAGTATTATTAACCATCCGTCACTCATCGCATTTACATCATGCCATACATTACCGCTTAAATTAATCAGTTGAATAAGACCTGCATCTATATTGGTAATATTCTGCGCCTTCTGCTACATTAAATGTTCCTGTTGTTCCTGTGGCATCTACTTTACTGTTGTTGTTTGCACCTGCTCCACCTACATTTTGCAATGTCCATGGTGCAGTAGCATCTGGCTGGTTGGTGAATTTTACATAATAACCAGTACCCGGAGGTACATTGGTAATTAAATATTTCCATTACCATCTGTTACAGCAGAACCTATTGGTTGATTAGCTGAATTATATAAGGTAACAAGTACACCTGGTACACCTGGCTCAGTTGCATCCTGTATACCATCCCTGTCCAGATCATACCATACAAAATCACCAACAGAAGCTGGGATAATTGGTTTAACACCGGCATCAATTGTTAAATCAGTTTCTCCTGCAATTAATGCTATTGTGGCACTGTTACCTGTTGCAGGATTAGCATCACTGTTTGTGTTATTGCCGTTATCACCCGGTGTATTTTGTTGTGTAAATACTACGCTGTTTGGAATTGTAGCAAAGTTTACTACATAGCTTCCCGGTGTTAAGTTGCCAAAGAAGTATTTGCCATTAGCATCTGTTATTGCTGTTGCTACCGCTAAAGCATCATCTGCATTTCCTGCTACCCCATCCAATCCAAAACCAGGACGGGTTAAGGTAACTGTTGCTCCTGCAATACTTGCTTCTGTAGCTTCCTGTGTACCATTACCATTTGTATCAAACCATACATAATCACCTAATGCTGCCCTTGTGGTTACTAAACCAGCATCAAGACTTGTATCGTTTCTGTTACCTGGTCCAAGTGTTACAGTAGTTGTTCTACCTGTTGTTACGTTTGCATCACTACCTGTTGCATCGTTTGTTGCTGATTGGTTTGTGAAGTTGTAACCGGCTGGCAAATTGCTAAATCCTACACTGTAAGAACCATCTGGTAATCCTACAAATAAGTATCTGCCATTTTCATCAGTTACTGTAGTAGCGATTGCTACACCAGCACTATTGTATAATGTTACCATTACACCTTTTATTGGTGGTTCCCCCGGTGTTTGGTTGCCATCGTTATTTGAGTCTTTCCATACATCGCCACCAAGGCTGTTTGTATTTGCAGGAGGTACAATACCTAAGTCAATGGTTAATTTATCTTCTCCCTGTGCAAGACTTAATAAACCTGTATAGCTTGTTCCAGCTGTTGCTGTATTACCTGCTACGGCGGCACCTAAAGGATTACCATCACTATCTTTTGCATCATCAGCACCTGCATCTTTAGTAGTTAATGTAAAGCCTGCTGGTATATTACTGAAACCTACTTGATAGTTTCCAGCATCTAAGCCGCCAAACATATAATTACCTAAAGCATTTGTTGTTGTTGTTGCAATAGCTGTTAACTCAGCACCGCTTATTGTACCATCATTATTTGCATCTCTGTATAATCTTAACTGTTACACCAGATACACCCTGCTCAGTTGCATCTTGTACACCTGTTGTACCACCTGGCATATCATACCAAACCCTATCACCCAGACTTCCTTTACCTGCCTGTACACCTTGTACTAAACCAGCATCAACTGTTAAATTATTTGCAGTTAAGTTAATGCTACCTGTACGGCCTGTAACATGTTTGGATCACTATCATTTGCATCGTTACCGCCACCAAGGGTTTGATCTTGTGTGGTAAAGCTATAGCCACTTGGCAAGTTGCTGAATTGTACATTGTAATTTGTAGCAGCATTGCTGAAGCAGCTAAATCTGTGAAGATGTAATTTCCATTAACATCTGTTGATGTAGATTTTAATTTACATCATCAGCAGTACCCGGTAAACCATCTGGTACCATTTTGATACAATGTAACCGTTACACCAGCTATACCATCTTCAGTTGCAGCTTGTACACCATCTCTGTTTTCATCATTAAATACTTTATCACCCAATTGTAATATGCCTGGAGGGGTTGTTACATACATACCAGCATCAACGGTTGTATTTCTATCGCCAGCGGCTAATACTATTGGAGCCAGTTTTACCCGTTGTTATATCTGCATCACTATCTGCTATTATCACCGCTGTTGCATCTTTAGGGCTGCTTGTATAACCTGCTGGTTTTACAAATTCAACAACATAAGTACCTGCATCTAAATTGGTGAATATATAATTACCAAATGCATCAGTGTTTTGTAGTGCCTAATAATGTAGTGCCATCAGCTGCATATAATCTTACAGTTACACCTGCAAGGCCTGGTTCGCCTGCATCTTGTATTCCATCTCTATTTATATCATTCCATACTTTATCACCTAAGCTTGCTTTTGTAGCTATCTGAGGAGATAAACCAGCATCAAAACTTAAATCAGTTAGTACCAGCTACCACTGTAAATGGAGCAGTTCTTCCAGTTAGAGGATCTGCATCGCTATCATTACCATCGCCTGTTGCATCTCTTGGGCTAAATACTGTACCTGCTGGTGCAGTAAATCCAATTGTATAACCTGCACCCGGTGGTACATCTGTAAATAAGTAATTACCATTTGCATCTGTAATTGCAGTTGCAACAATTGCACCTGTATTATCATATAAAGTAACAGTTACACCAGAAATACCCGGCTCACCTGCATCTTGTATTCCATCTTTATCAATATCTAACCATACCCTGTCACCAATATTTGCTTTCTGGTGGAACTGTATTAAATATAATACCAGCATCAATGTTTAACTGATTTTCGCCAGGGCTTAATGTAACTGTTGTTGTATTACCTGTTATTGCATTTACATCACTATTCGCTGCATCAGTTTCTGATGTACCTGCTGAAGTAGTGAAATGTATAATTTGCAGGTAATGTAAACCCTACTGTATAATCACCAGGGGTTAAATTAGCTAAATAAGTAATTTCCGTAAGCATCTGTTAAACTGTAGCCTACTAGTTTTCCTATATTATCAAACAAGCTTACTGTAATACCAGATACACCTGGTTCGCCAGCATCCTGTACGCCATCTTTATCATCGTCTCTCCAAACTTTATCTCCTAATGATGCTTTAGGTGTATAAAGACCTGCATCTATATTTGTGATATTTTGTCCTTCTGCTACATTAAATGTACCTGTTGTACCTGTAGCATCAGCTTTGCTGTTATCATTTGCACCTGCACCACCTACATTCTGTAATGTCCATGGAGCAGCAGGATCAGGTTGGATTGCTGAACTTCACATAATAACCTGTACCCGGAGGTACATTAGTTATTAAGTATTATCCATTACCATCTGTTACTGCTGAACCAATTGGTTGGTTAGCTGAATTGTATAAGGTTACAATTACACCCGGCTACACCAGGTTCACCCGCATCCTGAATTCCATCTCCATTCAAATCATACCATACAAAATCACCAACAGAAGCAGGGATAAGTGGTTTTAAACCTGCATCAACTGTAAGGTTTACCTGGCCGGCTGCAAGTGTTATAGGAGCCAGTTTTACCTGTTGCAGGGTCAACATCACTATCAGCAGCATCACCAGCAGCCACTACATCTTTTGTTGTAAATACCAGTTTACCAGGTATAGTGCTGAAACCTACAGTATAAGTACCAGGGTTCAGGTTGCTGAAGAAATATCTGCCATTCTGATCAGTTATCGTTGAAGTCACAGCCACACCAGCTGCATCATATAAAATAACTGTTACACCCGGAATACCATTTTCAGTTGCATCCTGTATACCATCCCTATTTGCATCAAACCATACATAATCACCCAATGCAGCTCTTGTAGAATAAATACCTGCATCAACAGTCAGATTAGTATTACCACCGCTGATAACATAAGTGCCTGTTTTACCGGTTGCGGGGTCAGCATCACTGTCAGTTGCATCGTTGCCACCAAAATCTTTTGCCAGAGAAGGTAAATCCTGCAGGCAGGTTACTGAACTGAACCGAATAAGTAGCATCGGCCAGATTTATAAACTTGTAAAGGCCATCTTTATCTGTTACTGTTGTTGCTATAGTAGCACCAGCAGCATTCAGTAATGCTACAGTTACACCCGGAACACCTTGCTCGCCACCATCCTGCACACCATTATTATTAGCATCAAACCAAACACGGTCGCCTAATTGTCCAAGCGGTGCGGTTGGATTAAATATACCAAGGTCAATATCAAGTCTGTCTTGATTTGCAGATAAAGCTAACTACATCTGTTGTAGAAGTACCTGCCAGCAAGCGGGTTACCATCGCTATCAAGATTACGGTCAGTACCAGCAGCTTTTGTTACTACTGTATATCCTGCAGGCAATGTGCTGAAACGTACTCTATAATCACCGGCACCTAAGACCTGTAAACAGGTATTCGCCCAGTGCATTTGTTGTTGTTATTGTTGGTTGTACACCAGCAGTAACGGGATCTTTATCAATTGGGTTACCGGCTGCATCCAGTAATTCTACTGTTGCACCTTGCACACCTACTTCACCTGCATCCTGTAAACCATTATTATTTAAATCGTACCAAACCCTGTTTCCTAATGAAGCAGTACCAGCCTGTGCAGACCTGATACCTGCATCTACATCAAGATTTGTTTGTCCGGCTGCAAGTGTTATAGTAGCCTGTTCTTCCTGTAGCAGGATTCGCATCGCTACCTGTTGCAGCTGTACCTAAACCTTGTGTGGTGAAAGTATAGCCATCAGGAATATTGCTGAAGCCAACTGTATAATTACCTGCTGCAAGATCTGTAAAGAGGTAGTTACCATTCTGGTCAGTAGTGGCCTGCTTAATAGCAGTACCAGCGCTGTCATATAATGTTACTGTTATACCAGATACATTGGCTTCACCTGCATCCTGTATACCATTCTGGTTGCATCATGCCATACACGGTCACCAATTTTACCAGTACCCGGAGGTGTGGTTACCCAATAGCCAGCATCAACAGTTGTAATCCTCTGACCAGCACCTAGAGTAAATGAAGCTGTTCTGCCTGTAGCAGGATCCACATCACTATCGGTTCCTGAGTAACAATTGCTATTCAGTTTGTAGTTGTTGTATAACCGGCAGGGGTTACAAATTCAACCAGGTAATTACCCGGTAGTACATCATTGAAAATATATTTACCATGTAGCATCAGTTGTTGTTGTTGCAACTACTGTATTGGTTGTTGCATTTACCAATCTTACAGTTACACCTGCAATACCTGGCTCACCTGCATCCTGTACACCATCTTTATTTAAATCATTCCATACAAAATCACCTACACTTCCATTGGTGTTGTTGTGGTTTAATACCCGCATCTACATAACTTATCTGGTCACCTGCATTTACGGTGAAAGTAGCTGTTCTTCCATTAGCAGGATTAATATCACTGTTGTTGGCAACACTTACTGCTCCATTGTTTGGTGAGAATACCATGGCTGGTGGCAGGCTTACACCTACTGTATAGTTACCAGGTGTTACATCTGTAAACAGGTAGAATCCATTTGCATCTGTATAAGTACTGCCACAGCAACACCGCTGCTGTTATATAATGTTACCAATACATTAGAAACACCTGGTTCACCTGCATCCTGTATGCCATCGCCATTAGTATCTAACCATACACGGTCACCTACACTGGCTGGTTGTGGTTGAGTAAATTTCAACCCAGCATCAATATCTGTACGGTTTTGACCAGCAGTAAGTGTAACTGTTCCTGTTGTATAAGTAATAGGATCAAAATCACTGTCAAGGAGTATCTCCACCCTGTGTTTTTGGAGACAAGGTATAATTAGCCGGTGGTGTTACCCGGACTGAATAATTACCAGGAACAAACTACTGAATTTATAATACCAAAGGCATCAGTAGTAGTAGTTGCAACTACTAGTACCTGCTGAATTATAATAACACAACTGTTACACCAGCTACACCTACTTCACCGCATCCTGTATGCCATCACCGTCATCATCTTTCCAAACCCTGTCTCCAAGAGAAGCCAGTGTAAAGCCGGCATCAAAGGTATGGTTCCATGTTCCAATAGGAACTGTAATGCCTGTTATTACACCGCCTACTGGGTCACTATCTTTTGCATCGTCACCACCCTGGTTAGAAAGAGTGGGTGCATAACCTGTGGGTGTAGCAAAAGTTAAGGTATAACCACCATTGGCTAAATCATAAATATCTGCGAAGAAATAAAACCCGTTTGCATCTGTTGTGGTAGTATAAACAGTAGCACCTTTTGAAAGGGTAACGGTAACACCGGCAATACCGGGTTCACCAGCTTGCTGTATACCATCTGCGTTATCATCAAGCCATACATAGTCACCAAGGCCGTTACCTTTCCATAAACCGAAATCGTATGTCTGGTTACCATTGGTACCATCACCATCTGTAGCTACATCAGGTTCGCCACCGGCTGTCAGGGTTATTGTTGCACCCTTTATAATAGCAGTACCTGTGAGGCCATTATTATCATTATCAATATCATTATCCGGGTCGCCGCCATTTACGGAGCTTTTTTGCCAATCAACCGGGTAAGGGTTCGTTAGAGTGACAAAATATTTACCAGCAGCAAGGTTATTAAACTGATATAAGCCGGTTGTTGTATTTGGTGTTGTGGTTGCAAGTACTGCCCCATCTGCAACACCATCATCGTTATTGTCCTGATATAAGTTTACAGTTAAGCCACCAAATGGCCAACCACCTTCTGAGGCATCCTTAATACCATTATCATTATTATCCCTCCATACAAGGTTGCCTAATGAACCGATCGGAGGAGGTGTAGAAGTTACACACCATTGATCTGTTTTTGTATAACTTCCGTTACCGCCAAATGCAACTCTTGTATATTTTGCACCAGCCGGAACAGTTGCAGATAAGCTATATAATTGTGGGCCAGCAGGGGCATTTGCTAAAATTTTATCTACCTGTATATATACAGATGTACCCAAGTACAACATTACCAGCATCTAAAAATTCAACGGCCACAAAGTTATTAAATGTATTGTCATGCGTGCCGGCAAATACAGTTGCATTAATAACTGTACTAACTGCTAAATCAGTACCTATAATTTGCCATGCTTTACTTGTAGAAGATGTATTATCTAAATCTCCCGAAAAAGAGCCACAAGCAACACCACCGGTGCCGTGTGCTAAAGCACCCCCAGACCATGTCCAGTTGGTTGTTCCATTTTCAAAACCCGGGTTAAGTACAACATTGGCGCCCGGACAATTACAATTAAAAGTGGTATTGGATAAAACAAACGAAATAGTTGTATCATGGCAAAGTGTGCCTGTACCATCGGCGGCACTATATGTTTTTAAATTTACATTGTAGGTTCCTACCGCACCTGTCCAGGCACCACCACCAGTAGTTGGATTGTTATATGGAATAGTATTCTCAATATTAGAAGAAGCCGTCGGCCCTGTAATTGTATATTTTACACTACCTATAGTTCCGGAAGTACCGGCTTCCAGGTTGTATAATGAACCTAATTGAGCAACTGTAAACATCGCTCCATTTGCAATGGGTAAATCTGCCCCTCCATTTAATTCATTAAAATATAAATTGGTGACTTTAGCAGTGCAAGTTGAAGCATTTCCACAAGGTGTACCGTTTACTGCAATAAAGTAGTTGGCGGTACTTGTCCATGTATTACCTGCCGGTAAAGTACAAGGGTCAACACCAGCACCATCAGATATTACCATCCTGATTTCTAATCCCTGTAAACCACTGTTGGGATTAGTAAATACAATTGGGCCAGGTGTGGTAGTTAAGTTAAAAACAGCCCCACTTACATTATACGATGTACCGTTAATAGTATTAGCACCATTTACAAAACAAACCCATGCACCAGCAGGGTTTTTCCCATTGCCAGCGGTAGTTTGAAGTACTGTTTACACTTGACACAGTTGCTGTAACCTTAAACTGGGGCCCCGCAACACAAGAAGGAGTATAGGCATCAACACTGTGGGCAGAAGCATTTGAAAAATTGATTAAAAGCATAAGGGCAACAGGTAAAAAATACCTTGTGAGTGAATGCCGTAAGCTTTGGTGGGTAGGAGGTTGATTCATGTTCTTTTTTTTAAATTGCTACAAGGGTTACTGTTTAATAAAAATCATATACCTGAAGGCTATAGAATGAACTATAACTCTTAAAAGTTTAATTAAGTAGGATTTTGGGGTTGGGTGGGTTTCAGTGGATATTAAGATCAGGGGGGTGAAGTAGTTTATTAAGCCTTTTCACCGGGTTTTCTGTACTTGTTCTCTGGAATGAGTTTTGGGCATTCTCTAAGAAGAGTATAACTCACAAGTATTGGATAGAAATTCCTTAACGGGCTGCTAATGTACATTACCATTTTTTAAAATGCAACATTCTTTAAGCTTTTTTACTTAATTTCTTTTATCGTATAAATACTAATGTTGTTTGTAAAACTACGATTCTCTATAACATTGGTTAAAATAATAGCTGAAGTGGCAAAAAAGAATGCTGAAGTACCCCTGCAAGGAGATAAACTTTAATGAACAGAAACAAATGATTTGCTTGCAGATACAAACCCATTTAAAAAATAAGTGCCTGTATAGAAAAGGGGCATATAAACAGGGTTCAAAAAAATGGTGAAACGTAAGTTTACTATTTCAACTTTTACTAATCAATAAAAAATTAATATGAAGGTTGCTTAAATACGTTTATGGTTTCAATGTAATATTCAGGCATTTTTCTTAAGTATTAAAACCTGTAAAAAATCATTTAAAAAATACCGGGCTGCTAAAATTTTTAATTGAAATTTTACTGTGGAGGGAGATACGGTATTTATACTTATGATGTATGGAATCAAAAAATCTTACCGCTATTTGCATAGTAAATGCCTGCTGTTGAGGGTTTATAAAAATAAAATATAGCCTTACCTGCTAATCCATTTTCTTTCTTCTTCGTTGTAGCTGAATTGATAAATTGTTTCCTGCTTTTCCCTCGGGGCTATGAGGTTAAAATTAAATTCCATCCCATGTATTAAAAGATTGCCAAACTGGTCTGTTCTTATTTTTCTTACCTTATCATCGCCACGGGGGCCTAAGCCTTCTATTGACAAGGCAAACCGGGGGCCGCCCGAAAATTTACCGTTATTGGTAAGTGTTACAGATTTAATTTCAGAATTTCTGCCTGTTCCAAAAAACAATTGCCGTTTACCGGTAGCATAAGTAATGCCCAAGCCCATCGCATCTGTAGCAGTTATCTTATCAATTATTTTTCCTGTTTCTGAATCAATTGCATAAATAGCCCCTCTTTCATTTCGTTTTGAGCCAGCCAGTGTGGATACATATAATGTATTTGTTTCGCATAATAAGATCATACCAATTATGCCAAAGGGATTTTGAACAGTAATAGTATCCGTCAAAGGCAATTTCATAAATACATCCATCACTCCTGTTTTTCATCTACCCGGTAAATGGTATTTTGATTAGTAACAGGATTATCAAGTATACTAATAAACGGAGCAGGTGCTGTATAAATATTTCCTTTATCATCAATAAGTATTGGTGCCAGCCACCCGCCCATTCTCCAGCTGGGATGCTGAGATGATTTTATAATTCTGGCATTGGGGTTTCCGGCTGTTCACTTTGCTGCAATACCAACCCCATTGTCTTTTCATCCGATGTGCTTAAAAAAGAATTGGCAGGGACAAAACCCATTGATTGAATGAAAGCTAGGGTTTCTTTTGCAGTTATTTGGCGAAAAATCCACCTCTCTTCTTTACAGGAAAAAAGTAAAATTGATATTATTATTATAGATACGCTTTTCTCATCCTTGAATAATTAATTTCCGGTTTTCATAACAGGTATAAACATCGGTCCGCAAAAACAGGGATATACTTTTGTATTCCATATACCATTCTCCAATACATTTTCTGCCCAGCAATATTCATTTCCTTTACGGTCATCATTTCTCATTTGTGCCACATACCAAACCACCAACGATGAATTTTGAATATCTTCCGGCTGCGGTTCAATAAATTTTTCAGGCCCCTGGTGATAATCTGTATTACAGCAAGGGCCAATGGTTGACCAAATCATTTTCGCCTTCATCCCGTGCCATTCACATGTTTGGTTACATACACATAATTAAAATCCCCTCTTCCGCCATCTTTAAATTGCCCTTTGCCGGGTTCCATAAAATAGCCTGACTGAGTATTTCCAATTTTATACTGATACCCTTCGGGAGTATAAGATGTTAAACTGCCCTGCGCATTCCATTTTTCTTTTTGCCATGGCTGCCAGTTATTCTGATTCCATTCGATAAAAATTATTTTGTTCCCCTGCAAATGCAATGCGAAATACCGGGCGGTAGGTTCCTGTATTACCACAACCCCTTCCAATACTTGCACAGGATACCCTGAATTTTCCATCATTATAAAATTCATATCGCTGGCGGTAATTATAATTACAGGGAGTGGGCCATGCCTTCACTGCGGTAAGTTTGCTCCAGTACAAATCCAATACTTTATTATTATCATCTTTTAACTCGGCCACTTTTGGTATTTCCCAGGCAACTACTGCCGCCTGGCTAAAATAAGGGCAACCCACTGCATCACTATACCCAAAACCATCGGTGCCGCTATAGCTTACATGCCAGTCAACCAATTTTGCGCTTCGTAATACAGGTTTATTATTAAATGAAACATCTGATATTCTTAACCCATCACTGCTGGTAAGCATATAATTCATATCCCATCCATTCTTACTCAGTTTCTGTTCCACTTCACAATAGCAGGAAGTTATTTTATCATCCTGCAATCTTTTTTCGGTTAGCATCGGTGCAGCAGGGCCGCGTGTTCCCAACATTTGTCCAGCGGATACCAACAAGACGATGGTCTGTTAAATCAACAATTGCCCATAATGCTTTATCACCTTTTACAAATGTGGGTGCCACACATAAATGCCGGCTTCTTTCGCAACGGCTCCTGTTGAGTGATGTTTTGGTGCTGGCCATCAATGCATCTTTTTCTCGGGTTTTACACCTAAGGCATTTTGTACTTCAGGTGATTCTATGGCAATTTTAACAGCAAGATTTCTTAATGTAGCACGGAATATCGGGTTGGAGTTACTGGTGATAATAACTATGTCAATACTTTTTGTTGCTGTACATCCACCAAGGCAATAGAAGTATTGTTGAGGGCATAATTATACATTTCCACCCGGTAACAATTAGCCAATGTTATAAGCAACTTTTACAGTACCCATATCACTTTGCCTTGCAGGATAAACCCCAAATATCTCATTACGGTAAGGTTGCTTTGAAAATGGATCACTTAAAAATTGAGTAAAAGACTGAATCGCTTAAAGCAATTATCTGTGCAAGCTTGTTGCTGTTGTGATAAACTATCCTTGCATAAGTAAAACCGGCCTGGGTTGTTGCAGTGCGATTTTTATTTCGTTCACCCTTCTGTTACAAAATGGAAAAGTATTCAGGCTGTCTGCATCAATCAGTACTGAGTTTATAGCAGCTTCTATCATCAGCAGCATGAATTTTTATCCGCCCCGGATTTATTATCAGTACATCCGGTAATAAAAAAAATACATAGCAGGCCTGTAACAAGGCTACACGATTTTTTGCTTTGTTTCATCTTCAGAAAATGGATTGGCATATGCCGGGGTTTTTAAGTACAGATGAATCGGAAAGGCTTAGCAGAAATGCTAACTAAATCTTTTCTTTCCTGCGAATTTAATTTGAATCCTTTTATCAAAGTATGTTTATATGGGTTCTTTCTTCCATCGCTTTTAGCTTTCCGCCATATTCCTGCCGCCATTTTCATACACAGCAATTACATCGTCTAATGTGGCTGCACTGCCATCATGAAAATAAGGTGCCGTAAAAGCAAGGTTGCGAAGGGTTGGTACTTTGTATTTGCCAATATCTGTTACCCTTTTTGTTTTCTCGTACAAGCCCATGTCAAAAGAAGGATAAAAGCCCTTACCTTCTAAATTATATAAACCAGTATTAAAATAATCACCTGCTACCGGTTTATTAAAATTTATCCCGCCATGGCAAAGGGAACATTTCAACTTATCGGAAAAAAACAATGCCATACCATTCTTCTGCGAAGCAGTTAAAGCATTTTCTACTTTCTGATAATAATATTTATCGTAAGCTGAGTTAAATGAGAAAATAGATTTTACAAAACAAGTTATTCCCTCCTGCACATTTTTTACCGTTACTGCTTTTACATTTCCGGGAAAGGCCCCTGCAAACATTTTTTTATATACATAATCTTCCTGCAACCTGTTTAAAATTGTTCCTTCATTTCCCTTCCACCCCATTTCTACCGGATGTTCATTAAACATTGGTTTGCTTATTTGCTGCTCAGGAAAATGTAATGTGGAGTCGGCAGCAGTAAGATACTTATTGAATATAATATTGATTAAGGGTTTTGCATTCCGCTGGTGCAGATCCCCCAATGCACCAATACTTCTTACATAGTTATCAGTAAATGAAAACTGTTGCGCATGGCAACTGGCACAGGCTTTTGTATTGTTTACAGACAACCGCCTGTCATAAAAAAGATAACGGCCCAGTTCTGCCTTTTCTTTGGTGAATATACTTTCCTGTTGCAAGTAAACAGAGTCTTTAATAAAATATGGGATGCTTTGCTGAAGCAGGTCTTCCTTTTGTTGTTGAGTGCCGCAACAAAGCAGCAACACAACAATAAAAAAACTAAACACAAAGAATAGTACTTTCTTTCTTATTAACATAACCCGATAAAGATAAGGCACAAAAAAAGCTGCCCCAACCAGGGCAGCTTGTGATTATTATCAATGCTGTAAATTATTACTCAGCTTTTGGCTCTTCCGCAGTAGCTTCGCCACCATCCATTTTCTTCTTAAGGTCTGCCAGAACACCAAGGTCTCCCAAAGTTGCTTTTTCAACTTTAGCCTGTACATTCTTAACAGCCTTTCTTGTATTATCTGCTTCTACCCTTGCTTCTTTTTTAACAGTATCAGCAGCTTCTACCTGTACCTGCTCCCATATACGGGTATGAGATACCACAATGCGTTTTTCATTGCGGTCGAACTCAATTACCACAAACTGAGCAGTTTCATCGGCTCCAATGCTTTTACCATCTTCTTTTGCCAAATGACGGTTAGGGGCAAAGCCTTCTAACCCATAAGGCAATTGTATAGAAGCACCTTTATCATCCCGGCGGGTTACAGTACCATCATGCAGGCTGCCGATAGCAAATGTTTCTGCCAGGGAATTCCAGGGATCTTCTTCTAATTGTTTATGGCCTAACTGCAGTTTGCGGTTTTCTTTATCAATTCCAAGAATAGCGACATCAATGTTGCTGCCAACTTTGGTGTACTCACTTGGGTGATTGAAACGCTTTAACCAGCTAAGGTCGCTGATGTGGATCATACCGCCGATACCGGCAGCCAGTTCTACAAACACACCATAATTAGTAATGTTCTTTACTAACCCTGCATGTTTACTTCCTTCTGCAAATTTGGTTTCAATATCATTCCATGGGTCGGCAGAAAGCTGTTTGATAGACAAGCTCATTTTGCGGCTTGCTTTATCAAGTGTTACCACTTTAGCTTCATGCTCATCACCTAATTTAAAGAATTCTTTTGCATTGATTGGGGTGTTGGCCCATGTAATTTCAGATACATGCACCAGACCTTCCACACCAGGCTGAATTTCAAGGAATGCACCATAGTCTTCAATGTTAACCACTTTACCTTTCACTACATTTCCTTCAACAATATTTTCTGCCAATACATCCCAAGGATGGGGAGTCAGTTGCTTTAAGCCAAGGCTGATACGTTTTTTCTCATCGTCAAAGTCAAGTACCACCACATTGATCTTCTGATCAAGTTTAAGCACTTCTGTAGGATGAGAAATACGGCCCCATGAAATATCTGTGATATAAAGCAGACCATCTAAGCCACCAAGATCCATGAAAGCACCGAAGTCGGTAATGTTCTTCACCGTTCCTTCCAATACTTGTCCTTTTTCGAGTTTGCTCATTATCTCGGCTCTTTGTGCTTCGATATCGCTTTCAATAAGTGCTTTGTGAGATACAACGGCATTTTTAATTGTCTCGTTAATCTTAACAACTTTAAACTCCATTGTTTTACCAACAAACTGATCGTAATCAGTTACCGGCTTCACATCTATTTGTGAACCTGGTAAGAATGTTTCCATTCCAAACACATCCACAATTAATCCGCCTTTAGTTTTAGAAGTAACTGTACCGGTAATAACTTCACCAGTTTTGTTAACCTCCACAATTCTTTCCCAAGCCCTTGTAATGCGGGCCTGGCGGCGGCTAAGGTTCAGGTGTCCTTCCCTGTCTTCTTTTTCCACAATCATTACTTCCACTTCATCACCAACCGCAAGGTTTGGCAAGTCACGGAATTCATTCAAAGAAATTAAACCATCACTTTTAAAACCGATGTTTAAAACCACATCTGTTTTAGTAAGGCCAACCACTAATCCATTCATCATCTGTCCATCATCAAGTTGTACGAAAGTTTTGTCATACACTTTGTGGTACTTTTCTTTTTCATCGGCAGTGTAAGCGATTACATTGCGTTTGTCTACGTTCCAGTCAAAATCATCATGGGCAGTTGCAATAACCGGTTCGGCTACTACAGTTGCTTCTGCTACGTTTTGTACGGACTCTTCTACAGGTGCTGTTGTTACCGCTGCAGCCTCTTCTGTTTGTTCAGCAGAAGAAGACTCCTGTGCATCAGCGTTTAGTTGTTTTGTAATAAAATTTAAAAACATGATAAAATAATCCCGAAGGGTTTAATATTTCGGGGCGGCAAAGATAGGTTTTAATTGCGGGTTTGTGGGTTGTGAGGGAAGGTTTTTTTGAGGACTGATTTGCTCTCAAAATATTGGTTTTCAATAGCTACTTTTTTTGATGCACTGTGTCTTATAACATAAATTTATGTGTTGTACGTAACCTTAACCCACATTACTTATGGACTTTGTATATGCCGATAGTCATTCAATTGACCGATTAACATTTAGGAGACTTTTAATTCTTGCAAATAGTGTTGCTTTTGTAAACAAACCATCAATATCTTTAGAAGAGAATTATTTCACAGTCGGAGTTCGCTCAAATGTTACTGATATTGTGCCTTTGTTTGAAGGTACTACTATAAAAATAAGCGTTGAAACACCACCAGACAGTAACTTTAATTCAAATTTCTATAAAAAATATTTTGAGAGGGATTTACAAAACCAAGAATTCGTTAGAACAGTATTAGAAGGTGTTGTGAATGACTTTATCCACGATGTCAGATTTAAAGAAAACCCAGAAATAAAAAATGATTTCTCCGACTTTAAAAAATGGATTATTCAAAACAAAGATGAGCTACAAAATATTGATTACAATTCTATTCAACCAATAGGTGAAACGTTTGAAATCACAAATAAAAACGAAGCAATATTTTCTTTCAAAATGCTACTTTCAGAGCAGTCAATGCAATGTACTTCTGTTTTGACAGTTTGTAATAATACATCAAGTAGTCCGTTAGTTCAAAATCCATATTTAAATCGTTTACTATCTCAAAGAATAAATAATAATATCTATACAGGAAAAAAAAGTATTAGTAGAATTTTAGGTATAAAATTAATTGAAGGTTTAATTCCCGATGCAGCGTTAGCCAAATTATCAATTGAAGAACTACTTTCATTCAGGAGAGACACCAAAGGTTATTATGATGCTTGGATGAGTGAAGTAAGAAAGTTAGAAGCTAATTTGATAAATGAAAAATTTGGTTTTAATAACATAGAAATTCAATTATACATTGATTCAACGATTGAACCCGAACTTCTGAAACTGAAAAAAGAAATTAAGAAAATTAGGGATGATAGATTTAAAGATGTAATGAAAGTAATTAAAAACACAAGTATTTCATTAATCACAGGTGGGACATTAAGTACAATTGGTTTACCAGCCGCAGTTATTGGCTTTATTATGGGACATTTAAAAACACCACAACTTACCGATGAAATAATTGATGCTAACATAAAGCTCAAACAGACAAAACAAATGAGCAATTATACATATCTGCTAAAAGTACAAGAACTTATAGAATAAAGGCTACGTAGAACATTGGGGGCTTTGTGCAAGTTGGGCAGAAGTAGTAACAATGAGCATTTGTAATATCTTATCCTGAAATAGGCTTATAATCAAAAAAATCAATATACCCATGACCAAAAACAAAACAACAGAAACAAAAGCCAGTGTGGCTGATTTTATAAAAGCAATAAAGGATGAAAAGAGGCGCAAAGATTTTTCGCCAATAAGCGACCTGATAGCAAAACACACCGGGCTTGAACCAAAAATGTGGGGTACCGCCATTGTGGGTTTTGGCAGCTATCATTACAAATATGAAAGCGGCCGTGAAGGCGATGCACCCCTTGCAGGGATAGCCGCAAGGGCCGGCTCCATTACTTTATACCTTGGCTCTGCCTTTGATAAAAGAGAAGAACTATTATTAAAGTTTGGAAAACATAAAGTAAGTGGCGGCTGCATCCATATACAGAAATTAGAAGATATTGACACAGGTGTTTTAATTAAAATGGTAAAAAATTCCATTACTTACAGAAAGAAAGAACATAAATGCTGAATTAGCATCTTAATCAAAATATCTATAAATGCAAAATGCCGGTCAAAAACTGACCGGCATTTATTTTACTTCAAATGTATTTTACAAACCACCCAGCCCCAACGGCGATGGCATTATATCAAAGTCGCTCAACTCTATCATTTCAATATTCATCTGAAATGCCTCGTCGGTCTTTACAATTACTTTGTCTTTGGTTATTTTTTTAAACCCTGCTTTTTCAAATACAAATTTGTAAACGCCGGGTTTTAAGTCATCAAAAGCATAATCACCATCTTCATCAGTAGCAACAACTTTTTCCTTTTTTGTGATAAGAATAGCTGTTACACTTACCCCCTCAACAGGTTTTTTAGTTTCGGAATGTATTACCGTCCCGTTCAACTCATCTTTCTTGCCATCACCGGGTTTTCCTGGCTCATCGCCAGTTGCATTAGCTGCCATAAAACCCATAAGGCAAAAGGCAAGTAAAAATAGTTTATGTTTCATATGAACTTTTGGATGATTTTTGATTTCGTTCAACAGCTAACCGTTGTTCGATAGTTAAAATTAAAGCTTTTAAATCGGATTGGCCAAACCGTTTATAAACTCCTGCCACACTTCATTTACAATCTGCCCCGCCGGTAATATATCGTTGAGCAGGGCACTTACCTGTCCTATCTCCAGCTCTCCTTCCTGCATATCCCCTTCAAACATCCCTTTTTTTGCCCTTGCCCTTCCTAACAACGCCGATAGTTCTTCTTTCGTTGCCCCCTTCTGTTCTGCTTCTTCCACCTGCTTATAAAAATTATTCTTAATAAGACGGACAGGGGTAAGTTGTTTCAAGGCAAGTTGTGTATCACCTTCCGACGAGTTGATAACAACATTTTTAAAATTAATATGGGATGAGGCTTCTTCACTTGCCACAAAGCGGCTGCCCATTTGCACCCCTTCGGCACCCAACACCATTGCTGCCAGCATTTGACGTCCGGTAGCAATTCCACCTGCGGCTATCACCGGAATTTTTACTGCTGCAACTACCGCAGGTATCAATACTATGGTGGTTGTTTCTTCCCTTCCATTATGTCCGCCTGCTTCAAAGCCTTCGGCTACTACTGCATCGCATCCGGCTTCTTCTGCCTTCTTTGCAAATTTGGATGAGCTTACAACATGCACAACGGTAATTCCGTTTTCTTTTAAAATATTAGTCCATGTTTTAGGGTTGCCTGCTGATGTGAATACAATTTTTACTTTCTCCTCAATAATAACCTGGATGTGCCTATCAATATCAGGATACAGCAACGGAATATTTACACCAAAAGGTTTATCAGTTGCTGCTTTGCATTTTTGAATATGCTCCCGCAATACTTCCGGGTACATTGAGCCTGCGCCAATAATACCAAGCCCGCCTGCATTGCTTACAGCACTGGCAAGCCGCCAGCCACTGGCCCAAATCATTCCGGCCTGAATGATGGGGTAATTGATTTTAAAAAGTTGGGTTACCCTGTTAGAAAATTCAATTTTGGGCATAGAGATATTTTTCAATTTTTAGTTTTAACTTTAAGAAAAAATAATAATGGAAAAGATACTGAAAGAAGTGAAAAAGCTATCAGAAAATCAAAAAGTCAAATTATATAATTCACTTCAAAAAGATATTTACAGCCCTGATGATACTGCAAAGAAAGAATTAACCCCGGAACAATGGAAAAAAATTACTGGAAGGCTGACTGAACTTGAAACCAATAAAGTAAAAGGTATTTCTTTAAATGAACATCTAAAATGGCTAAAGCAAAGAAGAAATGCCATATAACCTGATATTTCATCCTGCCATCCATTCGGAAATTGATGAAGCCCTGCTCTATTACGAATCTATAAGCAAAACTCTGGCACTTGATTTTGAAGCAGCACTAATAAAGTCTTATGAAGGGATAAAAGCCAATCCATTATACTATTTTGTTCTGCATAAAAGACTCAAAGTCCGCCGGGCTTTATTGAAAAAATTTCCTTACAAAATAATTTTTCAGGTAAAAAACAACAAATCTGTATGGGTTGTGGCTTTAACACATCATAAAAAAAGCAGTTACTGGAAAAAAAGATTAAAATAATCTTACCCCAAATCAATACTCGTATTATCCCCAATATTAAGCGAACGGGTTTCGCCTCTGAGATTAGTATCGCTGCCAATTACAGAATCATCCAATACAATATCAAAAAGATTGGAGAAAGAACCGATAATGGAATTTTTTACAATGGAATAATCAATAGTGGTACCATCGCCAATAGATACGTTGGGGCCAATGATGGAATTTTTTATCACACATCCCTCTGCAATACTTACCGGCGGAATAATTACTGTATTTTCAAACTGTGCGGCATCTGTTTTATGGGCAAACTTTTTAAGCAGCAACGCATTCGATTCAAGTATGCTTTCCTTCTTGCCACAATCAAACCAGCTATCCACTTTAAACGATTTAAACTTTGCCCCCATTTTTATCATACAGTCCAGCGCATCAGTAATGCTGTATTCGCCGTGGCTTTTTAAGCCCTGCCGTATGTTGTTTTCCAAACATTCAAATAGCTGTGCCGTCTCTTTTATTTTATACACCCCCACCAATGCCATGTTCGATTTTGGTATCTGTGGTTTCTCCACCACATGGGTTATTAATCCGTCTTCTTCAATTTCTGCCACACCAAATTCCCTCGGGTCATCTACTTTTCTAACACCAATCATCGAACAATCGCTGCCCGCCACTTCTTTTACATCATACTCACAAATACTGTCGCCCAGCACCACAAACATTTCATCGGTACCCACTAAATTTTTGGTAAGTTCAATAGCATGGCCTACCCCCTGCCTGTCGTACTGGTGCACATAATGCGCCGTTATTCCCGGGTGTTTCGCAGTTACATAGTCCTGAATTTTATCTCCCAGGTACCCAACAATAAAAACAAACTCCCGAATACCTGCTTCTTTAAGCTGGTCTATAATGATGCTTAATACAGTTTTACCGGCCAATGGTATTAATGCCTTGGGTTGGGTATAACTGTGAGGCCTTAACTTGGTGCCTGCCCCGGCCACTGGAATGATGGCTTTCATTTGTTGTTTAAGGTAGTTTTAGTACTAATCAAAAGCCAACGAAAGTAACACTTTTGAAATAAACAAAAATTCAGCCCCGAAAACCCATTACATTCATTGCTAACTTACTTTTGCGGTGAAAATTTATGTGCCGGGCATCAGTACTACTATCATCGTCTGTTGCGTCGCACTCTTCATCGTTCTGTAATTCTACTCAACAATTATGCACAAAGACACTTTAGTATTTGACCTCATTAACAAAGAACTGGAACGCCAACGCAACGGCATCGAATTAATAGCTTCAGAAAATTTCACTTCCCTGCAGGTAATGCAGGCAATGGGTACCTGCCCTACAAATAAGTACGCAGAGGGCTATCCAGGCAAAAGATATTATGGCGGTTGCGAAGTGGTGGATGAAATAGAAACCCTGGCAATCGAACGATTAAAAAAAGTATTTAATGCAAGCTGGGCCAATGTGCAACCACATAGCGGCGCACAAGCCAATACCGCCGTATTTATGGCTTGCTTAAAACCGGGGGATAAAATTTTAGGATTGGACCTTAGTATGGGCGGCCACCTTACCCACGGAAGCCCCGCCAACTTTAGTGGTAAAAACTATCAGGCTCTTTTTTATGGAGTAAGAAAAAATACAGGCTTAGTTGATTATGAACACCTGGAAGAAACTGCCAGAAAGGAAAAACCTAAAATGATTATCTGCGGTGCTTCTGCCTACAGCCGTGACTGGGATTATAAAAGAATAAGGGCAGTGGCAGATGAAGTAGGTGCATTAGTAATGGCTGATATTGCACACCCTGCTGGTTTAATAGCTTCTGGCTTACTAAACGACCCGTTTGAACATGCACATATCGTTACCTCCACCACACATAAAACATTAAGGGGCCCAAGGGGGGGCATCATTATGCTGCGCCATGATTTTGAAAACCCTTATGGCATTAAAGACCCGAAAGGAAATACAAGAATGATGAGCCAGTTACTTGACCTTGCAGTATTCCCCGGAATGCAGGGCGGACCATTGGAGCATGTAATTGCAGCCAAAGCAGTTTCATTCGGCGAAATCTTATCAGAAGATTTTAAAGCATACGGCCAGCAGGTTATTGCCAACGCACAGGCAATGGCAAAATCGTTCGTAACAAGGGGCTATGAATTGATTAGTGGCGGCACAGACAACCACTTAATGCTGATTGATCTCCGTAATAAAAACCTTACCGGTAAAAAAGCTCAGGAAACATTAGACAAAGCTCACATCACTCTTAATAAAAATGCAGTGCCGTTTGATGATAAATCGCCGTTTGTTACAAGTGGCATCCGTGTGGGTGTGCCTGCTGTTACTACAAGGGGAATGAATGAAGCACACATGGAAACGGTTGTTTCAATGCTTGACAAAGTATTGATGAATGCAGATGATGAAACTGTAATTGCTTCCGTAAAAAGGGAAGTAAAAGAATTTATGAAGCAGTTCCCTTTATACCCTGAGCTGGGCTAAGTATTACAACTGTTTTTCTAAGAGATAGTTCCAGCTATAGAGCTCATGGCCTTCTCTTTTAAAAGATTCATTGCCGCCATAAACAACATGGCTTTTTACTTTTTTCCTTTTTTCTTTTGCTAACAGCATAAAAGAGGAAAGGTTTTTAAAGAAATAAGCCAGCGGCGTTTTACCTGATTTTATTTCATAAAGATGGGTGGCAGTTCGTTTATCAATAATCAAATCAATTTCCCTTTGATTGGTATCCTGCCAGAAATACAATTCCGGCTCCTCTCCTTTATTGTAATAATCTTTTTTACACTCTGTAATAATAAAATTTTCAAAGATGCTTCCCATCAATGGATGTTTTGTTAAATCACTCTCTGATTTTATGCCCAGCAGATAACATAACAAACCTGTATCATAAAAATAAATTTTAGGTTTCTTCAAAATCCGTTTATCCAAATTTTCATACCAGGCTGGCAGCAGGTAAATAATATAGCTGGCCTCCAGCACCGATAACCACCGGGCAATTGTTTTACTATCTACCCCAAGCTGCCCGCCAATTTCATTTGCGTTTAATACTGTACCCACCCTGTTGGCGCACAACTTAATAAACTGCTGAAACACTTTAATGCCTTTTACATTTACTATCTGCCTCACATCCCGTTGCACATAGGTTTGAAAATAAGATTTGTAAAATATCCCTGCATTCATTTTTTTATCAGAAAATAACCTTGGATAAAACCCACGAAAGCATAAATATTCCCATTTTTTCTGCGAAGCAGTTAAATAAGGCGACAACTCTTTTAAACTTAATGGCAACAATGAAAATATTGCCACCCTGCCTGCCAGCGACTGGGATATTTTTTCGAGTAACAAAAAATTTTGCGACCCGCTGAGTATATATTCCCCCTTCCGTTTTCTTTTATCTGTAAGGTATTGCAGGTAAGGAAAGAGTTCCGGCACCGCCTGTACCTCATCCAATATTACACCGTTCTGATATTGTTCTAAAAACTGGCCGGGGTCTTTGCGGGCAAATTCCCTGTTCTCCTGGATTTCCAGGTTTACATACTTGTATCCAAGCCCAACAAGGTGGCACAGGGTTGTTTTTCCTGATTGCCTTGGCCCTGTTATACTAACAATGGGGTATTGCTTTAATACGGTTGCCAGTATTGCAGCCATGTTTCTGTGAACAATCGGGGACTTTGACATATAAATTATTTTGTGCTTTTCAAAGGTATGAATTTTCGGAATTAGGCCTATGAATTTTCGGAATTGAACGTATGAATTTTCGGAATTGAATAACTGTATTTAAGGCTACCTGCCTTTTTGCAGCAGAAAGGAATGCTAGTAAATCCATACGAAATAACAAACCATTTCCCCTATTTTTGATAAAAGAAATTGCTATGATTCAACGACAACAAACCTTATGGCTGCTGCTTGCAACAGTAGCTGCTGTACTCACCTTTATGTTTCCTTTTGCCACAGGGGAAGAACTGGTAAAAAAAGGCTCTGTAATGATGCAAAGGGCCGAGTTAACGGCCGGAAGTAATTTTTTTATATTAATCCTCACCATCGCATCAATAGGAATTTCGTTTGTTACCATCTTTTTGTTTAAAGACAGAAAGATGCAGATAAAACTTTGCCTGCTCGGCTTTCTGGTTTCTGTTATAATCCTTGTTCTTTATTTTTTACAAATGAAGGGGCTTGTAACAAGCACCCCGGCCTTATGGGTTATACTTCCTGTTGCTGTTATTGCTGGCTATTTTATGGCTTTAAAAAACATCCGTAAGGATGAAAAACTGGTAAAGTCGTTAGATAAACTGAGATAAGATAAAAGTGTATTCACATAAAAATCCCCCGGCAATAATTTACCGGGGGATTTTTTATTTCTTATAATGGCTTTTCTTACTGAACCATAAATGTTTTACTCATCACCTTATCCCCATTATTCTCTAACTGTATGTTATACATGCCTGATTTCATACCACCGGGTAACTGTATTGTTTGATTAATTGCACCGCCAGTGTGAGAGAACTTTTGCGCATATACCTGCTGTCCCCCTGCATTAAATATCCTTATTGAATAAGTTCCTTTTGAAAGGTCGCTTGACTGGAAGGATAAATTACCACCAGTAACAGGGTTAGGATAAAGCCTTATCTCTTTATCATTCTTATTAAGGTTTACCCTTACAATGCTGCTGTAAGAAGCTTTGCCATCCACATCAATACTGCGGAGGCGGTAATAACTAAGGCCTGATAATGGAGTAGCATCATAGTAACCATACTTAGGTTGGTTCCTTGCATCTACTGAACCAATTGGTGTAAATGTAATTCCATCAGCAGAACGTTCTACCTGGTAGCGGCTGGTATTTTCTTCAGTAGCTACATTCCAGTCTATCTGTACACCGGTTTGTTTTTCAAAAGCAGTAATGCCGCTGAATTTAACAGGGAGTGGATTAAACGGACTAGTAGTGCCAATTGTAAACGGACTAAAAACATTAACTCCGGTTCTCGTAACAGAACCACTTGCCGGAGTTCCTGACCCTGTGCCTCCATAAGTATCCCATGAGCTGCCATTATTATGTGCTACAGTAGTTGAAGCAGGGTTGTTTACATAAGGTGTGGTAGCTCCGTTACAGGGGCTTCCTGTTCCGTTCCAGAATAATGTTACATCTACAGTAGGTGCGCCTGCTACAACATTAAGATCCCAATACTCACAAGCACTAACCCAATATAAACCTGAAGCGAGGCTTGTATTGTTTGGCGGGGTTGCTTTTTGATATTCTGCTCTTAATGTATTACCAGCACCTGGCGCAGTAATACCAATAGGACCATAAGTACCTGATTTACCCGTAGGGAAAACAATGGCACCTGCACCTGTTTTTGCAATTGGCCCGTTAACATAAGCAGTTGAAGAACCAGCACCAGCAGTACCTGTTCCACTAACTGTTGGCAATAAAGCAGCAGTAGTTGTTAATATGCCATTCATTAAAGTTAGAGCCCCATTAATTGCAGTTGCAGCGGATAAAGTAACCCCGGCAGTATTATTAATTGTAAGGTTATTTACTGTTGCAGGCATACCATTACCAGTTACCTGCGCACCACCAGTACCAATATAACTGTAATTAGCCCCTGTATTAAACGTTCTTGTAGTTGTTTGAATATTGCCGCTTGCTGTTGGTGCTGTTACAATACCTGCTGTAGATGTAATACCAAGTGTGCCACCATTTGATAAAGTAAATGAGTTGCCGCTTACTACTGTACCTGTAGCTGCCATATTAACTGTGGCACCGTTATTTACTGTCCAATCAATTGTGTTGGATACTGTACCTCCTGAGGTAAAGGTTTGTGTTCCACCATTAAAAACAATTGGCCCTGCTGCGCTTCCCGTTTCCGTTATCGTACCTCCAGTATGAGAAAAATTACCGGCAACATTTAAGGTGCCATTTTGGTTACCATCAGTCATTGTAAGAGTGCCGGCAGTCATATTTAAATTACCGGAAACAACAACAGTTCTTGCAGTATTGGAGCCAATTCTGGCATTACCTCCATTGAGTATAAGATTTCCGCCAATTGTATTATTACCCGGCTGTCCAAATCTGAACTGAAACCCATTAGAATTTTGTATTGTGAGATTCCCAGCAATTGTTAATCCGGCTCCGCGAGATCCCAGATTGGCTGTTTGTCCTGCGCAGTTCCATATAAAATGACCGAAGGTAACACCTGTTAAACCGGTAGGGTTTGTACCCGTCATCCCGGTAACACTGCAAGTTGAATTTGCATTCCATGTAGCTGTAGGAATTGTTCCGCCGTCTTGTGAATGAGTATAAGTAGAACCGCTTTGCATTAGCAGCTTTGATGCAGTAGTACAAGTCACTGTTCCTGAATTTACAATTGAACCTATAACTGTTGTAATAACAGTGGTTCCATTTGTATTAAACGTCCGTCCATTATTAACAGTAAGTGTACCGCTTATATCGCCAGTTGCGTTAGCAGCCATTGTAACACTTAAGTTTGTACTTAAAGTTAATGAAGCACCGCTTGCAACTGTAAAATCAGTACCTGCATTGCCACCAAGAGTAAAAGTTCTTGATGCCCCCGTACCAATAATAGTTACAGTTCCCTGAGAGATTGTTAAAGAGTTAAAAGAAAAATTTGCACCTGGCCCGGTAGTAAATGTCAACGTTCCGGCAGTATTGAATACAACATCATCTGCTGCTGCGGGTGCTGTACCCCCAGACCAGTTTGCACCAGTAGTCCAGTTTAACCCTGGCACCCGTACCACCAACCCATGTCTTTTGTGAAAATGCAATTGTTGATATGCAAACAGCAACCAACAGTGTAAGTAAACTTTTTTTCATACTCTCAAATTTTTATTGAATAATAAGCTGCCGTGTTTAGGGCAACCGTGTTGCGGTTTTTGAGAGGAGATTGGAGTAACGAATAATGGGTGAAAATACCTAATTGAAACAACAAGTAAATCAATTTTTCATTAATTATTTCCACAAAATACAGTGGAATTAAAACAAGACAGCAGGTTTAATTTATATGCTGCAAAATAGTCCACATTTTTAGCAGGGTTTTCCACATAACCCCGTTTTTATCAGAGAAAAGCAGCCGTGCGGCTTTGTTTGCACTTTTTTAAGTCAGCTGGTTTACCTGCAAATACCAGTTCTCCCCCGGCATCCCCGGCCTCGGGGCCCAAGTCAATTACCCAGTCTGCCGAGCGGATAACATCGGTGTTATGTTCTATAACAAGGATGGAGTGCCCCTGTTCTATCAGCGCATTAAAAGAAGCCAATAGCTTTTTTATATCATTAAAATGAAGACCTGTTGTTGGTTCATCAAAAATGAAAAGGATTTTATTGCCAGCCCTGCCCTTACCTAAAAAAGGAAGCCAGCTTTACCCGTTGTGCCTCACCGCCGGATAAGGTGTCAGATGATTGACCGAGTTTTACATAACCCAAACCAACATCACTTAACGGCTGGATTGCTTTTGCAAGAGCCCCCTCCCCGAACTTCGTTCCTTCCCTTTGGGAACCCCTTTCAGGGGAGGAGGAAAAGAAATCAATCGCTTCATCCACACTCAGCTCCAGTATATCATAAATACTTTTGTCTTTATATTTTACTTCCAGCACTTCTTCTTTAAATCTTTTGCCGCCGCAGCTTTCGCAGGTTAAATGCACATCGGCCAGAAACTGCATTTCCACTACCTGCTCGCCTTCGCCTTTACAGGTATCACATCTTCCACCATCCACATTAAAAGAAAAATGTTTGGGAAGAAAGCCCCGCATTTTACTTAATGGTTGCCTTGCATACAAATCCCTTATTTCGTCATACGCTTTTATATACGTAACCGGGTTGCTCCTGCTTGATTTGCCAATGGGATTCTGATCTACCATTTCTATCTGGCTTATACCTTCCACATCACCGGTAATTTGTTTATGATACCCACATTTCTCCCCAAACTCCCCTTTTAATTTTTGCAGGGCAGGATATAAAATTTGTTTTACCAGTGTTGTTTTACCGCTGCCGCTTACACCGCTTACCACACAGAGTACATTGAGCGGAAATTCAACAGTTATATCTTTTAAATTATTTTGTCTTGCACCTTCAACAATTATGCTGCGGTTCCATTTACGAACCTGCTTTGGTGGTTCTATTGTTAATTCGCCATTGAGGTACTTACCAGTAAGGCTCATGGGGTTGCTGATAATTTCATCATAATCTCCTTCCGCCACTACTTCTCCACCCAGATGCGAAGCATAAGGTCCCATATCAATAATATGGTCAGCTTCCCGCATCATCATTTCATCATGCTCCACAACAACAACTGTATTTCCTAAATCCCTGAGTTCTTTCAATACTTTAATAAGATTAGCCGTATCCCTTGAATGCAAACCAATGGAAGGTTCATCTAAAATGTATAAAGAGTTGGTAAGGTTGCTGCCGAGGCTCCTTGTTAATTGTATCCGCTGGCTTTCGCCACCACTTAATGAATTGGCCAGGCGGCTGAGTGTTAAATAACCCAACCCCACTTTTAATAAGGTGTCAATGCGGTTGTGCAATTCTATCAATATCCTTTTCCCTACTTCTTTATCATGTGCAGTTAGTTTCTTGTTCAATTCATTAAACCATTGCTTTAAATCTTTTACAGGCATGGTGCTCAGTTCACCAATATGTGTGTCGTTTACTTTTACATATAATGCTTCTTTGCGAAGGCGGTATCCGTTGCAATCGGGGCATTCTGTCCTGCCACGGTAACGGCTCAGCAAAACCCTGTATTGCACTTTGTACAATTGCGACTCCACATCTTTAAAAAAACCATTGATGCCAATCCCATCCACCCCCTCCCATAATTGTTTGTATTGTTTATTCGTTAAATCTGCAATTGGTTTGTGAACTGGAAAGTCAATGGCTTTTGACCGCTTTATAAAATTTTGCCGCCACCAGTCCAGCTTCTCGCCTTTCCACGGAGCCACTGCACCATCATACACACTTAATCTCCTGTCAGGAATTACCAAATCGGCATCTATACCCAACACCTGGCTAAAGCCTTCGCAGGTAGGGCAGGCACCAAAGGGATTATTAAAAGAAAAAAGATTTGGCTGTGGCTCCTCAAACTGTATGCCGTCGAGTTCGAAACGGTTGTTGAAATGGAGAAGATAGTTCGGAGCCGGGAGCTGAGAGTCGGGGGCTCTCCTCAAGTTCTCTTTTCCAACCTTCTGATTAATGGCTCCCGACTCCGCTTGTACTTCAATATAAACATCTCCTTCCCCTTCATAAAAAGCAGTTCCTATTGAATCTGAAATACGGTGCTTATCATCTTCATCAAATTCTTTTACCACAATCCTATCAACAAGTATATGGGTGATTTTTTTAGTCTTTAGTTCTTTATCATTTAGCTCAAGCAATTCTTCAATTCTGTAAGTTTCTCCAGAATGTTGACTGCTTACCTTTGATTGTTGACCGTAAACCCGGCTAAACCCTTTTTGCACAAGTATATTCAACTCTTCTTTTACATCCCTGTTTTTATGTTGCTTGAAAGTGGCCAATATAAAAACCTTGTCGCCTTCTTTTAATTTAACAATTGCATCAAGCACATCGGTTACATCATCTTTTTTTACCTGCTTACCAGAAACTGGTGAAAATGTTTTTCCCAATCTTGCAAAAAAAAGGCGGAGGTAATCATATATCTCCGTCATACTGCCAACTGTACTGCGGGGTGTCCTGGTAATTACTTTTTGTTCAATGGCAATGGCAGGGCACAGGCCTTTGATGTAATCCACATCCGGTTTATTCATCCGGTTAAGGAACTGGCGGGCATAAGCACTCAGGCTTTCGGCATACCGCCGCTGGCCTTCTGCATATAAAGTATCTATGGTAAGCGATGATTTGCCAGAACCGGAAACCCCGGTAACCACAATCAGTTTATTTCGGGGGATTTCTACTGTAACATTCTTGAGATTATGCACTCTTGCCCCCTTAATAAGAATGTTTTCTGCGGAAATTACGGTCGGCTTTTTGGCGGATATTTTCCCTTTTATTAGTTTTTCCATTTATATAAACAATATTATAAAGCCTTGCCCGGCATGGCTTTAACTCAAAATCATTAACATTTTATTAGCACACAATAGTACAATTTGCTACCACAAATGTTTGGTAATTTAGTGAAATCGCCTATTTTTAATCTTCCAATCATCCAAAAAAATGAAAAACCAAAAACTTACACCGCCTATCGCATAACTTCTACTTTTTAAAAATCACTTTTTTACTGTAACCAATATCTATTGAACCACTGTTATTGCTATTGCAATAGCGGGCAACTAAAACCTGTAGGAGTTATGAAAGCTTTAATTAAAAAAACCGATCATGAGCTTATCCATCTGTTTACAGATGGTAATGCCGATGCACTTGAAACCCTTGTGCTGCGCCATAAAGACAAGCTCTACACCTCTATTTTCTTCCTGGTAAAAGACAAATACCTGGCCGAAGATATTTTTCAGGATGCTTTTATCCGTATTATTGACACCATGCGGGGTGGCCGCTATACCGAGGAAGGAAAATTTCTTCCCTGGGCTATGCGTATAGCACATAACTTGTGTGTGGATCATTTCCGTAAGGTAAAACGTACACCCACCATCCGTACAGGAGACGATCATGATATTTTTGAAGTACTGAACTTTTCTGAAGACAGTGCCGAAACAATCATGATAAGAAGGCAGAGCCACGACCGTGTAAGGGATATGCTGCAAAACCTGCCCGAAGACCAGAGAGAAGTTATTATATTAAGGCATTATGCCGATATGAGTTTTAAAGAAATTGCGGCGGCCACTAATTGCAGTATTAACACTGCGTTGGGTCGTATGCGTTATGGATTGATTAATTTGCGTAAGCTGATGACGCAAAAACAAATTGCTATGTAAACATTGGCAATTAGCAGTTGGTTCGCCATTGTTTAGCTCTTTGTCATTCTGTATCTCTGACTGGTTAACAAGATTTCTGATTAAGGCCTCTTGTTTGCTTGCCCCGTCTGCGTTTTGTTTACGCAAAACTTTGACGGATAGATTCCGGAAAGCTGGTACAGAATGACACCAAATTGAAAAAGCCCTTCTGATTTAATTATCGGAGGGCTTTTTTGTTGGGTGTATTTAAAAAATTACTTCTTTGGTTTTTTGAAAGCATCGAGGCCGCATTGGAGCCATTTTATAAACGCCGCAGAATTAGGTGTGTAAAATTTAGTCTTGGTTAATGCCTTTTCATCAGGGGATAGTATAGCATATTGTGGTTGAGAGGTTGCCCCAAAATTTTCGGTTTGAAAAGTTGACCACTTATCCCCTACCGATACAATTGATTTCTCTGTTCCATTAGAAAGTTTTACAACTGATTGTTCCGGCAAGGGGAGTTTCTTTTTCTCATCTACATAAAGTGAAACAACAATAAACTCCTTTCTCATTAAACTATCCACTTCTTCATCAGGCCATACTTTCTCTTCCATCCTTCTGCAGTTTACACAGGCCCAGCCTGTAAAATCAATCAATAAAGGTTTATTAGTTTCCTTTGCAAGTTTTAGTGCGCCTTCATAATCATTATGCATAGGTTCAAATAGTTTGGAGTTGCCTGAACCATTATCATAAATACTATAAGTTCTTGGCGGGGTGAAACCACTTATTAATTTCAGGTTTGCTGTTTTATTATTAAAAAGACCTGGTACAAGATAGATAGTGATAGAAGCAAACAAGGCGATAAAAGCTATTCTCACAAATGAAAACTTCTTAACCGGTGAAGAGTGTTTGACTTTTATAATACCTGATAAATATAAAACAGTAAGCAAACCTATAATAACCCAAAGGCCGATAAATATTTCTCTTTTAAGCAAACCCCATTGCTTTACCAAATCCGCATTTGATAAGAATTTAACGGCCAAGGCCAGCTCTAAAAAACCCAGTACTACTTTTACATCCGTCATCCATCCGCCGGATTTTGGCAATGATTGTAACCAATTGGGAAACATAGCAAATAAAGCAAATGGCAAGCCCAATGCAATACCAAAACCTGCCGCACCAATGGTAAGCGGCCATGCACCCTGGTCTGCTACTCCAACTAAAAGTGTACCTAATAATGGCCCGGTACAAGAAAATGAAACAATAGCCAGTGTAGCGGCCATAAAAAAGATACCCCCGATATTTCCAAGCCCTGATTTTGAATCTGCCCTGTTTGCCAAACCAGATGGCAGCCCAATTTCAAAAAGACCAAAAAAGGATAATGCAAAGAATACAAAAATGGCAAAGAAGATAATATTCAGCCACACATTAGTAGATATATTATTGAATATTTCCGGGCTGATGGCTTTACCAGCTACATGAAACGGAACAGTAATTAAAACATAGATAAAGAAGATAAACAATCCATAAAGCACAGCATTAAAAACACCCTTCTTTTTATCCTGCGATTTTTTTGTAAAAAATGTTACTGTAACAGGTATCATTGGAAAAACACAGGGGGTGAGCAGTGCAATTAAGCCCCCCAATATTCCAAGAAGAAATATAGATAACAGGCTTTTATTTTTTGTACCCTCGTCACCACAAGGGCTTTGTGGATTATTAATATCAATTGAAGCAATTTTTATTCTTGTGTTTGATTCTATTCCGCCTTCTAATGAAACATTAAAAGTATAAGTACCCTGGTTAAACTCATCATTCTTACTGTAAGAATAATTTAATGCGCCTTGTAACTTTGCAGGTACGGTACCTTTAATATTTACTTCAACCTTCCAGGCAACAGGGCTTTCAAATACTTGTATCTGCTCACCTTCAAATATTGTACTGGTTATTTTTTTTACTTCGCCGGTTGCAACCCATTTTTCTTGCTGCGTTATATTTGAGTCTTCAAAAGATATTTCTGTAGTTTTTATTTCAGAAAGTACCTGGTTGGGTGCATACAGTTGCCACCCTTGTGTGGAGGACAGTTTAAACGTAAGCTCATATTTGCCATCAGCTATTTTTTTGGCTGATGCTGCCCAGCCTGCTATGCCTGCGGAATCCTGGGAGTTTGCAAGCAATGGGGAAAAAAACAACAGCCCCATCAACCATTTTAACAATAAAATTTTTCTCATAAAAGTTATATCAATTATAAAGCAGCCTATACTTTTCCTGTATAATGCCGAGAGCTATAGGGTTACAAATAATCTATTTAACACTCTATATGGCGATTCGGCATTTATATAAAAACAAACGGGTTTTTTTAGGAACCCGTTTTATAGAAAATTCAGTTTAGCATTTCTTTAGTTAATGGCAACCGTGAAGTTAACCGTTTTGGGCGGCAAACACCTTTCATCATTGCAGGTTTGGTATTCAACAGAACCGATAAGATTTGTTTTTGCCTTTGCCTTCAATTTTACTTTTTGGGTAAAAATTACAGTTGCAGAGTATTGGTTAGCAGATATACCCAATGTTTTATCTGTAAATTTTTCCACTTTCCCAATCTCCATAACTTTACCTTCCAATGATAAAAGCGGATTGGGTTTAAATTTAAAACTGGTTGGCGAAACAATTGCATCGTCCGGCTGGGTTTGAGAATAAAGGTGCCATTTATTTTGTATGGTGGCTTTTGCGGTTACCTCATACATTTTATCAGCAGTTTTTTTAGCTGTAAACACCCAGGTAACAGGGCTTAGCTGCGCTTTTGAAATAAAAGCGGCGGACAAAATAACTGCTACTAATAAAATTTTCTTCATTATTTCCTTTTTAATATCTACGCAAATATCCTGCTGAAGGTTTACAACTTATGTTAAAGGTTTGCAAACCAAAACAAGATGATTTTTCTATCCAACCAGTTGCTCTGCCATGAGCATTGTTCTGAGAATTTCCTGCCCATCAATATTACCTAAAGCAGGGGTACATGCCCTTTCGGGATGCGGCATCATACCAAATACATTGCGGTTGGTATTGCAAATGCCTGCAATATTCCTGATAGCACCATTGGGGTTTGCCTCCGCAGTTATTTTTCCCTCTTCATTGCAATAATAAAAAAGTACCTGACCGTTTGCTTCCAGTTCATTTAATATTTTTTCTTCGGCATAATACCTGCCTTCGCCATGTGCAATGGGGATTTTGTATATCCGTTTGGTATCATTTGTAAGAAAAACATTCTTACAAACATATTGCTGGGTGGCATTGCGAAGTAAAGCACCGGGCAACAATTTGGCTTCGCATAAAATTTGAAAACCATTGCAAACCCCATAAACTTTTCCGCCGGCATTGGCAAACTCAATTACACTTTGCATCATAGGGCTAAACCGGGCAATAGCACCGCAGCGTAAATAATCGCCATAAGAAAAACCGCCGGGCAGTATTATACAATCTTCTGTGGTAAACTGGCTTAAGTCTTTGTCTTTATGCCAGAGCATGGTAACATCCTGCTGCAAATCATCGGTCAGGGCATCATACATATCCCTGTCGCAATTAGAACCCGGAAATACAACTACGCCAAATTTCATTGAGTATTATTTATGGGTAAGAAAACACAAAGATAGAAAATGAAGGATAACAGTTTTTCACTAATTACCAACCTTGCCAGCCACCATACTGATAACCCAATATAAAAGCAACCGTTAGCCAAAAAATCAGCAGCGGCACTATACGCAAGGAAGAATACAAATACATACAGGCATGAAAAGCAGCAAAAGGTATGGCGGCTATTACCCAGTTTTCCAATGTACCGGTACCATTTACAAAAGGAATAAATATGGCCCCGAAAATATACAAGAGCAACAGGCTCCAGCCCTTTCGTACCTGTATCAATACTTTTCTAAGGTTTTCCTGTACATAATAACCGCCGATAAGAAAAGGCATTACTAATAAAAAAGCACTCCCTGCCAACCATGCAGATTGCTGCAGCACCGGCATTGTTACAGAAAACCCGGGAAACAGTATCCCCCAGCCCCAGTTATCGCTTATAAAAAGCCATACTGCATAAAAATAGTATGGGGTGGTTACACCAACTATGCACAGCACCCATTCATTTAACTTAAATGGCCGCATCAGCATTAATGCAACCAATACCCAGAATAAAAAAGTGATGGAGGGGAAAAATATCAACGAAGCAATTCCCAAAGCAAGACCGATATTAAAAATAGCACTTTTTGCATCAGGCTTGTTATATATTTTAAATAATGCAGAAAGGATAAAGAGTAAAAAAGTGTTTACAATAAGCGGCGCCGAAAAATAATTCCATTCAGAAAAAAGAGAGGTGATGAGCATATAAGCCATGCCGGGAAACCAGTTTGGTTTTGCCATCATCCGCTGGTTGTTTACAAACCGTGTAAGAATAACGGCCTGTAAAAAAATTAACAGGTAAGCCAGTAACGGATATACCCATGTATGTACTGGTTTCAGCAGCTTAAGTAATTCTGTATATAAAACCCCGTCTGTTTTTGAATAATCTGGTATATGCGGATGGAAGAATGCAGGCAGTTTTATCAGCACCCCAAAAACAAGAAGTGCTATAAAATTAGCTGGGCTTTTCTGTTTAAATAATGCGATCACAATGGCTGCTGATACATTTAGTTATAATCAATTTTTGCAAAGCAAATATAACTACTGCGGTACAGACAGGGCACTATCATTTGTTTGGCACTTACCTGTTTGGCATATTTAGGCATAAACTCATAACCCTTGTCGAGATTTTTCAAGGTGGGGTTACGGTTTATTTGCCCGTCGGGGGATAGGTTATAATCGTTTAACAGGTTAAGCCTTTTCTCTAATTGGTTAAAAAGAAAATGCAGGCTGCCTCCGGTATTCATTACCTGGTAAGAAAGCAAATCATCCGATTCATCATCAAACTGGCTTTTGGGCATTACACTGTTCCATTCTGTTTTCCCTTCGGGTGAATAAGAAAGGATAATAATATTTTCTGCATGGTACCGTTGCTGCTGGTTGCTGCGGGAAGAAGTATTCCATAAACTACTGTTATAGTACGGCGAATAATAATAATTATTAAACGAGTTGTACCTGTATGGTGAACCATACAACATATCCCACCTGTTCCAGTTATTATACCTGGATGTGGTATAAAATGCTTCTGCCCCTATAATAAAACCACCATCCCTACGGGTAATAATGTTTTTGATAAAATAATCATTGAAAGCCATTTTTACCCCCGCATCACCTTTTGCATCCCTCCTCAGTTCATCACTAAAAATACTGACTGATTCCATTATAGGCTTATCATATGCTTTATCATATGAATAAAAATAAAAGCCGTCAATATTCCCCTTTTTCTCTTTATAATATAATGATGCAAGCAGGTAACGTTTATTATAATTATCAATCTTAATATGGATTTCATCCAGCAGCTTCTTCTCAATATCCAGTTCATGCCATTTTATAGAATCAGTCAATGCTTTTTTTATTCCAAGCGATGCCTTGCTGATATTCTCATTACTGTTTCGCATAAATCTGGAGAACACCAGGTCACCATCATTATCCAGTTGAAAGTCGCTGAGATAATCGTTTCTTTCCTCCATAGGGATGTAAATGCGGCTCCTGTGCAACGGATCAAGTTTATCATTAAGCAGCAGCGTTGTCATTACATACATATTCTTATTGCGGCTGTTTATTTTAAAAAGACCAATCCGGCTTTTGTCCTCACTACCTATCACCGAATAAATTTTATTATCGGCAGCAAAACCGATGTGGGTGGTATCCAGCTCCATTTCTTTTCCCACCTGTTTGCCCCTTGCATCAATTTTAGAAGCCATGCAATACACTACATTTTTTTTCTGGTACTGATAAATCATGTAGGCAAAATCGTTGTAAGGGAAAAAGTCGGTATTAATCAACCGCTCATTGTTTGGTACATATTCCTGCTCTTCATTGAATATCTCCTTCATTTCATTATCAAGCCCCACTATCAGGTTTTTACTACGGGTATTTTTGTAAATAAGAAAGTTTCTGCCAATCTTGCCAACTATTTCAAAATTCAATCTTTTGTTATCATCCTTGGCCGGTTCAGAATAGACTATCTTCTGGCTGTTCGCCTTAACACACAAAAAAAGCAACAGAAATAAAATACCCTGTTTCATAGTTTTATTTTTTCTGAATTAAAATTACATTTTGCAAGCCAAAAACACACCAACTTTTACACAAGATGCAAATATTAACAGGATTACATCTTTAAATAGTTTTTTTGAACAAAAAAGCCGCCCCGAAGGGCGGCCTTAAGGAATAAGGTCTATCTGAAAAACTACACTATTCACTAATTATTAAACTTTCCCCCGGCATTAATCCAGTCAGTAATTTTTTGCCTTTCGTTTGATGGCATTAACCCGGTTGGCGGCATCGGCGATGGGTTTCCACTTACAGCCCTTTGCTGAATAAGGGCACTATTGGCTACAATATTACAATCAATGGTCCAGTTTGGTGGTTGTGTACCGTTATGGCATCCACTTACGGCACAATTTGCCTGCAACACTGCTTTAACTGCTGTAAATAATGGCCCTGCTGGTGCATTTGTAACTGATGAAGAAGTGCTGCCAATACAACCATTAGCATCTTTTGCAGTTATTGTATAGTTGGCAGTTGCAAGGCCGTTAAATATATTGGAAACCTGAAAAGTTGTTCCATTCCTGCTATAAGTGTACGGCGAAGTGCCGCCGCTTGCTGTTGCAGTTATAAAAGCAGATACTGCTTCGCAGGGAATATTTTGTGTAGCTGTAGCCGAAACACTTATTGTAACCCCTGTACAGGGATTAGGGGCAGTTAATGTAAAATTGGTTGAGCCAATACAACCATTCAGATCTTTTGCAGTAATAAGGTGGATACCTTCTGGCAGGTTGGTAAAATTTCCGGATGCCTGAAATGCCCCGCCATTAATACTAAATGTAAAGCCAGTGCTGCCTGTGGCAGAAGCTGCAATGCTTCCATTATTTGCTGTGGGTGATGTGGGATTTGTAGTAGTACCTGAAACCGTAATGGTAACACCGGCACATGGGTTGGGTGCTGTTAATGTAAAGTTTGCAGAACCAGTACAGCCATTTACATCTTTAGCAGTAATAGTATGCACACCTGCCCCAAGGTTACTAAATGTACCCGATGCCTGAAATACTCCGCTGTTTATACTAAAAGTAAACCCAGTGCTACCTGTTGCTGAAGCAACAATGCTACCGTTATTCGATGTGGTTGATGTGGGATTTGTTGAAGAACCTGTAACAATTATTGTAACACCAGCACATGGGTTGGGTGGTGCTGCTACAGTAAAGTTTGAAGAACCTGTGCAACCTGCTGATGATTTTGCACTAATCGTATAGCTGCCCGCAACAAGCCCGGTAAATGTGCCAGACGATTGAAAAGCACCACCATTAATATTAAAAGTAAACCCCGATGCACCTGATGCAGATGCAGTAATGCTGCCGTCACTTGCGCCAATTACTGTTGGGCTGGTAGTTGTTCCGCTAACAGTAACTGTTACACCATTGCATGGATTGGATGGCGGGTTTGGTGTACTGCCACCTTTATCACCACATGATGAACTTATTAATAGGAGGAATAAAAAAGCCGATAGGAAAATCTGTAAAGTAAACTTCATAAGCGTTGTTTACTGTTTTAATCGGGAGATTTTATTTTACGGTTGCCCGGAGATTATTCAGTTATTAAAATGGTTTTATCCCAACAGTGAATAATACCCCTGTGCTACCCATTTTTACTTTACCTGCACCTATTCCTGATAAAGGCATTTTAATATATGGCTCAGCCATAAATATCATCTTTTTACCAAGGCTATGCTGGTAACCACCTGAAAGAGTAAGAACTGAAAAATAATGTTTGTTTTCATTACTTACTGACCATGATTTTTGATGTGTCGTGCCGGTAGCAGTGTATTTATAGAAGTAATCATAGTTTTCTTTTTTCATTAGTAAAGAAGAAACGCCTGCTGAGGCAAAAAAATTATGTTTCTTTCTTTTAGCGAAATTGAAGCTTACCGAAACAGGTATCTCATATACCTTGCAATCTGCATTTACCTTTTCCAGGTAAGGGTAATACTGATAAAAAGCAGCAGAGCCATGATAACTATTACCGGCAGCCGAGTAAACTTTATGTCCTGTATAAAACCCGGTTCGTAATACTATCTTATCTTTTATTGAATACCCGATACCTGCCCCACCGGTAATCTGAGAAGTGCCGGTTTTATTTCCGCTGACAAAACTTACATCGGGCCCGGCAGAAAAAGTAAGGAAGAAAGAGTTAGGTTTCTTTTTCTTTGTTGACGAAGTTTTTTCTTTTTTCCCTGCTACCGCTATTGGTTCTGCAGTTACTGCTGTTGTAACTGCCTGTTGTTCTTTATCACCGGCATTATTTCTATTGTCAGTTGCCGTTTGTGGAGAGTTATTATTTATTGTATTTAAAGTTGCCCCTGATTTATTCTCACTTACTACCACATCATTTGTTTCAGCTGTTGTTTCATTTCTGCTAGTTGTATTGGCTACGGGATTTTGATTGGCACTTGTTTGTTCCGGAATATTTGGTTTTATTTTTTTGTTTACAACCTGATTACTTTCGGAATTTCCAGTTAGAATTTTATTAGTCGCAGCAGTAAATATATTGTTGTTATTATCCTGCTTTCCAGTTATCACCAACCTCTTAGTGACAGTTTTAGCAGCTTCAATTGTTGTGCTTTTTTTATCTTTACTATCAATTGTACTTGTGTTATTATCTAAATCAGTAGTGAGGTTTGTATTAGTGCTGCCATTCATTTTATCTTCCTCTTTTGAAAAAGGATTAATACCTGTAGCGTTTGAATCAGAAGTTGTACCAGAAAGTTTACTGTCGCCTTTTGCTATTGATCTATCCCCTTTCCACGGCTGCCATATCATAATTGTTGCACCACCAATTAATAATGGTAATAGCCACCAGAAAATAAATCGTCTTTTCTTTTCCTTTTTTTGTGGCATATGCTCATCCAGTAACTTCTCCATTTTGCCCCAGGCATCTTCATGATACGTTGGGTGGTGAAGGTCGGCGGCTTCCCTTGCTTTATTGTCTATTTCTTCAAACGGCATTTTTTGAAAGTTCAATTTCGTTTTGTTTAAATAATATTTTTTGCAGCTGTTTTCTTGCTTTGGATAAATTAGATTTTGATGTACCTGAAGTTATCCCTACCTGTTTTGCAATTTCATCGTGGCTCAATCCGTCTATTACAAACAGGTTAAACACAGTTCTGTATCCCGGCGATAAATCCTGTATGCCCCTGATAATTTCATCGTAAGAAAGTTTATCAACTGCTGTTTCATGGTAAGATTCAAGTTGATACACTATCCCCTCCAACTGTGTTACCACCTTGTGCTTATGGTTCTTACGGAAATTATCAATAGCGGTATAAACCATTATTTTTCTCAACCATCCTTTAAAAGAACTTACCACATCTGCATAAGCAGGCTGGTAATGATGTATCTCTTTAAATATTTTCAGAAACCCGTCATTTAGTATTTCCAAAGCATCTTCCTGCTTGTTGGCATAGCGGTCGCAAATGGCCATAGCATACCCATAGAAAGAGTTATACAGAATTTTCTGACTCCTCCTGTCATTTTGAGCACATTGCCCAACATGGTAGGTTAATTCATCTGCTGCTAACAAGTAATTGTAGTGTTGTGATTATTAATCGGGGTTTGAGATTGAAAAGTTGCCTGTTTTCTAAAAAATCCCTAACAAGGTAACCAATTAATTTATGGCTTAGTCAGTAGTTTACTAAATCTTTGAAGCTCGGCACTTTCAGCTGCCATAAGTATTTCATTATTATCATACTTAGACTTTAAAAATAAAACCCTTTTGTGTTGCGGATATTTAGAAAGAATGGCAGTAATAATTTTCCCGGTTTCCTCATCTTTTATATATAGAGGTGTTGCCTGCGGTAAATCAGATTTTGTTTTTTCATGCTTTTGCAAAATGATAGCCTCTAAGGTGGCCAGCTTACCCGGAGGGATGCCAGTAGTTCTTTGTGCTTTCCCGTAAAGCCCCTGCAATTGCTTTTTACTCAACCCTCCCCTTTCCCGGTATTGTTGCAAAATACTCTGGGAAAAAGTATTTCCAGGTTGTGCTTCGGCCACAGCCAATAAAATATCCAGCACAATATCAACATCGGGTTTAAGGCGTTGCATTTTTAAACTGTATTTACTTATTTATGCAAATTTAACCGAAGTCATGTTTAATGAACCGGCCATTAATTTATCATTAAAGAAAACAGGCTGTTCATTTTTATCCTGCAAACCGAGTGTGTACATCAGCGGATAATAATGGTCGGGGGTAGGCACTGCCAGCTTTGCTGATTTACTTAACGATTCATAATTAATTAATGCCTGGTGGTCGCCATCAGTAATTTTTTGCTTAAATAATTCATGCATTTCAATTGCCCAATCGTAACCAAAATCAGGTTTATCTAATTTATCCCAGGCCACCATACGAAGGTTATGTACCATGTTACCACTGCCGATTATCAGTACCCCTTTTTTTCTGAGAGCTGCCAGTTCTTTAGATAAATTATAATGATATGATGCAGGTTTGCTGTAATCAATACTTAATTGCAGCACAGGAATCTTTGCATCAGGATACATGCGGCGTACCACTGTCCATGCCCCATGGTCGAGACCCCAATCATGGTTAAGGCCAATATTGGTTGATTTAATTAATGCCTTTGTTTCCGTCGCCAATAAACTATTTCCTGGGGCAGGATACTGCACATCAAACAATTCCTGCGGGAATCCGCCAAAATCATGAATGGTTTTTGGAAAATCCATTGCAGTAATGTGGGTACCATTTGTAAGCCAGTGGGCAGATATTATCAATACAGCTTTGGGCAATGGCAATTCCTTTGCTGTTTTCGCCCATTGAAGGCTGAATTCATTGTCTTCAATACCATTCATTGGCGAACCATGCCCTATAAACAGTACAGGCATTTTCTCATCCTGCTCACTTAAATCATCAGTAAATCTTTTAAATGCAGATAAACCACCCATAGCTATCAGCCCCCCGGTTATTGATTGAATAAATGTGTTTCTTTTCATCCGGGTATAAAGATAGAAAGGTTTTTCAAAATTCAATGTTTAAACATTGGTAAAATTTCTTCCCATATACACTAATAGGATAAATCACAATCTGGTGAATAAATCAAACAGGAAAAAAGTGAAGACATTTATCAAATACTAAAACGACCTTATCGCCCGCACTCTATACAAATACTGGCTTGGCTGCCATCTTACATCGGGAAAAACAAAATAATGTGCAATTGGCCTGATTGTCATTGACCCATCATCGTCTTCGCTGGAGCTCCAATAGAAAAAATTTCCAAACCCACCAATTATGTCTTTATTTAGAAAAAGAGCTTGCAATTCCTTTTTGCTGGGTAAATACCAATCTGAAAATCCGCTTAAAACCAAATCGGAACATATTTGAGCTGCATAATTTCCTGCCCCGAGATTAGCAACAATTGCATTAGTATTTGCTAAACCAGTCCCAATCTCAATACTTGTAGTACCTGTTATATGCTGATTATTTTGAGGCACTGCATAGGGAATACCAGTACTCTGATCAGTGGGGGCAGCTATTAAGCCATGAATTGCTGTTGGACTATAACCAGCATCACCTGGTTGAAGAATATAAGCAACCTTACCACCGCCCCAGGTATCGCCGATTGCAAGATTTGCTGGTGGCAGCACTACAACTTCTACAGGAGGAGTTGCAATTGGTCCGGTTAGTGCTACCCCACCAAGCATATTTAACCAATTACTCCCATTAAAATATTGTGGTTCCCCTCCATTTAAGCCACAATCTTTACAGTATATAACAAGCCCAGCCGTTGGAGAAATAATTGCGTTACGTTGGGCATAAGTTAAATTAGGAAGCTGAAATCCTTTAGGTGTTAAACTCTCGCCTTTGTTAACAATCTGGGTAGAAACCGGGGCTTGTGTTTTACTTATTTTTATGTTCTGACAAAAACCAATTGAAATTATACCAAAGTTTAAAAGAAGAAGAAAACACTTTTTCATAGTACTTAGTTTATAAATTATCTTAAATATAGTTTATTTCTAACATCTATAATACTGGTTGCAAATATTTTTTTAGACAAACCAAAAACTCTCTTTTCCCAGATATTTAATTCATTTCTGACTCCCAAAATAAAAATCGGTTTTATTTAATCTAATAAACTTCCTTTTATTCGCTTTTGAGATGTTTACCCTTTTGCAAATTCGCTTCTGATAACATTTAATGCACCTCCGGCTTTAAACCATTCTATCTGCTGTTGGTTGTAGCTATGGTTTACCTCAATTGTTTCGCTTGTTCCATCAGCATGGTTCAATACCAATTGTAATGGTTTACCAGGTGAGAAGGATGTTAAACCGATTACATCAATCGTATCATCTTCCAGTATCTTATTGTAATCTTCTTTGTTGGCGAAAGTGATTCCCAACATTCCTTGTTTTTTCAAGTTGGTTTCATGGATACGGGCAAATGATTTTACTAAAACCACCCGAACACCCAAATGCCTAGGCTCCATGGCGGCATGTTCTCTGGATGAACCTTCACCATAGTTTTCATCACCTACTACAATCGTTCCCACACCGGCAGCTTTGTAAGCTCTTTGTGTGTTGGGCACTGTTCCGTATTCACCCGTCAATTGATTTTTTACATTGTCAGTTTTCTCATTGTAAAAATTCAATGCACCAATCAGCATGTTGTTACTGATATTATCTAAGTGACCACGGAACTTTAACCATGGACCTGCCATACTGATATGGTCAGTAGTACATTTTCCTTTGGCTTTGATTAATAGTTTCAATCCTTTCAAATCAGTTCCTTCCCACGGAGCAAAAGGTGCTAACAGTTGCAGACGTTTGCTATCCAATTTTACATCTACCTGTACTTTACTTCCATCTTCTGCAGGTGCCTGGTAGCCGGCATCTTCTACTGCAAAACCCCTGATTGGTAATTCATCACCACTTGGCGGATCGAGTTTTACCTGTTCGCCTTTATCATTGGTTAATGTATCGGTGAGTGGATTAAAATTCAAATCACCGGCAATGGCTAATGCCGTTACCAATTCTGGTGATGCAACAAAGGCCATGGTATTAGGATTGCCATCGGCTCTTTTTGCAAAGTTTCTATTAAAAGAGTGAACGATAGTATTGCGTTCTGCTTTTTCTGCACCTACCCTGTCCCACATACCAATACAAGGTCCACAGGCATTGGCAAAAACGGTAGCACCAATTTTTTCAAATACTCCTAAGAAACCATCTCTGTCAATAGTATATCGCACCAACTCACTACCGGGAGTAATGGTGAAGTTTGATTTTAATTTCAATCCTTTTTCTGAAACCTGTTTTGCTAAACTAACGGCCCGGCTTATATCTTCATAGGAAGAGTTGGTGCAACTGCCTATCAAACCAAATTCAATTTTAGTAGGCCAATTATTTTTAGCAGCGGCCGCTTTCATTTCTGAAATTGGTGTAGCTAAGTCTGGAGTAAAAGGGCCGTTCAAATGCGGTTCCAGTGTATCAAGGTTAATTTCAATTACCTGATCGAAATATTTTTCCGGGTTGGCATAGGCTTCTGCATCACCCGTTAAGTATTCTTTTATTTTATCTGCTTCGGCTGCTACTTCGGCACGGCCAGTTGCTGATAGGTAACGGCTCATACTTTCGTCATAACCAAAAGTGGAAGTAGTAGCACCTATCTCTGCACCCATGTTACAGATGGTTCCTTTACCCGTGCAACTCATAGATGTGGCTCCTTCTCCAAAATATTCTACAATGGCATTGGTTCCACCTTTCACGGTAAGAATGCCAGCTACTTTTAAAATCACATCTTTCGGTGCAGTCCAGCCATTCAGTTTACCGGTAAGTTTTACACCAATCAATTTTGGCATTAATAATTCCCAGCTTAATCCGGCCATTACATCACAGGCATCGGCACCACCCACACCTATCGCCACCATTCCAAGGCCACCAGCATTTACAGTATGGCTATCAGTTCCAATCATCATTCCACCGGGGAATGCATAATTTTCCAACACTACCTGGTGAATGATACCGGCACCGGGTTTCCAGAAACCGATTCCGTATTTATTAGAAATAGTTGATAAGAAATTGAAGACTTCCTCATTATCTGTTTTGGCTTTAGCCAAATCCTGCTTGCCTTCTACTTTTGCTACAATCAGGTGGTCGCAATGCACTGTACTCGGCACGGCCACAGTTTTACGACCAGTGGTATCAAACTGCAACAAAGCCATTTGTGCAGTGGCATCCTGCATAGCAACTCGATCCGGCGCAAAATCAACATAGGATTTGCCACGGGGGAAATCTTTTATCTCCACCCCTTTCCAAAGATGAGAATACAAGATTTTTTCGGCCAATGTTAACGGACGACCCAGTGCTTTACGGGCAGCATCCACTTTGGCGGGCATTTCAGCGTACAATTTTTTGATGAGGTCAAGGTCGAATACCATGTGGGAGTAATTAATAATTATGAATTAATAATTAAGAATTCCTATGGCAAATGGCAAATTAGAATTTTCAAAATTTTTAGCAATAAGGCAGTATTGCCGTAGGAGTTCTTAAAGTGCTGCGAATTTACAACAATCCGGCTGTTTTTCCCGGTCAAAATTGGCTTATTTGAATAGATGTTCTAACTTAGGAGTATGAACAAATTCAAAAGCTTTGTGGAATGGAATGCCTTTGGTGTTTGTTCAGCCATTGGGAACCGGATGGGGATCGCCACCAGTCGGATCCGCCAATATTTCATGTACACTTCCATCCTTACGATGGGCTCTCCCATTATCATTTATATGGTGCTGGCTTTTTGGCGCAATATGCGGAAGTATATGAGTGCCGCAAAAAGAAATCCCTGGTATTACCTGTAAATTAAAAAGCCGCATTTCAACTGCGGCTTTTTAATAAGGAAGAATTGAAGTATTTATAAGCAAGATTTATTTTAAATCTGAAACCTTATTTTCCAGCGGCCTTTCTTCTACCACCACTTCTTTCAGACTTTTGTTACTCTTTAGAGGCTTTCCTGTAACCGTTATTACCGATGGCGCAGCTGCTTCACTTTTCTTAGATAAAGGCCTTTCTTCCACCACTACTTCCTTCAGACTTTTGCTACTTGTAAGTGGCTTTCCCTTTACCAACACTTCCTTCAACCCGTTGGAAGTAGTTATTAGTTCCGCCTCCGTTACCTTTTTAGTTTTAATTACTATAACGCCTTCTTTTCCCTTATCGCCATAGAGTGCTGTTGCAGAATTGCCCTTGAGTACATCAATAGATTTAATAGCTGTTGGGTTTATATTATTGATAGAAGCTGCCGTTGTAATTTCTCCATCTACCACATATAAGATATTGTCAGATAATTTAAGTCCCTCAATCGGACTGCGATGCTCTTTGACAGCAATTTTTCTTTCTACCACTTTTCCATTAATTCCAGGAGGCGGCGGTGGCGGAACTACTATTTTCCCGTATTGGGATTCAAACTTTTGTGCCTGTGCCGGATTGTTTAAATCATAGAGTTCTATCTGACCATTCTTAAGCTTTATTGTTACTTTATTATTTTTTACCTCTACACTGGTAATATTTTCCGGCAGGTCAGAAACAGATGGTGGCATTGGTGGTGGTGGAGCTTTGTCTATTAATAACTCAAATGGAGGCGGTGGTGGTGGTGGCGGGGTGGCAATATTCCCATATTTTTTTTCGAATGCAGCTTTCTGCTCAGGAATTTTAAAATCGTATTTTTCTTTTTTGCCGTTTTTAACCCATACTTCTATCCAATCAACATTATTATCACTTGTCGTGATAAATTCTGGATTCGCTGTCGAACCTACAGGCGGCGGCGGTGGTGGTATTTCGCCATACTTCGCTTCATTGGCTGAAGCATCTGCATTCCACTCCTTTAACAACATCCGTTTTACTTCTTTGCCGTCTTTGTCTTTAATCACCAGTAAACTGTTACCATTGTTATTTTTAACATTAATAACATACCCCTTACTGTTACGTTCAGTAACATCTGGTATAGTATCAGTCACCGCAACAGGCATTTGATTTATACCATTGTTTTTTCCTGTTAAGCTATCCCCGATTTCATTTCTAAAAGAAACAAGGATAAAAGCAAGCACCGGCAACAGGAACAGGAACCTGAGCAGGTGCTTTTTTGTTGATTTGTTTTTGTTCATCATTGCTATTCTTTTTTTGAGTGACGAAAAATTGAATTTTTGAGCTATACTAAATTGATTGTCACCGATTACTTTCAGCAACAGGTATTGATATTGTTTTTTGTTGATGCCATTCTCCAGCACTTTATTGTCAGCAACAAATTCCAGGTTCTGCCGTATAGCGGCTCTTATCATCCAGGCAAAAGGGTTAAACCAGTTAAGCAGACATAATATTTCGCTGAAAATAATATCTATGCTATGCCGTTGCTTTACATGCACAAATTCGTGGCGGATAATTTTTTCCAGTTCTTCGGTAGTATGCAGATTTACATTAAAAAACACGGCATTACCAAAAGAAAATGGAATGATGGACTCATTTACCTGGTATAGCTGAATACCATCTGCTGAAACCAGGGTGGCTTTCTTCATCATCCTGCTGAAAGAGATTAACTGTACTACTAACCGAACCAGCATAAACAACATACCTGCCAAAACTAGTATTGATATTATATTCCAAACTGAGAGTGAAGTGTTAGCGGCAGCATTTTTATACACCAACGGCACCCATTGTACCACACCGCTATTTGTCAACTCATTCTGATGCAAAGCAGGTGTTATATCAACTAACGGAATAACAAATGAAAGCAAACTATAGCCAAGCAAGTACCAACGGTTATGGTTATAAAATGTCAACCGGCGTAATACAAATTGATAGAATAACCATACTACCGCCAGGCTGATGGATAATTTTATAAAGTATTCTACAAGTGCTGACATGGCGCAGATTATTTATTGTTTTCAATCATATTGATAATCTCTTTCAATTCTTTGGCAGATAATTTTTTCTGCTCTACAAAGAAGTTCACCAACTCTTTATAAGAATTATCAAAATATTCCTTCACTACTCCATTCATGAATTTCTTTTTGTAATCAGCTTCTGTAACAGCAGGCTTGTATATATAAGCATTTCCTAGCAGGCGACTGCTGAGATATCCTTTCTTCTCTAAATTTTTTATGGTAGAGGCTACAGTGGTGTAAGGAATGGCTTCGTCAAAGTGTTCCATAAAGGCTTTCACATTGCCTTCGCCGGTGCGCCATACGGCCTGCATGGCTTCTTCTTCTACATGGGTGAGCTTTTCCATTTCTACGAAATTTTCGTAAATATTACGAATGTTTCGTAGAATTCCAAATTTATTTTTATTTATCTCTCCACCCCGGCACATACCTATCGAGTAATGCCTGAAACTCCTTGTAGTCTTTCAATCCTGAAAGGTCGGGGTCGGTCAACAGGGTTTCTGTGTTTTTATAACCTCTTTCATAAGCCTGCCGCAAATAGAGAATCGCCTGTTCCGGTTTGTTCCCCAACGCATAGCTTGTTGCAAGCAAATAATAATTCTTCCCTTTTTCCGGATCTAAACGAATGGCGTTTTGGATATGCACCACCGCAGAATCATATTGCGCCAGTGCATGGTACATGAGGCCGAGGTTTAATGAAGCAGTTACATAATCAGGCTTGATGATGACTGCCTGACTGAAATATTGTTTTGCAGAGTCATACATTTCCATTTTCATAAAAGAATTACCCGCCCCTGTATAAGCCTGGTAATAATTTTTATCCATTGTAACAGCTTTCCTGAAATAAACCACTGCCGAATCATATACTTTCAAATCATCAAAATAATTGCCGATGGCAAAAAAAAGCTGTGCATTGGCCTCGGTCCTTTTGTATAATTGCTTTTTATAATAGTAAGCCGACGAATCTGTTTGTTTTAATTGCCTGAAAACAGTGGCAAGGTTCAGCCATATTACAGGGTTCTCCGGATCAAGGCGATATGCCCTTTGCATATAAATGCGGGCAGAGTCGTATTGCTTCATCCCATTTAATACAAGCCCCATGTTATTTACGAACTGCGGGTTTAACGGGTCTTTTATCAATGCCCTGCGTATATATGTTCTTGCAGAGTCATACCTTTTTTGTTCCAGGAAAGCCATACCCATGTCGCTGAAATGCTGCGGGCTGTTAGGATCAATAGTTGATGAACCTTTCAGGAAATTGGTAACGGAATCCAGCAGGCCCTGCTCCCGGAATATTTTAAGTATGTTATTTGACGCCGGTTTATAATCAGGCCTCACATCCAATGCTCTTCGAAAATAAATCCTGGCTGTATCATAGTTTTTTTCCTGCCCATAAATAACCCCCAGGTTATTTAATATAGAAGGGTTGCCCGGTTCTGAGATAACTGCTTGTTCAAAATAATAATGGGTTGAGTCTTTTTGCTTTAATTCTTTAAATACAAGCCCGGTATTTATCAATGCAAAGGCTGAATAAGGGTTTACCTGCAAAGCTTTCCGGTAATAGTACACAGCTGAATCGTATTGCTTCAATTCAAAAGAGGCTTTGCCCAAATCATTAAAGGCTTCTTCGTAGTTAGGATCTAATTCTGCTGCAAGCCTGTAATATGTTTTAGCCGAATCGTATTGCTTTAAATCCCGGTAAAAATTACCGATATACACATTTACAATAGATTTATCCTGGTAGTTGGAAAATGCTTTTGAATAATAAATGCGGGCAGAATCGTACTGTTGTATTTCAAAAAAAGTTTTTGCAATGCCGTTGTAGGCATTTACAAATTTGGGGTCTGCTGCAATACTTCTTTTAAAGTAAGTAATTGCCTGTCCATACTTTTTTGTATCATGGTACAACCACCCGATATTATTACTTGCATAGGTATTATTGGGATCTATACTTAGTGCCTTTTCATAATTGGCAATTGCAGAATCTCCTTTTGATAAAGAATAATAATAATGCCCCAAATCCACATAGGCATCCGGGTTATTCGCATCCACTTCAATTGATTTACGATAATATTTTATTGCAGAATCGGGGCGGTTTTGTGTTTTATAAGCGAAAGCCAGGGTAATATAAGGGTATCTCCATTTGGGGGCAGTGGCTATGGCCTGCATGGCATAAATGATGGCACTGTCATATCTGTTATTATCCAGATGAAGCGATGAAATTGTGTTAAGCACATACGCCGCTTTCCTATCTGCCGCATAAGCCCTATAGGCATATTGAAAAGCATTATTTATATCCACCAGTTTTTTACTGCGGTTAAAATAACCCCTTGCTTTAAAAAAATACATCCTTCCCCGCAGCGATTCCGCAAAGTCAGGATCGTCGGGCAGTATAAAACCAATAGCTTTTTCCAGCATAATGCCTACTTCATAAAACTCCTGCTGTGCCACTTTTTCCATCCTGTTAAGGCTGGTCATTGTTTCATCTGTTTTTTCATCTTCATCTATCTGGGCTCTTATCCTCTGTATGCTGGAGGCATCTTTGCAATCAAGATACAGGTTGATTTTGCTTTGTGCAAAGTTGATGAATTCAACAGCTAATGTGGATTGTGCATCGATAGTATATGAATTGCCAGGAAACCTTTTGGCCATTAAGTCATAATAAAATTCCGCAGAGTTTTTTCCGGTAAGGCGGCTTTCTTTTACGGCTGTATTAAATAAATTGTAGGCTTCTATCAGCAAGGTATCTGCCCGGCCAAACACACTCCTGCCTCTTGGTGCTATTGATGTGCCCCCGCCTTTTGACTGCATTTTTTTTAACTCTATCCATTTTTTTAAATACGCAGTATCTACTATGCTTACAATTTTTTCACTGTTTTCTGAGCAGCAGAAAAAGGGATCTTGTTTCTTTTTAAAAATACTTTGTGCGACAGTAGGTACATTCTTATCAATATACTTTTGTATTTCAGCAACGGTAATACTGTTGTCTTTCTTTTCTTCCCCGTCTGCCAAACCGTTTAAGCCATCAACAAGGTAATATGTAAAAAGGCCGTGGCCGGTACCCAGGGTTGCATCTTCTAACGACTCCTGACCCGCCCCGGTGGCCAGCATAATTATTTCGCCAGATCTTTTTTCTGAGATAGCCGAGTTTAATACACTCTGGCCTTCTGCACCACCGGGTAATTCGCTGGTACGGCAGGCATCCATAATAAAAAACACCTCTACCCCTTTGGCCGTTTCTTTGGCAATCTTATTTTTAATGTTATACATCTGTATAGCACCACCGGCTATATAATTATTTTTATCACCCGCCGGGTTACAATCGTAGGTAATATAGAAATAGTCGTTTTCATCAATAGCATCGCCATGGCCGGCCATATAAATAAAAAGCCTGTCCCCTTTTTGCAACCGCTTGGCCTTTAGCCATGCAAAACCTTTTGTAATAAAATTGGCAAGGGTACCCTGTTCGTTTAATAATGTATAAATATTATCGCTGCTCAATTTGCCCCCGGCGGGAGATTTGAGATAATCCCTAAACATTTCTGCATCTTTATCTGCATAGTTTAGCGGCCTTACATATTTGTACTTGGAGATGCCAATAACCATGGCAAAGGTCTGAGGCCCCAGAATGGTGGTATCCCTGGGCTTAGGTGGTGCTATCTCCTGCCCCATAGCATCTGTACTAAATACCTGCAATAGCAAGGAGCTAATAATTAGTATTTTAAGCCAATTTCGCATAAATTTATCCCGTCTAAAATACGTATTTACAAGGGTATAGAAGGCCTTATGGACATAAAACAGGACAAAAAAAGATAAAATACCCTTTTTTGAGTAGTGTTAAAGAAGTGAAAAGTTGCAACCTTGCAGTTCTTTACCAAATCATTAAACAAACCACCAACCCGCAAAGCAGGTTTATGAGCCACGAAGAACATACACATAGTACACCTCAAAAAAAACAGAAGAAGAAATTTCATAGCCGCTTTACTAAGTATTTGTATGAGAGGGATACGATTTTTGCAACGTTGTGGGTGTTTATTTTTATAGTTGGGCTGGGTGCAATCCCGTTGAATTTAGGGTTTTTGAATCCTATAAAACTAGGGCTTAAAGATTTCGATTATAATGATATCAGCTATTCTAAGCTTGATAAGGGGGGGCATACACCATTGGATAAGAGAATAGTTATTGTTAATATAGGCAATGCAGACAGGGAATTATTATCAATGATGATTGATAAAGCAGGGGAAATGAAACCAAAGGTTATGGCACTTGATGCTTTATTTTTTCAAGAGAAAGACCCTTTGAAAGACTCGATGCTAAATGCGACTTTTAGCAAGCATAAAAATCTTGTGGCGGCAGCCAAACTTGAATTATCTGGAAAAGATGGAGATACAATTAATATTTCAGGCGATTATTTCAAAACTGCATCCTCCTATGCCTATGTAAATTTTTTTAATGAAGAAACTTCTACAACCCGTTATTATGAGCCTTTTTTAAAAGACCATAATGGCAAATCCTTCCCCTCTTTCACTTCAACAATCATTGAGAAGTACGACACTATTAGTTTTAATAAAATTAAAAGTAAAGCTGGACAAAAGGTTTTAGTTAATTATGAAAGAAAAACGCAGCAATACCAGATTATTGAACATGAGAGCCTTCTTGACAATCAGGTTGACCCGTCTGCTTTAACAGGAAAAATAGTATTGTTTGGATACATAAATCTTGACAAAAATGATATATCGGATAAAAAATTCACTCCGATGAATGAAAAGTTTGCAGGTAAATCTATCCCCGATATGAATGGTATTGTGGTGCATGCCAACATAATATCTATGATCCTGGACAATAATTACGTAAAAAAAGTACCTTCGTGGGTAAACCTTTTGATTGCAATTGCCGTCTGTTGGTTGTTCATGTCGTTCTTTATACATTATTATCTGGAAAGCCATATCTGGTTTCACCTAGTGGCAAAAATTGCACAGGTATCAGCTCTTATACTTTTTACCTACCTGGGTATTTTTTTATATGACCAGTACCGGCTAAAGGTAGATATGAAAATGAGCCTGATTGTAATTATAATGGCCGTCGATGTAATCTATTTTTATGAGGCTTGGGCGCAGTGGATGCATAAAAAATTTGGCTATCAAACAGTGTTTAAACCACATCATCATTAATTAAGTTCTTTTAACCATAAACAACAAACCGAAATGAAAAAGTTTCAATTATTCTTTATCCTGTTTCTTGCTGTTGCAATTGTAAATGCACAAAGCAGTTTCCTGCTTTATAGCTTTAAAGGCAATGTGGCTGTAGTAGAAAACAATGCTGAAAGCAAAGCCAAAGTGGGTAAGACCATGACAGGTGCTTCAATTATTAAAGTAGGCCCTGCTTCTGCTGTTACATTAATTTGTAATGAGGCTGCCATGTTTACCATTACTAAAGCCGGTACTTACAAGCTTACCAGTTTTGGCGACTCCTGTAAAGTAAATGGCGGATCTGTTAGTGCCAATTATGTAAAATATGTTTGGGCACAAATGACAAAACCATCCGGATCAGCTGGTAGTAACCGCAAAGCTTATATGAATAATGTGGGTGCGGTAACAAGAAGTATTAATAATATCTGGGTTGATCCAAGATTGGATACACTGAACTATTCTTCAGGTGATTTTCCCCTTTCCTGGAAATCTTACTCAGAAGCAAAAGATTATGATTTCAGGCTGTATAAAGCAGATAATATTGCCGAACCTTTTTATAATACTTCGGTAGGAAAATTAAAAATCCCTATTACGTCTTTTGCATCAAAAATGAAAGCTGGCGAAAGTTATCTCTGGATTTCGGCTGTAAAAGGTGAAGAGAATGATGAACGAAAAATTTTAAACTATATAACCAAAGAAGCTTTTTCAAAAATGCTTGATGAAATGAAAAAACAAGGTGCAGCATTTGAAGCCCCTGCTGAACAAGCTTACCGCCTTGGTTTTATGTTGGAAGATGCACACTATTTATCTGAAGCTTACCAGTACTATACTAAAGCTGCGGCATTAGACAGCAACAATGTGCTTTACCGTTCTACTTTGATGTCTTTTAAAAAAGATTATGAGATAAAATAAAACAGTAAGCAATTTTTTATAAGCCATTCCTTAACACAGAATGGCTTTTTTATTTGGTTTGCCCAATATTACATCGTCTTTCAAAGCATGATAAACACAATAAAATAATAATGGGATTGTTATCTTTACCCTTCCCTATAACCCCCCTTTAGGGGATGGGGGTATTATGAAGATTTCTTTCTGGTCTGTTGGAAAAAATAATGACCCGTATATAAAAGAAGGTGTGGAAGATTTTACCCGCCGCATCTCAAGGTATTATAAAGTGGACTGGAACATTATACCACAACCAAAAAATGCCGGGATTTTAAGTGAAATGGATTTAAAAAAGAAAGAAGGAGAAACCATTTTACAATTGCTTGGTAAAGATGATTATTTAGTAACATTAGATGAAAGAGGCAAACAATTAAGCTCCGAAGGGTTGGCTGCCTTTATACAAGCAAGGGCAAATGCGAGCAACAAACAATTGATTTTTTTAATTGGTGGTGCCTATGGCATAGATGAAGCAGTTTTAAAAATAGCAAACTATAAATGGAGCCTCTCGCAATTAGTATTTCCGCACCAGTTGGTAAGGCTTATATTGGCCGAGCAAGTTTACAGAGCCTGCACCATTTTGAAAAACGAGAAATACCATCATAAATAAATTTCACTTATTTTCAAGGCCTATAAACTACGAATATGGAATTTTCGGTAACATTAATAATTATCGCTGCTACAGTTTTGGTTTCAATCGGGGCATTTAATAATCCCCGTACAATGGAGCAGCTTATTTTTTATCCCCCATCAGTAAATAGGGGCCAGTACTACCGTTTCTTTTCTTCAGGGCTTATTCATGCAGACTGGGGGCATTTAATTTTTAATATGCTAGCCCTGTATATGTTTGGCATCGGCAGGGTTGAAACACCGAACGGCCCGGTTAACTTAGGTGTCGAATATAATTTTATTGACATTTTTGGAAGCAAGGGCAGGCTGATGTACCTCGGTATGTATGTACTTGCTTTAATGGCAAGCCTGCTGCCCACCTATTTAAAAAATAAAGACAATTATCATTACCGGAGCCTCGGTGCATCCGGCGCTGTGTCAGCAGTAATATTTACAGGCATATTACTTAAACCGCTTATGGGGATGGGTTTATTTTTCATCCCTGTTTTTGTTGCCGGATTTATTTTTGGGCTTATTTACCTGGCAGTATCGAGCTGGTTAGACAAAAGAGGTGGCGGCAACATCAATCATTCAGCACATATTTTTGGTGCATTGTTTGGTGTTGGTATAACTATTCTTTTATGCTTCGCTTTTTCCAACTACCCGGTGCTTGAAGCTTTTGTTGAGCAAATAAAGAATGCCAGTCCTTCTGACTGGATACAATTTGGCCGTTAACCAGTTTTGTAAACTAATTGTAGCACCTGTTTTGTTTTCTCTGTTACCTTAAACCGTTCATCAATCCTGTAACCCACTACCCAAATAATACGTTGGTTACTTTCAAGCACCCACACATTTTCTTTTTCTGTTTTAGAAAGTTTCTGGTCAATTAAAAAACGGGCAATTTTCTTTTTTTCTTCATACCCAATGGATAAAAATAATCGCCGGTTTTCCATTTACGCAGCAGCAATGGGTAAGTGATTTGTTTTAAATCGAGAGAAGCGGTTGAGTTTGAGGTTTGGGGTTTGGGGTTTGGAGTTGTTTCAATTTGAAGTTTTCCCGAATCAAACAATATTTCTTTATCTGAGTTTTCAATAATAATATTCTTTGATTCATCTGGCTTCACTGGACTGATAATAAACCAATGCCTGTGGCGGATGATGCGGTAATTACCCGCTGGTGCAGATAAATATTTACCCGATTCGCTTTGCGAGAGCTTGATTACTTCGTCCACTTGTTTTTCCAGGAACCCAAAGGGATGAATGATTTCATAAATTAATGCCCGGTTGTTGTGTTGCATCAATTGCTTTACAGGGATATGTGTTTCATTCCCTTTTTGTCTGCATAGTTTTTTCTTTAATCCCCCAACAGAATAATTATAGAGTTTTTCTATTTCTTTAAACCGTTCAATATTATCGCTAAGATTTTCATTTACCTGCGGATATACTTTTCTGATGGCAGGCAGCAATTCATTTCTAAAAAAATTTCTTGTGTACTTAGATGAATTATTTGATGAATCTTCAACAAACCTCAATTTATTTTCTTTTGCAAAAGAAATTAATTCTTCCTTAGAAAAATCCAACAATGGCCTTCTTATATTGCCAGTTTTTTCAGCTATTGCTGTTAACCCATGAAGGCCTGTTCCCCTGAAAAAATTCATCAGCAATGTTTCATTGTTATCATCAGCATGATGAGCGGTTAAAAGAGAGTTTGGAGTTTTGAATTTCGAGTTCATATTAACTAGCAACTCTGCAAACCAATCGTATCTTAATTTTCTGGCAGCCTCCTGGGTTGAAAGTTTATTGTCAGTCGAGTATTTTTCTGTATCAAATCTCTTTAAGAAAACTTCAGTGTTGTATTTCTTTGCAAGTTCTTTTACAAACTGTTCATCCCTTTCACTCTCCTCCCCTCTTAACTTAAAATTGCAGTGGGCAATAGTGAAATTATATCCGGCCTGGTGGCATAATTCACAAAGCACTACGGAATCCACACCACCACTTACAGCAAGCAACAGTTTATCTGTTGAAGAAAAAAGGTTCCGGGAAGCTACTATATGTTTAAACTTATCAAGCATTAATTGTAACAAAGTTAGCAGCAAAATTTGATGAAAACGAAGGGATGGCTCACTTCAACTTACTCAAACATTCCTTCAGGCTTTCTTTCCAATCTTTTATTGGCAAATTAAAAGTTGTTTTGAATTTGGTTTTATCCAAAACAGAATAAGCAGGCCGCTTTGCAGGTGTGGGAAATTGACTCGTGGGTATTGGCAATACCTTGCAATCGCTGCCAGATAATTCTTTTATAGCTGTAGCAAAATCAAACCAGGTTATTGTTCCTTCATTGGTATAATGATAAATACCCGGAAACCATTTGTCAGATGAAATGATACTCAATATGGCTTCAGCTAAATCTGCTGCATAAGTTGGTGAACCCACCTGATCGTTCACCACTTTTATTTCTTCCCTTTCCTGCATCAGCTTGAGCATTGTTTTTACAAAATTTTTGCCAAACTCAGAATAAACCCATGCAGTGCGGATGATGATACTATCAGGATTATATTGCATAGCCTCCTTCTCGCCTTCTGCTTTTGATAAACCGTAAACTCCTTGCGGATTTATCGCATCATCTTCCTTATATGGAATATTCGCAGTACCATCAAAAACATAATCTGTTGAAATATGAATGAAGCGGCAATTGTTTTCTTTACATACGGCCGCCAGAACACCCACTGCTTCTCCATTTACCTGGAAGGCTTTATCTTTCTCTTTCAGCCCTGTCAACAGCAGTATAAGCCGCACAATTAATTAGGATACTGCGGATTGTAAACATTGAAATAGTTCCGCACCATTTCAAAATGATGAATAGGTAAATCCTCCCTTGATAAAAAAATGAAATCAAATTGCGGATAAGCCGCAGCAATAGCCTTCAACTCTTTTCCTAACTGTCCGTTGGAACCGGTTACCAATATCCGGATAACTGGTTGCATCATCCTTCAAATACAAAGCTATTATTACATTGAGCAAAAGTGAGGCAGCATTTTATCTTTATCAGAAACCATGGCATCTTCTACAGGAATCCTCCAATCAATATTCAGTTCAGCATCATTATAAATTATTCCGGCTTCGCTTTCTTTATTATAAAACGTATCGCATTTATACAGCACTTCAGCCTTTTCACTCAGCACAGAAAAACCATGAGCAAATCCCTTTGGTATAAACAATTGTCGTTTATTTTTTGCAGATAGTACTTTGCTGAAAGGTTTACCATAAGTGGGTGAACCCTTACGGATGTCAACCACCACATCCAATATTTTTCCTCTTAGCACCCTTACCAGTTTTGCTTGTGCAAACGGGGGCAACTGATAATGCAATGCCCGTATAACACCATAAGTTGAAGATGATTGGTTGTCCTGTACCCAACGGATATCAATACCATCATTTTGAAAAATATTTTCATTATACGATTCAAAGAAATAACCACGGTTGTCTTCAAATACAGTCTGGTTCAAAAACCAGTAAGTCCGGGAAATTCTGTTTGTATTAAATGGCATATTAATGGTTATAGACTCCAGTAAGTTCTGTTGGTAATTTTATTTCTATAAATTCCTTTCAGGTCGGCAACCATTGCCATGCGGTTTTGTGATACCTGCAAAATAACTTCATCATGTGCTGTATATTCTTTGTGTGGCACAGTAATAATTACGGCATCATAATCATTACTTGTTTTATCAGCAAGGCCAAATCCATATTCATGTTTTAGTTCATCCGAATCAGCATAAGGATCTTCCACATCCACATTTACATAGTAAGATTGCAATGCCTTTACTACATCTGCTACTTTTGAATTTCTGATATCGCTTACATTTTCTTTAAACGTAGCCCCTTTCACCAACACTTTGGACATTTTTACATCCGCTGTATTTTTAATAATATGCTGAACTACCGTTTTGGCAACATACTTCGCCATATTATCATTGATGTTTCGATCCGGCAATATTACTTCTGCATCATAGCCCAATTCCTCTGGCTTTGTAGGTAAGATAATATGGATCAACACCGATGCAATGACCGCCAACCAGTCCCGGATGAAATTTTAAGAAAATTCCATTTTGTTCCTGCCGCTTCCAGAACTTCATAAGTATTGATGTTCATCATATTAAAAATGATGGACAGTTCATTCATTAAGGCAATGTTCAGGTCCCGTTGTGTATTCTCAATAATTTTTGCTGCTTCTGCAACTTTTATTGATGATGCCCTGTGTACCCCGGCAGTTACCACCAATTCATAGGTTTTTGCAATTTCTTCCAGCGATTCTGCATCGCAGCCCGAAGCAACTTTTACTAATTGTTGCCAGTGTATTATTTTTATCTCCCGGGTTAATTCTTTCTGGTGAATAACCCAATTTAAAATCAGTAATGCTTTTTAAGCCAGATAATTTTTCAATAATCGGCAAACAATCTTCTTCTGTACAGCCGGGATAAACGGTTGATTCAAACACCACATAATCGCCTTTCTTGATAACTTTTCCAACTGTTTCAGATGCTTTCTTAACGGGAGTTAAGATCCGGTACATTATGTTCATCTACTGGTGTAGGAACAGCTACAATAAAAAACTTTGCCTCCCTCAACACATCCAATGAATCGGTAAAAACAATATCACAACCTTTAAATGCATCTTCCTCTAATTCATTGCTGGGGTCAATGCACTTTTTCGCATCATATCAATGCGTTTTGGATTGATGTCGAATCCGATTACTGATATTTTTTTTGCAAACTCCAGTGCAATGGCAGGCCTACATATCCTAAACCAATCACGGCCAGTTTTGCTTTCTTATCTACTAAATCCTTGTACATTAATTTTATTTATTTTGACTTTTAAATTCTTTGGGTAGTTTGTTTAATTCTTTTCCGGCAACGACTTAAAATATTCATAAGTAATTTTCAATCCTTCACTCCGTCTACCTTTGGTTCCCATCCCAGTATTGCTTTTGCTTTTGTGATATCCGGTTTCCGTTGCTTTGGGTCATCTACCGGCAATGGTTTGTAAATTATTTTTACTTTATTACCTGTTAAGGCAAGTATTTCTTCTGCAAAATCTTTTAATGATATTTCGTCGGGGTTGCCAATATTTACAGGCATAGTGTAATCACTCAACAATAATCTGATATATACCTTCCACCAAATCATCCACATAACAAAATCTTCTTGTCTGCGAACCATCGCCAAAAACAGTCAGGTCTTCGCCCCGCAATGCCTGACCAATAAATGCAGGCAATGCCCTTCCATCATTTAACCGCATCCTTGGGCCATAAGTATTAAATATCCTGACGATCCTTGTTTCCACTCCATGAAAAGTATGATAAGCCATCGTAATAGATTCCATATATCTCTTTGCTTCATCATACACACCCCTCGGGCCAACAGGATTTACATTGCCCCAGTATTCTTCTGTTTGCGGATGCACTAGCGGATCACCATACACTTCACTTGTAGATGCCACCAGCATCCTTGCACCTTTTGCTTTGGCAAGCCCAAGACAATTATGCGTACCCATTGCCCCCACTTTTAATGTTTGGATGGGGATTTTTAAATAATCAATCGGACTTGCAGGCGATGCAAAATGCAGAATATAATCAAGTTGCCCGGGAATATGGATGAACTTTGTTACATCATGATGATAAAATTCAAACTGTTCTAGTTTGAATAAGATGTTCAATATTGCGCAAGTCACCTGTTATCAGATTATCCATTCCAATAACATGATAACCTTCTTTTATAAAACGGTCGCAAAGATGTGAGCCAAGAAAACCGGCCGCACCTGTTATTAATACTCGTTTTTGTTCCATAGTTTTATTTTAATTGACTGTAGCCCTTCCTACACTTTCATAATGAAATCCCAGGTCTTTCATTGCAGTAAGGTCAAATAAATTCCTGCCGTCGAAGATAACTTTGTTTTTGAGGCTGCCTGTCAATTTTTGAAAAGTCCGGTGTGCGGAATTCATTCCATTCTGTTGCAATGATCAATGCATCGGCATCTTACCAATGCATCATACTGGTTTTCTGCAATAATAATTTTATCACCAATCAATTCTTTTACATTCTTCATTGCTTCCGGATCAAATGCGCTTACTGTTGCACCTTCTTCTTGTCAATGCATCAATCATATATAAAGCCGGTGCTTCACGGATATCATCTGTATTTGGCTTGAATGCCAATCCCCACATTGCAAAATGTTTTCCTTTCAAGATCATTATTAAAATATTTTTTAATGCCCGGGATCAAGGTGCAGTTTCTGGTTTTCATTTACTTCCATCACTGCATTCAGAATTTGAAATTCATAATTTACTTCTGCTGATGATTTTACCAATGCCTGCACATCTTTTGGGAAACAACTTCCGCCATAACCAATACCCGGAAATAAAAACCGCTTTCCAATTCTGTCATCACTTCCAATTCCTCTCCTTACCATATCCACATCTGCACCAAGCTTCTCACAAAGTTGGGCGATTTCATTCATGAAAGAAATCTTTAGTGGCCAAAAAAGAATTAGCTGCATATTTTGTTAATTCAGCAGAACGTTCATCCATAAATATAACCGGGTTGCCCTGGCGTACAAATGGTGCATATAAATCAGCTCATCACTTTTCTTGCTTTTTCTGATCTTGTACCAATTACCACCCGGTCGGGTTTCATAAAATCTTCTACCGCTACTCCTTCCCTTAAAAATTCAGGATTGGATACCACATCAAATTCACCTTTGTAATTTTTAGCAATAGCAGTATGCACTTTTTCTGCAGTTCCTACCGGCACTGTACTTTTATCAACTATTACTTTATAATCTGTTAATAATTTTCCTAAATCATCAGCAACACCTAATATATATTTCAAATCAGCAGAACCATCTTCACCGGGAGGTGTGGGCAATGCCAGGAAAATAATTGCTGCATCTTTTATTCCTTCTGCCAAATCGGTTGTAAAATTCAGACGGCCTTCCTTCAGGTTTCGGAGAAAAAGTTTTTCAAGACCTGGTTCATAAATAGTGATTTCACCATTGCGACAGTTTGTTCACTTTGTTTACATCAATATCCACACAGGTTACATGATTTCCTGTTTCTGCAAAACAAGTTCCTGTTACCAAACCTACATATCCTGTTCCAACAACTGCAATTTTCATTGTTTCAGTTTTTAATTTTAATTTTACAAATTCTAAAACTTTGGTAGTAATATAATTCAATTGGTCTTCATCCAATTCCGTATGCATTGGTAATGAGATTACCCTTTCTGTTAGCCAGTCGGTAACCGGCATTGTCTGAGAAGCCACATTAAATTGTTCAAACATTTTCTGCTGATGCGCCGGCACAGGGTAATAGATCATGGCAGGGATATTGTTTTCAGCCAGAAACTGCTTCAACCCATTTCTGTCAACACCTTCCAGCAGAATAGTGTATTGATGAAAAACATGGTGGCTATAAGCAGCCCTGAAAGGAGTTGTTATTTTGGTTGGATCCGGCAAATGCTTTGTCATAAAAATCGGCTAGCGCCTTCTGGCATCAATATATTCATCCAGATGTTTCAATTTTATATTCAAGTATGGCAGCCTGAATAGTATCTAGCCGGCTGTTGCAGCCCACTATATCATGATAATATTGTCGGCTTTGCCCATGATTGGCGATCATTTTCATTTTTGCAGCCAATTCATCATCATTGGTAAATATTGCGCCGCCATCGCCAAAGCCACCAAGATTTTTTGAAGGATAGAAAGAAGTGGTACCAATATGTCCAATGGTCCCTGTTTTCTTTTTTGTACCATTTGAAAAAGTATAATCACAACCAATGGCCTGTGCATTATCTTCTATTACAAAAAGGTTATGTTTTTTTGCAATTGCCATTATTTCTTCCATTGGTGCAGCCTGGCCATATAGATGAACCGGAACGATTGCTTTTGTTTTTGGAGTGATGGCTTTTTCAATAGCCGCCGGATCAATACAAAATGTTTTAGGATCTACTTCCACAAAAACCGGTTTCAGTCTGAAGTAATGCAACTACTTCGGTAGTAGCTATATAGGTAAAAGAAGGTGTAATTACTTCATCGCCGGGTTGCAGGTCAAGAGCCATCATGGCAATTTGCAAGGCATCTGTTCCATTGGCACAGGGAATGCAGTATGTTTGACACCGAGATAAGCAGCAAAGATTAGCCGCAAAATCCTGTACCGCTTGCCATTAATAAAAGCAGAACTTTCCATCACATCAATAACAGCCTTGTCCACTTCGGCTTTATCTTCTGATACTGGGTTTTGGTATCTACCATTTGTATAGGTCTGCATTCGGTTCTATTTAACTGTTTAAAGTGCGCGCAAAAATAGTAAAATATAGGTAGTTTACCCGAATGCTTTTACATTTGCTTTTCACACATATTCAACGCATTTGTCAGTATTCTTTTACAATATTTTTTTATTGCTTTTCAGGGCAGGTACCGATGTGGCTGCTTTATTCAATCCTAAGGCCAAAAAATGGGTAAATGGAAGGAAAGAATATTTTTGCAGAAACTAAACAAAGCTATTCCTGCCGGTGAAAAAATAATCTGGATTCATTGTGCTTCATTGGGTGAGTTTGAACAGGGAAGGCCAGTTATTGAAAAGTTAAGAACAAAGTATCCCGACTATAAAATACTGCTTACTTTCTTTTCTCCTTCCGGTTATGAAGTACAAAAAGATTACAAAGGTGCCGATTGGATTTTTTATCTGCCGATGGATGGGGCCGGAAATGCCAAACGGTTTTTAGAAATCGTAAAACCATCGCTTGTCATTTTTGTTAAGTATGAATTCTGGTATTATTATCTAAAGAAAATAAAATACAGAAATATTCCCTTGTTGCTGATTTCTGCCCTGTTCAGAAAAGATCATGTCGTTCTTTAAATGGTATGGCAGCTTGCAACGAAAAATGCTTTCACGGTTTGACCATTTGTTTGTACAAAATGAAGATTCAAAAAAATTATTAGATGACTTGGTTTATCAGTTATCAGTTCAGTTTCCGGCGATACAAGATTTGACCGGGTGATTGAAATCGCTGAAAGATTTGAACCTATTGCCATGTAATCGAAAAATTTATTGGCAACAGTAAAGTCAATAGTAGCCGGCAGCACCTGGCCGGAGGATGAAGATGTTTTGCAAAAAGCATTTGCAGCAATCAATAACTCTATAATCTAAAACTTATTATTGCCCCGCATGAAATAAATGAAACACATATAGCATCAATTAAAAGCTTATTTCCCGATTCTATCTGTTATTCTCGAACTTGCAGCCTGCAACTCACAACCCGCTAAGTACTCTTGATAATCGACAACATCGGTATGCTTTCCCGCCTTTATAAGTATGCATACCATTACTTATATAGGCGGCGGCTTGAGAACAATGGGTGTACATAATGTACTGGAAGCCGCTGTATATGGAAAACCTGTTCTCTTTGGACCAGTTTATAAAAAATATACGGAAGCTATTGGTCTTGCAGAAAGTGGCGGAGGTATCCCTTTTACGATGAAAAAAAGATGGAGCAATGTTATCAGAATTAATCAATACACTGTTACAAATAAAACTGATTATAAGATAAGTTGTAATGCAGCGGCAAATTTTGTAAAATCAAACAAAGGGGCGACAGAAAAAATAATCCAATTTATTCAGGAAAAACGTCTTTTAACCAACTGATCAAAATGCTGGACTGTTTCGCTGTTCATTGTTCCAGCCAATTTTTACTTTAAGTTCCCTGTTGATCCAGTATTCAGCTTCAGGATAAATATTAAAACTGTTGATCGTTTTTATACTTCGTTCATACATATTTTCATCGCCCCGGAACAATTCATTGATAAAAAGAAACCGGTCATTAATACCCACTGCTTTTCTTAAATCTTTTACAGGAGTTTCTTTCAACACTTCCATCAGTTCTGTTTTTCCCTGTTTCAATTTGTCATTCAGCGATTCCTGCTGCACCGTTGCCAATATCGTTTACTTCCTTTTCCTCTGGCTGATGGATAAGGGTGGGTATTTCTTTCATAGGATCAAAGACCATATCCAATTGGCCATTCTTTTGCAGTATTGAAACAGAACCTTCATCCACCAGTAATGTTTCTTTTATTTCTTTTACTGGCGCAGGCTTCGGCGGATATTTTTCCTGCTCCGGCTATTGCCACATATTGCTTCGATATCAGCCGCATACCAGAACCTACTGCATGGGCAAATGGCAGCATTACTGCTACTTTGGCTGTACCAAGGCTTTGTTGTCTGGCAGACTTCAGCTTCGTTAATTCAAACTGCAATAATGAACTGTGCCGAACAACTGGCCGGGTCGGCCCGTTGTTCAAGCTGCTCTTTTAATTTGTTGATAAGAGTTTCGATTCGTTCCATTGTGTATTATTGATACTTTGATGGCTGCTATGTAAAATATGACCTTGAGTTTCTAAAATTACAAACTGTTTGCCAATAAAATGCAATACCAGGCAATCATAATAAATCTTAACAATGTTTATTGAACCTAATAATAGTGGCGAACGCAGGGGAAGCATTGAAGTTATATGCGGTTCCATGTTCAGCGGAAAAACGGAAGAGCTTATCCGCCGGTTAAAAAGAGTAAAAATTGCCAACCTGAAAGTAGAGATTTTTAAACCCGCCATTGATGTGCGGTATGATGAAGTAAAGATTGTATCGCATGATGCCACGGCCATCCACTCCACTCCTATTGATAACTCGCAAAAAATATTGCTGATGGCAAGTGATGTGGATGTAATTGGCATTGATGAAGCCCAGTTTTTTGATAATGAAATTGCCAATGTGTGTGATGAGCTGGCCTTCCGGGGCATCAGGGTAATTGTTGCCGGGCTGGATATGGATTATCTTGGCAAGCCCTTCGGGCAAATGCCTTATTTGCTAGCCAAGGCCGATTATGTAACCAAGCTGCATGCTATTTGCCAGCAGTGCGGCAATATTGCCAATTATTCTTACAGAAAAATTCCTAATGAAGACCAGGTAATGCTGGGTGCCACGGATGTGTATGAACCAAGGTGCAGGAAATGTTATAATAAATAATAAATATCATCAGCCAGATAACACAAATACTAACTCTGCTAAAAAAAGACCTGTTGCTGGAAGTAAGGCAGCAATATAGTTTCTATGGTATTTTGCTTTACATCTTCGCCACCATCTTTGTTTTGTTTATGGCTATTGATGAACCGGAGAGCAAAGTATGGAACGGTCTTTTTTGGGTCATACAATTATTCATCTGTATTAACGCAGTAGCAAAAAGTTTTTTACAGGATAGCCGTGGCCGGATGCTGTACTATTATTCTATCAGCAGTCCGATAACATTTGTGCTGGCAAAATTATTGTACAACACCATCATAATGCTGGTAATGGGGTTGATGGGTTTATTGCTCTTCACTCTTTTAATGGGCAACCCCATGCAAAAGGCCGGGCAGTTTATTGGCTTGGTAATATTGGGTGGGTGGAGTCTTAGCTTAGTATTCAGTTTCCTTGCCGCAATTGCCGCAAGGGCACAGCAGAATGCAGCTATTATGGCGGTGCTTGGTTTCCCCGTTATTATTCCGCAATTAGTATTATTAATGCGTTTATCAAATGCTGCCTTTGCACCATTGCTTACCGTTTCAGCAACTACGGTGCTATTGCTTATTGCACTGGACTTACTGATTATCCTTTTATCAGTAATTCTTTTCCCTTTTTTGTGGAAGGATTGATTCTTTAAAGCACCCACTCCCACCTTTATTTCTTTTTTTGTTTTACAAAACCTAACTTTAGTTTATTACAATTAATGTTATGCACACAAATGATTCACCCAATAGCTCCAATGATGGGCGTCGCCAGTTTCTTAAAAAATCAACCGCCATTGCTGCATTAGCCGCCATGCCGCCATTGCTTGCAAAAGCCGGTGAACATGATGAACAACTGGCGGAATATTTTGAAAAAGTTACGCTGCAACTGCAAATAAACGGGCAACCATATTCACTTACTGTAGAGCCCCGTGTAACATTGCTGGATTTACTAAGGGAGCAATTAGACTTAACCGGTACTAAAAAAGGCTGCGACCATGGCCAGTGCGGTTGCTTGCAGTACATGTGGATGGGAAACGCATAAACTCTTGCCTTTCGCTGGCAGTAATGAACCACGGAAAAAAAGTAACCACTATTGAAGGGCTTGCCAATGGCGACACTCTACATCCTATGCAACACGCCTTTATGAAGCATGACGGTTTTCAGTGTGGTTATTGCACACCCGGGCAAATTATGAGTGCCATTGCTGCATCAGTGAAGGCCATGCCAATACATCCGAAGACATACGGGAATATATGAGTGGTAATATTTGCCGCTGCGGTGCTTACCCCAATATTATTGATGCCATTACCGAAGTAAAAAAAGGAGGGCAGCTTTTATGATAAATTTTGAATACACAAAAGCCACCATTGCTAAAGCAGCTATTGATGCCCGGATTAAAAAATGCAACGCGCCCAGTTTATTGCAGGCGGTACCAATTTGGTTGACCTGATGAAGAAAGTGTCATTGCCGCACCGGAACGTTTGATTGATATTACAGGGCTGTCTTTAAAAAATATAAGAGCGATGCAAAGGGAATAACCATTGGCGCATTAGTGCAAACAGTGCTGCAGCAGAACATGAACTGGTAAAAACAAAATATCCGCTATTGGCCATGGCATTAAATGCAGGGGCTTCTGCACAATACGTAATATGGCAACCGTGGGTGGCAATATTATGCAACGTACACGGTGTTCCTACTTTTATGATATTATCATGCCCTGTAATAAACGTAACCCCGGTAGTGGTTGCGGTGCTATAGAAGGTTACAACCGTATGCATGCTGTTTTTGGTGCAAGCGATAAATGTATTGCTGTACACCCGAGTGATATGTGTGTGGCATTGGCAGCATTAAATGCAACAGTGCATATAACAGGGCAAAAGGGTGACAAAAAAATATTGTTTGTCGATTTTCATCGCCTGCCGGGTGATACACCAGAGTTGGATAACAATTTACAAACCGGAGATTTGATTACAGCCATACATATACCTGACAACAATTTTAATAAAGCTTACTATTTAAAAATCCGGGATCGTTTGTCGTATGCTTTTGCATTAGTATCCGTTGCAGTTGCATTAGAAGTAAAAGATAGCATTATTAAAAATGCAAGCCTTGTAATGGGCGGTGTGGCCCACAAGCCATGGCGGTTAACGGAAGCAGAAAAATTTTTAACAGGCAAAGCTGCTTTCAACAACTATACAAAGAAGCCGCAGCTATGGCAATGGAAGGCGCAAAAACATATAAACACAATGCTTACAAAATAAAAATGGGTAAAGCAGCAATTTTGGAAGCATTAACTAAGGCTGTTGAATAAATATTTATTACATAACAATTCATCTTTCAAGCAATAACAGTATGGGCAATATCTTAATAAATACATTATAAACCCCTACCGGAAGATGACCGGGCAGACGGACTTGCAAAAGTTACAGGTAAAGCAAAATTTACTGCCGAGCATAAAATTCATGGCCTGCTGTATGGTGTTTTTGTGTGCAGCACCATTGCAAAAGGCAATATTCAAAATATGGTTTTAAGTGAAGCCAGAAAAGCCCCTGGTGTGCAGGATATTATTTATTATCTCAATTGCCCGCAAGTACCAGGCTATAAACCGGCAGAAGGCAAGAATGTAAGAAATTACCAGGGGTTAAAAGTTTTTTATAACAACATGGTGGTAAGCAATGGCCAGCCAATTGCATTAGTGGTGGCTGATACTTATGAAAGAGCTATATATGCAGCTTCACTGGTAAAAGTGAGTTACAATAAAGAAGCCCATGAAACTGATTTTGAAAATAATAAAGAACATAGTCCGCTTTTATCAAAAGCCAGTGAATATACCCGCAATGAAAAAGATGCCTGGAAAAATGCAGAAGTAAGGCTGGAAGCAGAATATATCAGTCCTATAGAAACACATAATCCGATGGAAATGCATGCCACCATTGCAGTGTGGGAAGCAGACAATAAACTTACGGTGTATGATAAATCTCAGGGGCCAAAAGGGGTGCAAACTGAACTTACCCGCATGTTTGCTTTGGAAGAAAAAAATGTGAAAGTGGTTACAGAATTTGTAGGTGGTGCATTTGGCAATGCCCTCAGAAGCTGGCCACATGTATATGCCGCTGTAATTGCTGCAAAAAAATTAAATAAGCCAGTAAAAGTTACTCTTAACAGGGAGCAGATGTTTACCATGGTTGGTTACCGTCCGCAAAGCTGGCAAAAAATTGGTATTGGAGCCACTAAAGATGGTAAACTGGTTGGCATCACACACCAGGCAGTAAGTAATACATCCAGTTACGAAGATTTTAGGGAAGGTATTGTAAATGGTTCGCAGTTTTTGTACGACTGCCCCAATGTAAACACCAGTTATAAAATGCTGCCGCTTGATGTTAATACCCCCATTTGGATGCGTGGACCCGGCCCCGCAACAGGCTGCTTTGGCTTAGAATGTGCATTAGATGAATTAAGCTACCTGTTAAACATTGACCCCATTGAACTACGGATAATAAACGACACAACCATAAACCCACAAAGTAAATTACCATGGACTACTAAGTACTTAAAAGAATGTTACGCATTAGGTAAAGAAAAAATTGGCTGGGGTAACCGGCCAGCAATTCCCGGCTTGGCAAAAGAAGATGGTATGCTGGTAGGTTACGGAATGGGGGTTGGTTGGTTTTGGGCAGGCCGTGGTGCTGCAACTGCAAAAGCTATTTTAAAACAAGATGGTAGCCTGGTGTTACAATGTGCGGTTAGTGATATGGGGCCTGGTACATCAACAGGCATGGTGGCAATAGGTAAGGAACAGATGGAACTTGATGCTGGTAAAATAAAATTTGAATTAGGCAATACTGATTTTCCTAATGGCCCTACGCAAGGCGGCTCTGGTTCGCTTACAGCAATAGGCACTGCAGTAATTATAATATGTGATGCGTTAAAGCAACAACTGAAAGAATTAGCCATTGCAAACGTTGTTGCATTTAAACCACTTAAGCCGGAAGAAATTAAATATGAGCAGGGAATTTTATCTTCAGAAAAAGATAAAACAGTTGCTATACATTTTACCGAGTTGCTGAAGCAAAGCAATAAAACGGAACTGGAGATTACAAAAAGCTCTGGCGGATTTGACCAGCGCAATAAGTATGAGGCACATTCTTTTTCTGTGCATTTTGTAAAACTTCATGTACATCCGGTAACAGGTGTAATTAAACTAAAGCATATGGTATCTGTTGCGGATGCAGGAAAAATTATCAGTGAGAAAACAGCCCGCAGTCAAATGGTGGGCGGTGCCGTTGGTGGTATTGGTATGGCTATGACCGAAGAAACATTAATAGACCACCGTTTTGGCCGCTATATTAACAGCAACTTTGTAGACTATCATGTACCTGTACATGCCGATGCCCCTCCAATGGATATTTTATTTGTAAACAAACCAGATAATATTATTAGCCCAACCGGTGCAAAAGGCATTGGCGAAATTGCTTTGGTTGGTGTGGCTCCGGCGATTTTAAATGCAGTGTACAATGCTACAGGTAAAAGGATTCGTAAACTGCCAGTAACGCCTGATAATTTGGTTGGGTAAGTTTATTGTTTGCAAGAAATCTGTTTTCTTAAACTTACTGATCATTCTTTTATCAGTAACTTCTCCCCTATTTGTGGAAGGGCTGATTCATTAACCATTAATTTTCAGAAAAACAAAAAAGCTCCATTGAAGATGAAGCTTTTTATAGTGCCCGGGACTGGAATCGAACCAG
>CAWJAG010000023.1:0-20807 GCA_963840755.1 uncultured Chitinophagaceae bacterium | reverse complement strand
TTGGGTAGTTAAGTTTAAAGGGAAAAGTTAAAAGTAAAAACAAAAAGTTGAAAGATAATTTTAAAAAAAATACCCGTTTAAATACGTAGGTATATAAACGGAAGTAAAAAATAATAAAAAAATTTATGAGCAATTAAGCTATAAATAAAAAATAACGTCTTAGCTTAAGCTTATATAGAAAATGAAAAGCGAACAGCGCCACCCGGCCGAGCAAACCGATCCCACCCCTCTGCAAACTAATTGCGATGATGACAAGAAACGATAAGCATCATTAATGTTAACCCAAAAATAGGCCTCGCCTTCATGAGAAAACTGCGCCGCCATCAATGCACTGTACTGCTTACCATAGCAGCAATATTATTGCTCTGCATCCAGCAAAGCAAGGCGCAGGACAAAATCTCCACTATAGACACCCTCATCAATCTGCCGGTAAAATATTTTAACCAAATAGATAATAAGATAGATAAGTACAGGAGCCGTATAATCAGTAAAACGGAAAAGACATTAACAAAACTCAGCAAGTGGGAAAATAAAATCAAACACCTCTTACAAAAACTTAATCCTGAAGCAGCCGAGAGATTGTTCGGGAACAATCAAACCACGTTCAGTAGCTTATTACAAAAAATACAGGAAGGCAAAACCATTGCCGAGAACTACCAAGCCAAGTATGATGAATACCGTGATAAGCTGCGCAGCAGCTTAAGTTATTTGCAACAACAGAAGTACTCCCCTTTAGGGGATGGGGGCCACACCTTAAAACAAGCCGATCAAAAGCTAACCGCACTGGAAGACAATATAAAAAACAGCGAAGCCCTGCAGCAATTTATAAAAGAAAGAAAAAAACAATTAATTGATCAATCGATTCAATACATCGGCAAAAGCAAGTACCTCGCTAAAATATCGAAAGAATCTTACTACTACATTGAGACACTCAGAAACTATAAGGAGATATTTCATGATCAAAAGAAAGCAGAGCAAACAGCCCTGACTCTTTTAAATAAAATACCGGCTTTTACAAAATTTATAGAACAAAATTCAATGTTAGCAAAACTGTTTGGTCCGCCGGGTGGCCAAATCCCCCCTTCGGGGGGTGGGGGGGCATTGGCCGGATTGCAAACAAGAGCAAGTGTAAATACCTTAATACAAAATCAAATTGCTGCAGGTGGTCCCAATGCACAACAGGTGATGCAGCAAAATTTTCAAGCAGCTCAAACAGAATTAAGTAAACTAAAAGATAAAATATTGAAAGCGGGTGGCAATTCATCAGATGCTGAAATTCCCCCTTCGGGGGTTAGGGGGCTTAAGACAAAAACACTAAGGCAAAGATTAGAGCTTGGTACTAATCTTCAGACACAAAAGGCAACAAATTATTTCCCCAACCGCTCCGACATCGGATTGAGTTTAGGCTATAAGCTCAGTAATAAAAGCATTATAGGCATCGGAGCAAGTTACAGTTTAGGACTTGGAAGAGGTTGGAACAATATCCGTATCAGTAGCCAGGGAGCAGGACTTAGAAGTTTTATTGATTGGAAACTCAAGGGATCGTTTTCAATCAGCGGCGGATATGAACAGAATTATAAAACGGCATTTAGCAGTATTACACAATTGCAAGATCAATCGGGGTGGCAGAGTAGCGGGCTGATTGGAATAAGTAAAACGGTTTCTGTAAAGAGTAAACTGTTTAAAAAAACAAGTATAAAGTTGTTATGGGATTTTATGTCGTATCAGCAAATCCCGAGAACGCAACCGATTTTATTCAGAGTGGGGTATAATTTTTAAAAAACTAATTATGATTAAGTCTTATTTTTTTCTTTTTTTATTGTTTCTTGGATTAGGTAATAAGTCCAAAGGACAGACGCCAGCTCCTCCCCGAAACTTATTACCAACCATAACCTCTCCTTCACCGGAAGTGGCAGCGTTTGCAAGGTTTGGTAACTATGAAGTAAATCTTTTTAATGGTACGCCCAACATATCTATTCCATTATATGAGATAAATGTTGGAGAAATGAGGGTTCCAATAAGCATCAGTTATAATGCTTCCGGCATAAGGGTTAATGAAATACCTACAAATATAGGTAGCGGATGGAACTTAAATGCCGGCGGGGCTATAACAAGAAAAGTTATGGGGGGTATGGCAGATGAATATAGCGTAAGTACTTCCGGCCCGGTACCGGGCTCTTTTGGGTATTTGAATGGAGGTACGGTGAAAAATTTGGTGCAAGGGTCATTTGCCGAGCTTGATTATTTTAGAGAAATTACAGACAGGCGCAGGATGGATGCAGAGCCCGATATTTTTTCATATAGTTTACCCGGCAAAAGCGGTAAATTTATTTTTAGCCAGGAGGATAATTTAAAACCGTTCTTTATACCATTTGAACCACTAAAGGCATCTTATGTTTATGCAACAGGGGCATTAGCAATGACTGATGAGTCAGGCATTAGTTATCAGTTTAATGATAAGGAAAGTTCAACATATTCCCTTCAGAGTTCTATAACATCTTCCTGGTTGCTGTCAAATATGATTTCTTCAAATGGCCAGGATGTTATTAATTTTAATTACTCTGGACCTTCATATTTTACCCAAACACTTCCAAATGATAATTTTACAGTAATTGACGGAATTGTTCCTTCTACTTGTAAATCTTGGGTCGGAGGTATAGCGCTTGCCTTCTACCCCTACTCGGCACAGCTACCACAACCACCTTTTTCGCTATACAATTACAACTCAATATCTCAAAAAAACCTGGAAACAATTACTTTCAAAAACGGAAAAATTGTATTTCAATTAGCGCCTGAATCAAGAACCGATTTTGGAATGACGGGTCTGAAAAATAGAATGCAAAAAATTCTGATTTACAATTTGACAGGGTCAGTTTATAATTTAGTAAAGGAAATAGATTTTTTCCATAGTTACTCCTCAAATAATAACAGTGCGGCATCTATGAGGCTTAAATTAGACAAGCTGGTGATAAAAGACGGTAACGGGGTTAATATTCAGGAGTATAATTTTGGATACAATAATCAAACAGGTAACTATGGACTACCCGATCAAAATGCAAAAGCTATAGATTACTGGGGATACTATAATGGAAAATTCAGTTCAACCTTAGTCCCAAGAACCGATATTTCCTACAGACCCTATATTAATGGCCTTTCTCAAACAATATCAGTAGGTGCCCCTCTTTATGGCAGCAGGGAACCGGATCCTGCTTTCATGCAGGCTGGCATACTGAACAAAATAACTTATCCCACGGGGGGCTATTCAGTTTTTACTTATGAGACTAATAAATACGGGACCAATCCACCAGTATCCGTTTTTTACGCAGGAGGATTAAGAATTAAAAAAATAGAAAGTTATGATGGGATTTCGCCAACTCCGGTAACAAAAACCTATGCTTATGGGCAAAATGAATCCGGATATGGAGTGAAGAATTTTGTACTAGAAAATTATTTTTTTAAAACTACATCTGCCAGAAGATATTGGTACATTAATGTTGCCCCTTACTATAATGAATGTTCAAGTGAACAAATCAGGACATTTTTAACAAACCCTACCGCGGACCTTGAACCATGGGACGCTGCACCTGTAGTATATCCTTTTGTAACAGAGTACATCGGGGACGGTACTACAAACACTGGTAAAACGGTTTACCAATTTAATAACCAGTCAGATGGCGCTTTAACTACTCAACTATATGGGGGAAGCCCGTTTGTGTTATCGAATCATTACCACCGGGGGCAGATTCTATTTAAATCAGTATATAAAAAGAATACTGATAATACGTACTCTATGGTCGCACAAACAGAAAACAAATATGGTGCATTTCCGGACGTGCAAAAAAATAATAGTGCAGTATCTGTTACTCATAATCTCTATTCCGATGGGCCTAACCAGTTTGGGCAAACAGTAGAAGACCAAATGCCACCGGCAGATGCAGGTCTTTATGGTTGGAATGCGTCAATGGAGTTTGTATCATTTAAATATCCCATTCAAAGTGGTGATAAGCGGCTTACACAAACCATAGAAAGGACTTATGATCAAAGCACTTCATTAAAAGTTTTAGCAACTACCACGGATTATTCTTATGAGAATTTTAATCATATGCAGCCTACAAAAGTTGTAACAACAAACAGTAAAGGCGAAGTGATTACTAATTACTTAAAATATGCTCATGAATTTGCACAGCCGGGAAACGTATATCAGTTGATGGTTGATAAAAATATTATTAATAAAGTTATTGAAAATAAAAGGACGAATAGTACTGCACAAATAAGCCTTACAAAAAACAATTATTTTAATTGGGGTAATAATAACCTGCTTCCTCAATCAGTACAAATCCAGGTAGGCTTAAACCCCATTGAAGTCAGAGCTTCATTTAACCAATATGACATTTACGGAAATATTTTGGAGGTATCAAAAGAAAACGATGTAAAAGAAACTTATATATGGGGGTATAACGGCCAATATCCGGTTGCAAAAATTATCGGCAAATCTTATATTGATGCGGTCTCGCAAAGCGGAATTGTGTTATCTATTATTAATAACACGGCTACCACAGATGCGGCCATGCGTACTGAACTCAATAAACTCAGGCAACTAAGTAATTGTTTTGTCACTTCCTATACGTATAAGCCACTTGTTGGCATGACCAGCGAAACGTACCCGAATGGTAAAACAATGACTTACGAATACGACGCCTTCAACCGTTTAAGCATTGTACGTGACCTGGACAACAACATCATCAAAAAAATCTGCTATAACTATGCAGGGCAACAAGTAGACTGCCAAACAAATCTTAATCCTGCATGGACAGCTACGGGTAACCAGCGTTGCCAGAACAATGGCAGTGGTAATACGGGATACCGGGAAAAAGAAGAGATAGATGCAAACCAAAGCAGCACGACTTATAATCAGACCCGGTGGGTCATTGATACATATAACACAACAGCCTGCCCATTACCGGCGCCACCGTGTACCATCACCATGAACAATGGTTATGGCAATGCCACCAGCAGTTTTACTAATAACGGAAGTACGGTATCCTTTTACATGGTTTTTTTACCAACCGGCGGTAGTATGCAACCCGGCAATACTTACTATGTCGCCACCGTCAATGGTTCCTGCCGCCCATCTGCCACAAGAACTGTTTATTATTCCTCGTCAGGCAGAAACTGGATTATTACTATTTACCCGAGCGGGGCTATGTATTGGTATCTCAGTTCCGGCTCAATTGTGAATCAATATAGTACCATTGGAACAAGCACTTTGACCTATAATCTATAAAACAGCGCAATGAAAAAAAGATATAACCCGCCACTGATAATACTGACCCTGTTTCTGGTACAATCAGCTACCATTAAAACATTTGGCCAGGTTGATAGTATTGCCGCTGCCCTTGCTGTTGCAGACACTACGGAGTTTTCCGTCAATAACAATGATGGCTGGCAGCTTTTTAATTCCTATGTAATTAACAATGGCACAGACAGCGTTCAGTTTGAAGTCATTCTCCGCCATAATAGAAATATCAAATGGTATGATGAGCAATATATAGGAAAAATAAAAAAGGGAAGTTTTTTTCCAAAGAACCCACAGCTCATTTTTTACGACCTGCCGGGAAGCAGGTATCAAATCAGGATAGAAAACAATGGTAAATGCTACCTCAAACTGGTTGCGGGTAACCCGCCGGATGAGGCAGAGGTAACAATACCTATTATAGTAAAATATAAGTCTAAATGACGATATGGATGGGATAACAATAAAACACAGTTGCAATCATATTAATGAATTTATATGAATACAGACCAAAACAAACAGCCGGCAATCAAGAATAGTATAGCCCGGATAAAAAGATGTATCCTGTTGTTTTTTGTCAGCCTGCCTGCGGTAGCCATAGCACAGGGTGTAAATATGAGTAACCCGATAGTAATGGGGACTTACAATACAGGAACCTTTAGCTACACTGATGCAAGAAATAACAGCAGCTACGGAAATGATTACGGGCAATCCGGTCCTGATATTTATTACAAGTTTACAGTAACGGGCACCACCACGATCAGCATATCTACGTGCAGTTCAGGTTGGGATACATATTTGCACCTGTTAGATGGTACCGGTGCTTTAGTGCTTAGTAATGATGATAACGGTGGTGTATGTTCAGGGCTCACCGCATCAATTCTTATTCCTTCCGGCCAGACAGCGGTTACTTCTCTTGCTGCAGGTACTTATTATATAATAACGGAAGGATATGGTTCCGGCACCGGAGTAATCAATCTCAGCGTATCATTAACAATACAGCCACCACCTGCACCTGTAACGTACAACACCAGGAATTTTGTAAGGGTGTGGGATGCGACAGCACCGGAGACCAACCCCAATACGGTAATGACAAGGCCATTGCAGGATGTAAAAATGTCTACACAGTATTTTGATGGCTTGGGAAGGCCGGAGCAATCGGTAATAAAAGAAGGCAGCCTTGAAACGGCCACTAATATAAAAGCGGATTTAATAAGTACAAACGTATATGATGATTTTGGAAGGGAGCAATATAAGTACCTGGCTTTTCCGGCTAATAGTACAGGTGGATTTCCAACTAATGACGGCGAATACAAATCCAACCCCCTTCAGCAGCAGGTTGCTTTTTACAATAATACATATGGCAACAGCCCGGTTGCCGGACAGGGAGAAACTGTTTTTTACGGCAAAACAAATTTTGAACCCTCGCCACTAAACAGGGTAGAAAAAGCAATGGCCCCCGGCAATAGCTGGACAGGTGCAAACCGCGGGGTGGAAATGAAATACTGGATAAATACCGCTACGGATGATGTAAAAAAATGGAATGTAACAAATGTGGCCAACAGCTTTGGCACATATAGTATGAACGGAGCGTACCCCGCAGGAGAGCTATACAAAAATGTAACAGTAGATGAACATGGCAAGCAGGTAATAGAATTTAAAGACAAAGAAGGAAAAGTAATTTTAAAGAAAGTGCAGATAGCTACCGTAGTTGGAACGCAGGATGATGGAACAGGAAGAGGTTATCCGGGATGGCTCTGCACCTACTATATCTATGATGATTTAAATAATCTTCGTTGTGTCATTCAGCCACAAGCTATAAAACTAATGAGTGAGCCGGTCGCTAACTGGGATGTAACCCCTTACTTGGGTGAACAGTGTTTCCGCTATGAATACGACGTCAGAAACCGGATGATAATGAAAAAAGTGCCGGGAGCAGGAGAAGTATATATGGTATATGATGCAAGAGACAGGTTAATAATGACACAGGATGCGAACCTTCGAAATGGAAGTCCGGCAAAATGGATGATAACAAAATATGATGTACTGAACAGGCCAACAGAAACAGGACTTTGGAATAATGATGGAACTACCTTCAGTATTCATTTATTAAATGCTTATAGTAACAGTACAGGATACCCCAATACGGCAGTTGGGTATGAAGAACTCAGCAAAACATTTTATGAAGATTATAGCTGGCTGAGCAGCTACAGCAATCCGCTTCCTTCCGCATATAGCGCCGCTTATGATGGCAATTTTACACCTGTAAATAATTTATTCCCTTACGCACAGGCCAACACACAATCATTCCAAATAAAGGGAATGGTCACCGGTAGCCGGATAAAAGTGCTGGGCACTTCCACTTATTTATATACTGTAAGCTTTTATGATGCAAAAGACAGGGTAATACAGACACAAAGCACCAATATAACCGGTGGTACAGATATTGCCACTACGCAATACACCTGGGCCGGGCAGCCGTTGGTAATGGTACAGCGGCAGCAAAAAATTACGGGGGGTGCACAGGAGCATATCGTCATCACCAAAATGCAATACGATGATTTAGGCCGTGTACTCAATACCAAAAAAACAGTAAACAGTATTGTAAATAGTGTAGCGGTAAACAAACCGGAGCAACTCATAGTATCCAATAGTTATGATAAACTGGGGCAGTTAAAACAAAAACAGCTAGGGGGAACATTGGGAGCAGGCGGACTATTGGAATATGACTACAATATCCGAGGCTGGATGCTGGGGATGAACCGGAATTATTTAGCGGCAGCAGGCCAATCCGGCACTGCCAAATTTGGTTTTGAATTAGGATATGATAAACAAACTAATACCGCCGGTGATAGTTATGCCGCCGCACAGTACAATGGTAATATAACCGGCATGGTTTGGAAAAGTGACGGGGATGATGTGCGACGAAAATATGATTTTGCCTATGATGCAGCCAACCGTTTACTGAAAGGCGATTTTAAACAGGATAATGGTGGCACCACCTGGAACAATACTACCATCAACTATAGTATGCAGATGGGTGATGGTGCCGACCCGCTGTCCGCTTATGATGCCAATGGCAATATAAAAGCCATGACACAATATGGCTGGAAACCGGGGGTCAGTACCGGCACACCTATTGACAAGCTTACCTATTCATATAACACTAACAGCAATAGAATATTAAAAGTGGCAGACGACCCCATTACCGGCACTGATAACGGTAAGCTCGGTGATTTTAAAGATGGGACTAATGGTGCAGCAGCAAATGATTATAACTATGATGTTAACGGCAACCTTACAGAGGATAAGAATAAAGAGATAAATAATATTGCCTACAACTATCTGAACCTGCCCTCCGTTATTACCTTTACCGGCAAAGGAACCATAGCCTATACTTATGATGCGGCAGGAAGTAAACTAAAAAAAGTAACAACGGAAACCGGCGCAACAGTAGCCTATAACGGAACCAATTATACCGCCGTTACCATAACCACTACTAGTACCTACTTAGGGGGCGCCATATTTGAAACCAAAACATACAGTAACGCAGCACTCAGTGCTTTGCAATATACCGACAAGCTGCAATTGATGGGGCATGAAGAAGGACGGATACGGGGATTATATGATAATACTGCAAACCCCAATACCTTAACCGGGCTGGCGTATGATTATATGCTCAAAGATCATTTAGGAAATGTGCGAATGGTATTGACGGAAGAACAAAAAACGCTTTACTATCCTGCTGCAACGCTGGAAGGCGCCTACAGTGCCCCGGGCACTGCGCAGGCAAACAGTATGATTAATTATGAAAAACAGTTTTATAATATTGATAATACAAAAGTAACAGATGAAACACCCGACATACCCTCTTGGGCTACAGAAACCGTTGACAATACTAAATTGTATTATAATCACAATGATATACCCCCCGCTTCACCTAATCCAAATTATCCGGCAGGTGTTTCGCCAACACAATCAACGGGCAGTAACAAGTTGTATAAGCTTAATGCGACGACCAACAAAACAGGTTTGGAATTTATTATGAAAGTAATGGCGGGAGATAAGATTGATATTTTTGGTAAGTCCTATTTTTTAAATACGGCAACGGTTAACAATGCAAACTCTTCTGCACTTGATCTTTCGGCATTGATGCTAAATATGTTGACAGCCCCCGGCAATGGCATAGCTGCAAAAGGAGTAACATCCGGCCAGTTAAATACCTGGAATACCGGATTGGTTCCTTCTACTTTTTTCAGGGGCACTAATGGAGAAACCACAACCATACCCAAAGCATATATCAATTATATATTTTTGGATGAACAATTTAAATATGCAGGCGGCAGTTTTAGCCGGGTAGGCAGCAGCGGGGTAGTAAAAAACCATTGGAATGTTGACGCAGCACAATTGCAAAACATTACAGTACCCAAAAATGGTTATATATTTGTGTACGTAAGTAATGAGAGTAATCTTGATGTGTTCTTTGATAATTTACAAGTGGTTCATAAGCCGGGCCCGATATTGGAAGAGACGCATTATTATCGTATAGGGAAAACTGCAAGTGCGGCGTAAAAGAGGGAACATATTACACCGCCGTTCGGCTTGACAATGGCGGGAATATCTTCAAGGGCTGCTGGTGGTTTAGAAAATAAAAGGAAATGGAACAAAGGTTCTGAGTTAGAAAGTAAAGAGTTCAGTGACGGAAGTGGATTAGAATTATACAGCACATTTTATAGGAGCCTTAACCCCCAGTTAGGAAGGTTTTGGCAGATAGACCCCAAGCCTGACTATGCACAGAGTTTGTACTCTGCCATGGGGAATAACCCAATATCGTATAATGATCCTTTAGGTGATACAGTTCGGCATAGTTTTAGAACAGGTTTCTTAGGAATTTTTGGAAAGAAGATTACAGTTGATTATGCAAATGGAAAATACTACAATGCAGGGACAAATACTGAATATACTGGTAAAACAAGAAACTATCAGAAAGGACTTCTTAATGATTTAACTGCTCTATCTAACAATAGTTCTACAAGTAGTATGGTGAGCGGCTTAGTAAACAACACCCAGGTAGTACAAATAAAAAATGGAGGTAGTGCTGAAAATGGAGGTGCACAGTTTGAAGGCGCAACTGCAGCAGCAAATCCTGGAAAACCTTTAATCGTTAATTACTCTGTCGGCAAGTCTTACAACTCCAGTGATGTTAATCAAGGTAATGCAACTACTAAGATACCAGGTTATGTTACTTTAGCACATGAGCTAGGCCATGTGCAGGACTGGATTGCGAATGGAAGACTAAACTTCACAGCAGCCACCGCATGGTATACTTCTGCTATTGATGGAAGGATAGTTGCCCGTAGCGAAATTTTTGCTACAGATATAGAAAATCGTTTACGGGCCAGTTTAAGATTGCCTTTGCGGGAGTTCTATGGAGCAGACAGAAGTAAAGGGATTACAGAGGGACAAATTCTATTGCCGGGTACAAGAACGAATGCCAATTTAGGTTTTATTAATGGCGGTGTCGATGCAGCAGGAAATCTTATTCCAATTACTTATTAAAGCAATTATCTCATGTCAAACTATAGAGTAATAATATTATTTTGTTTTACTTCTGCTTTAACGTTTGGATGTGTATCATCTGCACAGATAAGCAGCATTAAAATAGTTGAAGAAAACCAAGAGAAGAAATATACACAGATTAAAACAGCAGTATTTAAAAACTATGCAACCATTTTAAAAGACACTACAAATGAATTTAACAGGTATCCCACTACACAAGCTGTTAAGCAATATATTCCTTCACTTACTGATGTTCAGGCGTATGAAGAAGTTCTAAAAAACAGTTTTGCATCTAATGTACAAATAGCTAACGCAGGTAACGGTGAAACGTTTGTAAAGTATTACAAAAAGTATAATCGGCAATATTCTGGTTATATTGATAAGATTGGTGATACAATACTGATTGTTTGTTTTTTAGACTTTAGCAACAAAAAAGAAGGGCGGAAATTTTTTTATAACTGGAAGTATCAAAATGCTTTTTTTGGTACTGTACTTTATTTGCATAAAAAATCACCGGGTATTTATTGCTATGCACTTAATCTTCGGACTAAATCATTAGGCAGATACAAATAATAACAAAGCCCCCTCACGGGGCTTTGTTATTTTAAGAGGCGTATGCCTGTTTCGTTTTTACATCACGGAGAAAACCGGCTATGACCCTGAGCAAAGCGGATTTATCTTCTGTAGGTAAAGTATCCACTTCTTTAAAATAGCGGATGACTTCGGCATCATTGAGGGAAGCTTTAGCTTTATCTTCCGTATTACCGTTGATTAAAAAATCCACCGTGCTGTCTAATGCATCAGCCATTTTTTTAAGTACCTCAGCCGGCGGCTGAGCACCCTTGGTCTCGTATCTTCCGATCTGTGCATAGGAGATACCGACTTTATCAGCGAGTTGAGATTGCGACCAGTTTTTAGCTTTACGAAGCTCTGCGATACGGGAGCCGAGTTTATTTTTTTGCGACATATCTGTGTATTTGCTCACACAAAAATAGCTTATGAGCAGCAGTAAATAAAGGTTTTTGCCACATGATGTGAATAAATATGATATAAACAGTTGCTTCAATATAGCAAATGTGTTTACCTTGCTGCAAATATGCAGCATTAAAATATTATCCACATGGCCACAGAAAATAAAATCAACACAGCCAACCCCAATGCAATTACCTACATCACAGAAGAATTAGGCTTTACAATATTGGGAGGCATAAGAATGGATGGACTGGACAGGTTGAGGGTAACGATACGAATAGAAGTTATAAACAGGAAGTTCGAGCATTACCAAAACAATGCAGAGTTAGCAGCCCTGCCATTGAATCACAACTTAGATTTATACAATGATGTGCAGGTAGAAAAATTAATCCGCAAAGCAGCAGAGCGTTTAGAAGTAGGCACATTACAAATAACAAAAAGCATTGCAGACATTACAAGGCAGCTGGAGCTTTACAGGTTGCAGCAGTTGGAAGAACTGCAAACCAAAGACGAGAAGCAAAAGAAAATATTAACACCCGATGAAAGAGAAGCAGCTATAAATTTTTTGATGCAGCCGAACCTGATGCAAAGAACAAATGACAGCATTGGTAAAGCAGGAGTAATCGGAGAAGTCGGTAACCGACTTTTAATGTACACCATCTTCACATCGAGAAAACGAGAAACCCCTTTACACATCATCAGCTTTGGAAGTTCAGGCGCAGGTAAATCACATCTACAGGAAAAAGTTGCAGAGTTGATACCCGAAGAAGATAAAGTACCCAGCACCAGTTTTACAACCAATGCACTTTACTACATGGGAGAATATAACCTGCAGCATAAGTTAATCCTCATTGAAGATATGGACGGAGCAGAAACTGTTATGTATGCACTGAGGGAATTAATCAGCAAGAAACAAATCATCCGTTTAGTGCCGCAGAAAGACAGCAAGGGAATAACCAAAACAATGATGTTTAAAGTAAACGGCCCTGTAACCGTTGCCGGCTGCACCACACAGGAAAGGATTTATGAAGATAATGCCAACAGAAGTTTTTTGATTTACATAGATGAAAGCAAAGCACAGGATGAAAGTATCATGCACTATCAAAGAAAAAAATCAGCAGGTACAGTAAACAGCGAAGAAGAAAGACAAATCAAAGAACTGTTACAAAACACACAACGACTTTTACAACCTGTACAAATCAGAAACCCTTTTGCAGAGCAGTTACAAATACCAACAGAAGTTTTTAAACCGAGAAGAACCAATGCACATTATTTACAGTTCATTGAAGCAGTTACTTTTTATCATCAGTACCAAAGAGAAAAACACACCGACAAAGCAACAGGCGAAACTTACATCAGCACTACGTTAGAAGATATTGCAGAAGCCAACAAACTGATGAAGGAAGTTTTATTAAGAAAGGCAGATGAACTAAGCGGAGCAACAAGAAATTATTTTGAGTTACTGAAAACAGCATTGCAGGAAAACAAACAATCCACTTTTACCAATAAAGAAGCAAAGCAATTATTAAGGCTGCCCATCAGCACAGTGAAGCGTTACAACTTAGAGTTATTGCAAAGCAACTGCATCAAAAGAAACGACAATCAAAAAACAAAAGCCTATCACTTTGAAATCACCTCTTACGAAGAATACAACCAGTTACAAACAAGTATTGCCACTGTCCTGGACAACATTTACTCCACCCTCTCCTTTGGAGAGGGACGGGGTGAGGCCTCAGCCCATGAGCCAACAACGGCTCAAACAAATAGTGAGCCGATGAAACGTAAGACAGTAAAGGCTTTAACTGCAACGGCTCAATAGAAATCAAAAAGGTATAAGCGGCACAAAATTTATTTACATCAAACTAAACGGAAATGAAAAGATTACCCGTAACGGCTCTGCCGTACCAGTACATTGAAAAGAGTTTTAAAGAATGGCTGGAAGCGTTGGGCTACAGTTGGCAGGGAGTGTATTACATGCCGATACAGATACGGGGATTATTAAACTGGCTTGAGAGGCAAAATAAGACCCAATTAACGGACATCACAACCGAAGCCATAACAAACTACTACTATCAGGAATTAAAGCAAAGGAAGAACTATATGAGGGATGCAGGCACATTAAGTAACAAGCACCTGAATAAAAATTTACAGGCATTAAGAAAATTTACGGAGTACCTGCGACAGACAGGAAAATTACAAATCCCGTTACTCAACATCAGGCAGGAAGAAATTATAGACAACAAACCAACGGTACTGACCGAAGAAGAAATAGTGCAACTGTTCAAAGCCACTGAAACCATACCCGATAAAATGAAACATGCCAAGCCAAGAGAGTTTTACGAAATGCTGAACCTTAGAGATAAAGCCATGCTAAGTATTTTTTACGGTTGCGGTTTACGAAGGAACGAAGGCTATCACCTGAACATTGCAGACATCTATTTAGAAAGTGCAGTAGTGCATGTACGGAAAGGAAAAGGTTATAAAGAAAGGTTTGTACCAATAAGTAAAAAAGGAATGGAAAATATTACAGCTTACTTATATGATGCAAGACCGTTGATGATTAAAGACAATAAAGAGGAGGGGTTCTTTTTAAATCATAATGGTAAAAGATTAGGCGGGCAAATGCTTATGATATGTTTACAGACCTTAGCAAAAAGAGCAAACCTAAACACCCCTTCAGGGGATGGGGGCATCGGACTGCACACATTGCGGCACTCAATAGCAACACATCTTTTAGGCAACGGCATGAGCCTTGAAAGTATAAGAGATTTTTTAGGGCATAGCAGTTTAGAAAGCACACAAATTTATACTCACCTCATAAATGAAAATGACAATGAATAAGTTTAAAGAATGGTTACAGATAAAAGGTTACAGCAGTACAACGGTTGAAACAGTTATCAAAGCAACAGAATATTTTATTGCATGGACTGAAAAGGAAAACATTACAGACATCAGCGAAACCAGCCACAATGATATTATTGCTTACATACAGCATTACAACATCAAAGGCACAGGTAAAGAAAACAATAGCCCATTACATTATGCACTTGAAAAAATACTTCGATTGGCTAATGACTGAAAACGAAGTAACAGACAACCCATGTTCAAATATTAAAATCAAAGGCATCCAAAGAAAAGTATTGCATGAGATATTAAGTATGGAAGAAATGGAAAAGCTGTACAATGATTATGCAACAGAAATCAATATAGAAAAAACTGAACGGATGAAATGCCCGCCGCCAATGATGATGCAGGTGTTAGCCAGGAAAAGAAACAAAATTATTTTAGGACTGCTTATTTATCAGGGTTTGCAAACCGAAGAAATTATAAAGCTGCAAATCATTGATGTGAAGTTAAGAGAAGGGAAAATATTTATACCATCAGCAAGGCGAAGCAATAAAAGAACTTTGAAGTTAGAGAGCCATCAGGTTTTTGATTTACTGGATTACATCAACGATACAAGAAAACAAATACTGCATTACAAAAAGATAATAGAACCCAACCAGAATTTATTTTTACAATTAGGAGAAGGCAAAAATAAAAGCAATATGTTATCCATGCTGTTGATGCACTTAAAGCAGATGAACCCCGCAAATGGCGGGACAGGCGGAAAAATAAAAAACCTCAATCAACTAAGAGTTTCTGTAATCGTTCATTGGCTGAAATTATACAATCTTCGTAAAGTTCAAATCATGGCCGGACATCGTTACATCAGTTCAACAGAAGCATACAAAGCAAATAATCTTGACGACTTAAAAGAGGATATCAAAAATTATCATCCGTTCTAATCAATAATAATTGGAGGTCACAAATTGTGACCTCCAATTTTAGGAACTGTTATATTTACAAAAAATAAGTAAAGTCAATGGCAAAGAAAGAACTGCAAACCTTGGTAATGGAACAAAAAATATTGAGCCGTATATATGTTGTTCGGGGTGAAAAAATAATGCTGGACAGGGACTTGGCGGAGTTGTACGGGATAGAGACCAAAGTTTTAAAGCAGGCTGTTAAAAGAAATGCAGCAAGGTTCCCGAAAGATTTTATGTTTGAAATGACGGACAATGAATTTAAAAGATGGAGAGAAAACACGCTGCTGAGTGCAGCAGATAAACAGGGTTTACGTTATGCTCCGTTTTGTTTTACGGAACAGGGAGTAACCATGTTGTCATGTATTTTGAACAGCAAAACGGCCATTGAAGTAAATTTAAGAGTGATAAGGGTCTTTGTGAAAATGAGAGAGTATGCACTTACGCATAAAGAGATATTAGTACAATTGGGAAAACTGGAAAAAGAAGTAAAAGGAAACAGTAAAGACATTGAAAATATTTTTATGGTGATGAAAGAGTTAATAGAAAAGCACAGTACCCCGGCACCGAGAAATAAAATAGGATTTAAGCAGTACGATTAGCGTAAACCCCACCGCACAAAAAGCATCACAGCCCGGCACGCAAACCAACGCTTCGCAGTCATGTTTTTTTTGCCAGGCTTCTTTGGCAACAGAATAAATCCCGGCTATTACATCTATCATCATTAGTAACTCCGATGAACAGGCAGAAATAAGGTGTTCGGTCTCACGGCCTGAATAAAAAAACCACGCCAAGCAGGTTCGTTCCTCACTGTGCTTGTCATGGTTTTGCTAACGCTTCGTTCGCCTTCACTCCGGCTGTTGTTATGTCTGCATAGCTATCGCACAAGAGCCGCTACACACAATGCATCCATACAGCCTCCTCCATGGGCAGCCACCTGCCATCGCAAGCGGCACTGGCACAGAAGCTATGCGATCCCGATGGTGTGAACCTGTGCTTATGCTACGCATGCTATACCACACCATCGGGAGCTACGTTGAGGTCGCTGCTTTGCTGTTCGTTCCTCACAGCTTCCGCAGCTCCCCCCGCTTGCTCATTGGCTGCCGGTGGCGATAGAGACAGTACTATAATTTTTTCTATCATTATTACAGGGAATATTTTTTTGCATCTGAAAGCAGGAGCATCATTATAGTAATGAAACAAGCGTAGCCTGCCGCCGCCCCGCTAATCACACTAATAAAACAAGATGATGAAGCGGGGCTTTGGCTTGCGCAAAAAAATTATACGATAAGTTGAACTGCAGTAACACGAATGAACTTTAGAATAAACGTCATCAGCAAGTCACCAATCAGCTGTATAAGGCTTATCATATAAATTTTTTTCGCTGATGTTTTAATCCCCGCTCTTAGTAAGTGTTGTAAAAAAAATCATAACGCTACAGGAAGTGTTGCATGATGCAATTTTAAAGTTGCATCATGCAACTTTAAAAGCACTGTCATTAATATTGCTTTTTTTGAAATACAACCTTCCTTATAGCTTCGCAGTAAGTATGCTGTTTTAATGAACTTAAACCTTGTGTAATGCAGCTGTATGAGACATATCTATGCAACATAAAAATAAATAATGCTTTAAATAAAAAAAATAACGAAAAACCGACACTATAGTAAACGAAACAACAATGAAGGCAACTGAACAAAGTCGGGGAAGGGGCAGAAGCTGTATAGTAAGGGGTTCGAAGAAATATTACCCGAATAAAGTTTTAAAAAATTATTTACCTCTGCAAAAAATATAACTATGCGAAAGAATGAGAATATAAAAATCAGTTTTATGGGTATGAAGTTCGAGTGTACAAACCCGACAATGATAGCAGTTGTTATACTGCTGATGTTATTGACTTTTTTTGTGGTGCTGGTGGTTTTAGTACCGAAGCTTACGATAGTGCGTTTATTATCAGGATGAGGCTATTGCAGGCAACCAACTGTACTATCGAATTATAAATAACTTGTTTAGGGTACAATCTTTAAAGAAAAACATCTATTTTTATAGTAACAGGTATTAGAAAGTTCTTTGATTTTTTTAAAGGAATGTATAGGGAAAACTGCAAGTGCGGCGTAAAAGAGGGAACATATTACACCGCCGTTCGGCTTGACAATGGCGGGAATAAGTTCAAGGGCGGCAAACTCATTAGATAATAAGTATGAGTACAATGGAAAGGAAAAGCAGGAGAAAGAGTTCAGTGATGGTGGTGGTTTAGAGTGGTTGGATTATGGAGCGAGGATGTATGATGCGCAAATTGGAAGATGGCATGTTGTTGACCCGTTAGCTGACCAGTATAGAAGATGGAGCCCTTACAATTATGCAATGAATAATCCAATTAGATTTATAGACCCTGATGGGATGGGTGTTACAAGTATTTATGTTGATACAAAAGGTAACTATTTAGGAGAAGATGCCAATAAGGATGATAAGACAGTAAGAGTAGTTGAAAAATCTGATTGGGATAATGCAGCAAAAGATAAAGACGGAAATGTTACTCAAGAAGCCACATCAACAGTAGAATCTCAATCTACTGAATTAGTTGGAAATGCTGGTGATAAGACGAATCATCCCGGTTATCAAAAAGGAATTAATATCTCTGACGCAACATGGGATAAAATTGAAAGCGTAGGTGGTGAAAGGGCAACCCCATTTTTGGAGAATAAATCAGGTGAGACTGTTTACATTAAACCAGAGAATGAAGGTGTTGGTAATGGCCCTGGCGGTAAAGCAAATGTTCCGGATAATAGTAAACAGGAAGTAAAAGCGGGTGAATCTGTTTACGGATTGGTAGATGGAGTGAAAACTTCCAGATATAGCAACGCTATTTATAAATTGGTTACTGGGTCAAAAGTTACAATAAACCAGGGGGGAGATGTAAGCTTTCGGACAATGTGGGGTGCAATTAAAAATTCTCTAACAGGAGGATGTAATACGTCTCTAAATACACCTGGTTCAAATTTTACTGAACTTTATAAAGCTCCTATTGGGAAATCTATTTGGGGCAGTCCTAATGAATATTATTTTAAGCATAATAATAGATTTTAATGAAGCTTTTTCGGTTTTGTAATTTATATAATATATATCAAGAAATGACTTTTTTAAAACTTGTTTACAGGACGGTATGCTATATACCTATTTTGATTCAAATAGTTTTTTTGATATTAGCAATAGGCAGTAATTTTTTTTTGGCACGAGTATTTTATTATGGTAACGGTAACACAAGCAATGTTGAAGTTCAATTTTTTACTTTATTCGAAACACTTTATTATTCTTCAATCTTTAGTGTCATTTTATGGGTTATATCAACAGGGTTTATGATAATGGTGGGTAATCAATATAGTTTAGATAAGACCTCAAGCAAGATTGCTATTTTAGGTTGTATTGTCAGCGTTATTGTTTTTTGTTTAGACCCTTTTGGCATAGGTAAATATCTTAATGATTAAACAAAGAAGCCCGGCACTGCCGGGCTTCTTTGTTTAATACACCAGTAAATTTTTTACGAAGCCATGCGTTCCAATTGTTTTTTTACAATAAAGGCATCAATTAATTTTTTCACAACGGTTTTATCATCATCGCTGAATTGTTCAACAGCTTTAAACTGCTGCAGCAGTTCAGCATCTTTAAGAGAGGCTTTAACCTTCTCATCTTTATCACCACTAATCATAAAGTCAATCTACGACTAAACAATAAGCAAATGTCTATACCGAAAATAATCATATTTGCTTCTATTCTCTTTAACAGTTATTATGGCTATAGCCAAAAAGAAATGGAGAATCAGGACATAATTATATTATGAAATGTTTTAAAGGACACCTTCAGAATTGAAAATTCTTATAGTCACTTGCCAAAATACGTTAAAGATGCTCTTAACAAAATGAATCGTAAAAAATTTAAGGTTACATCAGGAGCTTATAATGAAACAGATGTTATTGGCGATAGCAGAAAACCTAATCGTTATTTATCCTACATTGCTTTCTCAAATACTATTTATTTAATCAGCTATATACATGGTGGGAAAGGCAAACACCAGCACACTTTAGTTATTGAAACAAGAAACAGGGCAGTGACAAGAATGGTAATGTGTCCAAATATCAGGTTCCGGGAAAACATAGAAAAAGAGAGGATTACTGGAGGCAAAAAATAGACTCTTGAATATTATTTGTAAATCATAAAACACAATTTTGTTATTTAAAGAGCCTTTCGAAGGCTCTTTTTTGTATTCATGTATTAAATTATCAGGTAAAATGGAATGTAAATATTGCAACCTGCAATGTCAAAAAGCCGGGAAGCAGAAAAATGGTACACAGAAATATTTCTGCGGCACGTGTAAAAAATATCAACAAAAAACCTATGAATATTCAGCCTGTAAAGCTGGCGTGATAATGATGATACCTAAGCTGGTTTGTAACAGCGTGGGTATTCGCGGAATTGCAAGAGTACTGAGTATAGCCATTAATACCGTAGTAAGAAAAATAAAGCAAATAGCTGAGGCCATTGTCAAACCACCTGTCCCGCTAAACCGCCAATCATTTGAGATAGACGAACTGAGAACCTATAGTGGTAATAAAGCAAACCAGTATTGGGTGACCTATGTATTGTGCAGCGATACTAAACAGATAATAGATTTTATTGCAGGTAAAAGAAGTAAACGAACGCTGCGCATGGTAGTAAACACCGCTTTGCAATTGGGGGTAACAGTCATTAAAACCGATAAATTAAATATTTATCAGGCGCTGATACCGACTGCGAGGCATATAAGTAATGCCTATAATATCAATCATATTGAAAGAAACAATTTGAACCTCCGTACTCACCTGAAACGATTAAGCAGGCGTACTATTTGTTTCAGTAAAAGCCATGAAATGCTGACGGCTTGTTTGAAAATTTATTTTTGGCATAAATCAATGCGGTAATATAACAGAGAACTTCACAAATGCCGAACAGGGTTACCAATGCTGACTGGCTGCCGGATGGAAGCGAATACCCCGCTGAGGATTTGTGCAGAGGCATTGCGGCGGAGTAGCAGCGAACAGCCGGAGTAATAGCTAAAAAAAGAAATGAAAGACGACAGCCGCAACTAATAATCAATTCATTCAACTGTTGCCTGCTATTAAAAAGAAACAGCAATTAAAGAGTAA
>CAWJAG010000022.1:0-8150 GCA_963840755.1 uncultured Chitinophagaceae bacterium | reverse complement strand
ATGATACTATTTTTTTAGTTAGCCAGCCCGAAGTAATCCTATCAGGAAGACATATTTTTGGAACTAAATTTTTAGCACACGGATGACACTGATTGGACGGATGAACACAGATTTTTTTCTGCTTCGCAGAAAATTTGGATTATTTCGGACATCCTGTATCCTGCGTAGCAGGATTTTATCTGTGTTCATCCATTTAAACACAGGTAATTTTATTTATTAAACGCCTTATACAAATAATAATATCCGGTCAATCCATCCAATCCGTGTCATCCGTGTGCTTATACTATTTGTGTCCACAGGATAGGATGAAAATCGGAGCATGCTATGAATTCGCAACAAATATTTTTTCCAGTTGATGGTACTCATTACATCAGCTATTTCATGCCTAAAAAGGTAAACAATATTTTGATTGGGACGGGAAGGAGATTTATTTTATCTGCTTCAGCAATTTTTCTTTTGTTTGTATCCCTTGTTTTCTCCACACTTCTTTTCCATTTTTATATACAATGAAAAAGGGGATAGGCTCTATATTCAATGTGGTCATCACATCCGTATGAATGCCGCCATCAATTTTCACCAATAGAAAATCAAGGTCTTTTGATTGTTGTAATTCATCCAGTATCGGTTCCATCTTTACACAGGGCGGGCACCATTTGGCACCAAAATCAACCAGTACCGTTTTATCTGTTGGAATTTTGGCCCAATATTCTTCAATCGTCATTTGTTTTTCTGCAACTACACCTTCCAATGGCTTCTCTGCTTTTTTCCAGGCATTAATGCCGCCTGTCAGTTCCACCACATTGGTATATCCGTTTTTCCGCATCCAATCGGCAGCGGCTGTACTGCGTCCGCCAGCAAGGCAATAGATATAAACGGGTTTGTCTTTGTCTACAAATTGAATTCTTTCCTTGAATTGATCCTTATTATTCCAGTCCGCCTGCAATGCGTTTTTTATATGCCCGGATTTAAATTCACCCGCAGTCCTTACATCCAGCACCTGTACATTGCTGCCGCTTATACCTTTGCTAAAAACATCCGGATTGACCTTTAAAGAAGAATCGGCCTGACCTTTGCAGGACATAAAGCCAGAAAATAAAACAAGGAAAAATACGTTTCTCATGTATTCCAATTTCCTTCAAAAATACAATTAAGTTATGCTGCCGGAACAACCGGCGGTTTAAAGTTTTCTTATTCCTGACCATTCAGGGGTAAAGAAAATAGTCTTATTTTTATGGGTTATAATATAATTACCTTATATATGAAAAGATATAGTATTGGCTGGTTGGCATTGTGTTTAATGATGATAATGGGGTGTCAGAAAGAAGTAAGTTTTGAAGTAGGTAATACTCCATCCGATGGAAGCCTTTTGAGTGAAATAACAGGAGACTGTCTTCCAAAAACAGTAAACGGTACTTATGTAGCTGCAGAGCCCCTGGTACCCGCCACCAATACGATTACTGTTTCCGTGAATGTAAAACAAACCGGTGTTTACACGGTGTATACTGATACCGTGAATGGATATTTTTTCCGGGCTACAGGTGTATTTGTTACACTCGGAACAAATACGGTAACCCTTAGAAGTAATGGAACTCCTTTTTCAGCAGGTGTAAATAATTTTGTGGTGAACTATGATAGCACCACATGTGATATTGCCGTAACCGTTCTTCCGGTTGGTACTAAGCCAGCTGTATATACTTTAGAAACCACAGCAGGTAATTGCAGCGGTGCTGTAGTAGGTGGAAGCTATGCTACAGCTAATCCACTCAATTTTACTAATACAGTGAAAATAAGTGTGAATGTAACTGCAATCGGAACATATACAATTTCTACTACCGCTACCAATGGAATGGCTTTTTCAGCCAGCAGTTCATTTACTGTAACCGGTGTGCAGCTTGTAACATTGGCTGGCACTGGTACACCGGTAACAAATGGTAATACAACCATTCCGTTAACCGTTGGTACAACCACTTGTAATTTTGTGGTACCTGTAGGTAATCCTGCTGTTGGTACATTGGGTACTACTGGCGCAGCTTGTACCCCTGCAAATGTTAACGGTACTTATACTGCAGGAACAGTTTTAGTGAGTGCTACCAATACTGTACAAGTGCAGGTAAATGTAACTACCGCAGGGGTCTTTAGTATTTCTACAAATACAGTTGATGGAATAAGTTTTGCTGCATCAGGTACTTTTTCAACTCCTACAACCACATTAGTAACTCTGAATGGAACAGGTACACCAACTTCTTCCGGCACTAAAGTTTTTACCGTTACGTTTGGTACAAGCACCTGTACATTTAGTGTGCCGGTGAGTGGGTCTGCTGGTCCCGCAGCATTCTCAGCAAACTGTGCAACTGCAACAGTGAACGGCATATATCAAGCAGGTACTGCACTTACCGGAACTAACACAATAATACTTCCTGTTACTGTAACTGCAGCAGGTACTTATAATGTGAGTACAACATTGACAAATGGAATGACATTTACAGGAAGCGGTTCACTAACATTAGTTTCAACAAGTATAACTTTAACAGGCAGTGGCACCCCTGCAACCGCTACAACATCTAATATTCCTGCACCTGGAACTACGGCTTGTAACATTCCAATTACTGTAGTTGCAGCAGGTAGTCCTGTAGCGGTTTTCTCTGCAAATTGTGCAGGAGCAACAGTGAATGGCACTTACCAGGCAGGCACTGCACTTACTGTGGCTAACACAATAATTCTTCCTATTACTGTAACAACAGCCGGTACTTATAATATTAGTACAACATTGACAAATGGGATGACATTTACAGGAAGCGGTTCACTTACATTAGCTTCTACAAGTATTACTTTAACAGGGAGTGGCACCCCGGCAACCGCTACGATATCTAATATTCCTGCACCGGGAACAACAGCTTGTAATATTCCAGTTACAGTAACTGCTGCTGCGACAATTGATTGGTCATTTAAAATAGGAACAACAACATACCAGGGACAGTCTTCACTTCCGGATATTATATATGATGTAACAACTGCGCCACCTTTTAGTCTTCTTGATTATTTAGGAGATAATGTTGCAGGCGATGAATGCTCTTTTACATTGATAGATTTAGCTGGTGGAGTAACAGCTACTGAGCAATATGCTTCTACTTCTACTGGTACTATTAATGCGGCGGCTTTCTACTTTATAGATGCAGGTAATACTATTGACCTGGTTGCACAGCCAGCGGATCCGGGACCACCTCCAACCCCGGCAATTGGGAACATGATTTTTACCATTACATCTCATAATACCACTACAAAAACTATTGTTGGAACTTTTGCAGGTACTGCGTTTGATTTTGTATCCAACACAACGAAAACTATTACACAAGGTGCTTTCACAGCTAAGTACCAGTAAACAATATTTCTTTAAATTAAAAAGAGGCAATCTTTAAGGTTGTCTCTTTTTAATCTCTGATAGTTTAAAACCCTTTCTTCTTTCCAGATTCCAGCGGCGATAATTTAAAATTATCCAGCACACTTTTCTCTGATAGCATTTTTTCAATGTCTTCTATCTTACGGGGAGCATAACGGGATAGGAGTTCATAACCGGTTTCTGTAATTAATAAATCATCTTCAATCCGCACGGCGATACTCCACCATTTTTTATCACATTTACTTCCTTCAGGAATATAAATACCGGGTTCTATGGTAATGGCCATATCTTTTTTTAGGGTTTCATAAAAACCTTTGTCATGCACATCTAAGCCGATATGATGGCCAAGCCCATGCGGATAGTATTTACTTACTTCACTTTTTTCTTTAATGATACCGAGTTTGATTAGCCCCTCTGCAATAGTATTTTTGGCAGCAGCATTGGCATCCAACCATTTTGATCCGTCTTTCAGTGTTTTAAAGGCGGCTTCCTGTGCATCATACACAATTTGGTAAATAGTTTTTTCCTCTTCAGAAAATTTCCCATCTGCCGGTACTGTTCTTGTTACATCGGCAGTATAGCCATGATATTCTGCTCCCACATCCATCAGTATCATTGAGGTGCCTATTTTTGTTTTGCTGTTTTCCATGTAATGGAGGATGCAGCCATTTTCACCGGCACCTATTATGGAACCATAGCCCACTTCTTCTGCACCATACTTTTTATGAACATATTCATGCAAGCCTTGTATTTCCAGTTCAGACATATCAGGATGCAGGATTCTCATCACTTCGTTCTGCCCCTGGCAGGATATTTCAACTGCTTTGCGGAGCAGGTCTATTTCTTCCGGTGTTTTTATTTCACGAAGTGCTCGGGTAAGCTGGCTGTATAAATGGGTATCAAACCGGTTTTGCTGTGTCATTCGTTCCGGCATTTGAGATTTCTTTTTGAAATCCTGGATCAGATTATATAAATCAGCCCTATCGCTTAAGTCAGGAACATCAATGGGCAAGCGGTCGCAAATAATTTTATCAAATTTTGAAAAATCAATATTGTAATTGCTGAACTCACTGCCATTGTAAGCTGCTTTTATTTCCAGTTTTTCTTTAACTCCATCAATACCTAAACGCTTGCCCGTCCATTGTTCGGCTTGTGGATTTTTTTTCTGTACAAAGAGCAATTCCTTGTATCTGTTTCCAACGGAATCAGTTTGTTCTTCTTTAAAAATAAGTAAAAGGGAATGCGGCTCTTTGTAGCCACTGAAATAATACATGTCGGGGTTCTGATGATATAAGTACTCCACATCATTAGAAAATGTTCTTGTGGGGTAGGCAAATACTACCATCACCGATTTATCCGGCATTATTTCCCGTAAAGCATCTCTGCGGCCAGCATGGAAATCAGCTGTTAAATAATCAGCGGGCAGATCAGTTTTTTGTTCATTTGGTATTGGCTGTGCAAACAGACCACTAAAACACAAAATGAACAAGAAAGAGAATAAGAGTTTTGCAGGAGAAAGTAGTTGCATAAAAATGGTGATTGAGTAAATTAAAAATAATTCTTTTCAATCACCAGCTAAGGAAATTTATGTGAATGGATAGATGATTTATTCCTCTTCATCCTCTTCATAAAAAGCACCCTGGTTGCTGCGAAAATGCGTTTCCCATGCTTTTACAGCCTCGTCGCTCATACACTCAATAATATCATGCAGGGTATCTTTTTTTAATTTCCATACGGTTTCCATCGGTTCGTCATAGCGTTGAATGAATACACAATGATCTGTCACAACAGCCACTTTTATCATGATAATAGCGGAGTCTTCTTTTTCTTTTACCAGGTAATAACAACCGGTTTCCAGCAGGTCATACGAATACATAATACATCCCTTTTAATTGTTCTTTGAAACTTGTTCGGGGTCAGCAAAGTCAGATAGTAATGGATACACAGGTAATCGGATTTTGGAGGGAATTTGTTGGGTCAGTGGTCTGGAACAAAATTAGGGATTTAGTGAATCGGGGGTTGTAAAATTGAAACAGGCTCAATATTTTAAGTAAATTATTGTTACTAAACATATGATTATTAATAAATTATAGGTAGTTTATCAAATTTAAAATTCGATAAACTACTACTCTTTTTTACAGAAAATCCCAGCGGGATATGTCCAGGTATCTTTTATTTCTTGTTCTGTAGCATTGATTTGGCTGGCACTTTCAGCAAAGGATTTTTCTGCAATATGCTGGTTTAAATCCTGGTTGAAATTGATAAACTGGTTTGATATATCACCGTTACCTATTTGGTTCATATCCCATGCTTTTGATGGAGCAGCACATGTGAAATTAAATGCTGAGAAGCTGATATTTTTAATAGAAGGATAGCCGGCTGTTTTAAAATAGATTTTTTTATTGCTTATGTCATAGACAATGCTCCATTTTGTATAACCCGTTTGCGCCACTTTGTTTAATATGTTGAATGAGTAATCAACCACGGGTATGTTTATAGTGTTTGCCTGGTAGGTCTGCACCATAGAACAGGTTTGGTTAAACCGTTCCAGTGAATTTTCGACTACAGGGTTTGTCAATTTTGCCACTGGCAAAGACTCTTCGTACGAGTTATTAGTAAGAACAGGGAAAGGAAGATTGTTATTATTATGTACCAGCATTTTACCATTAATAAATTCAATAGTAGCTACATTGCCCGTTGCATCTGCTGTAAGAAAATGAAGTGGGGCAGTGCCTTTGGATGCAATGCGGATATCTTTATCAGTTGCAATCAATTCGGCTACGGTACTGCAATTGTCCAGTTGGTATTGCAGCCATTGCAATTCGCCGATAGCAGGTCTTGCATCAGCCGCAGGATATTGTGTTCCATCTAACCACATCATTTCCACCACCAGTCCTTTTTCATTCATGCCACCTGTTGGAAATTCTTTACCATATTGATTGAATGTGATGCTGCCATATTTTGAAATCCAGCTGATGGTGTTGCCATCAGGTGTTTTAGAAGATGTTTTTGAAAGGCCTTTTTGATTGGAGCAAACCATTCCATTGCCCGTCATCCAATCGTAATTGCGTCCAAAAATTAACTGCCCATTTTTATTAATAAAGAAAGTGGTACAAGGAAAGGAAGGAACAAAAGCACTTATGGCAAAAAACAGAAGAATAAATTTTTTCATGGTATGCTGTTACAGCAATATTCATACAGGCCGTTTAAAATAATACGACCGGCTGATTAACCAGCTGTTAAAAAAATTACATGAATATGCACTTATGCTTACATTCTTTTTTCTCCATTTTCTGTTCTGTACTTGCTTTTTTCTTTTTGTTATTAAAACTGGCAAATGCCACTGCTGTAATACCTGCGATTAATACAAAGGCGACCAATAGTTTTTTCATACCTGTAGTTTTTAGATATAAAAGTTACGAACCTTTTCATTAAACTGAATTATGTTTTGATGAATGGTTAAAATTACCCTGCAAAGGCTAAACACCAGTTGCCACTGGCATCAAAACAGCTTATTTTATTCTTCCACTGGTTTCAGCAGAATTTTTTTATCTACCAGGCTGCTGACCATCAACTGCCCGTAAGTATGCGCCAGCGTAGTTTTTGAAGTATAGTCGAAGGAGCGGCTTCGGGCTGAGTAAATCATTTGCCGGTTGATGAGGTCATAAAAATTATTTTCCCAGACATATTTTGTTTCTTCTCCAAAATAACTGGGTGCATAAATTCGTTCGGCAACGGTATTATAATACCTGTCGAAGCGACTGTAACTGTTATAATTCGAATAGTCAACAATCTTGCCCGGAACATAGAACCGTTCCTTATCCTTATCAAGGAGAACAATTGTAAGAATTGCATCAAAACCTTTGCCCTCCATAGCTGTAACGGCACGGGTTGTATCACCTTTTACAAAAGTGCCGGGAGGAAACATTTTGTTGGCTGCAACAGCACGGTAGCCTAGTTCTTTCAGATCGTCAGCAATATGGTTTTCCATCAGGGTTTGCAATTCATAGTCATTATCTATTAGCATACCCAATACCAGCACTTTGTTGTACTGCTTTGGCTTAACATTTTTTGCCGTCCATGTTTGAGTGATCTTGGTTGGCTGACAAGAGATAAGAAATGCTAACAGCGGGATGAAGAATAACTTTTTCATGGTTATACTTTGAGGATATAAAATTATACCCTTATTCTATTGAATAGGCTGAGAACAGTCACTTGGAAATAGGAGTTTGGTCACTAATTTGTTTTTCCCCACTTGTGAATAACTCTGAATCCCGAAGGCAGGGTGGGTTTTGTTATATTTGCCCAGCCCAACCCAATAGCTCCCGTTTTGGGGGCTTTTTTGTGAGGCGGTATTTGTAGAAATATTGATTTTTAGACCTCACCCCAATGCGAGGTTGATTATTGTAAACTCCGATTCCCTCTCCTTAAGGAGAGGGCGTACAGAATTTCCGATAATAAAGAATAGTGCAGGGTGAGGTAACGAGATGAGTAGCGAACCGAACGTATAAGAGTGCGACGCAACGAAGATGCCCAGGGAACTGAAGCTGGTAAAATAAAATACTAATAACCTATAAATGATTGAGGGGATTGCTTCGGCTTCACCTCGCAAGAGACATGGCAAAAGAAAAAGAAACAACCGACCTGTTTAATTATGATGAGGACAGTATAAAATCCCTCGACTGGAAAGAGCATATCCGTCTGCGGCCGGGTATGTATATTGGAAAATTGGGTGACGGTGCAAGCCCCGACG
>CAWJAG010000021.1:0-65551 GCA_963840755.1 uncultured Chitinophagaceae bacterium | reverse complement strand
GCAACCGCCACGCCACGGCTGGCAGGATTGGGATGAAGCATACACACATGCAGTAAAAACTTTTACATCAAAATACATTCGTTTTGTATGGCAGAAGGAAGGTACTGAACCCGGTAGCGAAGATTTAGATGCAGCTAAATGGAAACCGGCATTAAGAGTACAGGGTATTTATGTAAGTGATGAACCGGTCATAAATAATTACGAAGCAAAGAATGGCAGTGTGTGGCGTATTGCTGCAAATACAACTACTAATGAAGTAAGTAATAAAGATGCAGTGCCGCTGAAATCAATACTATAATCTTACTAAATATTTACAGGCAGATGGTACATTAAAATGGAAAGCACCATCAGGTAATGACTGGGTAATTGTAAGAATCGGCCATACATCCACCGGTGCAGTTAATAGTACAGCAGGTGGTGGCAAAGGATTGGAGTGTGATAAATTCAGTACCGAAGCAACAACATTGCAATTCAATAACTGGTTTGGAAAATTTTATACTGAAACAGATGCAGCTGTTGCGAAAGAAGTAATCAAAGTTTTTCATGTGGATAGCTGGGAATGCGGCAGCCAGAACTGGAGCAAAAATTTTGCTGCGGAGTTTAAAAAGAAAAGAGGCTATGATTTATTTCCTTATTTATTAGTGATGACGGGTACACCGGTTACCGATGCTGCAACATCTGAAAAAGTTTTACTGGATGTTCGTAAAACAATTGCAGAACTGGTGAACGATAAATTTTATGCTACACTAAAAAATCTGGCGCATAAAAAAGGCGTACAGTTTAGTGCAGAAAGTATTGCACCCACTTTTGTAAGCGATGGGTTGCTGCATTACAAACATGCAGATATACCCATGGGAGAATTTTGGCTCAACAGTCCTACACATGATAAACCCAATGATATGCTGGATGCCATCAGCGGTGCACATATCTATGGAAAAAATATTGTGCAGGCAGAAGCATTTACCACATTACGCAGCGACTGGAGTGAACATCCCGGCAGTTTAAAAGCATTGGGCGACAGAGCCTTTGCAGTCGGGCATTAATAAATTATCGCTGCATGTAATGATGCATAGTCCATGGGTGGATAAAAAACCGGGCATGACATTAGATGGTATTGGTTTATTTTATCAAAGAGACCAAACATGGTTTAAACAAAGCAAAGCATGGATTGAATATTTAACAAGATGCCAGGCATTGTTGCAATTAGGAAAACCTGTTGTTGATATTGGCGTATTTACAGGAGAAGAAATACCCAGCCGTTCTGTATTGCCGGATAGATTGATAAATACATTACCCGGTTTATTTGGAAAAGAAAAAGTGGCAACAGAAAAAAAACGTTTGCAAAATGAAGGGCAACCGCAACGCACCATTCCCGATGGTGTTACCCACTCCGCCAACATGGCCGACCCGGAAAATTATGTGGATGCATTGAATGGTTATCAATACGATTGTTTTAATCCTGATGTATTGATGCAGATGAAAGTGGTGAACGGGAGAGTGGTTACACCGGGTGGAGCAAGTTATGCAGTGCTGGTGATACCCGGTAAGCATCCGATGAATCCGAATGCGGTGATGAGTGATAAGGTGAAAAATAAATTGAAACAGTTAGCGGATGCAGGGGCGAAGATTATTATTGATGCAGCTATATAATATTAGCGGCAATAAAAATTTTATTAAAGCGCCTTATTACGGAAAATCAGTTTGAAAAATTTAGGAGTATGAAAGAAATTGTGTATGATACATTTCCCCAGTAGGCAGTTATTAATGAAAAACAATTGCCGCCCAATTTTGCAATAACCACAGAGATGTTGGAGATAAAAAAATTTGGTTTATTTCTAATCAAAATAATAAGAAGAAACACTTAATTTTTGGTTTAAGATATAATGGATTTAAACCGGAAATATATAATCCTGTTACCGGTAAAATTGGTAAACCTTTTTCTGCTGATACAACTGGAGGACTGATAAAATTCGGGAATTCATTTGAGCCTTATGAATCAAAATTTATTGTGTTTAATAAATCCGGCTTGCCCGAACCTTATGTAGAGGATTATGAATAAAATGCGGGATTGTATAAACGGATTCAGATATTACAAAGCAGTTGGGAAATTAATTTTAAAAATGATGAAGATGAGATAATTAAAAATTATTTTTGATACAGCAAAGATTGCAAAAGGACTTTATGAAGAAGCTTTGAAGCTATCAGCTTGAAAAGCTGGACAGAAGACAGCAATGATTTTATTAAATACTATTCAGGCACCGCCATTTACCGTACCACTTATAATTTTGATAAAAATCCTGATACAGTTAATATTGCTTGAATTAAGATTAAATCAGTTGTATAATATAGCCACAGTAAAAGTAAATGGGATTGATTGCGGCACTATATGGACAAAACCTTATTCAGTTGATATTAAAAAAGCAATCAAACCCGGTATTAATAAAATTGAAATTGAAGTAACCAATACCTGGCGCAATAAATTAATTGGTGATGAATTAATGCCGGAAAAAAGAAAAACATGGTTAAATTCGCCATATAAATTAAAAGATAAACCATTGTTACCTGCCGGAATTATCGGGCAGGTAGAAATATTTACACAATGGGGGGAGAATAAAAAATTTGCCTGCTGTTTTTATTTACAGCAACATGTTATAACAGTTAAGGCACAAATTCCTGCTGCATACAATATAGTATGGAATACCCAAAGCAAAAACGCTTCCGAATCCATGCCCTGCGGCGGTGGCGATATTGGCATGAATGTATGGGTGCAGGATGGCGACATTTTAATTTATGCCAACCGAAGCGGCAGCCTTAAATGAAGATAATAATTTGATGAAGGCAGGAAGGCTCAGTATTAAATGTTCTCCCAATCCTTTTGATGGAAAAATATTTAAACAGGAACTGCATTTGCAAAATGGTTATGTAACAATGGATGGAGAAAACAACGGTGTAAAAGCAACCATAAAAATTTGGGTAGATGTTTTTAATCCGGTAGCGCATTTTGAAATTACTGCCAATAAAAAAATTGCGGTAGAAGCTGCTTATGAAAGCTGGCGCTACCAGGACAGGCTGATCACCAAAAGAGAAAATTTTTCTAACTCCTGGAAATGGGCACCACCAGCAGATAAAAAATATACAAAAGATGAAATAAGTTTCAGTACCGGGGGTGTTTTGTTTTATCATAATAATGGAGAAAAAACAATTTTTGATACCACTGTTGCACAACAAGGCATGAATAGTGTGAAAGAACAATTATACAATCCTTTAAAAACCTGGCATGGGGTGGTTTGTTCAGAGGAGATAATTTTATTGCATGCAGGAACAAGTGAAGGTATGTATGAGCAAACAGATTTTAAAGCATGGAAATTAAAAAGTAAAGCACCCTGCAAAATCATACAGCTGAACTGGTATTACATACATGTAACAGGCTAACTGGTTTTGCTGAATGGCATCAATCGCTTAAAAAGTATTTTACATAGCAGCAAATGATAAAAATGCATTTGCTAAAACACAGCAATGGTGGAAAGAATTCTGGAGCAGAAGTTTTATTGCCATTGATGAAAATAATACCAACACAAAGCATGGGAAATGGGCCGCAATTACCAACTCTTCCGTTACATGCTTGCCTGCAATGCAAAAGGTTTTTGGCCTACAAAATTTAATGGCGGCTTATTAACTGTTGACCCTATTTATACCGATACCGGCAATAAAGGCCTTACACCTGATTATCGCAACTGGGGCGGCGGTTTGCATACCGCACAAAACCAGCGGCTGGTTTATTTCCCTATGATAAAAAGCGGCGATTGGGATATGATGCAACCGCAGTTTAATTTTTATCTGCGTATTTTAAAAAATGCAGAACTACGCAGCAAAATATATTGGAATCATGGCGGCGCCTGCTTTACCGAGCAAATGGAAAATTTTGGCTTGCCCAACTTATGCAGAGTATGGACTAAACGTCCGGATGATTTTGATAAAGGTGTTGAGTTCAATGCCTGGCTGGAATATGAATGGGATACGGTGCTTGAATTTTGTTTGATGATGCTGGAAGAAGAAAAGTACACCGGAAAAGATATCAGCGATAAAATTCCTTTTATAGAAAGTTGTGTGCAGTTTTTTTATGAGCATTACTCGTACTTAGCAAAAAAACGTGGCGCAAAAGCCATTTGATGACAATGGCAAACTTAGTTTTTATCCCGGCAGTGGTGCAGAAACTTTTAAAGTGGCCACTAACTCTACCGCAACTATTGCGGCGTTAAAAACAATTATTGGTACGCTTATTGCAATTGACCATGAAAATTATCTTTCAATGAAGACAAGCGAAATCATTATGATAGTTTGCTATAAGCGTATTCCTGCAATCAGTTTTACTTCTTTCAATGGCCACACAACTATTGCTCCTGCAAAAAATTGGGAACGGGTAAATAATGAAGGAGTCAACACAATTGTATCCTGTTTTTCCATGGGGCATTTATGGTGTTGGTAAACCAGGTTTAGATACTGCCATCAATACCTGGAAATATGATACACTGGTTAATAAATTCAGCAGCCATATAGGCTGGAAGCAGGATAATATTTGGGCAGCCCGATTAGGTTTAACAGACGAAGCATGGCAACTCAATGAATTAAAAATGCAAAATAGTGAACGCCGCTTTCCTGCATTCTGGGGGCCGGGGTTCGATTGGGTGCCCGACCATAACTGGGGCGGCAGTGGCATGATTGGTTTACAGGAAATGCTGATTGCAGGTGGATGATAAACGTATTTTATTATTTCCTGCATGGCCAAAAGATAAGGATGTACATTTTAAATTGCATGCGCCTTATAATACAACAGTGGAAGCAGAATGGAAAGACGGTAAACTTGAAATGCTGAAAGTGTTTCCGGAAGAAAGGAGGAAGGATGTTGAGGTGATGACCCTGAAGTGATTTGTATGTAGTAATAATTTTTTGATTACCCAGTTTATCTGCTGAAATTTTATGGGGGCAGGCTTCGGTTTTTCATGGCATCTTCGTTGCGTCGCACTCTTGTACTTCAGAATTCTATTCAGCATGTAAATACATATTAATTTTTACCTCAGTTTACCAATCATCTGTTCTAAAACTGCTTACGGGAAAACCTTCTGTACTAAACAATTCCCCCATTATAAAATCTTTAAATGCATAACGCACTGCAACTGGTTCTTTTACATCGGCGACGAAACTATAATAGTACCGCTACCGATATATAGCCTTTGCCGGTACGAAAAATTTTATTTGCCCTGCTATTTCAAATTGCGTAAGGGCTTTCCAAAAGCTGGTTAAGTCCATTTGGAGTATTTTTAAATTTTAATGGTAGCAATATTACCGTTAATTAATAAGTGAATCATAAGCAGGGCTTTCGATAAGCAAAACCTTTGTATCCATAGGTTTTTGCCAAGGCCATATAAGCAAATCGTTTGCCTACCGTTTCTTTATCCATTGGGTGGATGTTGAACTCTTCACCAATATCCATCAGCACTGCCATGCCGCTGTTTGGAATTTTGCTTAATGCTTTTCGTTGTGCATCTCTTAAATAAGCTGAATTATTGTTTACTGCATTTACCGCCAGCATAGTTATAATAATTGTATGGTGCAATCTGGCAATAGTAAAAAGGAAAATCGCCTTGTTCGATTGTGTTCTTATTTGCTGTACAAACGCAGGAAATAATTTTTCATATTGTGCAGGACGGTCATTATTACTTTCACCCTGGTACCAGATGCAGCCTTTAATGGTATAACCTAAAAATGGGCGCAGCATACCATTGTATAAAACGGTGGCTACTCTATTATTTAGTTTGGCAGTATCAGTTTTTGCATGGTACTTTTATTTCAGGGAAATGTTTTTAATGTGCTTCATCCATAAATGCTTCAACTGGAGAGCCGCCATAGCTGATATTTACCAAACCAATCGGCACATGTAATTGTTTGTATAAAATTTTCCAAAGTAATAAGCCGTTGCACTAAAGTTGTTGACTGTTTCCGGTGCTGCTGTTTTCCATGCAGATTTTTTGCTGGTATCCTGCGGCATTCTTTGTACAGAACGGGGAACAGTGTATAACCGGATATTGTCATTGGTAGAATTGAATATAGCATCATTGGAATTCAATGATTGGTTGATCTCTAAAACCTTTCATCGCCATTTCCATATTGGATTGGCCGCTGCAGAGCCATACTTCGCCAATTAAAATATTTTTAATAGTAACAGGGCTTCCATCGCTTATCGTTATTTCATAAGGGCCACCTGCAGCCGGTGTAGCTATTTTTGTTTTCCATTTTCCTTCAGCTATTTGTTGCAGTGGTGTATTTCTTTTTATTCCATGAAGTGACTAATTTGAACAGTACTGCCGGGTTTTGCCCAACCCCAGATAGCGGCATCTGTTTTCTGCTGCAATACCATATTATCACTAAAAAAATAAGGAAGCCTTATCTCAGCTTTTGCAAAAAAAGGGAGCAGTATAAGTAATAAAAATGCGATTGTATGATTTTTGCTGGCAGCAGTCATTGTATTAAAGTTGAATTAACTGCTAATTTAAGCAATTTGACTTTTAAGCTGTCTTGTACTGTTGATTATGGAGAGCAGCAGGGTAAACGCAAAAAAAACAAATACAAGCACACGGATAATAGGGATTAGACGGGTTTTGTTTTGATTTAATTGTAAGCTTTATTCAAATAGCCCATTAGTTGGATGAACACAGATTATCCTGCGAAGCAGGATACAGCGTTAATGAAATAATCCAAATTATTCTGCGAAGCAGAATAAAATCTGTGTTCATCTGTCCAGTCCGTGTTATCAGTTTGCAAATCCCTTGCTACCAAAGGATAAATGAAGTCTTTTTAATGCGTTTACCCTGTGATAAACAGCAATTACCAAGAGGAGTTATAAATTTTTATGTATTTTTCAGTATATAAGGCTTGCAAATTTTATGAAAGAGAATAAAGAAGGCTCACACAAAAATGTTTGGTATGGTTTGGGCAGGCAACGGATTGAAATCCCCAAAAACATATTAAAAACAAGGGTGCAGAATAACCCCCTGCTGGCACACCTTCATATTTGTTCCATTGGGTATTATCCCAAAGCGAAAGATCATTATACGTATCGGAAAAAAGGATTAGCAGAAAATTTTATTTTTTACTGTGTGGATGGGCATGGGTGGTATAAAATTGGCGACCAGCAATATAGTGTGGGGCCAAATGAATTTTTTATCCTGCCCCAGAATACCGAACATGCTTATGGCAGCGATGCGGAAAAGCCCTGGAGCATTTACTGGATACATTTTGGTGGCAATGCCCTGGCCGAACTTAATAAAGTACATGCAATGCAACAGCATTTTAAGCCAACACATATTGCCAGCCGGGATGAAACTTTAGCCATTTTTAAAAGAATGTTTAAAACATTGCAGTTAGGTTACAGTATAGATAATCTATTATTCGCCAATATGTGCCTTACTCATTTTCTTAATTTGTTTGTATATAACATAAGGCACTATGATACGGAGAATAAAGACAAGCTGGATTGTGTGGATAATGCCATGCTATATATGCAGGAACATATCAATGAAAATATTTCCCTTAGTGATTTGAGTAAGCATTATAACTATTCAGTGTCCCGTTTTTCAAACCTATTCAGACAGAAAACCGGGTATGCACCTATTGATTATTTTTTACAGATGAAAATGCAGAAGGCGAGTCAACTGCTGGATTTTACAAGCCAATCCGTAAAAGAGATAGCATATACACTGGGATTTGATGATCCATATTATTTTTCAAAAAGGTTCAGGACTATTATCGGGATTTCCCCCAAAAAGTACCGCACTGTTAAACAACGGGAATAATGGCCTGTACACTTATGCGGAGACTTCCATTAATCATTTATCAAATCTTTTTCCAATTGCTCCAATGAAATACCTTTTGTTTCCCTTACTTTAAATAACACCCATATCAGTTGCAGCACCATCATAAAGGCAAAAAAAGCAAAGATTGGCCAGGGGTTATCTTTATAAATACCTTTATCCTTATCAAGAAATACCGGGGTTATTAAGGTGATTAAAGCAGCGAACACCCAGTGTACACTACTGCCAAATGCTGCACCCTTATTCCGGATATTATTGGGGAATATCTCGGATAGATAAACCCAGATAACCGCACCTTGCCCAATGGCATGGGATGCAATGAACATAAGCAGAAAGGCCAATAAAAATTCCGGGCTTGCCCCTGTTTTAAAAGCATAAGCCACCAATGCAAGGCTGATGATATAACCAATTGAGCCAAACAGCAGTAAAGTTTTTCTTCCCAGCCGGTCAATAAGATATAAACCAACAAATGTGAAAACTAAATTAGTGCCGCCTATATAAATTGAATTTTTTAAAGAATCCTTTGCCGCCAATCCTGCTTTCTCTAATATTTCCGGGGCATAGTATAAAATAAAGTTGATGCCGGATAGCTGGTTAAAAAATGCAAGCAGAAAAGCTAGCCCCACTAATTTTTTATAACGGGGGTTGAATAAATTGCCCGAATGGTTACTTGCCGCCTGTTGTTTATTATTACTGATAATATTATTTATCTCATCTTCAGCATTCGTTACTCCTAATTGCTCCAATGTATTTATTGCCCCTTGTTTATCATTCTTTGCAGTAAGCAACCACCGTGGGCTTTCGGGAATACCCAATACCATCACTGTATATATTAGTGAGGGCACTGCCATAATACCCAGCATCCACCGCCAATCGTTGCTGCCGCCAACACCTTGCAATAAATAATTAGAGAAAAATGCAATCAATATCCCGAATACAATATTAAACTGGTACATAGCAACCAGCCTTCCCCTGGTTTTTGCAGTACTTATTTCAGAAATATACATGGGTGCCGCAACGGATGATACACCGATGCCCAAACCGCCAATAAAGCGAAAGAATGAAAAAGTATAGGGATCCTGTGCCAGTGATGAACCAATTGCACTTACAGAAAACAAAATACCAATCCATAGCAGTGTCTTTTTTCTTCCATATAGCTGTGTTGGCTTACCACCAAAAATGGCACCGATAACGGTACCCCACAAAGCCATGCTCATAATAAAGAAACCATGAAACCAGGGTGAGGTATGCCATAAATCTTTTATGGGTTGATTAGCCCCGGAAATTACAACAGTATCAAAACCAAAAATAAAACCGGCTAATGCTGCAATAAGTGAGATACCAAAAAGGCTTTTGCCGCCGCTGGCGGCCGTTGCAGATGAAACAGTTGATGACATGCAATTGTTTTAGGAGTGAAAGCAATGGCAATAAAAGTAGTAAAATAAAACTCTATTAAAATACAAAAGGCTCTGAATTGCTTCAGAGCCTTTGCGGACCGGACGGGACTCGAACCCGCGACCTCCGCCGTGACAGGGCGGCATTCTAACCAACTGAACTACCGATCCAACTCCTTCGAATGATTTGTAACCAAGTTATTTTTCAGGACGGCAAAGATAGCCCTGCAATTTTTTTCAGCCAAATGTTTTTCTGTTTTTTATCCCCTGATAACCAGTATCATCAGCCCTAACCACTGTTATTTATATAATCCTTATTTTAGCGACTCATATTTCAATACTATGCCAACGGATGCCAACAGACAATTCCTGGATTTTGAAAAGCCCATCAAAGACCTTATTGATGAGATTGAAACCATGAAGCACCGCCAGGAAAAAACAAAAATTGATTTTACCGACTCCATCAATAAACTACAGGAAAGTATACTTGAAAAAAGAAGAGAAATTACACAACAGCTTACAAGCTGGCAAAGGGTGCAGTTAAGCCGCCATCCCGACAGGCCATATACACTCAAGTATATCAATAAAATGACGGACAATTTTATTGAATTGTATGGCGACAGAAATGTAAAAGATGATAAAGCAATGATAGGCGGCTTTGCATCACTCGGTGGAGAAACGGTTATGATTATCGGTCAGCAAAAAGGCATCAACACCAAAATGCGGCAGCTCCGAAATTTTGGAATGGCTAATCCCGAAGGGTATAGAAAAGCCCTGCGATTAATGAGGCTAGCCGAAAAATTTAATAAACCCATCATTACATTAATAGATACACCCGGTGCTTTTCCCGGATTAGAAGCTGAAGAAAGGGGGCAGGGCGAAGCAATTGCCCGCAACATTTATGAAATGATACGGCTAAAGGTGCCTGTAATTTGTGTGATTATTGGTGAAGGTGCCAGCGGCGGTGCGTTAGGAATAGGAGTGGGGGATAAAGTGTTTATGATGGAGAATACATGGTACACCGTTATCAGCCCCGAAAGTTGTTCGTCTATACTTTGGCGTAGTTGGGATAAAAAAGAAACAGCCGCAGAACAGTTACGGTTAACAGCAGATAAAATGCTTGGCTTCGGGTTAATAGATGGTATTATTCCCGAACCGATAGGTGGCGCACATTGGGATTATGATAATGCCGCACAAATTTTAAAAGAGTACCTCATCCCAGTTATAAAAGAATTAAAACAGGTACAGGCAGGTGAAAGGGTAAATACAAGAATAGAAAAATTTGGCAAGATGGGCTTTTGGGAAGAAGTGTAACGTAAATTATTTACCCGGCTTCAGTACTACTATCATCGTCCCTGCGTCGCACATTTGTACTGTATAACATTACTAAGCAACTCAAAACGATCAACACTTATTAATTACTAGTTTTTAATTCTTAATTATCAAATGTCTCTTAGAAGTAAATTTACAGGTACTGGTATCGCAATTGTAACCCCATTTAATACAGATGGTACAATTGATTGGGAAAGCTATAGCAACCTTATCGAGTTTTGGGTAAAAGGCAAAACAGAATATTTAGTAGTGCTGGGCACCACTGGTGAAAGTGCAACTATACATGGTAGTGAAAAACAAGGAGTGTTTTCATTTGTAGTCGAAAAGGTAGCTGGCAGGTTACCATTAGTAGCAGGCATTGGCGGAAATGATACCGCTGAAGTTATAGATGCTTTTGAATCATTTGACCTTGCAGGATATGATGCAATACTTTCTGTATCCCCTTATTACAACAAGCCAAACCAAGAAGGTTTGTTTCAGCATTACAAAACATTGGATGCAGCTACACCATTACCAATAATAATGTATAATGTTCCAGGCCGCACCGGGCAAACTATGACGGCAGAAACGCAACTAAGAATAGCAAGGGAATGTAAAAACATTTTTGCCACTAAAGAAGCCAGCGGCAATTTTGATTTAATAAACCAACTGATAAAAAACAAACCTGCCGGCTTTATGGTTATCAGCGGCGATGACCCGATAACCCTGCACATGATAGCAGCCGGGGCAGAAGGATTAATTTCTGTTGTAGCCAACGCCTATCCCTTTGAGTATTCAGAAATGGTAAGGCTTTGTCTTGCCGGAAAATTTGCAGAAGCACAAAAACTACATTATAAATACATAGATATTATTGTCAGTATGTTTACTGAAGGCAGTCCAAGTGGAGTAAAAGCATATTTAAATGAAATGGGGCTTTGCAAAAATACTTTCCGTTTACCGGTGTGGCCGGTTAGTGAACAACATTATACTAAGATTAAGGAGTTGATGAAAGGGGTTTAGGAATTTCCTCAATATCTCCTGAAAGTCGTTCAGCATTACTGCAAATAATAGTCGAATGAGATTAACCCAAAAAGATATGTTGAAAATATTGGTAGTTACCCTTGTTGCGATTGGAGCCCTTACCACTTTGTTTAGAAAGGAGTACAAAAAAGAACTTAGACTCGATTTCAAGACCATATCTGTGAGTTCTACTATTGAGAGCATATATTATTTTAAAGATGACATCAGTTCTGGGCTGGCTACAAACATAAAAGGAATTGACACACAATTTTGCTTCACAGGACATGATAAAGAAAGGAATATTTTGTATGGCGAGATTGCTAAAGAAGGCGACTCAATATTTAAGCAAAAGGGAGATAGTTCTTTTTCAATAATACACAACGACACGGCCTTTAGATTTGATATTATGGAATGCAAAAATCGATAGTTTTAATTGTCCGGTATTGTGTAGTTAAAGAATTGTAGAGTATTCAAATTCGGCAGTCCATTACTGTCTATTACCTAAATCGCCATTCCTTTAATGAAATCACTCACCAAATAACTAATCAGCTTCCCTGTGTTGTTATCTGTTCTGCCGTCAGACAACCTTACAGCACCTTCGCAAATATGCAGATAGGCCGTTTTGCTGTCTGCTGCGGTAAAAGAAACAAACTGCCTGGCATGTATTGGGCTTATACCAATTGGGGTAGCGGCACTGCTCAATGTATTTGCAATACAATCCAAATCAATATCAATGCCTGTTAAAGTATCTTCAGTAAAACCAGTGGCATGGGATACGGCCTGCATAAAGGTCCTTTTTTCATGCACAAAAATATCTTCAAAAGTTATGCAGTCAATAAAGGGGTTGTTTACAATATCAATCCAGATGTTTTGTGGCAGATAGTTTTCATGCAGGCCAACAATGCAATATTTCTGTAAGTAACCATCTTCTTCGGCATAGCGGAAGGGGTTGCCGCTGTGCCTGCCTTCCATAGCCCGGTAATCAGCATGTGCATCTAAGTTTATACAGTTGATTTGTGCCAGTTGTATGGCACCGGCTTTATACCATCCTTTGGCAGCACCTTTTATTAGCGGATACGCATTGTTATGCCCGCCGCCAATGGCTATCGGTATTTTTTTTGCCTCCGTAATTATTTTAGTTAAATGTTCCACTTCGTCATCCACCGTATTTACTGCATGGCGGAATGCTTCTGTTTTTTCTTCATCGCCTTTGGCAGTAGTGTCTATTAAATATTCCAGGTCGCCAAAATCAAAGTGCCCAATAATTAAAATTTCACCACCATCAAAAAAATCGTTGCTCTGTATATTAAAAAATGATTGCAGAAAAGGAACCCATGCAGTATCAGCACCACCTAATCCGAGGTTTGCTTTTACTCCCAAATCTTCGGCTATACCAAACAGCACATATTTTGCAGGCGATGCAGCAATAGCAGCGGCTATATCTGTATGCTCTGCAACAACATTTATTCTTTCACCCAGCTTTGTTTCAAAACGGCGGATTTTAGTAAGCGAAAGCACATCCTGTTTATTATAAATTTTTAAATGCTGCATTACAAATCGTTTTAATGAATTAATGGGGCAGGAATTACTAAGATATTGCTTGTGCTTCAAATAACATATTAATTTACTTTACCCCAATCAACAAATCCACATTTGTGGACAAAGCCGCAACGGTTTGCTGAAAAAAGAGGGCATAAAATATGTATGTTTGCCGAATGGAGTTGCTGGATAAAAGGCAGGTAAATGTAGCAATACTAGATTTGTATGAAGGCAAGGCCAATCAGGGTATGCGTTGCATCCGCACTATTTTGTATGATTGGGCAGTAACCAACGATTTGCAACTGCACACCAAAGAGTTTGATGTAAGGCAGAAGAATGAAGTACCCGATACTTCTTTCGACATTTATATATCAAGCGGCGGCCCCGGTGACCCATTGGTTAGCCGCTACGACGACTGGGACATTGCCTGGTGTCGCTGGTTAGACAGTATGGTACGATGGAATGCCAACCCGGATAATGACCAGAAAAAATACATTTTCTTTATCTGTCACTCATTTCAATTAGCCAGCCGTTATTTTAATACAGGCTTGGTTTGCAAAAGAAAATCAACATCGTTTGGTGTGTTTCCTATTCACATGCTTGAAGCTGGAAAAGATGAGCCGGTGTTTGATGGCCTGCCCGATCCTTTTTATGCAGTTGACAGCCGGGATTACCAGGTAATACAACCCAATCATGAGTTGCTGAATGAAATGGGGGCCAAAATACTTTGCATTGAAAAAAGCAGGCCGCATATACCTTACGAAAGGGCATTGATGGCTTTGCGGTTTAATGAACAAATGGTAGGTACACAGTTTCATCCCGAAGCCGACCCTGTAGGTATGAGCCACCACCTGCAAACAGAAGAAAAAAAGAAAACAGTTATTGAAAGCTATGGCGAAGATAAACTGTGCAGTATGCTTGAACATCTAAATGACCCGGATAAAATTGCCTGGACTTACTCTCACATCCTCCCCAATTTTTTAAACCATGCTATTGAGCAGATGCAGGAAGTGCTGGTTTAATTTTTCTTTTATAGTGCTGTTATAATAACTGTTAATAATAATAGCAGGGTAGTACAGCTTGTTGCTGATATGCAGTATAAAGTTGAAGGGCTGCCGGATGGCAGCGGAAAGCCCGGAATGAATACCGCTAAGGCGGTAGGAATGAGGACTTGAAGCGGACAGCCGGAACAGAAGTTGAATAGAGATGCAGGTGATGACAGCCAATAATTTATTTTAATCTGTTGCAGGCAAAAAAACGCATCATGTATTAAAAAAACGTAGTTTTACTCGGTATCTAACCCTTTTTAAACCTAAACTAAACCAATACCATGATCGGCCAGGAAATAAAAGTGGCACTTGCAGACGACCACAAAATATTCAGAGATGGCATCCGCATGGCTCTGAAAGACAAAGAATACCTGAAAATAATATGGGAGGCAGAAGATGGAAAGGATCTTATGCACAAGCTTACGCTGAAATTACCAGATGTAATATTAATGGATATCCGGATGCCAGAGGTGGATGGTATAAATGCTATCAGCATCATTCGCAAGGAATATGAAGCAGTAAAAATTATTGTACTTACCATGTACGATGACCAGGAGATGATTACGAAAATGATGGAGATGGGAGCCAATGCCTATCTTACAAAAACTACCGATCCGGAAGAAATATATCAGGCCATACTAACTTGTATCAACGATGATTTTTATTTTAATGACTTAGTGAATAAGGCAGTGTTATTGAAATTGCAGCACAAGAAAACGGTGAGGCAGTTTTATCCTAACCCGGTAAAGTTTTCGGAGAAGGAAATGAAAATTTTGAAATTTATTGCAGATGATAAAACAACAGAGGAAATATCGAAAGAAGTTTTTCTTAGTCCCAGAACAGTGGAAACCATAAGGCAGAATATGAAACAGAAGGTGGGTGCTAAAACCATTGCCGGTCTTGTAATGTATGCTATGCGAAACAAACTGCTGGAATAAAAAATTTAAGCACCTGCCATGTCTGCAAATATCAACGATATATATTTTGATGGGTATTATAAACAAATCTGGAAGGCTATTATTCCGGAAGAGTTAACGGTAAAGGAAACAGATTTTATTGTTTCTTACTTTCAGCTTGCCAAAGGGAGTAAAGTGCTTGATTTAATGTGCGGCTATGGGCGCCATGCACTGGCACTGGCAAGAAAAGGCATTGAAGTAACAGCAGTTGACAACCTTACTGATTATATTAATGAATTGAAAGCAGGGGCAGAAAAAGAAGGGTTGTATATAAATGCCCTGCAATGTGATGTAACGGCATTTTCTGCAAAAGAAAAGTATGACCTTGTTATGTGCATGGGCAACAGCCTTAACTTTTTTGATGAAACTGATACTGTACAAATTTTATCTTCTGCGGCAGCCTGCTTAAAGCCAGGCGGGCATTTGCTCATTAACAGCTGGTCTGTTGCCGAAATTTCTTTTAAGAACTATAAAGAAAAAAGCTGGAGCGAAGTTGACGGGTTGAAATTTTTGACAGACAGCAAATTGCTTTTTCACCCTACAAGGATAGAAACAGAAAGTACTATTATAGGCCCGGACGGGGCTACAGAAATTAAAAAGGGGGTCGACTACATTTTCTCCATTAATGAAATGGAAGCAATGATAAATAAATCAGGCCTTCAGTTAAAAGAACTCTACAGCATCCCGGGCAGAAAAAAGTTTACTGTTGGCGAACCGAGAATTTACATTGTAGCCCAAACACCATAAATTATATTGCAGCATAAAAAACCCCGGCGTTATGAGGACCGGGGCTTACGTTACTGTTATGAAAAGAGAAATTTTTTTACCGCTTGTGTTTCATAGAGACAGGGTTTAACGGTTTTGGTTTTTTGTTTTCGGTAGTATCTGGATTTTAAAAACAGGACTTGCTAAAAGACCTTGAGGTTATATCTAAAAAATAGAAAGCTGACTGTCAGGAGAGAAATACTTCCCGATAAAATCGGAGTTGGTTTTTCAAAGGTATTGGTTAAAGAACTTTTCTGGACGGTTCTGGACATTGGATGAGAAAGTAAAGCATATCTTATCCGTGTCAATCAACTTTCTGAAACAAAAGTATATCCACAATGTAATGTTAACAAGAGCAGTAATGCCCTATTTAACACCGTCGGTATTTACGCCGCTAGTAGAAAAACTACTATTAATGAATAGTATAGTTTCGTATTGAAGTAATCAATCCGGTATTTTCCGCAATTTTAAAAATGGGTACTTTCACAATAGTATATTTAACAGGAATTTTTCATCTTGCACTCCGAATTGTTACTGTTTAAATAACTATCAATAAATCCAATCATGAAAAATCCAGACATTTCTACTACAGTTAAAGTCGCTATTGCTGACGATCATGCCGTATTTCGCACAGGTATAAAGACGGCTCTCCAAATGAGAAAAGATATTCAACTTGTTGCCGAAGCAGAAAACGGTATGCAATTGCTGAATTTGCTGCGCCACATTAAGCCAGATGTAATCCTATTAGATATACAGATGCCAATAATGGATGGCCTGACAGCTTTACCAGAAATTAAAAAACTGTATCCTGATGTAAAGGTTATTATGCTTTCATTCCTGAACGATCATTCAGTAATTTCTAAAATGATGGAAATGGGAGCCAACTCTTATATAACTAAAGAGTCTGGTGCAGATGCTATTTATGATGCTATAAAAGGTGTACATGAAAATGATTTTCATTTTAATGACTTAACCAATAAAGCATTATTAAGCGGTCTTCGTACAAAAAGGAGTCAATGAATCATCAATGCCGCAGGATGTACATCTTACAGAAAAAGAAATAACCATTCTGAAACTGATGTGTGATGAAAAAAGCACAAAAGAAATTGCAGATATGGTTGATCTTAGCCCAAGAACGGTGGAAGCCATCCGGGACAAGCTGAAAACAAAAACAGGCACCAAATCAATGGCTGGCCTGGTAATGTATGCAGTTAAGGCAGGGTTAGTGGAACAAGTATAATTTTTTTCGGCAAGCATATTAAGCCATTTCGCTTTAGGCGGGATGGCTTTTTTTATTTTACTTTGAATGAATGAGCAACATTTGTTTCAATGGAAAAATATTTGCAGATGACGAACCGGTACTGCTGGCTGCTAACAGGGGCTACCGCTATGGTGACGGCCTGTTTGAAACAATGAAAGTAGCAGATGGCAACATACAGTTAGCTAATTATCATTTTGAAAGATTGTTCTCCGGGCTTTTATTATTAAAATTTGAAGTACCCAAACTATTTACAGCAGATATACTACAGCAGGAGATTATCCGGCTTTGCAAAAAAAATGACTGTGAGGGGCTTTCAAGGATAAGGCTTTCTGTTTTCCGGGGTAATGGCGGCCTGTATGATGGGGATAAGGCGTTGCAATATATAATTGAATGCTGGTCGCTGAACGAATCAGCAAATAAGTTGAATGAAAATGGGCTGGTAATAGATGTATATCCTGATGGGGCGAAAAGCTGCGATAAATTCGCCAATCTTAAAGCTGCTAATTTTCTTCCTTACAATATGGCTGCACAGTTTGCCAAAGAAAATAAACTAAATGATTGTTTTGTGTTGAATACTTTTGGCAGAATAGCTGATTCAACAATTGCCAATGTTTTTATTATCCGTGATGAAACCATTCTAACGCCGCCGCTATCTGAAGGCTGCATTGCAGGGGTAATGCGAAAATATTTGCTGCAGAAATTTGCAGAAGCAGGACTTAAGCATAAAGAAATTCCATTGACTATTGACGATTTTAAAAATGCCGGTGAAATTTTTCTGACCAATGCAATAAAAGGCATACAGTGGGTTCGGCAGTTCAGAGAAAAGGGGTACACAAATTTTAGGACTGTGGAAATTTATAACCGCTTCATAAAAACAATTTTGCCATAGCCTTGTTTAAGTGAAAATGAAGCCGACCGTTAGCATATTCTGGTTCCGCCGTGATCTTCGCCTTTGGGATAATGCAGGTTTATATCATGCATTGAAAGACAGCAATCCGGTTCTTCCCATTTTTATTTTTGATAGAAATATATTAGATGAACTGGAAGATAAAACCGACAGGAGGGTAGGGTTTATTCATCTTGCATTGCAGGATATACAGAAGCAATTAGTAAAAATTGGCTCATCATTAGATGTTCGATACGGAACACCATTGGATATCTATAAAGAACTGTTGAATGAATATGCCATTGAAAAGGTTTTTACCAATCATGATTATGAACCGTATGCAAAAGAAAGGGATACTGCTATAGAAAAGCTATTGAAAGAGCAAGGAGCCGTTTTTCATACTTTTAAAGACCAGGTGATATTGGAAAAAGATGAAGTACTGAAAGATGATGGGAAACCCTACACCATATTTACCCCTTATTCAAGGAAATGGAAAGCGGTATTGACTGATTTTCATCTGAAGGCTTATCCGAACAAAAAGTATTTCAGTAATTTTTATAAGCAACCAGAAAAAAAAATTATTTCATTAGAGGAAATGGGTTTCAAATCAGCCGGTATTTCTTTTCCCGGAAAAGAATGGAAAGGGCAGATAATCAGCAATTATAAAGAACAAAGGGATATTCCATCCATACAAGGTACATCAAGGTTGAGTGTACATCTACGATTTGGGACAATCAGTATAGGAACATTGGCAGACGAAGCCGGGGCTTTAAATGAAACATTTTTGAATGAACTCATCTGGCGGGATTTTTATCATATGATACTATGGCATTTTCCCAAAGTGGTGGGTAATGCATTTAAACCGGAGTATGATAAAATAAAATGGCGTAATAATGAAAATGAATTTGATGCCTGGTGCAAGGGGCAAACAGGCTACCCGATTGTTGATGCTGGTATGCGGGAGTTAAATGAAACCGGTTTTATGCACAACAGGGTAAGGATGATTGTGGCTTCTTTTCTTACCAAACATTTATTGATAGACTGGCGATGGGGCGAAGCTTATTTTGCTAAAAAATTGTTGGATTTTGATTTGGCAGCTAATAATGGGGGCTGGCAATGGGCGGCAGGCAGTGGTTGCGATGCAGCTCCTTATTTCAGGGTATTTAATCCTTATTTGCAAACGCAAAAATTTGACCCTGAATTAAAATATATCCGAAAATGGGTGCCGGAACTGGAAGGATTTTCTTATCCCAAACCAATAGTGGTGCATGAGGAAGCAAGGAAACGATGTTTGGAAACGTATGCCCCAGCATTAAAGAAATAACACATCCTCATCATCTGCTTCTTCCAGGTTGTTTATTTCAAGAAATACCTGGTGTAAGTTTTCAATAGCCAGTTTGCCATCGTCTCCCAGTTCAAGACTGTAATTATTTACATAAAGTCAATGTGCTGCCGCATTACTTCTTCACTCATTTCCTGTGAATGTTGTTTTACATATTCAGGAATAGACGGATAATTTTTTCCTGCATATTCAAGGCTTTGGCGGATTAACTCATTCACTTTTAATGCAACGGATCTTTTAATGGATTGATTGATGGCAATACCACCCAAGGGGAATAGGGAGTCCCATTTTTTCATACCAATACTCACCCAAGTCTTTTACTTTATAAAGCCCCTTTTCCTGGTAGGTAAACCTGTTTTCATGAATGATAACACCGAAGTCAGTTTCCTTATTAATTAATGCATCTTCAATAGCAGAAAAAATCATAAATTTTTTATCCGTTGCTCCCGGATAAGCAAAACTAAAAAGCAGATTAGCTGTAGTATGAATGCCAGGAAGTGCAATCGAAGCCTGGTTTATTTCATCGTCTGTTATTTCATTTGGCGAATCAGTAATCAGTAAAGGGCCAACACCTTTTCCCAAGGCACTTCCTGCATTTAATAGTGTATAATATTGTAATGAACGGAAAAAAGCAGGAAAACTGAGTTTGGTAATATCTAATTTGCCCTCCAATGCCCATTGGTTAAGTGTTTCCACATCTGCCAGCACCGCATCAAACTCAAACCCTTCCGTATCAATTTTTTTATTGACCAATGCATCAAATATAAAAGTATCGTTGGGGCAGGGCGAGAAGCCGATAGTAAGTTTCATAGTTTATTTAACAAAGCTGACTAATTCATTGTTCAGGTTAATAACAGATTCTTTCATGTTCCAGTTCTTTTTGTTCCGCTCTGCTATGTAGTTGGAAACACTTCTTATTTGTATAAAGGGTATTTTCTCCATCAGGCAAACATAATGCAGGGCTGCACCTTCCATTGATTCAACCACCGGGTTAAACTTTCTTTATAAAATTTTATTTTTTGTCTGGATGTTGTGATCTCGTTTACAGAAACCCCGGTTACTTTTTTCAACTTTATTTTTTTCAGTACTTCACTTTTATTTACCAGCCAGCCATTGGTAAAAGGATATTGGTTTTGCGGTACCAATTTCAAATCGAATAAAGTTTTTAGTTTATCCAGTTCAATCACACTCTGGTCAGCTATAGTCTCTTGTTTTATTGCCAGAACTGAGCTTAACGGGACGGCTGTCAAAGCATCCGCCAACACCTGCCTGTATAATTAAGCCGGGTCTTTTGATGGAAATTATTTTGTGAATGCTTATGTGGCCGATGTCAGCCCGATACCTGTTATTAATATATCTGTACCGGCTTACTGCTATGTTTATTATAGTCGATAAAGGTGAATTTCAATTTGTGTGGCGGCAACTATGTAATTCTCATTGTTAGAAAAAATGTCTTGTGTTTAATATTCCCCAGTATTTTATTATTGGCGGATGATCAGATCATCTGTTGCTATTGTCTTTCCTTTCAACTCGACCGTAATCTTTTAAAACGTAATTTTATTTCATCAAAAGGACTGCTATCTGCAATTAAACCTTTAGGTTTCCAGTGTGCCAGAAGTTGTTTATATCCAGCTAATCAACATTTTCCAATTGTACAGTGTAGTAAGCTATTTCCGAGCCTGTTGGGTCGGTTTCGTAATAGTCGTATAACAACTTTTTTAATTTCTTCGTTGGCGCATAGGGCCTAAAATACTGTGGCTGATGAGGCTCCTGATTCTTTTCCATATAATAATTGGCTGGTACTTGCCTCCTTCCGGTTGACTGCTGTTGCGGCATCGATGGGTGTTTTCACTTCAAGTACATAACCAGTTAGTTCGCTTCGGTCTGTTTGCAGATTTTTTATGTTTCGCCTTTAAATTGTCCGCTTGTTTTGTGCCTTTCTTTTTATCGTCATAAACTGGCCGTTTGTTGCAACGACTAATTACCGGATGGAATATCAGTAGGTATATTTACTTTCCATGTCTTATGTTTTGGAAAGTACAACTTTACAGGTTTCACGGCTAATTTCGTTTCTGCCTACCTTTGCCCCTGCCACCATACTCCTTATGAATCTGTAGCGAAGGCGGGCCTCACAACCCCTTCCGCCCAAACTGCTGTGAAGGAACCAAAAAAGTAAAGCATGGTTTACTTAACAAGGTCTGAACATTTTAATGCTGCCCACAAGCTCTGCAACCCGGCCTGGACTTACGAAAAAAACGAGGAGGTTTTTGGTAAATGCGCCAATGAAAACTGGCATGGCCATAACTATGAATTATTAGTAACCGTAAAAGGCGATCCAGAGCCCGGATACCGGTTTTGTATTTGATGTAAAAAAGCTGAGCCAGATTATTAAAGAATATGTAATTGAAAAGGTGGACCACCGCAACCTTAATGTTGATGTAGAGTTCATGAAAGGACAAAATGTGCAGTACCGAAAACCTGGCGATTGCTATCTGGAATGAACTGGTGCCGCATTTGCCAGGTGGTGTGCATTACACTGTATTAAATTGTATGAAACACCCCGTATCTATGTGGAGTATTTCGGGGAATAAATTCCCGAAAAGGAAAACCTTTCGATTTGCTTATACGTTATTAGATATTAGTTTTTGTAATTTAACTGCATGAGTAAGATAGTAGCTGTTTTCAGAAGGGAACATTTCAATTCCGCACACAGGTTATTTAACGCCGACTGGGATGATGCCACCAATGAAAAAGTATTTGGCAAATGTGCTTTGCCCACATTATCATGGTCATAATTATGAGCTGGAAATAAAAGTAATCGGCAAACCCAATAAGGAAACAGGTTATGTGATGGATCTGAAAGATTTCGGGGATTTGGTAAAAAGGGAAATACATTCCCGCTTTGATCATAAAAACCTAAACCTGGATACAGAAGAGTTTAAAAACCTTAATCCTACGGCAGAAAATATTGCTATTCGTTATTTATAAATTATTACGGCCACATATTGATAAGAAACTGACATGCAGGTAAGATTGTATGAAACACCAAGAAATTTTGTAGAATATCCTGTCAATGATCACTCACATTTCAGAAGTTAAAAAATAAATAGTATGGCTATAAGAGAAAAGAAGAGTACTGACGAAAATACCACTTACGGGGTGATGAAAAATTATAAAGATGTACTTCAACTGGGAGAAAATGCGGAAAGGGAAGGCTTGTTAAAAACCCCTGAACGGCTGGCAAAAGCTATGCAATATCTTACACAGGGTTATCAGCAAGATGCCCATGCTATTATTAACTCGGCTAAATTTCATGAACCGGTAAGTGAAATGATCGTGGTAAAAGATATTGAAGTGTACAGTATGTGTGAACACCATATGCTGCCTTTTTTTGGGAAGGCACATATTGCTTACATACCCAACGGATGGATAACCGGGCTGAGTAAAATAGCCAGGGTGGTGGATGTATATGCAAGAAGATTGCAGGTGCAGGAAAGGCTGACTGTTGAAATTATGAATGCGATTAAAGAAACACTAAACCCACTGGGTGTGGCCGTAGTGATTGAGGCCAAGCACTTATGTATGATGATGCGGGGTGTGCAAAAACAAAACTCATCACCACTACATCTGCATTTGATGGGGAGTTTCAAAAGAACTCCAGCCGGAGTGAATTCCTGAAATTGATCAGTGCCGATTTGCATTAAAGAAAGATTATATTTGCGCAACGGATTAATGTTTGATTGAACTCTATCAATCGAACTTTTTTTTTGGGGTGTCTCCTTCAGCTTTTTATTAAAGATTACGGAGACCAAGGGGGAGTAAAACTATTTCACCATGAAACATGCATTTGTATTTCCAGGTCAGGGTTCGCAGTTTGCTGGAATGGGCAAAGAACATTATGAGAACAGTGCCTTTGCAAAAAGGTTGTTTGAACAGGCAAATGATTCGCTGGGCTTTCGCATTTCAGATATAATGCTGAATGGAACTGAAGCTGATTTGAAGCAAACCAATGTAACCCAGCCTGCTGTTTTTTTACATTCCGTCCTTGCTTATAAAAGTATTGACCCTGACAAGTTAGCATCACCAGATATGGTGGCAGGCCATTCGCTGGGGGAATTTTCTGCGTTGGTTGCCAATGGCACATTAAGTTTTGATGATGCGTTGCAACTCGTTTCTATAAGGGCAACTGCTATGCAGAAAGCTTGTGAGATTGTTCCTTCTACTATGGCGGCGGTATTGAATTTAGCTGATGATAAAGTAGAAGCAATTTGTGCTGAAGTGCAAAAAGAAACAGGCGAAGTGGTGGTAGCAGCAAATTATAATTGCCCCGGCCAGTTAGTGATAAGCGGTTCTGTAAAAGGGATTGAAATTGCCTGTGAAAGAATGAAAGCTGCCGGTGCAAAAAGGGCATTGGTATTGCCTGTTGGTGGTGCATTTCATTCACCTTTAATGTTGCCGGCAAAAGAAGAACTGGCAGCTGCCATTGAAGCAACCAAATTTCATAATCCCACTTGTGCCGTATATCAAAATGTAGTAGCCAGGGCTGTGATGGATAAAGATGAGATAAAACAAAACCTGGTTGACCAACTAACGGGTGCCGTTCGCTGGACGCAAAGTGTGCAGGCTATGATTGCTGATGGGGCATCTAAATTTACCGAAGCAGGGCCGGGTAAAGTATTACAGGGACTTGGTGCTGAAAATTAATAAAGAGATGCAGGTGGATGGGGTGAGTTAATTAAAGTATTTAAAATAATAAAAGGGACTATATGATTATAGTCCCTTTTGTTATTTTGATTGTAAGTAATATGGACAGTGTTTACTTTACTTAGTCAGTCGTTTCCAGTCTTCATTAAATTCTACATTTGGATCAAAGGCAGGGTTATTACTCATTAAATAGTTTCCATCCCCTTTGCTCCAGGCATTGGTATAGCCACTTGTTAGCTCCACTTTGTTGCCTTGCTCATCGTTCCAGCTATCAACACCCCGTAAGTACTGGCCGAATTGTGTAATATTATCTTCACCATCAGCAGTAGCTGAGCTTCGGTTATTTCTCGCCTCCCAGCCCCGTACAATATTATCACTTATTTCCTGCTGTGCCTTGTGTGAGATTTGTATTTGTTTCCAGCCTTCATCCTGCGCACCCTTGCCAACAGCAATAAAGAAACGCTGCACAGCTTCGCCCCATACCGGGTTTATTCTTACGCTGCTGAAAAAATGTACTCATTATATTGCGGGCCAATGCTTCATTGCCGGCTTCATACTTTAATACTATCCGCATAGATACGTAACTATAATAACTGGAGGTGGTACCACCTTGTGTACCGGGTAATGAAACAATGGTTTGCATTACCGTACAAAAAGCCAGCCCTTCTTTACCATCAGTAAAAGATAAAACACCTTCTCCCGCACTGCCACGGTGTGTGTAAGCATAGTTGCCTGCACTCCTTGCCGTATTGGTCATTTGCATAGCTGCTTCATCCATCTGCTGTTGCAATCCTTCAATTACGTTTGCTGATTTTACTTGTGCATTTACATAAGGCGCAATATTATTAGTGATATAATCTGCGGCATCCATTGGCTGTGAAATGGCACAGGAATGCGGATTGAACCCTCTCTTCATTGCATCTAAATACACAGGGTCATCACTCCAGTCGAATTGGGTGGCAGGAAACATCATCAATTCAAATGCCCCATCAGGCGAATTTGCCTGTAAAGATGCCTGCATCATTTCAGGAATACATTTTTTCATACCATCCCACTTTACATTACCAGTTACCTGCCAGTTGGCTGGCAATACAAATGAACTTGCTTCAACAGGCTGGCTAAGTCCATATTCATCAGTAATACGGAAACGTTTTAAGATTACATAATCTTTCCGTTCAACCATATCAGTGGTTTTGCTTTTTACTGTATCGCTGTTATTTTTTACTGAAGACTGGTTGTTACAAGAAATTAATACTGAAATAAAACTGGCGGCGATAAATAATTTATACATGGTTTGGTTTTATGGTTTTTAAAGCTGTTTAAAAGTTTAAGCTGCAATTTGTCCACTCAGTATCAAAGTCAGCATTAAACTTTTTATAGAAATTAATTGCTGGCTCATTCCATTCCAGCACCTGCCACATCATACCGCTGAATTTTTTTTCTTTGGCTTCTTCAATCAGCCTGTCCATTAATAATTTGCCGATGCCTTTTCCTCTTGCTTCTTCGGTTACCAATATATCTTCGAGGTACATCCGCTGGCCTTTCCAGGTGGAGTAGCGGATATAGTAAAGTGCAAATCCGAGAATGATTCCATTCTCTTCAGCAACAAAAGCTCCACCAAATCGGGTTATTGCCAAAACCACTTTCAACGAAATGCTCTAGTGTTACGGTTACCTCTTGCGGGGCTTTTTCGTATACGGCCAGTTCATTTACCAGTTCTAATAATCTTGCACAGTCTTCTTTAACTGCCCTGCGGATGGTGATGCTCATTGTTGCCGGGAAAATTTATAGTGAATGAATAGCGGCGAAGATAAGATGGAAAAATATTTTTTTCTTCCGATTATACCATTTATAAATATTTAATAGTACATCAGTTTTCTTGTATAATACCGGAAGCCAAAGTGAGCTATAACTTTTCAATTGGACTATTCAATATGGCGATTCAGTATTATTTCAATCTTTCCAGCACACCTCTTCGCTTTACTACGTTTTTATAATCCCATTGTATTTCTCTTGACTTTTTAAGCCAGCGTTTAAGGTCTTTTATCTTTATCTCTTCTTCGGAGGTATAAGTGATGGATGCATTTTTGAATTTTCCGGTGCCCGGTTGTAAGGCGAGTTCATCAAAACTTACACCGCTCCAGAACATCAACCGGATACCTGCTTTCTGATGAATTCTAACAATGGCTAATGGCTAAAAACCGGGCGGACGGAAGAGAGGAAGATTCAGGTGAACGGTGAAATAGGCATAAATTTAGTTTGCGAACTATTTATAAACCAATAAATCAAATTTTTATGGCTATTCTATCAACAACTATTAATGGCACACATGTTAATTCTATTGAAGCTGAAGTGAACTTTAAAACTACTATTAGTGACAAGATATTAACTGTGCATATTACGATTCTTAGAGATGGGCAAAATGCCAATCAAAGCGACAACACACTTAGCCCTGAGCAGCTAACTGATACGGTGGCAATTACCGGAGATGGCGGAATAAAGTTGTCCGGTGTATTGACATTTGATTTAAAAAGCAGATCAGTTGTTTTTGATGGGAACTTAAACTATCAAGATCATGTACGCCTTGGGATGGGTCCGGTAATCGTAGCTGCACTATAAAAAATATTCAAGGGAGGTATTTGGCTTCACAGACGAGTCGCAGTGCATAGCCATGTGCATGGGGGACTCTTCGTTATATATCTTTTTTCTCTAATGAACGCCGGTCCACGGCCTGGCACAGGGCTCGGTGTGAGACTCGGCTGTGAAAAAGCACAAAACTATGAGAGCAGGAGACGCCGGGCGGGAGCATTTTGTTGAACCTTGTCAATTCAAAAGAATTTAAAAAATCAACAAAAAAAATATTTCTAGAAAAAAAACAAAAATTCGAACAAATGATTCTTGTTTAATGTTTATAGTAATATTCTAAACAAAAAATATTATCATTATGAAACTTAAAAACTTCTTCACCCGACCAGAAATGTTTATAGCGTTATGCGTGTCTGTATTATTATTCAGCTGTAAAAAAGAGGATACACCGGCGCCCAGTAATACAATTACTGATGTAGTAGTATCCGGTGCCAGTTTTACAACTCTTGAGGCAGCGGTGCTAAAAGCAAACTTGCAAGCAACTTTAAGCGGGGCAGGACCTTTCACCGTTTTTGCTCCTGATGATGCAGCATTCACAGCTTCAGGTATCACAAGCGCAACGTTGAATACACTCACACAGGCACAGGTAGCATCTATTTTATTATATCATACGATAGGTTCAAAAATTATGGCTGCAGATGTACCTGTCGGACCCAATGCAAAAGTGGTAACAGCCAGCGGTGACTCCGTATTTGTTACAAGAAATGCATCGGGTGTATATATTAATGGAATAAAGGTAAATACGGCTGATGTAAGTGCTGACAATGGAGTGATTCATGTAATCGGTAAAGTATTGATACCTGCAGCTGGTAATATTGTAGAAACTGCAATTGCAAGCGGACTGGATTCGTTAGTTAAAGCTGTAACCAGAGCAACTACTGCACCTGGTAGTGATCCGACCCTGGCTGCTACTTTGGGCAGTGCAAAACTGACCGTATTTGCTCCAACTAATGCTGCATTTACACAGTTACTTAGTGCATTAAGCCTGACAAAAATTGATGATATTCCAGTGTCGACCTTACTTGCAGTACTTAGATACCATGTAGTAGGTGGCCGTGCTTTTTCATCTGACCTGTCAAACAGCAGTCTGGCTATGTTGGCTGGAGGAAATACTACTATCAATCTTTCCAACGGAATTGGTGGAGTCCCCACAATTACCGGAAATGGCAATGGAACTAACAAATCAAATATTACAGCAACCAACATCGTGTGCAGAAACGGTGTAGTTCACCTTATTGATCGTGTTTTATTGCCTTAATAAAATTAATCTCACCAAAAATTAGTATCTCTTAAAACGTAAAAATAAAAATCATGAAAAAAATTATTTCGTTTGCAATTGTCCTGGTAGCATCATTTTCAACATTATCTATCAATGCACAAAAACAAGATATCGTAGATATCGCTGCAGGTTCTGAAGCTCATACTACATTGGTAGCAGCTGTTAAAGCAGCAGATCTGGTTACTGTTTTAAAAGGTGCTGGCCCTTTCACAGTGTTTGCACCCGTAAATGATGCATTTGGTAAATTACCTGCAGGCACAGTTGATTTCCTATTGAAAACAGAAAACAAAGCAACCCTGGTAAAAATTCTTACTTACCATGTTGTAGCCGGTAATCTTGATGCAGCAGCAGTGCTGGCAGCCATCAAAAAAGGGAATGGTTCTGTTACTTTAACAACAGTAAGTGGTGGTAAATTAACCGCTTCATTGGAAAACGGTAAAGTAAAACTTACTGATGAAAAAGGGGGTTTCTCTTTTGTAACGGTTACCGATCTGAAAGGTAGTAACGGAGTGATACATGTGATTGATACAGTTGTAATGCCCGGATAAAAATATCAGTCGTTATTATTTTTAATAAGCCCTTCTATATCAGGAGGGCTTTATTATTTGGCTTCACAGACAAGTCTCTGACTTTTGCTTTGTCCATGGTTGACTCGTTGTTTTTTTCTTTTCTCTAAAAAAAGCCTGTTTCCTCTCTGCCATTCCTGTAGGAAGATAAACCGGCAGGCAGGCACACAACTACCGCTTGATATTTTTTTGGGAACACTTGCAAGGGCGGAAATATCAAGGAAACTATAAGCTTCTTTACAGACGAGTTTACTCCGCCGCTGGTGTTGTGCTATGGCTTGTGTGTTGGCCTCACCAACGGCCGAAATTAGGATTTCTTTTCTTCGTTTGTTGGTGATTAATCTTTTCACATGGCTTGGCGCAACACCAACAATGGCCGTTTACTTTTTTGACGACCAATAAAGGCGAAAACGGCCGTTATGGTTGGCTTTTGACAGCCTCGTTGAAGCTGATGGTTAGTTACAAACAAACCATAACCGGTCAAGGTTTTTTTATTTTTTTGCAAGACTACGGACAAAGGGGGGGGGTAAAAATTAACAACGGTTATTTTTTTACCATGTAAAAAGTTTGCCCGTTGCTGTTTTGTACTGCTACAACCAGTGTATCGCCATTGAACTTGTAATCGTACATAAATTTATATCCCTTGGTGGCATCGTTTTCAAAACTGAATGTGCTTTCTGTAATTTCTGTTTTACCGGGATTATTAAACCCGTTTTTTCCCATTGTAAGATTATCTCCGTCAAAAGTATATACAGTGCCGAGATTACTTTTTACAGAACTGCCTTCGGCCTTTACAATTTCCCATGCGCCATCTAATGAGGCTGGTGCAATTTTTTCCTGTGTCGTTTCCGGTTTTTTATCTTCTGTAATTATATCGTTTGGTTTCATTTCTGTGGCAGTATCATTTTTTATTACCGGGTTACCTGTTTTTTTATTTTCATTACTGGTGCAGGCAGTGATTAATGATATAGCCAGGCATAGGTTTACTAATGTTGATTTTTTGAAATACATAGTTTTATTTTTTTTCAAGTTACTATTTTTTAAAATTTACGTTGGTTGTTTCTTTAACATACGAGACTCAGTGCTTAGCATTCCCGCTAAGGTGGGACATGTTGTGTGTGGCTGGCAGGTACGGCTGGCACCGGACTCGGTGTGAGAGTCGGCTGGGAAGAGAGTACATAACACTTGGTTTGGCGCAACATCAAAAAAGGCGAAAACTGCTGTTATGGTTGGTTTTTACAGCCTCGTTGAGGCTGATGGTTAGTTACAAACTAACCATAACCGTTCAAGGTTTTATTGTTTTTTGGGAAGACTACGGACAACAGGGGTCTCCGAACAGGGGTGGAGATAACGCTGCCCGTTGTTTGTTGTCCACCCCAATTTGAAGATGCGATAAATTTTGGGAATCCGGCCCCCGCCTGCGGGGGACAGGGTAGACTCCGCTATGCGGGAATAAGTAGCAGGCTTCGGATAAGGATTGAATCTTCTATGGGGTGAAACACTAAGGAGAACGGGAGAAAAAGGAAAGCTAAATTTTACCATGACACCTTTTGAATTTCTTTTCGCTTCCACATGGGCAAGGGTCATTTCTTCCCACTTTAGGAAATCTTTTCTCGATACTTTTTCTCCTTTTTAGCTCTAAATCTTCTTCAATTTTTTTATCAATGTTTTTCATTAGAGTATTATCCAAAAATAAGTTTGGGTGCCACCCCTTAAGAAATCTATTTATTAAAAAACTTTCTGTTGCGGAAGCGCCTAATCCCGCAATCGGGTTAATAAAACCGACAACATTAGTTACAATAAATTTTATTGTTTTAATCAATGGGCCATCTGAATTGGGCCTTTCTTTCATCAGTTGACTAATAGTATCCTCATGATTATATTCTTGACTAATCAGCCATTTTCTAAACTTAGTTCCGTTAGAATTCTCGACGATAGAAATAAAATCATGAATTGAAATAATTTTCTTTAGATATAAATCTGAAAGATCTGGAATTCCTTTTTTTGATGTGATATCATTAATTAAGCCAATTGAATCTTTTTGAGCATCTTTAATAATGGGAGATAGTTTTGTATTAAGTATTGATCTAATTGCGCCATCAGTAAACAAATTTTCAGTATTAATTTCTGAAGCATAGACTAAGCCTGCATTTATTTGTAGTAGGCGAAGTATTTTTAAAATATCGTTATTTTCTACTTCGTTTCGATTCTTAGATCTAATTGCAAGGAAATCAGTTAAATTTTTATTTTTTAAGTCATAGTCAACTTCTTTTAATATCTTATCACTCACTTCATTGTGATCAAGTTTTATAAGTCTTTTCTCGGCTTCAAGTAGCGTTAGATTTATTTGGTTGCTATTTGGTTTATATTCCGGAAGTCTTCGCTCTAACCAAGAAATAGCATCATCTTGAAGAATTGTGTCAGCTTGAAATTTCTTTTGTGACTTGGTTTTAATTACGGAATGCAATGAACCACTATCGTCAAGTAATTCAAGATAATTTTGTTTAAGAAGTTCAATTGTGTCAGGAAATCCAAAAGCATCAACGATAAATACAAGGTTTATTGCAGCGATAGAAATTTTATCATGTACCAGCAAGCAATTAAATAAGTTTTGTACAACTTGCTTCCTTATTTCAAGAACTGTTTTTGGAATATCGAAGCCAACAAGAATACTTAGCTCTTCTCCGTTTGAGACAGCAGCTGTTATTTGATGATTGGCAAGAGGGAAATTGTTAAGAAATATTTTGTTCATAGATGAAGTAATAATTGTAGAGTTATTCGCTGTTGATGTGTTGGTTTCACCAACAGCTTGCATTAAAGATACTTCAAAATAAGAAAGTGAACTACGCAATTGCTCAGTAGAATTTCAACAGTACAAGAGTGCGACGCAACGAAAGCTGATAGTAGTACTTCAGCTGGCTAAATAATCCTCTCAATGATCATTCAGCGGCAAACCTCTTTTCTGAAATTCTATCCAGTTAAGATATTCAGGTGCAACCCGGTGTTCTTCCATGGTAATACAATCATTAACCGGGCAAACCAACTGGCAAAGATTGCAGCCCACACATTCTTCTTCTTTAATGGTGTATTTATTATAAGGTTTGCCATATTCCAGATTGATGGATTGATGTGAAGCATCTTCGCAGGCAATATAACAAAGGCCGCAGTGAATACATTTATCCTGGTTTATTTTGGCAATATGATGATAGTTGATATCGAGGTCTTCCCAATGCGTAATTTTTTCAACTGATTTACCAATAAAATCATCCAGTGTTTTAAATCCTTTTTCATCCATCCAGTTATTCATTCCTTCACACATATCTTCCACAATCCGGAAACCATGTTTCATGGCAGCTGTACACACCTGCACATTACTTGCACCCAGTAACATAAACTCCACCGCATCTTTCCAGGTACTTACACCACCAATACCGGAGACAGGAACTTTATTTGTCACTTCATCCTGTGCAATGGTAGTAAGCATTTTTAATGCAATGGGTTTTACAGCCGGGCCGCAATAACCACCAAACACAGATTTACCTGCCACATAAGGATTGGGAACCAATGTATCCAGGTCAATACCTGTTACAGATTGAATGGTATTTATTAATGACAATGCATTGGTACCTGCTTTCACCACCGACCTACCTGTTGGAACAACGGAATGAACATTGGGAGTAAGTTTTGTGATCACCGGAATGGTAGCAGCTTCCATCACCCATTCCACCACCATGCAGGCAATTTCAGGATCCTGCCCAACGGCAGCGCCCATGCCTCTTTCCGTCATGCCATGCGGACAACCAAAATTCAATTCCAATCCATGAGCACCGGTATCTTCACACTTTTTTAATTAGTTCATGCCAGCTTTTTTTATCATTGTCTGCCATCAATGAAACGATCATGGCCCTGTCGGGAAAAAATTTTAGACATTCTGCAATTTCTTTCAGATTTATATCCAAGTGGACGGTCGCTGATCAGTTCAATATTATTAAAACCCATCATTTTTTGTCCGCCAAAATCAACAGCGAATATCGTGATGAAACATTTTTTACCTGGCTGCCCAATGTTTTCCAAACCACGCCACCCCAGCCGGCTTCAAAAGCACGGAGTACATTTATTTTTTTATCTGTTGGCGGCGCACTCGCCAACCAAAATGGGTTGGGAGATTTTATGCCGAGGAAGTTTGATAGTATATCTGCCATAATATTTTGTTTATGGTTTACAATTTTTGTATGTTAATTAGAACTACTGAATCATAAGTATTTTGTTTCACCGTAATTCGCTTCTTCAGAAGCAATTGACTGAAATAAATCTCTTTTGATGAGCGCAATGATTCATCCCATCTTGTAGTCGAATTGTTTTGTCATAAAACTTTTCGTAAACTGTTTAGTCAAATTGCAAGGTTTATAATAATTCAATAATTGCTTTTGCTCCATCTTTCCCTGCCTGCACTGCATCCACCACTTCTTTACCGCCATTCACAGCATCGCCACCTGCAAATACACCTTTAATATTTGTTGCGCAATTATCTTTCAATAACCATTTTTCCATTCTTATTTTCCAGTTTATATTTCTTTACCAATTTTTCAAAAGGAATTTGCCCTGCTGCTTTGATCACCATATCAACATCCAATGTAAATGTTTCGCCAGTATCAACAGGAGATCGCCGGCCGCTTGCATCTGGTTCACCCAATTTCATTACACTGCAAACAAGTTGTTTTACTTTTCCCTCAGAACCTTTTACTTTTTTGGTGCAGCCAGCCAGATAATCTCACAACCATCCAGCTTTGCAATATCCAGTTCATGTTCTGTACAGGGTTTTTCTGCTTCTGTTCTTCGGTAAACCATTGTTACTTCTTTTGCACCTAATCTTTTTGCCTGTGTAGCTGCATCAATGGCTGTCATACCCATTCCAATCACCGCTACTTTATCTCCAACCGGAACTGTTGGATAACCTTTAGCCCTGATATCATAAATAAATTGAATTGCATCCACCACACCTTCCAGTTTTTCACCCGGAATATCCAATTGCCTTGCTACACCTACACCAATACCGAGATAAACTGCATCAAATTTTTTTTTTAATTCAGCCAATGAAATATTCTTTCCCAATTCCTGGTTGTATTTTATTTCAATACCACCGATAGCTAAAATATAATTCACTTCATCTTCGCAAAACTGCGGTGTTACTTTATAAGCTGCAATACCATAGGTCATCAATCCGCCACCTTTGCTTTCTTTTTCAAAAATGGTTACATCAATTCCTTCTCTTGATAAAACATGAGCACAACTTAATCCTGCAGGGCCTGCACCAACAATAGCTACTTTTTTTCCTGATTGATGCTTTGCGTTTAAACAACTGCCAGTTATTTTCCATTGCTTTTTCTGTTGAATAGCGCTGCAGTCTGCAATAGGAATCGGTTCTTCTTCCATCAAATTATAAACACAGGCACCTTCACATAATTTTTCTACCGGGCAAACCTTGCTGCAACCTGCACCCATGATATTGGATGAAAAAATGGTATGCGCTGAACCTTTTATATTTTCTGTTGCGATCTGTTTGATGAATTTTGGAACATCAATACTGGTTGGACAACTTTTCATGCAGGGAGCATCATAACAAAACAAACAACGGTTGGCTTCCACCATTGCCGCATCGTTTGTTTCAAACGGCGGATGAATGTCGCTGAAGTTTTGTTCGTATTGTTCTCTTGGATAATCTGTTGTTTGTAATTGCATGACTATTTTGAATTTTAGAATTTGTGATTATGAATTATTGTAGATTCAGTGATGTTACATCTTAAAATCTATCAATTCTGCATTCGTGAGATTTATAGTTCAGTCAAGTTTCCATAAGTCTCCGGCCTTCTGTCTCTGAAAAACTGCCACATACTTCTTACTTCTTCAATCATATCCAGATCAAATTCTGCAATCAGTAATTCATCTTTATCTTCCTGATGCCTGTGCAAAAATTTGTCCTCGTGGATCAACAAAATAAGAACTGCCATAAAACTTACCGAGGTTCCAGGGTTTTTCTTCCCAACACGGTTGATGCAACCCATAAAATATCCATTGGCTGCTGCATGTGCAGGTTGTTCCAGTTTCCATAAATATTGTGATAAGACCAGCAACAGTTGCAGAAGGATTGTAAACGATCTCTGCACCATTCAATCCCAAACATCTTGCACCATCAGGAAAATGACGGTCGTAACAAATGTACACACCAACTTTTGCATATTTTGTTTGAAAAACAGGATAACCAAGATTGCCGGGTTTAAAGAAAAATTTTTCCCAGAAACCTGATGTATGCGGAATATGATTTTTTCTGTACTTACCTAAGATAAGTTCCATCAGCATCAATCACCGCAGCAGTATTGTATAAAACACCGGCCTGTTCTTTTTCATAAATAGGAACAATGATGACCATATTGTATTTCTTTGCATACTCCTGCATTCGTTCTGTTGTTGGGCCGGGAACAGTTTCTGCACTTTCATACCATGCTTTATCCTGCCCGGGACAGAAATAAGGTGTATTGAAAATTTCCTGGAGGCAAAGTATCTGCACACCTTTCTTTCCTGCTTCTTCAATCAACGGAATATGTTTCTGCACCATTGCTTCTTTGATTTCTGCAATGGTTCCTTCGCCTTCTGTTTTTGGAAGACTCATTTGAATTAAGTCCTGATTTGATAATTCTTGGCATATGTATTATTTTTTTATTGTCACGAATGCATTAAATAGAACGTTGAATTAGATTTGATATTATTTAAGATTCAGCATTTGTGTCATTCATGACTATGTCTATATTTTTCCTTCTACTTTATTTCTTTTAATAAATTTACCATATCCTTTTTCAATCAAACATTTATTATTTTCAATCGCCACTTGCCTCTTAATAAAACTGTTTTCACTTTTCCTGTTACTTCCCATCCTTCATAGCCGCTGTAATCAACATTCATGTGATGGGTTTTAGCAGAGAGTGTATGTTTTTCATTCGGGTCAAAAATTACAATATCTGCATCACTTCCCACTGCAATTGTTCCTTTTCTGTGGAAACATGCCGAATATTTTTGCAGGATTGGTGCAAGCTACTTCCACATATTTATTCAATGTAATTTTTCCTTTGTTCACTCCTTCACTATATAATAATTCCATCCTGTTTTCAATAGCCGGATGTCCATTGGGTATTTTTGAAAAATCATCTTTGCCCATTAGTTTTTGCTCCCATTTAAAAGGACAATGGTCTGTTGCAACAACCTGTACCAATCCCTGGTTGATTCCTGCCCACAATGTTTCCTGGTCTTTCTTTTCTCTTAATGGCGGACTCATCACCCATTTGGCCCCTTCAAAATTTTTTCATATAAAGATGCATCAAGAATTAAATATTGAATACAGGTTTCTACAAATACTTTCTGATTTCTTCTGGTTGCATTGCGAACTGCATTCAATGCACCTTCGCAGGTAAGGTGAACAATATAACCGGGGCAACCTGTATAATTTGCCATATCAGCAAATCGTTCTGCTGCTTCCGCTTCTGTTACTTCGGGTTGTGATAAATAATGATAAAGCGGAGAAAGTTTTCCTTCTGCCTCTGTGTTTTGCAATTAAGATAATCAATCATATCGCCATTGGTAGCATGCACATTTATCAAGCCGCCATGTTTTTTTACTTCTTCCATTAACCCGATCATCTGCCGGTCATCAATCATCAATGCGCCTTTATATGCCATAAATGTTTTAAAAGAAGTGATGCCTTCTTTCTCAATCATTTCCTGTATTTCTTTTTTTGTATTCTCATTAAAATCTGTAACCGCCATGTGAAAACTGTAATCACCCACACAATTATTATCGCTTCTTCCTTTCCATTCTTCCAATGCAGATCGTAAATGTTCCTTGTTTTTGTAAAATAAAATCAATCACCATGGTGGTGCCGCCAAATAAAGCAGCTCTTGTTCCGGTTTCATAATTATCGCTGGAAAATGTTCCCATGAAAGGCATTTCCAGATGCACATGCGGGTCAATACCGCCGGGGAAAACTAGTTTGCCTGCTGCATCAATTTCTTTATCGGCTTTAACAGTTAAGATTTTTTCCAATAGCTTTTACAGTTTCTCCTTCAATGAAAATATCGGCGATATAATCATCAGTAGCGGTAATGATCCTTCCGTTTTTAATTAAGAATGACTATAGTATATTATTTTTAATTGCAGAATGATGAATGGTTTATGCGAATATCTTCTGCATTCATAATTCATGATTCTGCATAATTCTTTTTCATTAATAACCAATATATAAAACCGCTTACAAAAAATCCAACAAACCATGCATAATGATACAGATTCGATATCCATGCCGGGAATGCATTTGCTGAAACTAATTTTATCTGCAATAAAAAACCGGGAACGTTTGGTAGTATGCCAACTAGTAAAGCAATGATCGCTATTGGATTAAATCCATTTGTAAAATCTATATCGTCCATTATGCTGGTACAATTCATCTACATCTAATTCTTTGTTTCTGTATAAAATAATAATCAGCGATCATAATGCCGCCGACCGGGCCCAGTAAACTTGAATAAGCAATCAGCCAGGTAAAAATATAACCGTTCGGATCTGCAATTAATTTCCAGGGAAAAATCAATATGCCATAATACCTGTAATATATCCACCCTTCTGAAATTAATTTTTTTTGGAGAAAGATTGGAAAAATCATTGGCCGGACTTACAATATTTGCAGCAATATTGGTTGCCAATGTTGAAATGATAATACCGATCATGGCAAATGTTACCATTAATTTATTTTCAAATTTTCCTGGCCAGTTTTACCGGGTCCCATTCAGGATTGTCCATAAATAATTGCAGTGCAGAAGTAACGACCACACCAATAAATGCAAATAATGTCATGGAAGGCGGCAAGGCCAATTGCCTGTCCTTTGATATGTGCTTTCTGGCTTTTTGCATATCGTGTAAAATCAGGAATGTTTAATGAAAGTGTTGCCCAAAAACCAACCATGCCTGTTAATGCAGGAAAAAAATATTTGAAGAAAGATGCACTGTCAGTAAATTTTGATGGCTGCTCTCAATATCGGGCCTAATCCATTTGCTGCAATGACTGCCCAGAATAATAATGCAATTGCTGCAATGGGTAAGAAAGATAGCTTTAAATACCAATAGTTTCCTGATACTTTCTACTCCTTGATAAATGATGAACATATTCAACAGCCAGAAAAGAGAAAGCATACCATTGGTAATGCCTGTGGAAATAGATGAATGTTGTATCAATCTCTGCCAGCGATGGATTCCATGCTCTTATAAATGATATAATAGATTCGCCACCGATCCATGTTTGAATGCCAAACCATCCACAGGCAACAATTGCCCTGAAGCATGGCCGGAATATTTGCACCTTTTGTTCCAAAACTTGCTCTTGCAAAAACAGGAAATGGTATTCCATATTTTGCACCGGCATGACCATTCAATATCATCGGAACTAATACAATTGCATTTCCAATAAAAATAGTAAGTATTGCCTGCCACCAGTTCATGCCATCTATCTATCATGGAACTTGCCAGCATGTAAGTAGGAATACAAAGACTCATGCTGATCCATAAGGCTGCATAGTTCCATGTGCCCCATGTTCGTTTGTCTGGTGGAACAGGAGCGAGGTCTTCGTTGATGAGAGAAGCTAGTCGTGTAAGTTTTGAGATGCTTCATTAAGTCTGATATTTGGAATTTTGAATTTGAGAAATGTTGAATGATTTTAAAGCTCATTTGAACATTTCAAAATCTCTAAGCTCAAATTCTAAGTTGTATGTCTCATCTGCAATCTTAATCGCCTCACTGATTATCGCCAACCCTTCATCAATCTGTTCTTTCGTAACACATCAGCGGCGGTGCAATAAAAATATAACTCCATCTCACAAAAGTGTACATGCCCAACTCTTTGATCTTTGCTGCCACTTTATTCATCACCGCCATTTCATCGGGCTTGGCATTGAATGGAGCCATGGGTTCTTTTGTTTTTCTGTTCTTTACCAATTCAATACAACCCAACAAACCTGTATTTCTGAAATCACCAATGGTTGGATGTTTTTGTTTTAATTTTTCTACTTGCTTCGTTTACATATTTTCCCATTGCCGCTGCATTTTCAATCAAACCATCATCTTCATAAATTTTCAATGTTTCCAATGCGGCAGCACAACTTACCGGATGAGCAGAGTAGGTGAGGCCCAATGCCAACATAGCATCATCATACTTTGCAGCGATTTTATCAGATACCATCAAACAACCAAATGGCAAGATAACCACAAGTCAATCCCTTTGCCATCGCAATCATATCCGGAACGATACCATGATTTTCAAAACCAAACCATTTGCCCGTTCTTCCAAATCCACTCATCACTTCATCCATAATTAATAAGATGCCATGTTTGTTACAGATTTCTCTTACTGCTTTTAAATAACCAACCGGATATTGCAAACAACCGGATGAACCGGATTCGCCTTCCAATAAAATAGCAGCAATATTTCCGGCACCTTCATAAGCAATCACTCTTTCCAATTGAGCAACCGATTCTTTCAACAAATTTTCTTCGCCATATTCCCAGCGATATAAATAAGGAAGATCGAAATGAACAAAGTTGGGCGCCTGCTGTGCATCCATCGGCAATCTTTCGCGGGTCGCCACTTGCAGACATAGCACCATACGATGCACCATGATAAGATTGGTAACGGCTTAATATTTTATGACGACCTGTATATAATCTTGCCAGCTTGATTCCATTTTCAATTGAAGTAGCGCCGCATAAGGTAAAGAATGCTTTATTCAAATCGCCGGGACAAATCTCCGCCAGTTTCTTTCCCAACTCACCCCGCACTTTTGTAACACAACTCGGCGTTACATAACTCACTTCCTGCATTTGTTTTACCACTGCATCCGTTATCCGTTGGTTGCCATGACCAATATTTACATTCATCAACCCTGATGAAAAATCAATATAACGTTTGCCATCATAATCATAGAGGTAAACACCTTCGGCATGTTTTACTGCGATGGGGGCAATGCCTTTTTGTTTGCTCCAGGAGAATAAGGTGTAGTCAAGATTGTCCTGAATAATTCCTGTGCTTCTGAAATTGTTTTTGTACTCATACTATTTATTTTTTATTAGCCCAGCTGTAGTGCTACTATCATCTTCGTTGCGTCGCACACTTCAGGGTTCGGTAATTCTATTCAGCTAAAACCTTTAAAGAATTCATTATCTATTTCAAATACAGTTACCGGTTTAAGGCCTAAATGGTGCTTCTCAAATAATTCTACCAGTCTATCTCCATCAATTAATTCTATTGGGGTAACACCATCACGGCTAGCTTCATTCTTAGCTTCTTTTGTAAACCTTCCAGTTGTAATTATTAATCCCTTTTCTCCTCTGCCTTGCATTGCCCCTCTAAAGTCACGGACATGGTGAGGAGAAACTGTTTCCTTGTATCTCTTACATTGGAAAACAATATTTAAGCTAACAACATCATTTAATTTGACAATTCCTTTTCCATCAATCCCTTGGTCTCCTGAACCACCTGTAATTGTAATATCATTAATTCCTATTTCAGTTAATAGTCGCTTACATAATTTTTCAAACCCTGCGGCAGGTAAACTTTGAATTAAATTTAATAGCCCTATATTATGTTCTTCATCTTCTGTTGAAGTTGTTTCAAATATTTCCTCTGATTTTTTTGGGGTAATAATTGGAGTTTTTTTCACACTTTCTTGAACACCCTTAAAAAGTGTGTAAACCTCTTCGTCATTTAGTTTCTTTTCCAGTCCTTCATTTGTTAATCTCCAAATTCCTCGCTGTGCATTATCAATTAGTCCTGCCTTAAAAAGATAAAATCTAGCCCATTGAATTTGATTTCTAACTCTGGATTGGCCATTAGAGGTTGGTTCTTCTAACTCTTCTTCAGTTATACCTAAGCTTTCAATAATTTGCTCAATTATATTTGATGAATTTCCGGCTCCACCATTTGCTTGAAGAGTTGTTAAAACTGGATTTATGTATTTTAGAAATTCTGGCCCTTTCATATATACTTCTTTAATTAATTTTTTAATTACTTAGCTTTAAACCCAATCCTTTCCCTCTCTTCCCATTTATTCTTTCCGGCATTTTCATCTAATAAGTTTTCCATTGCATCATACAACTGGTTCAATTGTACATCATGTTCACCAATTCTTTCTTTTATTAACCGCATCTGTTCTCTCAAATCACTTTCCTGTATTAAAACCCTTCTTATTTCTACAAATGCCCGCATGATGGCGATGTTCATGGCTATGGCTTTGTCGGAGTTAAGGATACCGCTGAGCATGGCAACTCCTTGTTCAGTAAAGGCGTAAGGCATGTTATCTTTTCTTCTACTTGTCTGAAAGGTGGTCACAGTTTGTGACCTCGTTGTTTTATCGTTTTCTGGGGTGGTCACAATTTGTGACCACATACCTTCCCATTCGTCAGGTGTCAGCTTGAACATAAAATCCTTTGGAAACCGCTTGATATTTCTTTTCACAGCCTGATTTAAAACCTTAGTTCCTACTTCATAAAGAGCGGCAAGGTCAAAATCAAGCATGACTCTTTCACCTCTGAGTTCATAAATTCTGTTTTGGATGCTTTTGATAATTCTCATTAGAGTTTATTTTAAGACAGAATGGTACTACTTTTTTCTCAATTTTTGAAGTCGCAATTTGCGACGTCAAAAACTTAATCAGCCTCTTCGAACTCTTGCTGACGCTTCGGCAAGCTCAGTAGCGAACAGAAAGTACAAGAGTGCGACGCAACGAAAGCTGATAGTAGTGATGCAGCTGGGTACAAAACCCACCCCAACTTACTACAGCAATTTGTTTCCCTCAATTCACCCCGCCCAGGCGGGGATGTTTCCGAAATTCATAACTCTGCACTCTTAATTCTAAACTCTCAACTCCAAACTAACTCATCCAATTAACCCCGGCCTCAGCATTCCACTTTGTGGTACTTTTTTTCAGCTTTGTCCAAAACTCAATCGAACTTTTTCCCGTGATATCTCCCACACCAAACTTACTTTCATTCCAGCCGCCGAAAGAGAAGGGTTCTCTTGGTACGGGTACACCCACATTCACACCAATCATACCGGCACTGGCACGGTCGATGATGTAACGGGCCATGCCACCATTTTGGGTGAAGACAGAGGCAGCATTACCATAAGGATTGGCGTTTTCAATCGCTAATGCTTCATCAACAGTGTTGGTTCGCATAATGGAAATAACAGGGCCGAAGATTTCTTCGGTGGCCACACTCATTTGGGGTGTTACATAATCAATAACCGTTGGACCAACATAAGTGCCGTTTTCTTTTCCTTTTACTTTGGTGTTTCGCCCATCCACTAAAATTTTTGCACCATCTCTTTCTGCTTCGCCGATAAATCGTTCAATACGTTCCTTACTTTCTTTGCTGATAACAGCACCAAGATTTTCTCCCGGAATAATTTTTCTGGCTTCTTCACAAATCTTATCAATGATGCTGTCAACATTGCCCACACCAATCATGGCGGATGCTGCCATGCAACGCTGCCCGGCACAACCACTCATAGAGGCCGCCACATTCTGCGCCGTCATTCCGGGAATAGCATCGGGTAATACCATTAAATGATTTTTTGCTCCGCCTAATGCTAATGCTCTTTTAAAACTTTTTGTTGCTCTCTGGTAAACAATCTTGGCAACTTTGGTGGAACCAACAAAAGAAACCGCTTCAATACCGGGATGGTCGCAGATGGCTTCTACAATTTCTACATCGCCGTGAACGATATTGAAAACGCCATCGGGTAAGCCAGCTTCTTTTAATAACTCGGCCAGTTTGCCGCAACATAGCGGCACTTTCTCCGATGGTTTCATTATCATGCAATTCCCCAACGCAATTGCGTTTGGCAGCGTCCAGTTAGGAACCATTGCCGGAAAATTAAAAGGAACGATACTTGCAACAACTCCCAACGGTACATGTTCTGTTCTACATTCAACACCTTTGCTTACTTCTAATATTTCACCGGTTACTAATTGGGGAAGAGAAGTAGCAAACTCTGTGAGTTCAATACATTTTTCTATTTCAGCTACTGATTCGCCGTAAGTTTTTCCGTTTTCTTCGCTGCATAGTTCGGCGAGTTGTTTTAAATCTCTTTCTAATAAAGTTTTATACTTGAAGAAAACCTGCACTCTTTCTTTGATGGGTGTTTTACTCCAGGTTTTGAAAGCTTCTTTTGCAGATTTTACAGCTGCATCCAAATCTTTGGCAGACGACATGGGCACAGTAGAAAGCAGGTTGCCATCCAAAGGTGAGATGACTTCCATTGTTTTAGAAGTGGAAGGGGCTACAAATTTTCCATTGATATAGTTCTGGATAGGAGAATATTTCATAATGTTTGTTTATTTAGAATCATCAACTATAAATATACTTATTTTGGTTTAGTTTGCAATCTAAAAAGCTCAATTTCAATGACCCCGGAACGGCATCATAAACTTACATCGGTACTAAATAAACGGCAAGGTGATATTGCCATTGTAATGGAAAATGTTTTTGACCCGCATAATATTTCTGCTGTTATGCGTACCTGCGATGCAGTTGGGGTGCAGGATATTTATATTCTCAATACAAAAATCCCCCGGCATAAAAAATGGGGAGCTAAAAGTTCGTCCAGTGCCGCTAAATGGTTAACCGTTCATCAATTTGAAAATGCTGCCGAATGTTTTGCTGAATTGCGAAAGCAATACTCAAAAATATTAACGACTCATTTAAGCAGCGATGCGGTAGGTTTGCATGAGATTGATTTTACTAAACGCATTGCATTAGTGTTTGGCAACGAACACAGTGGGGTAAGCGATGAAATAAGAGCAATGGCTGATGGGAATTTTATTATTCCACAGGTTGGCATAATTCAATCGCTGAATATAAGTGTGGCCTGTGCGGTTACTTTGTATGAAGCCTTTCGGCAAAAGACAAATGCCGGGCAATACAACCAGCAGGGTTTGGATAACGTCAGGTACGGGGAGCTTTTTAAAGAATGGGAGGAAAACAGGAGAGAAGAGGGATGAATAAAATTTTCAATAATCAATGCTCAATATTCAATTTTCAATGCGGAGAAACTTTCTTACCATATTTTCATTACTGATTGCTGGCTTTGTTTTCTCGCAGGAAGTAAAGGCAGTGAAGATTACTGATGTAGAAAAAATTATTGCCGAAAGCAAAACACCACTTATTATTAATATGTGGGCAACCTGGTGCCAGCCCTGTATCGAGGAAATCCCATATTTCATAAGCGAAATAAATAAACAAAACAGCACCGCTGCAACCCCGGCTGACAGTATTCAATTATTGCTGGTTAGCCTTGATTTTAATTTTTCTTTTCCTGATAAGATTGCCGCATTTGCAAAAAAACGAGGCATTACCGCCCCTATAGTCTGGCTCAATGAAACCAACGCCGATTACTTTTGCCCAAAGATTGATGCTAAATGGTCCGGGGCTATCCCTGCAACCCTGTTTATAAATAATAAAACAGGATACAGGGTTTTTGCAGAAGCTCAACTTTCGCATAAAGAATTAAAGGAAGCAATAAGCAAAATGCTGAATAACTGAAACCTGCTTCCATAACGTAAACAGCCTCTTACCTGCTTTTAATACCACTGATAAAAAAAGCAGTGTCCTTTTTTCTCAAACCCCTGCTTTCCGTATCTTCAGCCGATATAAAAAAGTCAACTATGCGATTAGCTTACCAAAAAGGATTTTTATTTTTAATCAGCACCCTTTTTTCACTCGCCACATTTGCACAGCCCGGAATGGCGAAGCCCGATTCTACAAAGAAAACCGGCGGCACCCCTTCCAACGGATTAAAGGCATATAAAGATATAATAACCGCCAAGGCACAATCTGATGGTGGTTTATTTTGGGTGCATAAAGTAGAAGACAAATATTTTTTTGAAATCCCTGATTCATTGTTTGGCCGGGAGATATTGGTAGTAAACCGTATTTCAAAAGCTGCTGCTGGTATGCGTACTGGTGGTTTTTTTGGATATGGTGGCGATCAGATAGGGCAAGGGGTTATCCGTTTTGAAAAAGGACCAAACAATAAAGTATTCCTCCGCACAATATCCTTTGCTGAATATGCAAAAGATTCAACATCTCCAATGTTTACAGCGGTAACTAATTCAAATGTTCAGCCTATTGCTGCATCGTTCGATATAAAATCATTGGGCAAAGATTCAACTGGTGCAGTAATTGATATTACCGATTACATTAATGGTGATAATGATGTGCTGAATTTCAACAGTTCTTTAAAAGGACAATTACGTATAGGTTCTGTTCAGCCGGATAAATCATATATCGTTGGTGTGAAATCATACCCTATCAATGTGGAAATAAAAACTATTAAGACATATTCCCGCACCCCGGCAATGGGGGCTGCAGCAGGTGGCTTTGGCGGCGGCGGAGCTGCTTCGGGTAATTTGACAATGGAGTTAAATAGCTCAATGGTGGTTTTGCCAAAAACACCCATGCAGGCCCGGTACTTTGACCCAAGGGTTGGGTACTTTGCTGTTGGCTATACTGACTTTGATGCAGACCCGCAAGGTGTAAAAAGCATTGCTATGGTAAAAAGATGGCGACTGGAACCAAAAGCTGGTGATTGGGAAAGATATACAAAAGGAGAATTGGTTGAACCCTCAAAGCCGATTGTGTTTTATATAGATCCGGCTACGCCGAAAAAATGGGTGCCTTATCTTATGCAAGGCGTAGATGACTGGAAAACTGCTTTTGAAAAAGCTGGCTTCAAAAATGCCATCATGGCGAAGTTGCCACCAACAAAAGATGAGGATAGTACATGGAGCCTTGATGATGCAAGAAACTCTGCTATTGTGTATAAGCCGTCTGATATACCTAATGCCAGCGGCCCGAGTATTTCGGATCCACGCAGCGGCGAAATAATGGAAAGCCATATCAACTGGTACCATAATGTAATGTCGTTAGTGAGGGACTGGTATTTTGTACAGGCATCACCAATTGATACTGGTGCAAGAAAAATGCTGTTTGATGATGAGTTGATGGGGCAGCTGATACGATTTGTTTCATCGCATGAGGTAGGGCATACATTGGGTCTCCGTCACAATTTTGGCTCAAGCAGCACAGTACCTGTTGAAAAATTAAGGGATAAAGCATGGGTAGAAGCCAATGGTCATACACCTTCAATTATGGATTATGCCCGATTTAATTATGTAGCGCAGCCTGAAGATAACATAAGCCGTGAAGGTATATTTGCCCGCATAGGTGATTATGATAACTGGGCTATTGAGTGGGGCTATAAATTATTTCCCCAATACACATCAGCAGAAAAAGAAACAGGTTACCTGAACAGATGGGTAATGGAAAGATTGAAGAACAACCGTCTTTGGTTTGGAACTGAAAGCAACCCTGATGATCCCCGCAGCCAGAATGAGCAGGTTGGTGATGATGCTATGAAAGGTGGTATGTATGGTATTAAAAACCTGCAACGCATTGTACCTAACCTTATGCAGTGGACAAAAGAGCCGAATGAAAATTATAACAACCTTCGTAATATTTACAGTGGAGTACAAGATCAGTTCCGTCGTTATTTAGGGCATGTATCAAAATATGTGGGTGGTATAATGGAAACACCAAAGATGGTGGAAGAGCAGGGAGCCGTGTATGAAAATGTAGCTGAATCAAAACAAAGAGAAGCCGTTGAATTTTTAAACAAACAAATTTTTGTAACACCAACCTGGTTATTGAGTAAAGAAATATTTGAAAAAACAGGAATGAATGGTTTAAGTACAATTGGTTATTTGCAGGATAATGTACTCAGCCGCATCCTCAGTGCGTCCACCCTTACTAAACTGGTGAATGCTGAAGGTGACATGGGTGACAAGGCTTATCAAATAACAGAACTGCTCAGCGATTTGAAAAAAGGGATATGGGGTGAACTGGCTGTAAAAAAGCCGATCGATATTTATCGTCGCAACCTTCAGAAATCATATATAAGTAACCTTTCGGGGCTTTTAAAAACCCCAAGCTTCCCGATGAGCGGTGGCGGCGGTATCGTTTTTATTATTTCAGGGGGTACAGATAAAAATGATATTCAAAGTGTGGTTAGGGGGCATTTAAGTTCTTTAAAAACAGAAATGCAGGCTGCATCGGCCGGTATCGCCGACCAAATGACTAAGTATCATTTGCAGGATTTGATGAAGAGGGTAGATAATGTATTGAATCCTAAAGAATAAGAAGCCGTATTTTCTAAAAAATTTTGATAAAAGCAGGGGGATTATTTCTCCTGCTTTTCTTTTTAGCAGGCTTGGGTGGCTGGCTGTTTCGGCCTATCTTTGCCACCCGTTTGAAAAAGCGGTAGTTCTTCTAAAGAACAGGATTACCTGAAGAGGCTCTACAAATGCTCCAGCTGTCTGGAGATGCCTCAAGGGTGTAATATTAAAACTACAGGTAAAATGCCTAAAGTAAAAACAAACTCCAGTGCCAAGAAACGTTTTAAAGTAACGGGCACAGGGAAAATCATGCATCAGAAAGCTTTCAAACGTCACATCCTGACGAAGAAATCAAAAAAACGTAAACGTAACATGCGGAAAGACGGAACAGTTTCAGATTCGCATCTGCACTTTGTAAAACGTCTGTTGAGACTGAAGTAAGAAAATTGAAGTATGACGTCAGAAACCTGACCCCAAACTTCCGGCCTCAACATTAAACACCAATCTTTAAATTTTAAATTTCTTAAGATATGCCTCGTTCAAAAAATGCAGTAGCCTCTAAGGCCCGCCGCAAAAAAATATTAAAACAAGCCAAAGGCTTTTATGGTAAACGTAAAAATGTATTAACCGTTGCCAAAAACGTAGTAGAAAAAGGTATGACCTACATGTTTGTAGGCCGTAAGCTGAAGAAAAGAGAATACCGCACATTATGGATTGCCCGTATTAACGCAGCCGTAAGAGCAGAAGGAATGACTTATTCTCAGTTCATAAACAAACTACAAACAAAAGGGATTAATCTTGACCGTAAAGTACTGGCTGATTTAGCTATGAACAATCCGGAAACATTTAAGACCCTTGTTGATTCAGTAAAATAAACTGTAAGAAAAAAACTATAGGAAACGTCCTGCCTTTCGGCAGGACATTTTTATTTTAATATCATTGATGCTGATGCGCCAACTGCCCAGGATATCCTGCTGTCATTTGTTTTTAAGCCAAGCAGTGAAACCCCAACACAAATATTGTTTTTGATTTTATAACTGAAGTCAGATTTAGCGGCAACTGCAAAACCAGTAAGCTTATTATAAAATGTAATTGCCGGACCGGTAACCAATCTTAAAAATGTTTTATTTAATGGTGAATAGGATACACCTCCCATAAAAGCTGCAAAACTGTAAGCCTGATATTTATAGGAATGGTTACTTACTACTTCTTTTTTACCGAGATGGTATGCAAGGGTGCCATTACAGGTAAATGTGGCTTTCTTATGTCTTAATGAAACACCAGACAGGTATTCAGCCATTAATCCAACGCTATGAGTAGAAGAAAATGTACCAACTGGTACAGTTAGCCCGGCAGTAACAAATGAGGTGGATTTTGGGATAACGCCATTCTTGATTTTTATATTTTGGGCAAAAAAGGAGTTGCAGAGTAAAGAGAGAAGTATAAAGTGTAAATTAACTTTCTTGTCATAAATCAATTTATCACCTGATTAGGGAAAAAGTTCCTTTCTTTTCAATCGATAGTATTGTTTATCTGGTCAACACATTTAAAACCCAAATGTAAATACCGCCATTTTGGGGAAGGCCATTTATATTCCATTCCAGCCAATGCCGTGTCGAATAGTGGTAAATATCTTTTTGTCCCCAACGGGTGAAAATGCTGAATCCTTTAATATAAAATTGCTGCCCAGCAGACGGGAATATCTGATCGTTTTTACCATCGTTGTTTGGGTGTAAAAGCAGTGGGCATATAAATATCATTCAATCAACAACCGTTATTTTTAACGAATCTTCCTATAACATCCGGCATTATTTGTATTGGTTACTTTATAAGTTGTGGTTATTGATGGAGAAGCAATTGGCCCGAGCAATCACGAATTGTTTAAGCCCGAGAGGTGACAGCTATAATTGTTACCCGGTCCGTTTGCAAATAGTTTAATTCGTTGGCCACTGTAAATGTTTGATTCCAGAGTGTGATAGTGTCCGTTTAAGTTTCAGCATATCCATATCAGTTTCTGTGGAATTATCAAGGCAGGCAGTACTGGTTTTATATTTAAGTGTTATATGATATTTACCAGGCTGGCTATATATATGGGTTGGATTTAGTTCTGTTGAGGTTGTGCCCTCGCCAAAAGCCCAAGTAAACTGTCCGCCAGCCCCTTGAGATGGTGGCTGGGTTTTTAATTCAAAACGAAAATAGCCGGAGTCACAGCCACCAAATACATTAAAATCGGTATTTACCGGAAAAGCCCCTGTTGGTAATATTATTTTAGAAGCCCTTGCAGTACCGCATTGCCCGGCACTAGTTATTTTCAATTTTACTGTATAAATCTTATTTGCAGGAATGAAGGTGAACGGGTTTGTAAGGTTGCTTGTCGTGTTATCGCCAAAATCCCATTCATACATAGAGGGGTGGGGATAGATGAGTTAGCGGCAAACTGTACAATACCATTGCAACTGTCAACTATTGTAGTAGAAATATTATTTACCAGGGCCCGTCCGAAATGTCGTTGATATATGCAGGAAGGCCGGCAATGGCGCCGCCGGCGGGGAAAATACATTTGTTGTTGTTGAAATTGCAATTGCTTCCTTTTTGATTGGGGCTGAATTGATAACGCCTAAAAATCGATTACCTGGTGCAGCCAGTTAAATTTTCCCATCCGGAGCAAGCTGTATACCATAGTTTTTGAATTGGTCTGAAAACTGTAACGGGAAGCAATAATGGCTGCCGTACCCGGCAATGTTATTTCCAGTTGATCTACCATTTTTTCATGTGTCCGTAACTTGAGGTATAAACAATTTTGAGTTGGGAGAAAACTCGCAATTGGTGTATTGGGAATCCGGAAAGCCGATAGTTCTTGCTTTGGATAATAATCCGGTCACATTGTTAAAATCAAAAACTGAATATAATTAGGTGGGTTATTTTCATCAGTATATAAAGGAAAATGAGTTTGGCAAATTAGTTTACCATCGGGGCTTGCTTTTATCATTCCTATATTTATAAAAAGTGCTGATCTAACTGGTTGCCCGCATACAGATATTACTGCTGTTGGGTTGCAACCCCTGGCAATTAATTAAGCCAAGAGCGAAAAATATTTGAATTATTATCATTGGTAATAATCCATACACCGGCACCATCGGCATGGCGAACCGCAGCCATCCTCTCGGTGCAGGAAGATTCTAATAATACTTTTTTGTAACTACCTCGCCTAAGCCGCCATCCATTGCCATATCAACTATTGAATAGCGGTATCCATTTGCAAAGTTGCCTTCTAAAGCATCGGTAGTAAAAATATAATAAAGGGTAATACTTCCGGGTGTGGTACAATAATGCTTGACTGGTCTGTAGATATATTACCCATCAGCCCTGTACCATTCAGCATGGTTTGATGATTACGGTTGTATACCGTTAGTCCATTTGTGTAGAATAATAGATTTCCTGAAGTATCACATACAGAGGAGCTGCCTTCATCCGCTATCATTGCACCATCAGATATCGAATAGGGAATTTGCTGGCCTGTTACAGGTGCATTAAAACTTATCCCGGCTTTTCTTCCGAAATACCAAACATTGTTCAACTGGGCAGAAGCACAGGTTGAAACAATAATAAATAGGGTAATTAAAAAATATTTAATCCCGGTGTCGCTGCTATTCATTTCCATTTCGTATATCTATGACAGAATTACTGTAAAATTGCTGCTTTTTACTGTAATTAACAGCATGGTATAACTTTCATGCAATAAAAAAAGCGAATTTTACGATTTTAGTCTAAATCTACTGCTGGTGAGATGGTTGTTTACTTCAGGTGTAATTGTTTTTCTGCTGCTGCACCCTTCTCTCGGTAAGGCGCAAAGCCGCATGGATAGTATCCCCGTTTCCAATCTTCGGCAAAAAATAGTGGAAGTAAAAGGCGAAAGCATACGGATAGATACATTAAGCATTGTTCCGAATTCATTATCTGTTGCAAACATACCCGCAGAAGATTACAACATTGATTATGTAAAAGCTATCTTATACTGGAAAAGAAAACCGGCAGTTACAAATATCATCATCCGCTACCGGGTTTTCCCTTTTCAGTTTAATTCAATTACACAGCGGTTGAATTATGATAGTGTGGTTAATAAAATTACCATCGTACCAGTTGATAAAAATGATAAAAGCAATGCAGCAAAAAATGCGTTTGATTTTGGTAATGTAAGGGCCGAAGGGAGTTTTGGCAGGCAGATTGGTTTTGGCAACAGGCAGGATCCGGTGCTTAACTCCACACTTAACCTTCAGCTAAGTGGTATGCTGGGTGATAGCATAGAATTGCAGGCAGCCATCACCGATAATAACATACCTATACAGCCGGATGGTAATACACAGCAATTAAATGAATTTGACCAGGTATATCTTCAGTTTAAGAAAAAAGGCTGGCAGCTTAACCTTGGTGATATTGACATAAGGCAAAATCAAAGTTATTTCCTGAATTTTTATAAAAGATTGCAGGGCATTTCTTTTAAGTCTGAAAACAGGATTAATAAATCCATCAATTCGAAAACATTAGTAAGCGGTTCTGTTGCCAAAGGAAAATTTACAAGGCAACTGTTAGAGTCATTAGAAGGTAACCAGGGGCCATACAGATTGAAGGGGCCAAACAACGAATTCTTTTTTGTGGTATTGGCCAATACCGAAAGGGTTTTTTACGATGGGCAGTTATTGCAACGGGGAGAGGATCAGGACTATGTAATTAATTATAATAGTGCAGAAATTACCTTTACCCCAAAAAGAATGATAACGAAGGATAGCAGGGTACAAGTGGAGTTTGAATTTGCAGAACGGAATTACCTCAATACCAATCTTTATCTCTCACAGGAGTTTGAAATAAATAAAAAACTAAACCTGCGGGTTGGTATCTTTAAAAATACCGATGCTAAAAATTCAACCATTAACCAGGACTTAGATCCAATGCAAAAACAGTTCCTGGCTAATCTCGGAGACAGCACCCAACGTTCATTTTACCCATCTGCGTTTCTTGATAGTTTTGCATCAGATAAAATCCTGTATGAAAAAATTTATGCAGGACTTGATTCATTTTATAAATATTCTACCAATCCGTTAACAGCAAAATTCAGTTTATCTTTTGTTGATGTGCAGCCCGGCAATGGCGATTACCTTCCCGACTTTAATGGGGCAAATGGTAAAGTGTATAAATATATTGCACCAATCGGCACTATTAAACAAGGCCGCTATGCACCTGTGCAAATATTAGTTGCCCCAAAGGCACAGGAAGTAATAAATATTGGCTTTGATTATAAAATAAATAAAAATACTTTACTTAAAACAGAAATAGCCACCAGCAATACTGATGTAAATATTTTTTCCGGAAAGGATAATGGTGACGACAGGGGCTGGGCAGCTAAACTGCAACTGAGCAATGAAAAATTCCTAAGACAAAAAAACCAACTGCAACTAATAACCGGGCTGGATTATGAATATGTGCAGCGTAAATTTAAACCATTGGAACGTTTACGCAACGTAGAGTTCAGCAGGGATTGGGGGCTTGCTGTGCAGGCAGTACCATTATCTGTTGATGAGAATATCATCCGGGGCAATATTGCTTTAAGAAATAAAAATGGCCACTCATTGTCTTATCAGTTTACTAATTATCACCGCAGCGATAATTACAATGGGTTTCAAAACTCCGTACTTCACCAGGCAAGCTGGAAAGGCTGGGCTATCAATAACCAGTTTGTAATTACCAACTACAATGCACTTAATGATAAAGGGGCTTTTACAAGGCCTGTTATTGACATCAGCAAACAACTAAAACAATTTCGAAACTGGAGGCTCGGTTTTAAATATGGACTGGAGCAAAACAATACAAGAAATAAATTAACAGATACACTTACACCATTGGCTTTCTCATTTGATTCGTACTCCCTTTATTTCCGGTCTGATGAAAGCAAGAGAAATAAATACGGTATTACTTTTTTTACACGGAGTGATAAGTATGGTGCCGGCAAAGATTTTATCCGTGGCGACCGAAGCTACAATGTAAACTTGCAAACAGAATTACTTGCAAACCCCAAAAGGCAATTGTACCTGAACACTACTTTCCGTAAATTGAAAGTATATAACAGCATTCTTTCGAAACAAAAAGAAGATGAAACCATGCTTGGCCGTGCCGAATACAGGATGAACGAATGGAAAGGCCTGCTTTCTGGAAGTATATTGTATGAATTAGGGGCAGGGCAGGAACAGCGTAGGGATTTTGCCTACCTCGAAGTACCCGCAGGTACATTAGGTGCTGCCTACACATGGATTGATTATAACAGCGACGGCATCCAGCAATTAAATGAATTTGAAATAGCCGCCTTCAGGGATCAGGCAAAGTTTATCCAAATCTTTACACCTACCAACGAGTTTATCAAAGCAAACTATATAACCTTTAACTACCGCTTTGATATTAGCCCTAGAATGATATTAAATAAAGCTGATTTAAAAGGCACCCAAAAATTTTTATCAAAACTTAACCTGCTTACTTCTTTTCAAACAACAAAAAAATCAATTGCCAAAGGTAGTTTTGAATTCAATCCCTTTAAGTACGGTGTAAACGATACAGCACTCATTACATTAAACACCATAATACTTAACACTCTTTCATTTAATCGCCTCAGCAGTAAATGGGGAGTTGATTTTACTAATTACCGTAACACCGGAAAGGCATTGCTTACCTATGGCTACGAAAGCCGCAAGCAAAACGAATGGAACACAAAATGGAGGTGGAACCTCAGCCGTTCCCTTCTATTATCCATGAATGCAAAGAAGGGAAGCAATACGTTGCTTACGCCGCAATTTGCCAATAGAAATTATCAATTATCTTTTTATAATGCCGAACCATTTATTACTTATATCAAAGGCACATCCTTCCGGCTGTCGGGCAGTTATAGATATGAGAAAAAGAAAAACCTCGAAGGTGTTGTTGGCGAAAAATCACTATCACATTCAGTAAACCTGGAAACAAAATACAACCTGTTGCAAAACAGTTCGCTTACAGGCAAGTTTACTTTTAATAATATTGATTATAAATTTCCTGCTAATACAACAGTAAGTTATATAATGCTGGATGGCTTGCTGCCCGGTAAAAATTTTCTATGGTCGCTGGGGGTAAGTAAGCGGCTGATGAATAATTTAGAAATCAGGTTTAATTATGATGGCCGCAAAGCCGGTGTATCTAAATCTGTTCATTTGGGCACAGCAGCCATTACGGCGTTGTTTTAATTTTTTTTTGCCATCTTTTGCACTACTATGATCGTCCCTTACGTCGCATTTATCCACTGAAGCTTCAGCGTAGGTGGGCACTTCAGGGTTCTGTAATTCTATTCAGCAGTGGATAATTCAAACACTGTTTCTTATCAGTATAAACAAAAAAGGAAAACATTACCTTCGCCGCCATAAAAGTTATTATGAACCAGAATGAATTGTTAGTAAACCGCAGCGGAAATAAATGTGAACTCTGCGAAGCAACAGAAAATTTAAAAGTATATGAAGTGCCGCCTGCCACCGGCAATATGGATGATGCAATACTTGTGTGCCCCAAATGTCTTGCTCAGATTGAAAAGAAAGAAGAGCTGGATGCCCCACACTGGCAATGCTTAACTACCAGTATGTGGAGCGAAGTGCCAGCCGTACAGGTAATGGCCTGGCGGATGCTTAACCGCTTACGGAATGAAAGCTGGGCAGCAGAAAATTTAGATATGCTTTACCTGGATGATGAACGCCTTGCCTGGGCCAAAGCCAGTGGCGACCATGAGAATGACGCATCGGTTGACTTGCATAAAGATTGCTTTGGTGCCATATTGCAAAGTGGCGACAATGTAGTACTCACTAAATCGCTAGATGTAAAAGGTTCTTCCGTAAATGCCAAAGTAGGAACGGTGGTTAGAAATATCCGCTTAGTAGCAGATAATACCGAGCAGATAGAAGGAAAAATAGAAGGACAGCAGATTGTGATACTAACAAAGTATCTGAGAAAGCAGGGGTGATACTATACAAATAATTATCAAACAGTTTATCCAAACGTTGTAATTACCGGAACATGGTCGCTGTATTTTTTCCAGTAATCAAACTCACCAACCTCTACTGATTTTAATTGTGCCATCATTAGCCTGGATGCAAAGCAATAATCAAGATGATAGGGCTTATCGCTATGCCGGTACAGATAGTAAGTAGGGTGCTGCTCTTTTCCCTGCACCTGCGTAAAATGATGATGGTATACACTGCTGATGCCTTTCTGCTGCAACGTTGCCACAACAGTTGAATGATTGCCTACACGGCGGGGCTTATCCCAGATGGTGTTGCTGTTAAAATCACCGGCTAACAAGAGCTTTCTTTTTCCCAATAGTTTTTTATAATGGTTAATAGCTTTCCATACCTGGGTTACATATTGGCCGTCGGGGTCATGGGGATTATTAGCCCACACCGCAAAGAGTGTAAGATTAAGCAAAGGGTTTTTTACAGCAATGGGTGCAATAATTTTATACTGGTCTGTATAGTTAGTCAGTGTTTTTAGTTTATAACTGCCATAAGAAAAAACACCCAGCCCTTTGTTTTTATTTTGTCCAAACCATAAACTACTTGTTGGCGAAGGGATGTTTTTATCGAAGATTAATTTATCCGGGTGTTCACATTCTGGTATTACCAATATGTCCGGTTTATACGGCATTAATAAACCAGCCTTTTTTCTGAAAGCCATATTGCAATTCCAGGTGATGATTTTCATTGTTGCATAAGGAAAGTATCCGATTAATTATGTGATTAGTTAGCCTGTTACGAAGGTATATGTTTACTTCGTAGGCGGGTCTCACAGAACTGGCAAGAGTGGCAGGGGTGAACTCGTCCCCGCAAAGGCGGGTCAAGCTGTGCTACTGAGTTACATTATAATTTGCGCCGAGTCCACTCAACACAAAAGGCTGAGCGGTGAGACTCGGTTTGGAATCAATTCATTTTGTTTAGAATCAGATGCTATTATAATATTGTCTTGAAAAACCGGAGTTATGAGTGTAGTTCCCCCAAGAATTCCTTTTTTTTATTCATTAAATTTTGTCCCGATAAGCTTAATGAGGTAATAAATAATAATAAGAAAGTGGTTTTATCTTAATGTTTTTATACAAATACAGGTTGTTCAAATTGCAGCTAACAATTACTTCTTCCAAATTAAGTAATTCTCAACATAAACTTGAACAGATGCTCATTAGCGAACCGAACCCTAAAGAGTGCGACGCAACAGACGATGATAGCAGTAATGCAGCTCGGCAAATAATAATTTTAAACCGCTCACTCTCACATCTTCCTTCCTATGCTTCATCACAAACCAACCCGTAACTACAATAGAAAAATAAAGTAAGCACCCAATATATATTTAGCAGAAGAAAGATAAGTGTTAGCACCAAACCAATCATCCTGCATATATAAAAAATAAAGACCAAGGCCGCAGCGCAGTGCTTCCCATACAATGGCATATTGGTTTCTGTCCATCAGCTCGGTAAGGGCATACACACTTAAAAAAATAAAGCCGCCATACCAGAAGATATAGTTTTTATCCAGTGCATTTATCGGCGCAATATTTCCAAACAGATAGCTAACGAATAATAGAATCATGATTGTTTGTACCCATGTCCAGGCATTAAAGGCGGCAGATGTTTTGGTATCATACTTTTCAAAATGATATACATCTTCAATTTTATACACCGGGTATTTAGCCGCCACATCAGCAGGGCGGTAGCCGGTGGGTTTAAACCATAAGAGAAATTTGTCTTTCCAGTTGCTGGTTCGCCATGCATCTTTTATCAGCAGCCAGGCATGTTGAAAATTTATTTTTATCGGGTTCCAGGTACGTACAGGCCGGGTAATGCCATACACTGGCGGCACATCGGTTAGTTCTTCCTGGTAGGTGCCAAACCATTTATCCCAGAAAATAAATATCTGTCCGTAGTTTTTATCAATGTACTGCTGGTTAATGGCATGGTGTACCCGGTGGTGGCTGGGGGTTACAATTATTTTTTCTAAAAAACCCATGCGGTTTATATGCTGCGTATGGTACCAGAACTGTGCAAACAAATGCAGCGGTGCCACGGTGGCTACTACTATATCCGGCACACCGAGTATGGCAGCAGGTAATAAAAAGATAGCAAATGTTTTTACAATGGCGGATACACTTTGGCGCAGGGCACAGGCCAGATTAAATTCTTCGCTGCTATGGTGAACAATATGGCCATTCCAGAAAAAATTGGTTACATGTTGCAGGCGGTGTACCCAATACCCGGCAAAATCCAATGCAATAAATGCGATAACATAAGTAAGCAGTTGATTGGGTACATGGGTTATGGCTAATGTGCGCAGGAAAAAAGGATAGGCGAGAACAACGAGGTAAAGGCCGATAACATCTTTGGTAACATTGGTAACGCCGCTGGTAAGGCTGCTTACCATGTCCATATTGCGGACAGTGTCTTTGCCTTTGCGCCATCCATACCATTTTTCAAAAAGAACCAGCAGCAAAAAGGCTGGCATGGCAATGAGTAGTATCTTTCCGTAAGTTTCCATATAGCAAGTTATATGGCGAATTTACAAAATCAACTTAATTCATCGGAGAATTTAAATAATGCGAAAACCTATATCAAAAATAAACAAGCTGCTGTTTGTCTTGTTATTATCATTGTCCGCATCTGCACAGCAGCAACCCTGGCAAATGACAGGCTTTGTAAAACCAGTCTTTAACCCTATTATGCAGGCCGATTCATCTTTTACCTTCTTTTGTCCGGTAAAAAAGGAAACGGTGCAATGGCAAAAGGCCGATGTGTTTAATCCCGCAGCAGTGGTGCGAAATGGTAAAGTATATATTTTATTCCGGGCAGAAGATATACCAGGTACGGCTATTGGTATGCGTACATCAAGAATTGGTTTGGCAGTTAGTAAAGACGGTATTCATTTTAAAAAAATGAAAGAACCTGTTTTATATCCCGATAGCAGCCGGTTTATGCAATACGATTATCCGGGAGGATGCGAGGACCCTCGGATTGTAGAAAAAGAAGACGGTACTTATGTGTTGCTCTACACTAGTTGGAACAGGGATGTAGCAAGGCTAAGTGTGGCTACCTCTCCAGATTTAATCCATTGGGAAAAGAAAGGCCCTGCATTTTTAAAAGCATACAATGGAAAATTTTTAAATACTTGGAGCAAATCCGGCTCGGTAGTAACCAAACAGGTAAAGAAAAAAATTGTTGCTGCAAAAGTGAATGGTAAGTACTGGATGTATTGGGGTGAGAACCCCATGTACCTTGCCTCATCAGAAAATTTAATTGACTGGGCACCTGTAGTAAATGAGCAGCAGGAATTGTTTGTAGCTATGAAGCCAAGGCAAAAAATGTTTGACAGCCATCTTACAGAACCCGGCCCACCTGCATTAATTACTGAGAAAGGCATTTTATTATTATATAATGGTAAGAATATTGAAAACGAAAATGCCGACCCGGCAATACCAAAAGGAACTTATTGTGGCGGGCAGGCATTGTTTGATATAAACGATCCATCAAAATTGATTAGTAGATGCGATAACTACTTTATAAAGCCAGACCTGCCACATGAAATAAAAGGACAGTACAAAGCAGGAACTACATTTGTGGAAGGATTGGTTTTCTTTAAAGGCAAATGGTTTTTATATTACGGTACGGCAGATAGTATGGTGGGTGTGGCAGTGAAGGAGTGAGTTGGGAGTTGGGAGTTGGGAGTTGGGAGTTGGGAGTTGGGAGTTGGGAGTTGGGAGTTGGGAAATTTAATGGGGGAACTAAGATAAAAATTTAGCATGGAGTCAGGAGCTTTTGTTTTTAATTGTATAGATGCACATACCTGCGGCAATCCTGTTCGCCTGGTAAAAGAAGGTGGTCCAGTACTCATTGGTAACAATATGAGTGAAAAGCGGCAACATTTTTTAAAAGAATATGATTGGATAAGAACGGGGTTGATGTTTGAACCAAGGGGACATGATATGATGAGTGGCAGTATCCTGTATCCGCCGCATGATGCAGCTAATGATGTGGCAGTTTTATTTATTGAAACAAGTGGCTGCCTGCCGATGTGCGGACATGGAACAATCGGCACTATTACCATTGCTATTGAAGAGGGGTTAATAAAGCCTCAAACCCCTGGTATTGTAAAGATGGAAACACCGGCGGGGCTTATTCATATAAATTATATACAGAAAGGCAGTAAGGTGAGGAGTGTGAAACTGACCAACGTTCCTGCATTTCTTCATTCAACAGAGTTGTTATCTGCCTGTTCTGAACTGGGCGAACTGATTATTGATGTTGCCTACGGCGGAAATTTTTATGCCATTGTAGATGTGCAGAAAAATTTTAGCGGATTGGAATATTATCCGGCAGATAAACTGATTGCCTGGGCAAGAGAGTTAAGAAAAAACATTAATGCGAAGTATGAATTTGTTCACCCGGATGATGAGACAATAAAAGGCTGCTCCCATATTTTATGGACAGGTGGGGTGCTTGATAAAACATCCACCGCAAGAAATGCGGTTTTTTATGGTGATAAAGCGATTGACCGGTCACCCTGCGGCACAGGTACATCCGCAAGAATGGCGCAATGGTATGCAAAAGGAAAATTGAAGAAAGGTGATGAATTTATTCATGAAAGTATTATAGGCAGTAAATTTGTTGGCAGGATTGAAGAAGAATTAACGTTGGCAGGCAAACCAGCTATAAGACCAAGTGTGGAAGGCTGGGCAAAAATTTATGGATACAACACAATCTGGATTGATAAAAAAGATGATCCTTATGCGTATGGGTTTCAGGTAATATAGTCAATTGTGAATAGTGAGTGGTGAATGGAAGCTTAGGTTTGATAATTCACTATTGGCAATTCATAATTCACATTAAAAATTAAAACAATCACCATGTCGTCAAGAAAAAAATTTTTATACCAGGCTTCTGCTGTTACTGCGGGTAGTATGCTGGCTTCGGCCTTTGGCAATAATGTATTTGCCATTTTTAAAAACAAGGTTGCTCCGTCTGATCAAATAAATGTTGGTGTAATTGGGATAAATGGAATGGGATGGTCTGACCTTAAAGCTATTCTTAAAGTACCCGGTGTAAACCTCGTTGCGTTATGTGATGTTGATAAGAATGTATTAGATAAGCGAATGGCAGAACTTGCTGCTATGAAAGTGGATGCATCTAAAGTAAAAACATTTGCAGATTACCGCCAGCTACTGGATATGAAAGAGGTGGATGCAGTTATAATCGGTACACCAGATCATTGGCATTGTTTGCAGATGGTTGATGCCTGCCAGGCTGGTAAAGAAGTGTATATAGAAAAACCTGTTGGAAATTCTATAGAAGAATGCAGGATAATGATAGCTGCACAAAAGAAATATAACCGGGTGGTGCAGGCCGGGCAATGGCAGCGCAGCCAGCAACATTTTAAAGATGCTGTTGATTTTATACATGGTGGAGAGTTAGGTAATATTCGTTCGGTAAAAGTGTGGTGTAATGTTGGTTGGAAAAAACCAATTCCCTTTGTGGCGGATAGTAATGTGCCTGCTGGTGTTGATTATAACAGATGGCTGGGCCCGGCAACCATGCGGCCTTTTAATGCAAACCGTTTTCATTTTACCTTCCGTTGGTTTTGGGATTATGCAGGCGGGTTAATGACAGACTGGGGTGTGCATCTTTTAGATTATGCATTGATAGGTATGAAAGCTACCACACCTGTTTCAATAAGTGCATTGGGTGGAAATTTTGCAGACCCAACATCCCCGCAGGAAACACCAGACACCATGAGTGCCTTATACCAGTTTGATAAATTTAATTTAACATGGGATCATACAATTGGTATTGATGGAAGTTTAAACAAAACAAGTCATGGAATAGCTTTCATTGGAGATAATGGCACCCTTGCATTAGACAGAAGCGGATGGGAAGTAACAGAAGAACCAAAAAGCGATAAAAAAGCAAAGGTGGAAAGGAGAAAGCAAAATGACAATGGCCTTGATAAGCATATGGAAAATTTTGTTGGTGTCATCCGTTCCCGAAAAATGGCGGATTTGAAATGCCCTATTGAAGAGGCTTCTCATATTGCTATTTTAAGCCAGATGGGTAATATTGCTTTTCGCACCGGCAAAAAATTAAACTGGGATAAAACAGCCGGAAAGTTTACCGACAAAGCTGTTAATAAAAAATACCTTGCTGCTCCTTATAATAATGGATATAAATTGCCTAAGGTATAAGCGGTGGTTATTTTTAAATTAATTTAGTAAGCAAAAAACATTAAGTATTACTTTGGGTAACGCAACAATCATCGGCGGTGGCATCATTGGTTTAAGTTCAGCATTCTATTTACAAAAATCAGGATGGGATGTAACGGTTATTGATAAAGGCGACTTTAGCGATAACTGTTCTTATGGCAACTGCGGTTATATCTGTCCCAGTCATTTTATTCCTTTGGCCACACCGGGTATTGTAAAAAAAGGGTTGAAATGGATGTGGAATTCTAAAAGCCCTTTTTATGTGCAGCCAAGGTTTGATTGGAACCTGATTAACTGGGGATTAAAATTTGTACGCAGTGCAACAAAAGATAATGTGGCCGCTGCTGCTGTTCCGTTAAGGGATATTTCTATCATCAGTAAAAAAGAATATGAAGAATGGTTAACCATTCCCGGGTTTTGATTTTGCCTATCAGCAAAAAGGATTACTTGGAAATTTTTCAAACAGAAGCAGGCGCAGAACATGCAAAGCATACAGTGGAGAAAGCCCATCAATTGGGATTAAGCTAATACCGAATTATTATCGAAAGAACAGTTGCAGGCATTAGAGCCGCATACAAGAATAAATGGATTAGGTGCTATCTTGTTTAATTGCGATGCACATTGCTATCCGAATAAGCTGATGCAGCAGTTAATTGCTTATCTCAAAATAACAAGGAGTAAAATTTATTGCGAATGAAGAAGTGACCGGGTTTGAAAAGGGAGGAGAAAAAGTAAATAAAGTATTTACAATAAATAATAGTACCGGGAATAAAAATTGTTATGAGGCAGATGAAATAGTAATTGCCACCGGCTCATGGGGAAGAGAAACAGCTAAGCTGCTTGGCTACAAAAATTCCGATGATGCCGGGGAGGGGATATTCGGTTACTTTAGAAGATTCTGCCTTACAAAGTAAATTACCCGGCGGTGTTAATTGAAGGCCGGGCTGCCATTACCCCGATGGATGGAAATAAAATCCGCTTTGGCGGAACAATGGAAATTACTTCGCACAAAACACCACCCCGGATGAACAGGGTGCAGGGAATATTAGATGCAGTGAAACGTTTCTATCCTGATTTTGATGTGCCATTGCCACCCAAAGAAAAAATATGGTATGGTTACCGCCCCTGCTCGGCAGATGGCTTGCCTTATATTGGGACGGATAAAAAAATATAGTAATGTAACGGTTGCCACCGGGCACTCCATGCTGGGGCTTAGCCTTGGTGCAGGCACTGGTAAATTAATTGGTGAAATTATAAACAATCAACCGGTAAGTATGGACATCAGCCCTTTTAAAGTTGAAAGGTTTTCTTAAATCTATGTGCCATCTCTGGCAAAAAGATAACGGACTTCTTACATTTACAACCTGTTATGAACTTTACATCTGCCCGGCTCCCTTATCGTCAAACCAAGCTTTCTCTAAGATTGCAATGGATTATATTGACCAGGCCGAAAGCCTGAAGCCTTTCTTTTCACATTCTCCCAATTTGCAGGGTATTCAGCAAGCTATAGAAGCAAGAAAACAATTTGTTACGAACAGGGAAATGCTGGTACAGGAATTAAAAAAGCAATACGATAGTGTGAAGCTACTGATAAAGTAAAAGCTAATATCAATTTATTACTTTCAGCAAATACATTTACTATAACTACCGCCCACCAGAATAATATTTTTACCGGACCGTTGTATTTTATTTATAAGATTGTTCATGCAATAAAATTAGCCGATAGCCTGAAGATTGCATTGCCTCAATATAATTTTGTCCCGGTTTATTATATCGGCTCTGAAGATGCCGACCTTGAGAATTAAATCATATCCAGCTTGACGGACAAAAATTAGTTTGGGATACTAAACAAACCGGTGCAGTAGGCAGAATGAAAGTTGATAAGGGGTTGATTAAGCTCATTGGATTAATGGAAGGCCAGCTATCGGTATTACCCAATGGCAATGAAATTATTTCTCAGCTAAAAAAATATTATAAAGAAGGCGCAACGATACAGGACGCTACTTTTCATTTTGTAAGCAACCTTTTTGCCGATAATGGATTGGTGGTATTGCTTCCGGATAATGCAGTTTTGAAAAAACAAATGCTGGCAGTATTTGAAGATGACCTGCTTAACCAGACAGCATCCGGTATTGTGGAAAAATCAGCAGAAGCATTACAAAAAGCAGGATATAAAATACAGGCCAATCCAAGGGAGATCAATTTATTTTATTTGAAGGATGACAGGCGGGACAGGATTACAAGTCTTGATACCAAGTACTCAATACTTGAGTGCTAAGACGGAGTTTTCAAAAGAGCAATAATAACTGAGCTAAAAGAATTCCCTGAACGGTTTAGCCCCAATGTTATACTTCGTGGGCTTATATCAGGAAACAATTCTGCCCAACATTGCGTTTATTGGCGGCGGTGGGGAAACAGCTTATTGGCTTCAGTTAAAAAAATTGTTTGAACATTATAAAGTGCCATTTCCTGTATTAGTTCTCCGCAATTCATTTTTATTGATAGAAAAAAAATGGCAGTCAGCTATAAGTAAGCTTGGCTTTACGGCAGAAGATTTCTTTTTACCTGAGCAGGAACTGATGAGCAGATTAGTAGCAAGGGAAAGTAAAAAAGAAACAAAACTGAACGGGTCACTTTCAGAATTAGAAAAACTATATGATATTTTTAAAAAGCAAGCCGCAACAATTGATACAACACTAGAAAAACATGTTGACTCTCTTAAAACAAAAACTATTTTTCGTTTGCAGCAGTTGGAAAAGAAAATGCTGCGAGCTGAAAAAAGAAAGTTTACCGACCAGGAGCGGCAGATAAATTCGATAAAAAATAAATTATTCCCCGGTGGAGGTCTGCAGGAGAGGGTTGATAATATTTGCTGGTATTATTCTTTTTTGGGAAAAGATATCATTAAGCAATTGTATGACCACTCATTATCATTGGAACAGGAGTTTGTTTTGCTTACAGAGAAATAATATTTAGCTTTGCCCTGTGTTACCCGATTATCCCCATAAAGTATTTACCGATTGCCGCAGCAGTTTTAATTTGCTGATGGAAGCCCTTGCAATGGATTCCCCCAACCCCTAAAGGGGGGTTATTATGCTTCCCTGTATTTCATTACTTCACACTTAATTCTTTTAAATCATGGATACAGTTACAGCAACAAAAAATACCGAAGCCATACAAACAGATTTTTTACCGCTTGAAGGCACAGACTATGTGGAATTTTATGTAGGTAATGCCAAACAGGCCGCCCATTATTATATGAGTGCATTTGGCTTTCAGGCACTGGCCTATGCCGGTCCAGAAACTGGAGTAAAAGAAAAAGCCAGTTATGCCGTAAGGCAGCACAAACTCACTTTTGTTTTTACCACCCCTTTAAACCCGGATATCCAATTGCCGATCATATTTACAAACATGGCGATGGCGTAAAGGTTTTAGCGTTGCGGGTAGACGATGCAACAAAGGCATGGGAAGAAACAACTAAGCGGGGCGCTAAAAGTTATATGGAACCCAACCCTTTCACCGATAATGATGGCGAAGTGGTTATGAGCGGCATTCATACCTATGGCGAAACTGTTCATTTTTTTATTGAAAGAAAAAATTACAATGGGGTTTTCATGCCGGGGTTTAAAATGGAATAATCCTTATTATGCACCCGCAGATACCGGGTTGCAATATGTTGATCATTGTGTAGGTAATGTGGGCTGGAACCAGATGAACCCCTGGGTAAAATTTTATGAGGATGTGATGGGCTTCAGGAACATTCTCACTTTTGATGATAAAGATATTTCTACCGAATACTCTGCGCTGATGAGCAAAGTAATGAGCAATGGAAATGGGTTTGTAAAATTTCCCATTAATGAACCTGCGGAGGGGAAAAAGAAAAGCCAGGTAGAAGAATATCTGGATTTTTATAACGGAGAAGGTGTGCAGCATGTGGCACTGGCCACGAATAACATTGTAGAAACAGTTACCGATTCCAGCAGGGGAGTGGAATTCTTACAAGTTCCAAAGTCATACTATGACGACCTGCTGGAAAGGGTTGGAAAAATTGATGAAGATATAGAGCCGCTTAAAGAGTTGGGTGTATTGGTAGACAGGGATGAAGAAGGGTATCTACTTCAGATATTTTCTAAGCCTGTTGAAGACAGGCCAACCTTGTTTTTTGAAATCATTCAACGGAAAGGGGCAAAAAGTTTTGGAAAAGGAAATTTTAAGGCCTTGTTCGAAGCATTGAAAGAGAGCAGGACGCAAGGGGAAACTTGTAGAGATGAAGGCGGAGTTCAGAAGTCAGATGTCTGACATCTGACTTTAGTTTTCTCATTATCTTTGCAATAGTTTAATAAACCCTTAATACTAAGTCTCGTGGCACCCTTCGTTAAACTTTTAATTGATGCAAATGAAGA
>CAWJAG010000020.1:0-3310 GCA_963840755.1 uncultured Chitinophagaceae bacterium | reverse complement strand
CTTCCCTGCCGAGTCTTCCACCCCCTTAAAGTTTCGTAGCCGATGTCTCACAGCCCCGCATTGTGTGCAGAGTGGACTCGGCGTTAATCTCTATTCAACTCCGTAGTTCTACGAGTGCCACAAAGCCAACACAGAAAGCCATCTGACACTCCCTTGAAAACAAATTACAAATTCATATCTTAGCTAAGGTGAACTACTCAAATCAATGTATCAATCACCAGTGAGATGGATATGCTACTCCGGCCGAATAGCCTCTTTTATCAGCTAATTTGTTAATTATTCAAAATAGAATTATTAAATTTATTTCATAAAAATTCTCTGATGTCATTTGTAAAAAATAATATTCCTCGTATCAGTAATTTATTCATATAAGTCATATTGGTCTTTGGTTTTACCAACTATGCTAATATTATTTTTTTCCTGTTCCAAATCAGCACAGGACGTTTCAACAACCCCGACTTCCTCAGCAAAAAAAATAACATCTTTTAATCTGACAATGCCCGATGGCAGCACTTTCGATCCGTCAGAATACTCCGTAGCAATAAATCCTGACTCAGTAAAAGTTGTGCTGCCCCCTTTAATTATTCGCAATGGACTAAAAGCAAATTTCCAATATGAAGGGAAATCCGTTTCACCTGCAAGTGGTAGCCTGCAAAATTTTGCTTCCCCTGTAACATATACGGTTACTGCAGAAGATGGTTCTGCAAAACAATACACTGTACAAGCGGCTTATGCCAACCCTGTAAGTGTAGTATTTATTGGTGCTGGGAATAAATTTTACGCCTTAAATGCAGATAACGGCACAGTACGATGGTCATACACGGGTGGCGGCTCATTTGCATATAGCAGCCCAACGTACAGAGATAATGTGGTATATGTAGGCTGCATTGACAGTTATGTTTATGCATTTAATGCAAGCAATGGACGACTGCTGTGGAAATATAAGCTGGGTGGTACCGGAGTAGAATCCGACGCTGTAATAGAAGACAGTACAGTATATGTAGGTAGCAATGATGATAAAATGTATGCCCTTGATGCTGTTACCGGATTGCCAGATGGAGCTTTACCACAGGTGCTAATATCAGCTCCAGTTGAAAAATTGCTAATGGGAAAGTTTACTTTGGTAGTTCAGACAGTAAATTTTATGCAGTAGATGCAAGAACAGGTCAATTGGTATGGCAGTTCCAAACAGGAGCAATGATTAATCAATCGGGAGCCGCATTGGTTAATGGTAACTTATACTTTGGCAGTAGAGATGGTTATTTATATTCCTTAAATGCCAATACCGGTACTATGAATTGGCGATTTGGGTCTGGTCTGGTTTCCTTTGAAGCTTGCTCACCAACAGTAAGTAATAATATAGTTTATATAGGCGGCTGGTATGATGTACCAGGATTTAATATAAGAGGGAGTTTATATGCAGTGAACGCAAATACCGGAAGCCTTATTTGGGAAAAACTTCCTAACACAGGTTTTTCAAGTAGTCCCTTTGTAAGTAATGCCCGGTTATCTATAACCGGCGATGATCTAAAAATAAGTGTATTAGATGCTGCAACAGGTAACATAGTTTGGCAAAAGCCTTTGTTGGCCAACAGTTCAAGCCCTGTTGAAGCGAATGGTGTTATGTATGTAGGTGGTGGTGGAAATGGTTTTATATACGCTTTCAACGCCGCAAATGGAAATGAAGTATGGAAATTTCCAATTCCGGGTTCGTTACAAACTTCCAGCCCAGTTGTTATTGAGCTATCAGGAGAAACTAGTTATCCCGGAGACTCTGGAGCGCAAAATTAATTTATTCTCTTCGCCCCGTTGTTCGTAGTGTTCCAAAAAAAAGATGTATGGTTGTGGTTAGTCTGTGACTAACCATCAGCCTCAACGAGGCTGTAAATATGTTTTCAGTCCATCGTTGCAAACGATTGACAACCATTCAATTTTTTTTTTATTATTGGGCTGTGTTTGTCAACATACTAATGATAACGGGGGTTCTATAAATGTTTTTATAGCACTCAAATTTATATATTACATTCATCATTTATTAATAAGAAAAATGACAGGCCATGAAAAAAATAGTACACCTGAAAGCCATTTTACTTACTGGCATCTTATTATTGAATCTTTCGCTACTTTCTGCACAATTTGCCACGCCAGATAAAATAAGAGCTGATTTCAGGACTATGTTACAACGACCAGCCTTTCCGCTGAATCCTTCTTTTCAATCCATTATTACCGATTCTGTACTGGTAGAAAAAGGTTTTTTTTATTCAGAAGCAACAGAAAAAGTGCCGGTACTGATATATAAACCTGTTAAAGGCGATTTAAAAAAATGGCCGGTTGTTATTTGTCTGCATGGAACCGGTGGCAGCAAGGAAGGAATGAAAGATCTGCTTTATCGTTTTACAAAAGCTGGCTTTATGGCCGTATCCATTGATGGCAGGTATCATGGAGAAAGAGTAATACAGGAAGCAGGAGAAAATAAATATGTGGATGCTATTATCAAAGCCTGGCAAAATAAAGACAGTACCAGGCAAGAGCATCCTTTTTTCTTCGATACCGTGTATGATCTGTGGAGGTTAGTTGATTATTTGGTAACGAGAACAGATGTGGACCCCGGTCGTATTGGTATGATGGGTATTTCAAAGGGTGGTATTGAAACATGGATGGCCGCCGCTATTGATACCAGGATTAAAGTGGCTGTTCCTGTAATTGCGGCACAAAGTTTTAACTGGTCGCTGGAAAATAACAGATGGCAGGGACGGGTAAAAACTATATCCGGTGCACATGTACAGGCTGCAAAAGACCTGGGAGATACCGGCGTAACCAAAGAAAATGTAAAAAAAGTATGGGATAAGATAGTGCCTGGAATAACCGCTGAGTTTGATTGCCCTTCGATGATCAGACTTTTTGCACCCCGTCCTTTATTGTTACTCAATACTGAGAATGATCAAAATTGTCCGTTACCCGGTGCCAGGTTGGCTTTTGAATCAGCAACAACTATTTATCGTTCTGAAAATGCACTTGATAAATTAAAAATAGACATAGAACCAAATGAGCCGCACCGCTTCACACCAAAACATACCGGGATGACGATTGAATGGTTTAAGCAGTGGCTTTAATAAATAGTAATGATCCTGCTTTCTTCCCTGCCGGGTCTTCCAATTTTATTGTTTCGTAGCCGATGTCTCACAGCCCGGCTTTGTGTGCAGAGTGGACTCGGCGTTAAGTTGTAATGCAACTCCGTAGTACGGCGAAGCCTGTCCCGATGAAAATCGGGATGCCACAAAGCCAACACACAATGCCATCCGACACTCGC
>CAWJAG010000019.1:0-7912 GCA_963840755.1 uncultured Chitinophagaceae bacterium | reverse complement strand
GAATTTTCATTTAGCGGAATTAGCTCATAAAATAACCGGTTGAAGCGGATAGATTGACTGTATTTAAGCAAATGCAGCCGACATTCTTTCCTGTTCCGCATTAGAAATTTTATACCTGGCAGCCAGTTTTCTCCAGTCTTTCACGACAGTTGATGTTTTTTTTAAGATTTTAAGAGCCTTTTCATCCGATAAACGAAAATAACCAGCTATTTCCATAGCTAAATCCAAATTGAGTGCATTATCTGCATCGGTGATGTTAAGGCTTAATCCCTTTCCGTATTCATTGGGGTTTATATCATAAGCCGGCGAAAGCCGCCATCCTTTTTCTGTAAGTAAAAAACCGTGATTGCGCAGATGGTCATCTGTGTTTTTTACACAAATATTGAATACAATTCTTCGCCATAATTCTTCTAAGTCTTTTTCTACCCCGGCACCATGCCTTGAAATAAATTCCATCAATTCCAGGTAGCTTGCGCCAGAAGTATCGGCGCCATCTGTATGTCCAAGTAAAGTCATTGCTGATGCAAAATGAATCCGCTCACCAGCTGTTGTTCTGTCAAAACGTTTTGTGAGGTAGCTGTGATATTTGTTGTTAAACTGCAGCAGCTTTCCTTCGGCAACACTTATTCCTGCTGCTGCTGCCAATTGATTTGTTAGCATTTCCCAGGCCGCTACATCTTTATCATCGTTCCTGCTTGGAAATTTTGCGATCCACAAATCATTGCCTGCATCCATCACGCTTGCTTTTGGCCTGGCACCGCCTAAAGAGGATCCCGGGGCTATCAGCATAGCTAACCACTTCAAGTACTCCGGGTCGTTTGTATCGTCTTCTTCAAATTTTATACTTGCCTGTTCCAATTCTCTTAAGGATGCCCATGGCGGTGCAGCCATCTCTTTATTGTCGTTTAAGAAAGGGCCATTGTCATCTAATTTAAAACGCAATGCACCCATCCTATGCCCGTCGTATACTCCCAATAAAAAATCTGATTCCAGTAATTTTTTTACTTGCCTGTCTTCCTGTTTTGCTATGGCGGCTTCCCTGCGCTGCATCAGTACCCTTCCCCACCTGTCGGGGCATGAATCTAAAAAAATACCAAAGTTGGGTTTATCATCCCGTGGATAATATGCGCCAGCGTACAATTGCAAATCGGGGTCAATCATTTGAGAAAAACCTGATCTAAGCCAGGCCTCTGCATATTCAAAGGAAAAAGATTCCTTTCCTTTTGCCGGTGATACTGACAGTACGCCCATTAAGGATGGCTCTTGCAGACCCAGCCAGTGTGCATATACCTGAATTTCTTTTTTTGTGTTCGCTGCCATTCCTGTATTTATTTTTTGGGAGCCCTTTCTTTTACCGTTAACGCTGCATCCTGTAATTTTCTGCCAAGCAAATCATCTGCTGCTAGTTTCAGTAAATCCTTTTCCAGGTTCAGTACAAATAGTACCTGGGCATAAGAACCAATAGAAACCCCGGGCATACCTTTTTCTATGGCAAGCAGGGTCGGCCGGCTGATGTTCGCCCTTTCTGCAACCTGCTCTGCACTTAGTTTGCGGCGCAAACGGGCCAGTTTGATATTTTCTCCAAAAATTGCAAGAATTTTAGCTGTACTTGGCAAAGTTTGGCCTTTTTTAATTCTCATAATGACAATAATATTTTACAAATATAATATACTTTGTAAATAATATTTTACATTATATAAAATATTTTGTTAACAGATTGATACTTAATAATGTATAACTACTAATATGTAACAGTACAGTAGTACTAGATGGATAATACTTAATAAAAAAAATGAAAAAGGGATATTTTGTGAGCAAAATTATGTGGATAAGTAAACGTCTTAAAAAATAAAATTGTAGCTTCACTGCAACTAGTTGAAGTGTTTAAGTTTCTGATGACAAACTTTCCCCCAAGAAGTATATTTTTGAAAATTGCTCCTTATCTTTTGCTTGCAAAAGATAAGGTTTGGAAGCAGTCTTGCGGAAAAATAAGAGACTTTATTTGCCTTCTATAAATTCAATACGTTTCCCGCCCACTCTAGGGTGTAACCATTAATTAGGTATTTTGTCTTCAAGGGAAGGAACATTAGCTGAATGCATCTTTATTAAATTTCAATCAAAATGCTCTCAGGTGTTTTACTGCTGCTTGCAGAACTACCGTCAAAAAGATTGATAAAAATAACATAATACGCTTTGCCCTGATTTTCTATCTTAATTGGCCATGTTTTTTCATTTACAGAATTTTGAAGCATAAATGTTACATGGTCAATAACAAAAACTACTAAATAGCCAACAGGTTTATTGTAATCATTTGAATATCTCACTACCTGGTTGAAGCCGTCAATTACCCGCTGCTTTTTATAGCCTTTTTTTTCATCATAGATTTTTATTTCAAGAACAAGCGGGTCTGAAGTGTCAAGCAAACCTACTATATCAGCCCTTCCAGATGCACTTTTGGGTGTCGAAAAAGGGTTGTCAATTCCATTATCAAATAAATATAACCGCAGGTCATCTTCCAATAATTGCTCATAACTTTTATCCAAACTTTTATATCTGTTAAGCAACTCTTTTCTTAAAAAATTTTCTGTTCTTATTTTGTACTTTTCAAGAAGATATAATACAGAACTGGATTCATCAAGAACATCCTCAATATAATTCGTGATAGGCTGAATATACTGAATTATAAAGCTTTCTTGCTGCTCTGCATGCTTGCCTCCTGATGTGCTATGGTTTTGCACCAGTGCAATTGCATCCACTTTTTCAGAAATAAAATATTGGTGCAGGCTATACAGAAAGCCAGCTATATGACTTTCGTTATCAAATTGAATTTTACTGAGTCTGAATCCCCCATAGCCACTGGATAGTTGCTTTTTAGCTGTTTCCACTTGCTCTACAATAGCAGGATTCTTATCTATAGCATCCTGGATTACACCTTTAGTGAGGCTCGTTGTTTCAATATTATTAAAGAAAAAATAGTAGCTATTATTAAACTGCTCATAGGTGGATTTATAAAGCCTATTACGCCAATCCTGAACTTTTACACGGAGATTATGATTAAAATACATTTGGGTAGTTATTTGAAAAGATTATCTAAATTGTTGAAAAGGGTATTAATGTTATTAAGGGTTGTATACGCCGAAGCATTATCATCTTTTAGTTGCATTGTTACTTTACAATTTGAACAGTGAATTTTACTTTCAAGTTTTATATCAAGTAACTGTATGTCATTTTGATACTTGCATTTGGGGCATTCTATCTCTGCCCATGTTCTTTCAAAATTCATATCACTTTATTGGCAAACAAATGTAATCAATTACTAAACTAAATTACCCCAGTAACAGCTTCACTTTCCCATTACTCACCTTATCAAATAAGGTTTAACCCTTTTCATATCTTGCATAAACGACATAAACATTTGTAAGGGCTTTGCCATCCCTTTTTTATAGGCATGATATCAAGGGGACTTGGAGCTTTATAGAAAAAAGTTATTTTATTCGTCGGGAAAAGAGCTACAATGAAGCAGCTAAAATATTAACTGAAGCCTTCCAGGTACTAAGTGTTAGATATCAGCAAAAGGAGTAAGAAAAGTATGCTGAAAAGCTCTTTTTCCAGTTTTTTCTTGTCGATTATTCCTGATAATTCTCACTCCACCAACGCCGCCCTCACTGCCTTTTGCCAGCCTTCTTGGAGTTGATTTCTTTTCTCATTTTCCATAGCGGGAGAAAAGACCCTGTCTTTCTGCCAATGGCTCTGCAGTTCGTTGATGTCTTTCCAAAAACCAACCGCAAGACCGGCCAAATAAGCTGCTCCCAATGCCGTGGTTTCGGTTACCTGCGGCCTTACTACTTTCGTATTCAAAATATCGCTTTGAAACTGCATTAATATATTGTTTACCGTAGCGCCGCCATCTACCCGCAGTTCTTTAATGGGCAGGCCTGCATCTGCTTCCATGGCTTTTAACAGATCCATACTTTGAAACGCAATGCTTTCCAATGCAGCCCGTGCAATATGTGCGATGCTGCTTCCACGGGTAATGCCGGTAATGGTGCCGCGGGCATGCTGGTTCCAGTAAGGTGCGCCAAGGCCGGTAAAGGCAGGCACTAAATAAACGCCGCCATTGTCTTCCACTTTAGCAGCCAGTTCTTCCACATCGGATGATCTTTGAATGACTTTCAGCCCGTCACGCAGCCATTGCACCACAGCGCCTCCAATGAATACACTTCCTTCAAGGGCATACTGTACTTCGCCATTTACTTTCCAAGCAATGGTGCTGAGCAAATTGTTGTTGGATACCACCGGTTTTGTGCCTGTATTCATGAGCATAAAACAACCTGTGCCGTAAGTGTTCTTTACCATACCAGGTTGTGTGCACATTTGTCCAAACAGGGCCGATTGCTGATCGCCGGCTATACCACTTACCGGTATGGGTGTGGCGGTTAAAATATGCTCGGTATACCCATAAATTTCGCTGCTGCTGCGCACATCGGGTAAAACAGATGGGGGAATATTGAGCAATGCCAGCAGTTCTTCATCCCATTTCAGTTCGTGGATATTGTACATGAGTGTGCGGCTTGCATTGGATACATCGGTGGCATGTACTTTTCCATTGCTGAGTTTCCAGAGCAGCCAGCTGTCAATGGTTCCAAAACAAAGTTCCCCTTTTAAGGCTTTTTCGCGGGCGCCTTCCACATGGTCGAGTATCCATTTTAGTTTGGTGCCCGAAAAATAAGCATCAGTCACCAATCCGGTTTTTCGACGGATGGTTTCAGCGCTGCCGTTTGCTTTAAGTTCGTCGCAATAAGCAGCTGTGCGCCTGTCTTGCCAAACGATGGCATTGTAAATGGGTTGATGCGTAATCCGGTCCCAAACAACCGTTGTTTCCCGCTGGTTGGTGATGCCAATGGCTGCAATATCGTTTATAGTGAGCCCGGCTTTTACCACGGCTTCGGCAGCCGTACCCAGTTGCGTACTCCAGATTTCATTGGCATCATGTTCCACCCAGCCCGGCTGCGGAAAAATTTGGGTGAATTCTTTTTGTGCGGTGGAAACAATATTTCCTTTACGGTCGAATACGATGGCCCTTGAGCTGGTGGTTCCCTGGTCGAGTGCGAGGATATAATCTGGCATGGCAAAAATTTAGTCGTTAAATGTAAAAGATTTTTTTGTAATTGGCTCTTTCCATACAGGTGACAGCTTTCTAAAAGCTGTCACCTGTAACTATGGCCAGTATTGAACGACTAATTAATTTCATCAAGTATTAAGTCAGTCAAATCAAACCGTGGAAAGTCACCTTTATTACTTAGCATTATAATAAGATTGTCTGCATCGGGCTGCCGAACAAACATAGAATAATATCCGATGTCTGTGCCAGGATGATAAATGATTTTATGCGACTTAGACTGGCCAAACATTTTTTTATCGATCATCCATCCAAAACCGTAATCAGCATCCCAATCATCGTAAGCTGCTCTTGGTATAAATGATTGACGTAATATATCTTGAGAAATCAACTTGTCGGTTTTAAGTGCTTCATCCCATTTTAATAAATCAGTTACAGTACTGCTGATACCGCCTGCTCCTGCATTATTCTTGATAATATAGGCAGGCTCTATGCTGCCCAAATAATAACCTTTTGAGTTTACAGGGTTTTTGCCAAAAGAAGTTTGAGTCATTGATAAAGGAATAAATATTTTCTCATTCAACACTTGCCCATATTCTTTACTTGTAATGGTTTCAATAATGGCTGCAAGTATTGCATAGCCCGAATTGCTGTAATGAAATTGACTGCCACTTGTAAACTCTAAAGGCTCGCTGCATAAAGTAGAAACAATCTCTTTTAAGCTTTGCTCTTTTTGCATAACACTTAACAATTTGTCCATATCATTTGTATAGCTTGGGATGCCTGATGTATGTGATAATAACTGCTGTATGTTAATATGCTTGTGTATGTATGTTGGCAAGAACTTTCCAATAGTGTCCTGTAGTGATAATTTATTATCTTCAACCAACTGCATTATCAATAACGAAGTAAATGTTTTTGAAAGTGAACCAATTCTATATTGTGTATTTTCGGAAGCTGCAATATTATTTTCTTTGTCTGCTAAGCCATAGCCTTTTGAGAGAATAACCTTGCCATCTTTCTTTATTAAAACGCTGCCGGTAAAACCCCCTTTTTGATGGAAGAAATTGAGTATAGAATCTATACGGGCAGGTTTATCTTTCGGAAATTTTTTTAATTTTTTCTCTACTTGCTGTTTGAGGTTGAACGATTCGTTTTTTGCAATAATATTTTTTGCAATGCTATCTGCGTTATAGTCGGAAAGGATGATATTATAATCTTTCCAAAAATCTGCCTGGGCATCAGTATTTTGAAATTCTATTAATTTCTTACTGCCTAGGGTCTCTTTAGCATTGAATGACAAAATATTTGCTATGTCAATCCCTGTTACAACATAATCTAATTGAATTTTTGCAGGAAAGTCATAAAACTTTCTATTACTTTTGCAATGCAGCAGTGTATTATTCTTTACGTTTGAAAGCAACCATTTGTCATTTAGTTTTTGATAAGAAACAAAATTGCTTTCACTATTTATAGCAACACTGACTCCCATCAATTTCATTAGCGCTCTCATTGAAGCATTTCCTACTTTTGCATATTGAATCCCTTTTTCGCTTCTACGGTAATCTACAGCTACAAATGCCAAACTCTCCACATCAATATAAAGTTTTCCCGTGTATAAAGATTCTTTTATGTTATCTTTTTGGTCAAAGCTTATTACATAAGTATCGGCATTATTATATTGAATCGTTTTTAATAAGCGAAACCGATGATTTTTTAATCCGTTCTTGTTAAGCAAATCCGAGGAGCTAATTTCTTTTATAATATCTGCTTCATAAAGTTGGTCAGGGCTTACACCATAGTATAAATCATACATACCTTTTTCATCTTTAATGTACCTGTTTTTAATTAGGTTAAAGTCACTTCCCTTACTTGATGCGTAGCCATAATTTAATATATCAAATGCAGCCTCTGATAAAGAAAGGTGTTCATTTCCTTTTTTAGTGTTCATTCTGTAAAACCCGTGAGTAATATGTGCTGTATTTAAATAATTAGCCGGAATATTTTTAATAGCAGCCTGTATGATGGCAAGTGGGTCAACTGGCTTTACGATCACCCCCTGCAATATTTCAGCCTTGATTGCTAATTGTACAAAATTGATTTTGCCAGGTGAGAATTCACTAACTGCTATTTTTTTTAGGGCATAACCTATCGAAGAAAAAAGGACTGTGTCTTGCCCATAGCCCTCCGGTAGATTGAGTTTAAAAAAACCTGATTGGTTTGAAATTGTACCGATACCAGCTTTTTGCAGCCTTATTGTTACAGACAAAAGCGGGGTATCGTGCTCATCCGTAACTTTTCCATTGAAATTAATATTTTGTTGTTGACCAAAGCTGCAAAAACCAATGAATGAAAGGAATAGGGTAGTGTAAAGTTTATTGCTCATATGCACTTTATATGCTGAAAGCCGGAAAAGTAAGGCTGGTGGCCATATAAAAAAAATCCATGCTTACACTTTACACATATTTTAACTAAGCATTTATTTCCCGCCAATACAGTTTTTTGTTGCAGATATGCTTTTAATTCAATTTGAACGAAATGTTTTTTTGGATTTCATGCAACCGCAAACTTTGCATTCCTACAGGTGACCGCTTCCTAAAAAGCGGTCACCTGTAAGTACGGGAAGCGCTACTATAAAATATATTTCTCAGCAACTTCATTATAACTACTAACCTGTTTCGTTATCCAATTTGCATCCTGGTCTAACAAATTACTCATCAGGGTTGCCACTTCAGGTGCTATACGCAGACTTTCTTTTGCATCCAATATCAATGCCCTTGTTCTGCGGGCTAA
>CAWJAG010000018.1:0-8833 GCA_963840755.1 uncultured Chitinophagaceae bacterium | reverse complement strand
ACAGGATTTGTTTGCGCAAATACAGAAGCTGTCACAATTATTAAAGCAGGTATGATTATTAATCTTTTCATTTTACAGGATTCCAGTCACCAAAGACATTTTTTAAGTTATACTTTTTTATTTCTTCTTCTGTCAATTGTTTTGACCAGTTAACTCTTTTTGCCGGGTCAGCGGATGCACCATAGTTTTTATATTCTGCATACCGGGTGGTTTTGTAATTCTCAGTATTGTTCCAGTTGCTCCATCCCTCGGGTTTGATATGCTGACCAATAAAACAATGAATATAAGCAACGGCTGCATAAGGCCGCCACGGCCGGCCCAAGGAAACATTATGTAAAGAAGTATCACCTGTTAAGTAACAATCATTAAATATATAACCAAATTCTTTTTCGGGTGGAGTAGAAGCCGCCGTGATATGCGAATTCTTTTTGCTGTGGATATGACATTTTTCAAACCAAACAGTAGCAGCACCAAAAATAAAATCGGTAGTGCCTTCAATATAACATTGTTCGTAATATTGCCTGCTTGTTACGCTATTGGTGAATAACACATCCTGATTGCCAATGAAGCGGCAGTTATTAAAAATTGCTTTGTCTCCATCCGATTCCACGGCAACGGCCTGTCCTGCTGTGAAGCCAGCATCATTTTGAAAAGTGATATTGCTGGCCGTAAAATTATCTGCCAGTATTTTAAAACTCCATGATGTTCTTGTATTGATAGTATCGCCTTTTGGAGAAACTTTACCGGTATGATCGTCGTAAGTAAAAATTGTTTTGAATTTATCTTCCCCGATCAGCGTAACAAAATTTTTGGATGAATCGAGCAGGATTTTTCTTTATAAATTCCGTTCTTTATAAAAATGGTAACAGGCTTTTTATTATTGGCCGGAACTGCATCGAGCGCTGCCTGTACCGTTGTGTATTCACCGCTGCCATCCTGCGCCACAGTGTTTTTTGTTTGTGCAACAGATAGTATGAAAAAAGATGAATAAAACAGCAAGATATTTTTCATGTTTTTATTTAAATGGTATCGGTATTACAAACTTCATTTCTTTCAGCCATAACTCCAGCAGGTTCAGCCAGAGATCGGTTGAGCCGGGATTTTCATCTAATCTTATTCCATGCCCACCCTGCGGAAAAATATGAATACTTGCATTTACTTTTTTATCCAGCAATGCCTTATTAAACAGAATACTGTTCCGCACATTTACAGTACTGTCGTTGAGGGCATGTACAATAAATGTGGGTGGCGTTAATGAAGATACCTGCAATTCGTTGGAATATTTTTCAATCATCTCTTTTGTACTGTCAGGACCAATAAAATATTTTTTGCTTCCGGGATGTGCATATTTACCCATGGTTATAACAGGTGAAAGCAAGACCATAAAATCGGGACGATAACTGACAGTATCCAATGAATCTTTAATAGCAGATACATCTTTAAATGTGTGCCCAAGGTACTGGCTACATGCCCGCCGGCTGAAATTCCCATTACACCAATCTTATCTGTTTTTATATTCCACTTTGCTGCATTGGCCCTGATGATACGCATGGCCCTTTGTGCATCCTGCAAAGGTGCCAGTTGTCTTTGCTGCAGATCGGCCTGGTGTGGCAAACGATAAATAAGTACAAATACATTTATGCCAATGGCTATTATACCATTTGGCAAGATGTGAATCCGTTATACAAGTGTGATAGTCTTTCGTAACCACCGCCGGGGCAAATTAATACCGCTGTTCCATTGTTTTCTCCTTTCGGAACTACTAAATGCATAAATGCCCGGTGTGGCTACTCTCCAGATTCTTTCATTGAATAAACTATCGGTTACTTTTTTTCCATTATAGTTTGGTTTTTTCCCTTCCGGCCATAATGGAATAAATTCCTGTGCAATGACAGCCGGTAGCTAGACAAGTATGATAAAAAATGAAAGAATAAGCTTCATTTTTTACTTTAATTTGCAGGCCATACAAATTTTGATCACCTGTTTGCTGAAACCATTTTGTTTCAGCAGGTATTGTTGAATTAGCGGCAGAAAAAATATTTTCAACCGTATATTCCTTTGCTTCTTTATCTGTTAATTGTTTCGACCATGCTACCCGGTTTTTTATCAAAGAACCTTCGCCTGTGTTTTTGTATTCAGCATACAACACTGTCTTTTCATTGGCAGCATTGCCCCAGTTATTCCAGCCTTCAGGAGCTATTTGTTTGGGTAACTCGCAACGTATAAAAGCTGTTTTGGAAAATGCCCGCCAGGGCCTGCCGAGATGCATTTTAGTGACAACAGAATCAACTATTATTTTACAATCGAGAAATACAAAACCAAATTTTTTTCCTTCTGTTGTATTGGCCGCTGTTATGAATGAATTGCTTTTGCAGCGGATAGTACAACTATCAAAAACGGCAGTAGAGGGGCCGAAGATAAAATCGGTAGTGCCTTCAATATAACAATGTAAAAAATATTGCCGGGAGTTTTCGCCAGATGCAAAGATGGTATCCTGGTTGCCAAGGAAACGGCAGTTTTTAAAAACAGCTTTATCTGCATCCACATATAAAGCCAGTGCCTGGCCAACTGGCCCGGCCGAATTGGCGAAGGTGATATTTTCTGCAACAAACCTGTTGCCGGAAATTTTTGCTGTGTAAGAAGTAAAAGTAGTTGTTTTTCCCCGGCCGGAATAATCATTGAAAGTAATGATGGTCTTTTCAACACTTTCACCAATAAAAGTTACATCGGTATTATCATCGGGCAGTTCTATCTTTTCATTATACACACCGTTTTTAATGTAGAGTGTAATGCGGGCCAATGGATAAACCCTCATAGCATCAATAGCTTCCTGTATGAATTTATAATCACCAGTGCCGTCTTTAGCAACGGTAAAAATATATTTGTACTGCTGCGGATTGCCCGTTTGTGCAATTGTATAAAAAGAAAAAGTGAATAATACGAGTAATATGAATATTAATCTTTTCACAAGTAAATAATTTTATATTTTTTAATACTATTGCAACCAGGCCCAACGCTTAGCCCAATCCTGCAATACATCGTTTCTCCACTTTGAAATAGTTTTCCCACCCTGTATCTTTCCATCATATAGTTGAGGGTCGGCTTTATCTGTATACCAATTAGTACCTAATTTATAATCTGTTGGATTTTCTTTTCCCGGCCATAAATTTGTTACAATCAAATTACCTTGCTGTACTTGAAAACCAGGTATGTCGGATATGAATTTATAGTGTAAGGTTTCTGCTTGTTTGGGTACATATTTAAGTCCGTATTGTCCGCCCCCAAAATAATAACCCGCCCATTTTTGTACAGACTTACCAAAAGAGGTTTCCATCCAAAAAGCAACAGAGTCAGCAGGTATATTAATTACTGGTCCTTTCAGTTGAAATTCGACAACCGTGCAAAATGCAACAGTGTCGTGCAAGCTGGTTATGCGATCAAATACAACCCTTGCACTGCGATTTGTTTTTTCAAAGCTGCCGCCCCAGCTTTCTCTCAGAGGATTTTCGGGAGCACCGTCCATCATATAGAGAAGTGAAGGAGTGTCACCCATTTTTACATCACCGTTATAATAGTTTTTAAAGTCTTTGCCCAAATGTCCCAGTCCCCGTATGTATTTCTCATAGTAATCAGTTGTGTTAATACTGTCCAGGTTATTATTTTTTGAAAAAAAACCGTAGTAAGAAGAATTGACTTCAATAAACCAAAGGTTTGGAAAATTTTCAGCAATGTATGCGTAGCTGTTGGCACTCCATTTTTTATTAGGCCCACCAATCCAGTAAACACAAATCTTATTTTGTATTTGCGGCTCATCATGTAATGCCTGTGCCAGATCTTCCAATCCGCCCCAAACCAGTACCCAAAGTGGTTTTTTGTTCTTTCTTTTTTGCACATGTAATAATCCAATCGGAGCCTTCGGTAGCAGTGCTATATCCAATATAAGGGGCATTACCTTTTCGCCCTTGCTTGGTTATTGAACGCAGATAAGCAGGCGTAGCAAAACCTTTTTGATGCGATTTTAATTTCGGTAAATCCTTTTCGTATAAATCAATCATCCGCAAAATTTCTTCTTTGTTCCCTTTGCCATACGAGGGAGAAGAAATAAGACCTTCTATAGAGAACTTATCACTGTACATTAGTAAATGAGCCATTGATTGGTTATCATCAGGGTCGGTGCCTCCAATATCTGTACTGATAAGTATCCGTGGCTTATTGGGAACTGGTTGCTGTGCTAACAGCGGTATAAAAGCAAGGGTGAATAAACTTGTTAATATTAGCTTTAAATTATTCACCACTGATTTACTTTTTTACCGCATTAATTATCCTGCCCGCAAGTTCTGGTATCTGCTTTTTAATTTCTTTCAGTACTTCCTGCGCCACTATCCTTGCGCCAAATTCATTAAAGTGAGTATTGTCTTCTTTACCATCGGGGTGATTAGGATGCTCGCCGGGTTTTAATTGCAGGAAAAGCAATTTCGAATTTTCAACTCCAAATTGCTGGTACAATGCCTGTGTTATTTTATCCATATCAAACAGCACTGCATTTTCTTCTTTGGCTACAGTACGGGTTATTTGTGCATACACATCATGGGTGCCTTGAATATGACCGGTACTGTCAAATTTTCTGCGGGCCATTGAAGTAAGCAATACGGGGATGGCATTTTTTTGCCTTGCTTCGGCGATATATTGCTTCAGGTTGTTTTTAAATTCTGTTTCCGTCGTGTAAGTTTTTTTGGTAGAGACTTCATCATTATGTCCAAACTGTATAAAGATATAATCACCTTCGCCGGCCTCATCCATTATTTGTTTCCATAAGCCTTCATTGCGGAAGGAACTGGTGCTGCGTCCATTTTTTGCCAGGTTTACTACTTGTACCGTTGAATCCCAGAAATAAACAAAGGGCATACCCCAACCATTTTCAGGATATGCTTTTTTTTCTTTTATACTCGCTGTTGAATCACCGGCAATAAAAATTTTTATTTTCTTTTTATCAACCTGTACAAAAGCCAATGTTAAGAACAGCAACGGAGCTATGAAAAGCTTTTTCATTTTAGCAACGAGTTTATATACACTTCAATATTTGTATAGCCTTTACTTAATTTATAATTGGCAGAATCATCAGCATCAGCCGGATTTAATCCATTCTTTTTTTCCCAATCATCGGGCATGCCGTCTTTATCTGTATCAACAGGGGCGGGCAAAGATTTCAATACAGGCCATGCATTAACTGTCATTTCATAAGGGGAATGATGCGGATAACGTCCCTGCACATCAATAATAAATCCTGTTCTGTTTTTTACATCATTAATAATTCTTTCATCCAGTGTATCTCTTTTGTAACTGGCACCAGCATGATTTAATACAGATTCAAAGCTGCTTCTGCTGTTTGCATATTCATTGGCTCGGCAGTATGTGGCTTATCAATTACTGCTGTTTTCTTATCTTCTTCTGTGCCACCATTACCCATATGTATGCCCAGCCAGTTATTTTTTGAAACATCCTTTGCCTCGTCCACATACATTTCCATTTACATACCATTTGCCAAAACCAATTGTTTCTGTTTTGCCGGGGTTTACAATCCGGGACCGTACATTTTTATTAGTTGACGGGCCATATTTAAAATAATTGTTGGTGATATTATAGTATCCTCCTTCACCGGCATAAATATTATTGCCACCCCAGTTATAAATTACATTGTTGGTATAATCTGCCAACTCCTGGATGCCTTGCCTGTTGCCATTAAACCGTGGATTGCGGTTATTACAATGTGCAAATAAATTATGATGGGCTGATAAATGTTTTCCTCCCCAGATACCACCATAGCCATGATGCTCCCAATCTTTATCACCAGTTTCAAAATGATAGGAATAGTTTAAGGGCTCTGCAATAATATTCCATTGTAATGTAGTGCTGTCGCCATTATAAACAGACATTGCCTCATCAGTACTCCAGCTAACGCTGCAATGGTCAATGATAATATTTTTTCTGCCACTGGCACTGAATGCATCATCACCACCGCTGCCATCTACCATTCCTGTTTGTCGCTGGTATTTATCACCCATTCGAAATCGGAGATATCGAACAATAATATTATCACCGGAAAGAGAAACAGGATTATCAGCTAAACATATTCCATCTCCGGGAGCCGACTGTCCTGCAATGGTAACATCTGATTTAATAAACAACCTTGTTTCAAGATGAATAGTACCTGATACTGGCAAAAACAATAATTCGTTTTCCCTTTGCCTCAGCTGCTTCCCTGAAACTACCGGGACCGTTATCATTTAAATTAGAAACGATATACACTTTTCCTTCCCGGCCTCCGGTTGTGTATTTACCAAAACCTTCAGCACCCGGAAAAGCAACAGGTATTGAAACCGATGCATCCGGGGTAGCAATTTTTTGCTGGGCACAGGAAACTAATGAAAGCACCCACAGCCCTTTTATTATCAGTAATACTTTTTTCATTTTACTTATTATATCTGACGATGGTAAGAAAATAAGGCTGCACTAAAGCAGCCTTATTTTAAAACTAATATGTAAAAAATCTATTAGTAACCCGGGTTCTGTTGCAATTGCCCCTGGTAAGAAGCAATAGTAGCAACATCAAACGGGAACAATTCACTCTTGCCGGGAACAAAGAAAGAAGGCTATTCCCTGCCATAAAGGTCTGCCGTCAATGGCACTGGCAGTTGTTAAATGCTGTGCCCAATCTATGCGTACCCATTTTGTTGCGGGTATTTGTGTAGTTCCTGTTGTACCGGTTGGAGGTACTTGTGTTGGCCTCCAGAATGGCTGTCCACCACCAACACTGTCTCTTGTGGTATAATACACAATTTCCTCTCCTACATTTTTATAATAAATATACTGCGGAACATTTGTGTAAGGAGCAACTCTGTCTCTGATTTGCTGAATTTTTGTTCTTGTTTCAGCAATTTTTGCAGCCAACAAATTCCAGCGAATCAAATCGTATTTACGGATGGCTTCATGGCCAAATTCAAGCCATCTTTCATTAACGATTGCATTAAAGAAACCAGCTTTGTCAGTTGGTGTTACACCAATTAAGGCTGTATTTCCTCTATAAGCTCTTCTTCTTACTTCTTCAAAGGCAGAAATAGCTGCGGCATTTGGTGAGCCGTTTATTTCATTTACAGCTTCAGCATACATTAATAATACATCGGAGAAACGGATCATGGCCCAGTTGTATCCAACATTCAATACTGTACCCGGTAGCAATGGAACTCTCCAGTCACGGCGGTACTTGCCGGTATTTAATTCACCAATACGACGCTGGCTTTTAATATTTGTTGAGTTTTTACCTGGTAGTGTGTTAATGTTACATCTCTCCTGGTATCTACAGAATCAAAAGCATAATAGTAATTGGGTAACATTTGAACACCACCACCACCAGCTCCATACCGGGAAGCATTGTTTAAGTTTGGTCCATCATAATTACCCATGCGGCTGTCACTGTTTCCATTTCCTCCACCTGCACCTACTTCCCATATTATTTCACCTTGCGGATCATACACAAACGATGTAACATTTCTCCAGATGCTTTCATAGTTGGGATTCAATGTATGCTGATCCCTTCTTGCCATCAATTCTTCACATTCTGTTTTGGCAATATTGTAATAGGTAAGATAGTCAGCTCTGCGTTCCATTTGTGCATTACTGCGAAGTGAGTAGCCGCCACGGATGCAATGCCATTCTTGCCCGTAATGCTTTTGCCACACCTTTTGTTATTTTTTCATTTCTCGGTCCTGCGTCTGTTCTCCATGGAAGCAGGTTACTTGCAGTAGCAAGATCTGCAATCAATACATCATATATTGAATCCCTGTTTGATTTTGGGATGAAGAGATTAGGTTGTTTATACGCAGCAATAAATGGTGCAGGTACATCGCCCCAATTTTGGATCAATTGAAATAAATATTGAGCTCTTAATGTTAATGCTTCACCATGCAAACGTTTCAACTGCAACTGTTCAACAGCAGATCCGCTTGTATATTGGGGCATCAAAGGAATTTGCTCAATACACAGGTTGGCTTTTTCTACCCCACGATACAACTGGCGGAAAGGGCCAGCAATTTCTGCATTGGTAAGTAATAGTTGATAGCGGCCAACGCCACGACGACCATTATCTATATTTCCACTTACAATTCCTTCGTCCGTATCATACGGATAATACATACTGATACGAATACCGTAACCATTGTCTCCCTGTAGTTCATCATACACACCAACAAGTGCAGTGGTAGCATTGGACACATCGGAGAAAGCCTGTTCAACACTGTATTGTGATACAGGTTCTACTTCTGTATATTTTTTACAACCGGTGGCAGTAAATAATGCAATCAGCATTATGGAGCCAGCTAATGATTGAAAGATTTTATTTTTCATTTCGAATAATTTTTTGTGATTTAGAAAGTAACGTTTACACCTAATAACCATGTTCTTGATCTTGGATAAGCAGCAAAATCCACACCCGGTGTTAGCGGATCGCTTCTTCTTGCTGTTACATCAGGATCGTAACCGGAATAGTTAGAGATGGTGCCGAGATTATTAACCGTTCCAAATACACGGAAGTTAGAAATCTTTATTTTGTTCAACACATTTTTTGGCAATGTGTAACCAAGTGTAACGTTATTGAAACGTAAATAAGAACCATCTTCAACCGCCCATGAATGTAACCACCAGCGTTGTACTCTTACCGGTGTCCATATCGTGGCATTAGCATTCATCTTTGCTAACTCAGTTGGGTCTGTTACCCTTGTTCCTCCGGCATTGATATAAGTAAATCGGTTGTTCATTATATCCAGCATATTGAGTCGAC
>CAWJAG010000017.1:0-143719 GCA_963840755.1 uncultured Chitinophagaceae bacterium | reverse complement strand
ACCAATGGCATTAGTTGTTGGCGGAATGATTTGTATTGCTGCTGCAAATGCCGGGGCTACTTCGCAGGATTTAAAAACAGGTTACTTAGTAGGAGCCACACCAAAAAACCAACAGATTGCTTTGTTTGTCGGTGCAATTGTTTCATCACTGGCTATAGGGGCTACTATTAAAATTTTAGATACACCTACTGCGGCAATGGCGGCACAGGGTATTGAACATGCTATTGGTACAGATACTTATCCTGCCGCAGGGAACATTGATGGCGACATTGATAAAAGGGATACTGTCTTTTAATCTCGACTGGCAGTTTGTTCTTGTTGGTGTATTTATAGCTATTGTAATGGAACTGTGTGGTATAAAAGCTTTGAGCTTTGCCATCGGTATTTATCTGCCGCTATCAACCACACTACCCATCTTTATTGGTGGTGCTATAAAGGGTATTGTTGAATGGAGACAGAAAAAGAAAAACATAAAAATATCGGAGGAAAAGATTTAGGAAAAGGAAATTTATTCGCTACCGGATTAGTGGCAGGTGGTGCACTGGCGGGTGTACTAGTTGCCATACTTTCTTCTATACCCAGTGTTAATAGTAGTTTGGGGAATGTGAATGCAGAACATGGATTAGCAAATTCATTGGGTGGGGAGGGTTATAAATGGCTGGGTGTTGCTTTTTTTGCCCTAATGGGTTATGTGCTTTACAGGATAGCAATAAGTAAAAGAAAAGAAACTTAGCAGAACAAATAGTTCCGAAAAAAATTAAGCCCCAACTACGGGGCTTTTTTGGTTATGTTCAGGGTTACAGGTAAAATATTTTTATCCCCTCATCAAACTACTTTCTTTTATATAACGGGAGGCTGCTGTCCTGTCATCCATCCATTTTTCTGATTTCATCAGTTTAATGGCACCAGAAAGTATTGCTTTGAGGTAAGGCGATTGATTTGGGGAAGAAGTTTCTTTTTTAATTCCGGTTGATTTGTTATCAGCCGGAATAACAGCAGAAGGATTATTTTTTTTCATTTGGCGGATTTAGTTTTCAAAAAGGTATTGGGTTTCGATACACTAAAGTAATAACGCAGTGGCATTCCCATCAAGTATCCGGCTGATAAAAAAGAGAAAAATTTAACTTTCTTGTTTTTTTACTATAGTGTTTTTACTATTTATCCTTGATAGCTTCAGCGAATGAGTTTATATTTTTCCTATTTATCAACCGTAGCTATTAGCGAAGGTTGACCATATTTTCCGGCTTCACCCATTCATCAAATTCCTTCGGTGTTACATAGCCCAGCTTTACCGCCATTTCTTTTAATGTAGTTCCTTCTTTATGTGCCTTTTGTGCAATCTCCGCAGCTTTGTAATAACCAATTTTTGTATTGAGTGATGTTACCAGCATCAGGCTGAATTGTCAACATGCTTTTTAATATTGGCTTCTATTGGCTCAAGCCCAATGGCACATTTATCATTAAATGAAACACAGCCATCGCCAATCAATCTTGCACTGTGCAGAAAATTATAAATCATTACCGGTTTAAAAACATTCAGTTCAAAATGCCCATTGCTGCCGCCAATACCAATGGTAACATCATTACCCATTACCTGTGCGGCAATCATGGTTAATGCTTCGCATTGTGTGGGGTTTACTTTGCCGGGCATAATAGATGAGCCCGGTTCGTTATCAGGAATAAAAATTTCACCGATGCCGCTTCGTGGACCTGATGATAACATACGGATATCATTGGCAATCTTCATTAAACTTACAGCTACTGTTTTCAATGCACCATGTGCTTCTACAATGGCATCATGCGCCGCCAATGCTTCAAATTTATTTTCTGCAGTTTTAAAAGGCAAGCCTGGTAAGTTTGGCAATATGTTTTGCCACATTTTCATGCATAGCCTTGGAGGCGTGTTGATGCCAGTACCAACAGCAGTGCCACCTAATGCCAGTTCACTTAAATGCGCCAATGTATTTTTAATTGCTTTTAATCCATGATCTAATTGCGAAACATAGCCACTGAATTCCTGCCCAACGGTAAGTGGCGTGGCATCCATAAAATGGGTGCGGCCAATCTTTACCACTTTCATGAATTGCCTTGCTTTTTTTGGCTAGTGTATCCCTTAATTTTTCAATTCCGGGTATTGTTGTTTCCATCAAAATTTTATACGCTGCAATATGCATGGCCGTTGGAAAAGTATCGTTACTGGACTGCGATTTATTTACATCATCATTCGGGTGCAGATATTTTTCTTTATCGGCTAATTTACCACCATTTAATACATGGCCACGGTAAGCAACCACTTCATTTACATTCATATTGCTTTGTGTACCGCTGCCTGTTTGCCAAACCACCAATGGAAAATAATCATCCAATTTTCCTTCTAAATATTTCATCACATACTTTGCCAATCAGATCAGCTTTCTTTTTTGGTCAATACACCTGCTTCATTATTGGTAATGGCTGCCGCATGTTTTAAGTAAGCAAATGCCTGAATAATTTCTTTCGGCATTTTATTAATGTCCTGTGCAATTTTAAAATTGTCGATGCTGCGCTGGGTTTGTGCGCCATAGTAGGCATTAACTGGCACTTTTACTTCTCCCATTGTATCTTTTTCAATTCTGTATTCCATAATGGTTTTTGATATATTGATGTAATTAGTATTTCAGTGCAAAGGTAAAGCCATGAGCTGAAATTCATTTTTACTTTTTGGATTATCTGCTTACCTTGTCGGTACAGAATTTGGTTCTTCCGAAACATAAAACCATTTCAATCCATCAACCTTTCTTTATTGTATGAAAATAGTATTGCTTGCCTCTTTCTGTTTTATAAGTGCAGTTGCACAATCGCAACCATTGCCCAACCCGCGCAGCAATTGGCCTGGCATGAATACAGAGTTTTATCTGTTTACACATTTTGGCCCCAATACTTTTACAGATAAAGAATGGGGGGAAGGCAATGAGCCGGAAGATATTTTTAATCCAACAGAACTAGATTGCCGCCAATGGTGCCGGGTTGCCAAAGCCGCAGGGGCAAAAGGGATTATCATTACTGCAAAACATCATGATGGGTTTTGTTTATGGCCCAGTAAATACTCAAACATACGGTAAGGGAAAGCAAATGGAAAGATGGAAAAGGAGATGTATTGAAAGAATTATCAAGAGCCTGCAAAGAGTATGGATTAAAGTTTGGTGTTTATATTTCTCCGTGGGACAGAAACCATCCTGATTACGGAACTGAAAAATACAACGATGTATTTGTGAATATGATGAAAGAAATATTTACCAACTATGGCCCATTGTGGGAGCTGTGGTGGGATGGTGCCAATGGCGAAGGCCCGAATGGAAAAAAACAGGTGTATGACTGGAAACGGTTTAAAGAAACAGTAAGAAAACTTTCTCCAAATACTGTTGTGTTTAGTGATGTGGGCCCGGATATCCGCTGGGTGGGAAATGAAAAAGGCATTGCCGGAAAAACAAACTGGAATTTTTTAAACACTGATGGTTTTACACCAGGAGCCGGTGCACCATCAACAGATACACTTAAACGCGTGGAAATTAAATGGTAAATACTGGATACCTGCTGAATGTGATGTAAGTATAAGGCCGGGATGGTTTTATCATGCAAAAGAAGATGATAAAGTAAAAACGCCTGAACAATTATTTGAGTTGTATTTAAAATCGGTTGGCCGGGGTGCAAATTTTTTATTAAATGTGCCACCCGACAGAAGGGGGCTGATACATGAGAATGATTCGGCTGCATTAGTTGGTTTTAAAAAAATGCGGGATGGAAATTTCAGTAACAACCTGCTGAAGAGTGCAGATACGTATTACCAGTTCAGCCCGAAAGATTTTAATAACAAACCGGTAATGCTGCGGGGCTTTGATACTACGGCTGCTTATTATGGTATTAACCTCCAGAATTTTATTGTGCAGTTAAATGCACCAACAAAAATTAATTGCATTGTATTGCGGGAAGCCATACATCTTGGACAAACTATCCGCTGCTTTAGTGTGGTACTGTATAATGGTGAAAAAGCGATTGGCGAAATACAGGGAACCAGTGTTGGCAGAAAAAGGATACTGACTTTCCCGGCTGAAAAAATTACTTCCTTTCGGGTGTACCTGGAAGATGCAAAAGGCAATGATAATATAAGCGGTATTGCAGCTTATTTAATTGATGAGAAGCTGGTGGAGGATTAGCTGAAATGTGTTCAATAATCTAAAGAAATGATTTTCTTTTTTCTTGACAAATATATAACCATATAGCTCCGACTAATTATCCTGTCTTGGTCAAAAGCAATTGCTTTTTTTCTTGCCCCGAATTTTTAATTCAAATTGTGGGGATTGTATGAATTTTTTATAATCAAATACCGCCCTATGATATACATACTTTAATTTTTTATATTCTTTAACTAGATATTTAGAATTTACTTTAATGTTTCTAATATATGTATCGTCATAATATTTTAAAACGAAGTCAACAATAAAAAAATCATCTTGCCAGCCTTTTGGAGCAGCTATCGATACAGAATCTGCAAGTAAATAAACGGATGTGCCATATTCGTTCCAATTTATGAAATCTGTTTTTTTTAGGTCTAGGGTTAGATTTTTATTGTTTATTTTGAAAAATATGGCATTATCAATGCCCGCCTTTTCATGATCTATTTCTACATTAAAACCGTTTGGAGCATCTTCTTCTATGCTTTTTATAGCATTGTTTTTTGAAAACATAGAGTCGATTGGGTACTTAGTTGTATTTGTAACAAATAAGGTATAACTATCCGGACGTTTTAGCCCTTGTTTGTTTTTGCTAATCCCATGATCAAAAAAATAAAGAGTATCTACAAACCCCGTTTTTTTGCCATTGCAACTTGGTGTTGAGTACAGAACTGTGGTATGTAATGTCAAAAGGTACAAAAGAATGGAAATTTGCCTGATGTACGCTAATAAAGAAAGTTTTTTTTCCTCCCTTTTCAATAGGGCTTATGATAATGGGTTTGACCAGATTAATAACAACCGAATCAAGGGTAACAGAAGACATGTTATAGATAGTCATTGTTACTTGTGCATATCCTGTAGAAAATAGAATTGAAAGTAGGAATAGAAATAATGTTTTTATTGAATTTTTAAGATTCATTCAGACCGATTACAATTTTTAATACCCCGTTAAACTAACCCTTATTCGCCAACTGCCCGCAGGCAGCATCAATATCTTTTCCGCGGCTGCGGCGCAGCCTTGTGTTTACCCGGTGCTTGCCGAGGTATTCCATAAAGGCTTCCACCTTTTCTTCTTCCGGCTTTTGGTATTTGGCAAAATCAATTGGGTTGTATTCTATTATGTTTACCAGATCTGCAGGTACCTGTCGGTAAAGCTTTATCAGTTGGTCTGCATCCTCCAGTGAGTCGTTAAAATTTTTGAACAGGATATATTCAAAAGTTATTTCGTTGCCGGTTTGTTTGTAGAAATAGTTCAATGCATCTGTCAACGTTTTAAGGTTGTTGCTATCATTAACAGGCATTATCTCATGCCGCTTTACATCTGTAGCGGCATGTAATGATAATGCTAATTTGAATTTTACTTTATCATCTCCCAGCTGCCGTATGCCTTTTGATACACCTGCGGTTGATACGGTAATGCGGCGGGGGCTCATGCCCAAACAATCAGGCGATGAAATTTTTTCGATGGACTTTAGTACATTTTTATAATTAAGCAACGGCTCACCCATACCCATAAAAACAATATTGCTTATTTTTTTGTCATGTTCTTTTTCGCATTGCTGATTGATTAATACTACCTGATCTACAATTTCATCAAAGGTCAGGTTCCTCTTTCTGTCTATATATCCTGTAGCACAGAATTTACAACTAAGGGAGCAACCGATTTGTGAAGACACACAGGCCGTAAACCGGGTAGCAGTTGGTATCAGCACACCTTCTACTAAATGGCCATCATGTGTTTTAAAACGAAATTTTATAGTGCCGTCTGTTGAGGTTTGCATTAAATCAACAGTTAATGCAGGAAGGGTAAAATTATCACCAAGTTTTTGGCGCAGTTCTTTGCTAAGGTTGGTCATGTCGGCAAAGCTCATGGCATGTTTTAGCCAGAGCCATTCATACACCTGTTTGGCCCGAAATTTTTTTTCGCCGAGTTCTTCAAAATATGTTTCTATTCCGGCAAGGGAAAGGTCTCTTATGTTTTCAGCTTTTTTCATCGGGGCAAAGATAACCCGGAATACAGGATTGAAATGATTTAACTGATATGTCTGCTGATTTTATAATACCTGCCGGGGAGGTGGCTATTTTGTATTAAATTTGAATTGAAAGAAACTGGATAAAAATAAGGTGTATTAGAAAAGTCCAATAGAATTACAGGTGTACAAGAGTGCGACGCAAGGGACGATGCTCAGGGAACCGAAGCTTGGTAAATTGCTTCGTCGTTCCTCCTCGCAATAACGAACCCACCTGCATCTCATTCAAAAGGTGATTATGGAGGACAAGTAAAAATTATGAATGAAGTTTATATAATTGATGCCATCCGCACACCCATTGGAAAGTATGGCGGGATACTTAGCGGCATACGGCCGGATGATATGCTGGCTTATGCCATTACTGCTTTGCTGCAACGCAACGAAACGGTGGATGTAAATGCTATTGAAGATGTAATAGCCGGTGCGGCGAACCAGGCCGGGGAAGATAACCGCAATGTGGCGAGGATGGCGGCATTGCTGGCGGGGCTGCCTGTATCTGTTGCCGGTAATACTGTAAACCGTTTATGTGCATCGGGCCTGCAGGCGATAATGGATGGTGCCAGGCAAATTATGTGTGGCGATGCGGAAATGATTGTTGCCTGCGGTGTGGAGAGTATGACGAGGGCACCGTTTGTAATGGCAAAAAATGCAGATGCATTTGGCCGTAATACAGAAATGGCTGATACCACAATGGGGTGGCGGTTTATAAATAATAGATTGTCTGAAATGTATCATCCCTACACCATGGGGGAAACGGCAGAGAATGTGGCGAAGCAATGGAATATAACAAGAGAGGCTCAGGATGAATTTGCACTGGCATCTCAACAAAAATATTTTGCAGCAAAAAAGGCAGATAAATGGGCAGATGAAATGGTGCCGTATGAAATAATTAATAAAGGATTGGTAAGCTGGATTGTGAATGATGAACATCCGAGAGAAACATCACTGGAAAAATTAGCCTCACTAAAACCAGCATTTGTAAAAGAGGGAACGGTAACGGCGGGCAACTCATCCGGCATTAATGATGGGGCTGCCGCAATGCTATTGGCAAATGAAGTTTGTGTTAAGAAATATGAATTGCAGCCTTTTGCTAAGATAAAAGCAATGGCGGTAGCGGGGATTGACCCTGCAATAATGGGCATGGGGCCTGTGCCTGCCACCCACAAAGCCCTGCAAAGAGCAGGGTTAAAAATGAGTGATATTGGTTTGGTGGAATTGAATGAGGCTTTTGCCTCGCAAAGTATTGCCTGTATAAAAGAGCTGGGGCTGGATGCAGGTATTGTGAATGTAAATGGCGGGGCTATTGCCCTTGGTCACCCATTGGGATGCAGCGGCGTTCGTATTTCGGCAACATTATTGCATGAAATGAAAAGACGAGGGGTAAAATACGGCCTGGCAACAATGTGTGTGGGGGTGGGGCAGGGGGCGGCGATTATTTATGAAAATGTTTAACAACCTGCGTTTAACAATTGTAACAATTTGTTTTATCTTTCGTTATTATAGAAACAAAAAACCTGTTTATGCAAAAATTATTATTAGCCTTTGTTTTTTTATTGGGTTGCATTTATGCCAATGCACAAACCGATACCACCCTTAACCAGTACACCGGTAAGTACACATTTGCCGATGGGGCTCCTGTAAAAGAAATAGGTGTGGTAGTTGAAGAGGGGGTATTGACTGCCACTTCACAAATGGGTAATTCTGAACTAAAGAAAACAGATAACAAAGATGTATTTGAAGTAGTGGCTTATGGCGGCACTGCTACATTTAAAAGAAATGAAGAGGGTAAAGTAACCGGTATAACAATACAGGTGCAGGACATTACAATGGAAGGCACAAGGAGCGAAGGGATAGTGATGGGGTTTTGGGAAATGCCGATACCGTATTTAGGTAGATTGGTACAGATACAATAAAGAAGTGAGTCTATCACACAAACTCAAATCTATCCCCATCAAATAAACCCATATCACTTAGTTTTAAATGGGGTATTACCAATAAGGCCATAAAAGATAAAGTCATAAAAGGAGAGCCAAGGGTAGAGCCGAGCTCTTCTTTTGACATTTTATCTATTGCAGTATAATCGGCAGCTACTTTATAACCATCTTCATTACTCATTAACCCGGCTATGGGCAATGCCAGTACCAACTCTTTTTGCTTGGCGACAGCACTAATGCCCCCTTTTTTTTCTATAACGAGATTTACAGCCCGGCAAATACTTTCATCATCCACACCCACGGCAACAATATTGTGGCTGTCATGTGCAACTGAAGAAGCTAATGCCCCTTGCTTTAACCCAAAGTTTTTAATGAATGCTTTTGCAATCGGCGCATTGTTGTAGCGGTTAACGACAACAATTTTTAAAATATCTCTTTCAACATCACTTACTATTTTATTGCCTGTTACTTTGGGTTTATAAGAAAGTCTATTGGTAATTAATTGCCCATCCAATGCTTCAATAACTGGTATTCTTAGATTGTTTGAGCCATCTTCAACTATCCAATTTGAAGCTAATTTATCATAGTTGCTCATCCCTCTTATTTCAAAATCCTCCACTTTATTTTCGGTACAAGAAAAATTATTAATTACTGTTGACTGTGTACTTTTGACCATCGACTTTCCTGCCTCGGCCACCAATGCCCCATCAATAAAAGTTTTTACCACTTCAAAATTTTCTAAATCCTTCACCATAATAAAATCAGCAGCATCACCTGCTCTTAATAAACCGACATCTAATTTATAATGGAGTACTGGATTAACACAAGCGGCTTTTAATATTTTAAATATATCAATACCTTTTGCTACAGCCCTTGCACAAAGCTGGTTAATATGCCCCAGCACCAAACTATCTGGGTGTTTATCATCACTGCAAAACATTATCATATCAGGCCAGTCATGCAGTAAATCAATTAGCGCATCAAAGTTTTTTGCAGCACTTCCTTCCCGGATGATAATCTTCATTCCGTATTGCAGTTTCTCCAGAGCCTCTTCTTTGGTAAAGCATTCATGGTCGGTATAAATTCCTGCATCAATATATTTCTTTGCCATCTCTCCCTTTAACCCCGGCGCATGCCCGTCAACAGGTTTATTTAATTTATGTGCAGCTGCAATCTTTTTCATTACTCCCTCATCACCATTCAATACACCGGGAAAATTCATCATTTCACTCAGGTATTTTATTTCATTTCTTTGCAATAATTTTTCAACCTCATCTGCATTTAAAGATGCACCTGCTGTTTCAAAAATGGTGGCAGGTACACAACTCGGCGCACCAAAATTGAATTTGAAGGGAACAGTTTTTCCATTTTCAATCATAAACTCCACACCGGCCATGCCGCATACATTAACAATCTCATGCGGGTCGCTTACAGTTGCTACCGTGCCATGCACTACAGCCAGCCTCGCAAACTCTGATGGAACAAGCATGGAGCTTTCAATATGTACATGACTGTCAATAAAACCAGGAAGGATATAATGTTCAGTTTTGAGTTCTGGGTTTGGAGTTATGGAAGTAATTTTCCCATTCTCTACTGTTATCGTTGCCGGATAAATTTTTTGCTGGTGAACATCAACAAGATTGCCACTAATGGAAAAGGATGACATGGGTTTGATTTGCATAAAGGTACTACTTCGCCTTTCTTATCGCACTTTGAAATCAATTTTTGTATGGGCTTTGTAGTATAAATAAATCAGTATCTTCAAACAATCTTAACACAAACTGCTATGCGAAAATTATTCTTGCTGATATTACTCAGCACTGTACTTATTTCATCTGCACAAAAAATTAAACCAGCTACACCGACAACAGTTGAAGATAAAGCAGATGTTTTGTTTAAAAACCTGAAGTATCGTTTAATAGGCCCCTTCCGAGGAGGAAGAAGTGCAGCGGTGGCGGGCAGTTATAAAAACAGGAACACTTTTTACTTTGGTGCTACTGGGGGCGGAGTATGGAAAACAAATGACGGCGGCAGCAATTGGAAAAATATTTCTGATAAATACTTCGGCAGCTCAATCGGTGCTGTGGCTGTTGCACCGTCTGATGAAACAATTATTTATGCAGGCGAAGGGGAAAACACCATGCGGGGAAATGTAAGCGAAGGACTTGGGGGTATGTGGCGAAGCGATGATGGGGGCAAAAGCTGGAAGAATGTTGGTTTGAAAGACGGTCGTCATATTATACGCATTGTTATTCATCCTAAAAACCCGGATATAGTTTGGGTAGCTGTGATGGGGCATTTATTTGGCCCCAACGAAGAAAGAGGCGTTTATAAAACAACGGATGGTGGTAAAACATGGAAGCAGACTTTATTTGTAAATAACCAAACCGGCTGTAGCGATCTGGTGATGGAACCTGGTAATGTAAATGTATTTTATGCAGGCACCTGGCGATTAATGAGAACGCCTTATAGTTTAGAAAGTGGTGGCGAAGGAAGCGGACTTTGGAAAAGTGAAGATGGTGGAGACACATGGAAAAATATTTCTGCGAGTAAAGGATTGCCAAAAGGCGCCTGGGGAATTGTTGGTGTGGCTGTAGCTCCATCCAATACGGATAAAATATATTGCATAATTGAAAATAAAGATGGCGGATTGTATATGAGTGCAGATGGTGGTGAAACATGGACACCTACAAGCAGCGATAATAATATCCGGCAAAGGGCATGGTACTACACTAAAGTTTTTGTTGACCCTAAGAATGAAAACAAAGTGTATTGCCCGAATGTTAATTTTATGGTTAGCAACGATGGTGGAAAAACATTTCAGGGAGTGAGTACACCACATGGCGACCATCATGATTTATGGATTGACCCCGAAGATGGAAAAAGAATGATAGTGGCAGATGATGGTGGCGCACAAGTAAGTTTTGATGCCGGCAGCAACTGGAGTACTTATTTAAATCAGCCTACTGTTCAGGTTTATCGCATAAGCACCGACAATGCATTTCCTTATCGCATAATGGGAGGGCAGCAAGACAATGGTGCATTTAGAATTAAGAGCAGAACTTATGGAGCTGCTATTACTGCCTCCGACCTTGAAGATGCTGCGGGTAGTGAAAGCGGTTATGTAGTGGCCGACCCAACAAACCCTGATGTAACTTACGGTGGTAATTATATGGGAATGCTGCAGCGGCTTGATCATAAAACCGGTGAGAGCAGATTGATAAATGTATGGCCGATTGATAATATGGGCGCAGGTGCCGAAGCTGCGAAATATCGTTTTCAATGGAACTATCCTATCTTCTTTTCGCCACACAGCCCAAAACGATTATATGCAGCGGGCAATCATCTTTTTGTAACGGAGGATGAAGGAAAATCATGGCAGTCTCTTTCGCCTGACCTTACCACCAATGATAAAAAGAAACAAGCATCAAGCGGCGGACCAATAACGCAGGATAATACCAGTGTGGAATATTACTGTACCATATTTACTGCTACTGAAAGCTGGGTAGAAAAAGATTTGCTTTGGACAGGCAGCGATGATGGCTTGCTTAATGTAAGTAAGGATGGGGGAAAGAATTGGGAAAATGTAACACCTAAAGATGCTCCACAATGGGTGATGTGGAATTGTATTGAAGTTGACCCTTTTAAAAAAGGCGCAGCTTATGTTGTAGGTACAAGATACAAGCTGGATGATTTTAAGTCATACATCTATAAAACAGAAGACTATGGAAAAACATGGAAGCAGATTGTAAACGGAATTAACCCGCAGCATTTTGCAAGATGTTTGCGAGCCGACAGGAAAAAGCCGGGGCTGCTTTATGCAGGAACTGAATATGGCATGTATATATCTTATGATGATGGTGCAAATTGGAAACCGTTTCAACTGAACCTGCCTGTTGTACCCATTACTGATTTAGCAATAAAGAATAACGATTTGATAGTAGGTACTCAGGGAAGAAGTATTTACATATTGGATGATTTAACAACTGTGCAGGGAAAAAGTGCTGATGTGTTAAACAAATCACTTCATTTGTTTAGTATTAATCCGGCTTATCGTATGCCCGGTGGTGGCAGAAGGGGCGGTGGTCGCAGAGGCGGAGGCGATATAACTAATGCAGGTATGAACCCACCGAACGGGGTGGTGATGAATTATTATATGAAAGAGGTGAATGACAGTACTAAACTTTCCATTCAGGTAATGGATAAAAACAGGAAGCTGATAAAGACATTCTCCACTTCATCTAAAGAAAGTAAAGTGGAAGTGAACAAAGGCCTGAACCAGTTTGAGTGGGATATGAATTACCCAGAGGCGGAAAAAGTGGAAGGGTTGATACTTTGGAACGGCCCAGTTACCGGCCCAAAAGCAGCACCGGGAAATTATTTTGTAAAATTCAAATCGGGTAATGATTCAACTGAAGCACCGTTTACAATTGTTGCCGACCCTAATTATAAAACGTCTCAGGTGGAGTATGAAGAGCAGTTCAGTCATCTTATAACTATCCGGGATAAATCATCAGAGATTATGAAGGCGATTAAGAATATCCGTGAAGTAAGGCAACAGATGAATGATTTTAGTGCAAGGGTAGGAAAGGATATTCCTAAAGAAGTGAAGCAACAGATTGACACCGTGAACAAACAAATGACTGCTGGGGAAGAGGCATTGCACCAGACCAAAGCCAAAAGTGGGCAAGATGTTTTAAATTTTCCGATAAAATTAGATGATAAACTTTCCAGCATTTACAATGCATCGGCAGCAGGTAATTCAGGTTTAAGCAAACAGGCAAAAGATGCATATAACGAACTGGCGGTGCAGATAGATGAGCAATTGAATAAACTGAAAAAGATTATGAGTGATGATGTGGTGAAACTAAACCAACTGATTCATGAAAAGGTGCTGCCGGTGATTGGGGTGAAGAAGGAATGGTAAATAACGAACAATGAATAGTGAATAACAAATTCTTCAGAGAAAAATTATTCACTATTCATTAATAAATTTTATTTGTTATTTCTATCCCTCAAATCCTACCTTTTTATGTTGCCCGTCACAGTAAGGTTTATTGGCGGATGCACCGCAGCGGCATAAGGCAACGGTACCTGTTTTTGTTTCTTCTTTACCATTGCTATGTACAATTAAACATTCTGTTTTAATGAGGTAAGGGCCATTAGGGGCAACTTCTATTTTGGTAATGTTTGCAGCTTCACTTGCTATTTTATTTTCCATATTAGTATTGTTTTCAGTTTCGTTTAAAAAATAGCTTAGTGCACCGCTAGGGCATTTTCGTACCTGCTCCACTATTTCATTGGTTTTAGCCAGGCTCATATCTACCCAGGGTTTTCTGGCCGGGTTAAATACACCGGGCAGCCCTTTTACACAAATAGCGGAATGGATGCAGAGTTTAGGTTGCCATACTACAGTTACTTCTCCGTTGTGTATTTTATTTTATCGATTGGCATGGGCTATACTGTTAATTATTTTTTAGTTTTTCTATTTCCAATTCCAGCTCTTTAGTTTTGAACCCCATTTTCTTTTTATACGAGAGTTCTTTTTCTTTAGCTTCAATGGCAGATGACATTTGACCAGTCTTTATATATAGATTTGCCAATACATTATTTGTATTGTACAGTTCATAAAATTCGTTCGCCTTTATTGCCCAAGTAATTGCTTTTAATAAGTATTCCTTATTGTTTGTAAGCGAGTAGAAATCGGTAGCTGCATTTCTTAATGCGTTTGCATATAACTGTGTGGTAGGCACAAATTTTATTGTGCTCCGATATGTTAACGTATCTCCTGATCTTTTAATCAAGCCTTCTTTTAAATCACCTTTTTGTGGCTTTATACTGTTTAAACTATCTCTGTCCGCTTTTCTTACAGAATCGGGATGAACAGACATATAGTATTTATCATAGAATGGTATAGCTTGTGCAATAAAAGTGGCAGTATCTCTTGAGATTTTATAATAATCTAACATTTTCAATCCATATGCCCTTTCGCCTTCGGTTGAATTAAGAGGATAGCTTGACTTCATAAACTCTGCAATCCTTTTTGCAAAATTTTCGTCTTTTGCCCTTGCGGCTTTATAGATTGATTTAAACCCTATTGATTCTACAATACTTTTTCTATCTGAATGAGGTAGAGTTTGCCATGTTTTTTCAAACAAGCTTTTATCTTGGTACAAAACAAATGAAGGCACGGACTCTAAAACCGGGGATTGAGATACAATGATTGATAGCACCCGTATTGACTTTAGCGAGTCTGCAGGAAGATGTATTACATACTCGTTTAGTAAAACATCAGTAGGTAGACCTAAGGATCTTCTTTTTTGAATAAGAAATTCCATTAAACCCGGAGACTTGTTGCCATCCTTATATTGTTTTTCAATTGCACCTAGTGTAATTCCTTCGGAAGCTTTAGTCAAGGCAATGTTTCCTTCATCCTCATATTTGGTTGGCTGTGTAGTAGAGCCTAAATATGTATGCACAAGACTGCCATCGCTTGAAAAAAAAACTACTCCAAAGCCAATACCGCCCTTTACATAACTAGTTAAAACCCTTCTTCTTTCTTTTTCTTCCGAAGGTAATTTTATACAAACAAAAGTGTTATTTAGAAAAGCAGCCAATTTATTATCGGAAAGGGCTTTACTGGCTACATCATCACACTGATTACATTGCAACGACTCCACCTGCATAAAAATCAGTTTGCCTGTTTCCTTTGCTTTTATTAAGGCAGCCTCAAAACTAATATTTTGAAAATCTACCTGTGCCGTTATAAAAGCCGGACTGAGTATAGCAATAATCAGCAAATATTTTTTCATGTTTTCTGCTTTAAATTTTGCAAGCGAACTGTAATATACAAAATGATTATATAATTACTGGGTAAGCCCTCAATAAAGCAATTAACAAAATGCTGAATAGTGATATACAGAACAGGTGTGCGACGCAAGGGACGATGATAGTAGTAATGCAGCTGGCAAACCCCCTGCTACATTTCTGAATGTGCAAAATTTCCTACTCTTTAAAGGGTGTAACAAAATTTTCTTCTACCAAAGAAAATATTTCTTTTAAGAACTATTGTATTCACTAAAGACAACATTAATCTAAGTTTTCACCTTCGACGGAACAGGGTTTTATTGCCCCTGTGCCTGCGAATACCCTTTCATTTTTCCCCACATATTAAGCAACTCAAATGAGCAGATTTTAAAATTGCCACTCATGCTGACATACAGACTAATTACATCATGTTGGGTCAATGGAAAATCATCAATACTTTCAAAACGAACATTGTATTGATTGACGAGGTTGGTGTAAACAGAACCAGTAGGCCATACCTGTGTGCCACGGTTGCTGATATTGATCAGGTTGAACTTAACACCTGCATGTCGTTTACATTTTTCGGCAATAGCAGTTGGTTGTTCACCGCTTTCGATAAATAAATCCACACCTGTTATTGTTTCACCCTCCCCTTCTTTAGAAATCATCATCGGGTTGGTTTCTAATTTCAATGGGGTAGGGGTGCCGGGTTTATTCGGAATAATTTCTCTTGCACCAACTTCTGGCAGTTTACCAAAATTGCTGATGATAGCTTTGGCAAATTGGGTGGTGTTTACTGATGGTTTTGTTTTATCACCAAAGTCGCCGGTATGGGTACCGTTTTCTAATGTATACAGCAACGCATTTTCAATAATGGAAGCATTTTCTGTTAACCCAACATGGCGCAGCATGGCAATACCGCTTAATAATAAAGCAGTGGGGTTCGCAATATTTTTTCCGGCAATATCCGGTGCTGTACCATGCACTGCTTCAAAAATGGAAATATGGTCGCCGATGTTTGCGGATGGTGCAAAGCCCAAACCACCCACCAAACCGGCACATAAATCAGAAACAATATCGCCTTGCAGATTTGTAAGCACAAGCACATCAAACAAATCAGGTCGGGTAACTAATTTCATGCAGAGGTCATCCACAATTATATCATCCGATTTTATTTCAGGATATTCTTTCGCTACTTCCTGGAAACATTCTAAAAACAAACCATCGGTTATTTTCATAATGTTGGCCTTGTGAACACAGGTAATACGTTTCGTCATTTTTTGTTTCGCCATTTCAAACGCATAACGGATAACCTGCATACTACCCGGCCTGGTGATGAAGCGGCGGCTCAATGCCACATCATGTGTCAGCATATGCTCAATGCCGCCATATGTATCTTCGATGTTTTCTCTTACTACCGTAATGTCAATCGGGATACCTGCTTTGCTGAAAACCGTATCAACGCCATGCAGGGTGCGGAAATCTCTTTTGTTTGCAAAAGTGTTCCAGGTTTTGCGGGCGGTAACGTTTATGCTCTTTACGCCTTTGCCTTTTGGTGTTTCCATCGGGCCTTTAAAGAGTAAACCCAATGCTTCAATGGAAACTTTGGCTTCCGGTGTCATGCCGTTGTTAAAGCCTTTGTCAAATACCCACTTGCCCATTTCTACGGTTTCATACTCAAGAGGTACGTTGTTGGCATCAAAAATCTTTAATACGGCATCCATTATTTCCGGGCCTATTCCATCGCCTTTGGCTACTGCTATTTTCATATACGTTTGTTTGTGAGGCAAAATTAAGTGCTGAGGGTTGAAGAAAAGCATCGCCCAGCGTAAAAGGAGAAAAGAGATAGGCTGCGTTAGCCTTCTTTCCCTCTTTTGCCTCTGGGCGACAAAAAATCTTTACTTTTACCCTATGGCCAGCATGATATCCGAAGGAGTGCAGGTAAGTGTGGAAACATTTTACCAACCCGACTACAGCAACCCGCAAAATGCTGAGTATATGTTTGCCTACCGCATAACCCTGGATAACCACAATGCTTTTCCTGTAAAATTGATAAGCCGCCACTGGTATATTTTCGACAGTAATGGTGAACACCGGGAGGTGGAAGGCGAAGGGGTGGTGGGGGTGCAACCCAGCATACAGCCCGGCGAAAGCTACCAGTATGTAAGCGGCTGCAACCTGCGCAGCGAAATGGGAAAAATGTACGGCACCTACCAGATGGAAAACCTGCACAACAAAATAATGTTCGACGTACAAATCCCTTCTTTTGAAATGATGGCGCCGTTTAAGGGGAATTAACCACCCTGTCCTCCGCCAACTGGCGGAGAGACTTAGATTGGATAGTCTTTTTTTCTTCCTATCTTTTTTAAAGCAATAGATTTTATTTTGTAGCCAGCTGTAGTACTACTATCATCTTCGTTGCAAGTTTACCCAGAGGTAACGAAGGGCACACTTTGGGGTTCTGTTCGCTGTTCGGCAAATAGCCGAAAGCGAAGTAATAGGGATTCGAAACAGCAAGTTTCGCAAAGCAAGGAGAAAATAAATTAGAAAAATTATGATTGAAAATCGCTATAAAACATTTGCAAGCCGTTTCCTGGCTGGTATAATTGATTCATTGATATTTATCCCATTCTTTATTATCAGTGAAATGTTTTTTACAGATAAATATACCTCCCAGTTATGGCTCAGTTTATCAGAAACTGTTTTGTACACATTTTATGTAGTAATAGGGCATGGTAAATATGGGCAGACTATCGGCAAGAAAGTAATGAAAATTAAAGTGCTGGATTTAAGTGAGAGTAATGTGATAGGATACAAAAGGGCAATGATAAGGGAGTCTATCTGGATATTAATTAGCTTGTCTTTATCGGTTTATTTTATAACGGATAGTGATGGGGCATCATTGGGTGGACAAGATGAGATTACCAGGCATGACAATATTTCTGCTGTGGTTTCTTTTGCATGGCTTGCTGTTGAGCTGATAACAATGCTCACTAATAATAAACGCAGGGCTTTACATGATTTTATGGCGGCTTCAGTAGTGGTTAATCTAAAAAAGGCTTAATCTCTCAGGCTCTGGGAAACTGCAAGTTTTGCAGAGAAGGGTTTAAGGATAATGAATCAGTGTTAATTAATCCATTTTAATCCCGCAATCAGCGATTTTATTTGGGTTTGTATTTCGCCTCTTCAATAATTTTTGCAGCCGGTGTTCGCATAATTTCTTCTGGTTTCAGGTTGCTGTTTTTATCAGTAAACTTTTTTATTATCTGCCAGCCAATCCACTGGCCAATATTACCGGGAGAGTACTCCGGTGGAAAACCTTGTGTAAACGGCCCTTCGCCAATATAAGTTTGTATAACGGTTGGGGTAAGCGATTGCAGGTCTTCATTTTTTACAATGCTGCTCCAAATAAGGCCTTCGTTTTCCATGCACCAGTCGAGTTGTTGTTTGGTATAGCCGGTTTTCAATGTATCATTTGTAATTGGCAAAAATTTATCTAAGAGATACCATTGTTTTCCTTTCTCCACCATTTGTTCTATTAATGGTTTGCCGCCGCTTTTATCAGGGAAAAGTTCTTCCACCACTGCTTTCATACAATTGGCAGTAATATACTCCGGTGCAAACCGGCGGGTAATGTATGAAGGAAACATTTGTTGTATGGGTTCAGATTGGTAAACAGAAAAATTGCTTCCGGCAAATTGCTGTATACCAATAGCCAGCCCTGCATTGGTGGATGCGACACCCGGCGCATCGAAAGGGCCGAGGTACAAAATTGCTTTGCCGGTTTTATAGTTGGGGAAATAATATTTTACAAACTGAAAACCTTTTTCCAATTCCTTTCTTAACCCCACCATATTGTTAAATTTTCCTTTCAGCGAATCATATATGGAAGAATAACCACTGATGAATTGTTTGGTAACCACTAATGTATTCCCGTCGCTGATGGAGCCGGTTACACCAAGAAGTTCTTTCATAAAATCGCTGTAGAATTCCGGATGTTGTTGTTGCAGCCGCTGCAATCCCTGTTCAATATGGTTGCTGTCGATGGCAAAAAATGTACGGTCAAACCTTTCTATGGCTATATCCACTTTAATATCCGAAACATCAGGAATTCCTTTTTTGTTTTTGCAGGAAAAAAGCAAGACGGAAAAGAGAAAAAGGAGGATGGTTTTTTTCATAGTTATTTAAACGTTGTATTTGTAAAAATATTACTTACGAAGATAGAGCAATCAAAGCCCGAAAAGGTTTTATGAAACGAAAGATTTTTTCTCCCCTTTAGGGGATGGGGGCTTAATTTTGTACTATGAAAATCGCATTAGCACAGCAAAACTATCACATCGGCAATTTTGAAAGCAATACCCAAAAAATTATTGAGGGCATAAAATGGGCAAAGCTGCAAGGGGCAGATTTGGTTTTGTTTTCAGAGTTATGTGTATGCGGCTATCCGCCCCGGGATTTTCTGGAGTTTGATGATTTTATAAATAAATGCAACCAGGCTATTGATGAAATAAAACAATATGCAGATACAATTGCAGTATTAGTAGGTGCGCCAGATAAAAACCCTGTACGGGAAGGAAAAGATTTATTCAACGCTGCTTATTTTTTATATGAAAAGGAAGTGAAGGGGGTCGCACATAAAACTTGTTTACCCAACTATGATGTGTTTGATGAGTACCGTTATTTTGAACCGGCCTACAATTGGAACGTAATTGAATTTAAAGGAAAGAAATTAGCCATTACTATTTGCGAAGACATTTGGAACCTTGGCGATAATCCGCTGTATAGAAATTGCCCGATGGATGAACTGATGAAGCAGCAACCTGATATTATGCTCAATCTTTCTGCTTCACCATTTGATTATACACATGTAGAAGACAGAAAAGCGATTGTAAAACTAAATGTTGAAAAATATAAGCTGCCAATGCTGTATTGCAACTGTGTGGGCAGCCAGACAGAGATTGTTTTTGATGGAGGTTCATTGGTATTTGATAAGCACTCAAACCTTGTTAAACAATTGCCTTTGTTTGGAGAAGCCTTTGATGTGTTTGAGTTAAAAGACGACGGAACTTTTATTCAGCCTGTTGTTGTTACTGCAAAAGATTTACCTGATGCAGAGTTTAATCCTGCCGAATTAGATTATAACTTGAGCACTGCTGAAATATATAATGCTATTGTAATGGCCATAAAAGATTACTTCAGCAAAATGGGTTTTGCGAAAGCCATATTGGGCAGCAGCGGTGGTATTGACAGTGCCGTTACCCTTGCATTGGCCTGCGATGCTTTGGGTAAAGAAAATGTGAGGGCTGTATTGATGCCTTCACAATATTCTACCGGGCATAGTGTAAGCGATGCGGAACAACTGAGTAAAAATCTCGGCAATCCGTATGACATCGTCCCGATAAAAAATATTTATGAAAGTTTTTTGGGGGAATTAAAACCAATTTATAAAGACCTGCCTTTTAATTTGGCTGAAGAAAATATACAGGCAAGAACAAGGGGCAATTTATTAATGGCAATTGCCAATAAGTTTGGCTACATATTATTGAACACTTCCAACAAAAGTGAACTGGCAACCGGCTATGGCACTTTGTATGGTGATATGGCTGGAGGCCTTGGTGTATTGGGCGATTGTTATAAAATGCAGATATATACGTTGGCAAAATATATCAACAGGAATGAGGAGATAATCCCCAATAATATTTTAAAAAAAGCGCCTTCGGCAGAATTAAGGCCGGGGCAAAAAGATTCTGACTCATTACCTGATTATGCTATTCTTGACAGAATCCTTTATCAATACATTGAAAGAAGACAAGGCCCCGCAGCCATTAAAGCACAGGGTTTTGATGCGGCTTTGGTTGACAGGGTGCTTCGTATGGTAAATATTAACGAGTATAAAAGAAACCAGTTTTGTCCTATCATCCGCATATCTCCCAAAGCATTTGGTGTAGGCAGGAGGGTGCCGATAGTTGGAAAATATTTGAGCTAATTTAATAGCCACACAAAAAAGCTGATAACACATTTATAATGCTATCAGCTTTATTAAATAAGAATTTCTTTTAGTATTAATGAATATAAACGGCAGTAACCGGTATCGCCGTTGTGGAAGGTGGTATAGTTACATTCTGCGAAATCTTTAAACTGGTTTCTGTCAGTTCAGTAATTGTAAAAGTTCCGGAGCCTCCTGGGAAAAGGCCGTGTGACATCATTAAAACCGTTTCATTAGTTTGAAAACTCCAGGTCATGGTACTGGTAGCCGTTGTAGGGCTGCATACAATTGTACCTTCAGTTATGGTACCAGTACCTGAGGCAGTAAAAGTTATTACATCATCTTTAATACAGGCAATTGCGGGATTATTAGATATGTCGGTACCAGAAGCTGTGGCACTTTGAAATTTCCAGTTTGACTGGGTGATTAGCTGCGTTTTTGTTTTTACAACCGGCTCATCTTCTTTTCCGCAGGAAACCAAAAAACTAATGAGCAGGGTGGCGGTAAGCCATTTGATTTGTTTATTCATATAAAATGGATTTAACTGTTGCACAAATTAAGCAATCTTTGGCAGGATTTACAGGTAAAAGCCCAAAAATTATACCGTAATTTTCGCCATTCGTAATATCGGCAGGCATTTTGCATAAAGCTGTCGTTAATTTTAACCATAATTTTTTTCTATGCTAAAAACAGCAGAAGATATCCGCCAGTTAAATGAACGCATCGCACAGGCAGGCCAGTTTACTGATAAATTGAAGGAAGAAACCGGCCATGTAATAGTGGGGCAAATAAATATGATCGACAGGTTGCTGATTGGCTTGTTGGGAAATGGCCATGTGTTGCTTGAAGGTGTACCCGGTCTTGCAAAAACACTAGCGATAAAATCGTTGGCTAATGCCATTCATGCAAAATTCAGCCGTATACAATTTACACCAGACTTATTACCGGCTGATGTAATTGGTACATTGATATACAACCAGCAAAAGAGTGAGTTTGTTGTTCGTAAGGGTCCCATCTTCGCCAATTTTATTTTGGCCGATGAAATAAACAGGGCACCCGCCAAAGTACAAAGTGCATTATTAGAAGCAATGCAGGAAAGGCAGGTAACTATTGGTGATAGCACTTATAAATTGGATGAACCTTTTTTAGTATTGGCCACACAAAACCCATTGGAGCAGGAAGGTACTTATCCATTACCAGAGGCCCAGGTTGACAGATTTATTATGAAAGTAATTGTTGATTATCCTACCATGAATGAAGAGCAATTGATACTGCGGCAAAACATACAAGGCTCTTTTCCATCTGTAAAGCAAGTAGTATCTATGCAAGAGGTTATAAATGCGAAAGAACTGGTGAAAGAAATTTATATGGATGAAAAAATTGAGCAGTATATTTTAAATATTGTTTTTGCCACCAGAAAGCCGGAAGATTATAAACTGGATAAATTAAAACCATTGATTTCTTATGGTGCTTCGCCAAGGGGCAGTATCAATTTAGGTATTGCAGCAAAGGCGCAGGCTTTTTTAAATAAACGGGGTTTTGTAATTCCAGAAGATGTAAGAAGTATTTGTAAAGATGTATTGCGCCACCGTATTGGATTAACATACGAAGCGGAAGCAGAGAATGTAAAAGTGGAAAATGTAATTGAAGATGTATTACGACAAATTAATGTTCCATAGAAAAGAACGCCGATAATCATGATAGTTAAGATTTATTATGATTATCGGCATTTATCACAAGAATCATAATAATCTGCGTTCTATTTGTTAACTACAACTGAAATATTAAAAAAAGTCCGGGAGCTTGAAATTAAAAGCAAAAAAATCACCACGGATTTATTTACTGGTGAATACCACAGTGCTTTTAAGGGAAAGGGTATGTCGTTTAAGGAAGTAAGGGAATATGCTGCGGGAGATGATATCCGCTTTATTGATTGGAATGTATCAGCAAGGTTTGGACATCCTTACAGTAAAATTTTTGAAGAAGAAAGGGAACTAACAGTGATGTTGCTGGTCGACATCAGTAACAGTTCTTTGTTTGGCACCAGCCATGCAAGAAAGAAAGACATCATCACAGAGATTGGGGCAGTACTTAGTTTCTCTGCTGTTAATAATGCAGATAAAGTAGGGGTAATATTTTATAGTGATGTGGTAGAAGCATACATCCCGCCTAAAAAAGGGAAACAACATGCTTTATATATTGTAAGGGAATTGCTGAGTAAAGAACCCATGGGGAATGGCACAGCCGTAAGCAAAGCCCTTCGTTATTTTAATAATTCAACCAAGCAAAAAAGCATTGCATTTGTATTAAGTGATTTTGTTGATGCCAACTATGATGATGCTTTGCGGATAGCAGGAAAAAAGCATGATATAATAGGCATAAAAATTTATGATAAGATGGATCAACAATTGCCTGATGCAGGATTAGTGCAGACAGAAGATTTGGAAAGCGGCAAAACAAAATGGGTGGATACTGATAATAACCTGGTTAAATACAGCTACGAACAGGAATTTTTCCGGGTAACGGAGTATGCGGCTCAAACATTTAAGAAAGCCGGATGCGATTTATTGCATGTAAGAACAGGGGATGATTATGTGAAAGTATTGCAGCGGTTTTTCCTAAGCAGAAATAAGTAATAATGAACTTCAGGAAATTTATACTTTTTTCTTTTCTTTTAACTACACAGCAATTTGTTCTGTCGCAAGGCGCAAGTATAAAAGCATCTGTTGAAAAGAATAAAATACTGCTTGGCGAACCAGTGCAAATGGTTATAGAAGCTGCATATCCGGCGAAAAAGGGGATTAATTTTTCCATGCCCGATTCAATTGATCACTTTGAAATACTGGAAGAACCGGCTGTTGATTCAATAAACGAAAATGGCATTACCACTCTTAAAGGAAAGTATCAAATAACCAGTTTTGATTCCGGCCACTGGGTTATACCGCCTTTCAATTTGTCTAATGGAATGAAATCAGAATCAATACCCATTGATGTGATTTTTTCTGACTTCGACCCTAAGCAGGATTATCATGACATAAAAGATATTATTGAGATAATACCTCCAAAAAAGAAAACCCCCTGGTGGTGGTATGCAGCCGGCGCAGGAATACTTGTTATTACTGTATGTGTTATTTATTATTTGAAAAAGAAAAAACCTGTTGCTGAAATAAAACTTCCTGTTACTATCAATGCGTATGAAGAAGCAATGAAAAGCCTTGAACGGTTAAAGAGCCAGCAACCGGCAAGTAAACAATACTATGCAGAACTATCAGATATTTTTCGCTTATATATTTTTAGAAAAAAAGGCATCCTTTCATTACAAAAAACAACAGACGATCTTTTGGTGCAGTTAAAAAGGAGTGATTTGCAAAAAGAACAATATGAAAAATTAGCCCAGTCACTCAGGCTTTGCGACTTTGTAAAATTTGCAAAATTTGCTCCGTCAGATGATGATGCTAAGAATTGTTTTCAAGAAATTAAAAATACTATATTGACTATCGAAAAAACGGGGGCTAAAATTCCCCTTTAGGGGATAGGGGTATGCTTTACAATTTTTTTAAACATATCACCTTTGCTTATCCGGCCCTGTTCGGTTTGTTTGCATTGCTGCCATTACTTATCTGGTGGTATGTAAAACGGAATGATAAACAACAGGCAACAGTAACATTTTCAACTATACATTCTTTTTCTGTCTCCTCCTGGAAGCAAAAGTTTAGGCATTGGCCGTTTATTTTCCGGCTGCTTGCATTAGCAGCTTTAATAATTGCTTTGGCAAGGCCACAAAGAAGAAATGAATCGCAAACTACCGAAGGCGATGGTATAGATATTGTTCTCTGTATGGATGTAAGTGGCAGTATGGGCTCAAGGGATATTGCCCCATCAAGAATGGAAGTGGCAAAAGAAGTGGCCGAAGAATTTGTTCGCAGCCGCCCCGTTGATAGAATTGGACTTGTTGTTTTCTCCGGCGAAAGCTTTACACAATGCCCTATTACTAATGATAGAAATACATTGATTACACAGATACAAAAATTAGAAAGCCGTACACTGTTAAAAGACGGCACTGTAATTGGCGAAGGATTAGCTACAGCTGTTGACAGGCTTTCAAAAACAGAATCAAAGAGCAAGGTAATAATATTAATTACCGATGGTAAAGAAGATGCCCCGGATACAAGGCTGATTGATCCACTTACTGCACTGGAGATAGCAAAATCGAAAGGCGTAAAAATTTATACTATTGGCATTGGGGCTATGCCATCAATTATAATAGAAAGAAGAGGTGTGCCTAAAAACAAAAACCCTGAAATTGATTTTATAGATGAAGCATTGCTAAGCCGTATGGCTGTTGAAACTGGCGGTCAATTTTTCAGGGCAAAAGACAAACAGGCATTGCAGGATACTTACAAACAAATAGATCAGCTGGAAAAAACAAAAGTAGAGACCCGTACGACAGCGAGGTACAATGAACAATTTCTTCCGTTGATACTTGCAGCACTCGGCTTTTTATTTTTAGAAACCCTTTTACGGGTTACTATTTTGCGGAGGTTCCCATAAACTTACAATTAGCAAACAGGATAAAAAACTATCCGGTATCTTGCATTAATGAAGGCACTCGTTTATAAATCCACCGGCAGCTGGTATATTTTAAAAGATGAAACCGGCAGGCTCTGGAATGGCCGTATGAAAGGCGTAATGAAGCTGGATGATATTACCAGCACTAATCCTATTGCGGTGGGTGATTGGGTGGTATGTGAGGTGGAGAATGATGAAAGCAGTACTGTTATTATTGATGAAATAGCAGAAAGGCATAACTATATAAACCGCCAAAGCCCCCGCCATAAAATGCAGCACCATATTGTGGCCGCCAACCTTAAACAGAGTATGCTGGTGGCTACGCTGAAAGAACCTAAAACCTCGCAGGGTTTTATTGACCGTTTTCTGGTGGCCTGCGAAATGTACCATGTACCGGCTATTATTGTTTTTAATAAAGCTGATTTATATAAAACAAAAGAACTGGCTAAGTATGAGCAATGGAAAGCCATGTATGAAGCGGTGGGTTACAAAATATTTTTAATAAGTGCTGAAAAGAAAGAAGGGGTGGAGGCGGTGATGGAAGAATTAAGAAATAAAACCACTTTAATAAGCGGTCATAGCGGTGTGGGCAAATCATCTTTTTTAAACGTTGTGTTCCCGGACATCAATTTGAAAACACAGGATGTAAGCGGCTGGAGCGGCAAGGGGCAGCATACCACTACGTTTGCCGAAATGTATGACCTGCCGTTTGGCGGTAAACTTATTGATACACCCGGCATGAGGGAGTTTGGGTTGGTTGATATTACAAAGCAGGAAGTATCGCATTACTTTCCGGAGATGAGGGACAGGTTAAACAATTGCCAGTTTAATAATTGCCTGCATGTAAACGAACCGGGCTGTGCTATTAAAGAAGCTGTTCGGAATGGAGAAATACATGAAGACCGTTACGTAAGTTATGTGGGGATTATTGAAAGTATTGAGGGGAGAAGCTATTAAATTTTTTACTGCTTTATTGATTCAAGTTTTTCTTTAAGAAGCTTAAAATCCTTGTCAAGTGAATCAGGCATTTTTTTCAAGCCTTCTTTTAATTTTAGCAAATCAGCTTTTATCTTTTCAAGCTGAACTTTGGCCTTTTCATCTTTTGTGTTTACATCGCATGTTTTTCCCTTTATGATTTTGAATGGATATTTTTTTCATATCGCTGCACACTTATTATTAATAACCCATTTGTGCAATTACGAGCCCGGATAATCTGGAAAATACTGCTAATAAACTCATACGGTTAGTTTATATTTACATAGTTTAATCAGATTTTACAAAATTTAAAAAATTAATAAACTCATGTTTAAAAAGTTTACAACTACGGATAAATTGTTATTTATCGCAGCTTTTCTTTCCCTTATCTTCTCCGAAATTTTGTATTTCAAAGGAGAGGCAACCGCCGCTATATTTGTTGGTATTTGGGTGCCATCGATACTGGCCTTCGGAATTTATTTAAAATTAATAAATAACAAAAAAAATGACTGAAATAATACCATATTTCGCAGGGCTAATTACGTTATTATTCGCATTGGGCTTTTTGTTGGCATTAAAAGAAATGAAAAAACAAAAATTCTGAACCCTGCTAGTTAAATGGCCCTGATTTAATATATACAGAACCCCTAACTGGAGCAGTCAAAAGTTTTATAAATAACCCAGTCAGTAAGTGAAATAATTAAACTAATTCCTGCATTAATTGTTAGCATATTTAAATAACTAAATAATGCAGCATTACCTAGTTGTCGGGGCTTCCAGCGGTATAGGACAAGAATTGGCGATACAACTTGCCGAATCCGGAAAGCATGTAATAGCAACCTTCAATAAAAATGAACCCGTTGTTGAAAACGCAAAAATCCACTTCCACCACTTAAATGTATTAGAAGATACAATTTCAGTAGATTTTTTGCCCGATGAATTAACAGGCTTGATTTACTGCCCGGGAAGCATCAACCTCAGGCCTTTTGAAAGAATAAAACCTGCAGATTTTGAAGAAGATTATAAACTCCAGGTAATTGGGGCCATCAGGCTTATTCAAATGGTTCTGCCAAGATTAAAGAAAGTTGAAAATGCAGCTATCGTTTTATTTTCAACCGTTGCTGTACAAACCGGCTTACCTTTCCATAGTCAGGTAGCTGCTTCTAAAGGTGCTCTTGAAGGATTAACAAAAGCCCTGGCGGCTGAATTTGCCCCTAAAATAAGAGTGAATTGTATTGCCCCATCCTTAACCAATACACCTCTTGCAGCTTCTTTTTTGAATACGGAGCAAAAAATGGATGCCAACGCTCAACGGCATCCGCTGAAACGAATTGGCACCACTAAGGACATCGCAAACATGGCGGCATTCTTACTTTCTGAAAAGGCAAGTTGGATAACAGGGCAAATATTTCATGTTGATGGAGGAATATCCTCATTAAAAATTTAAATAATCAAAAGCAATATCTTGAAAAAAGGAATTAAATTAATCTTATGTATTGCATTGCCGCTGTTGGCGGGCGGGTTATCAGGTTATATCACATCCTCCAATATTAATACTTGGTATGCAACATTAAATAAACCCTCATTCAACCCTCCCAATTATATTTTTGGCCCCGTATGGACAATCTTGTATACCCTTATGGGAATTTCTTTTTACATAGTCATAAATAAAGCAAATAAAAAGGACAGGCTTAAGTTAGCAGGGATTTTCGTTATACAACTCACTTTAAACTTTTTTTGGAGTATTATATTTTTTAAATCACATCAAATAGGCATAGCGCTGATCGAAATTTTGATACTGTGGATAAGCATTGTTGTTATGCTTATCCTCTTTTATAAAACGAGCAAATTAGCCTCACTTATCAATATTCCGTATCTGCTTTGGGTGAGTTTTGCTACAATTCTTAATTATAGTTTTTATATTTTAAATTGATAAATGACTGATACTTTTTTATCAGCCCGTTGGGAAAATATAATTATGGCAAATTATGCGGTAAATCCAGAGGTATTAAAACCTTATTTGCCGCATGGTGTTGAAATTGATTTTTACAATAATAAAACCTATGTGAGCCTTGTTGGTTTTATGTTTAAGCGAAGCAGCCTGTTTAATATACCCATCCCATTTTTAGGAACTTTTGAAGAAATCAATTTGCGTTTTTATGTAAAGAGAGTTGAAGGCGACACAATAAAAAGAGGTGTTGTCTTTATTAATGAAACTGTTCCTTACAAATTGGTAGCATGGCTTGCTAACAAACTTTATAAAGAACACTACATCGCTATTCCTACAAAAAATTCAATAGTTCATACTGAATCTGACAAAAACATAAAGTATAAATGGAAAATAAATAAACAATGGAATCATCTCGCCGTAAATGCCGCATATGAAAAGGAAGAAATGTTACCGGGAAGTATTGAAGAATTCATCTTTGAACATTATTATGGATATACAAAAATTAATAGCATTCTTTCACAGGAATACAAAGTGAATCATCCGAGATGGCAAGTGAATAAAGTAATAGACTATTCAATTCACTGTGACTTTACATCCATGTATGGGAATAATTTTTCTTTTCTGAATAATCAAAGACCCGATTCCGTAATTATTGCGGAAGGTTCGCCAGTTACAGTTAATTGGAAACGAACTACATTCTAATATTTTATACATGGAGCAAAAAGATATCGACAGGATTATTGAAATGGCATGGGAAGACAGAACTCCGTTTGAAGCTATTAAAACACAATTTGGTTTTTCGGAAGCCGATGTAATTACTTTAATGAGAAAGGAGTTAAAACGAAGCAGTTTTAATTTGTGGAGAAAGAGAGTAAATAGTGGCATCAGCCAAAAACATGCACAACAAACGAAATCCTGACATTTTACGGTTCAGGTGTAGACTTCAAAAAACAATTTCGATGAATAAAATAAGTAAGCGGTAAATGAACTAGAAAAATAATTCAGAAATTATTCGACTTAATAAATTGTCTTCTGAATGAAAAAAGTAGCAAAGCAAAATCTGCCATTTAAAATATGTATAGTTTGTGAAAGACCATTTAACTGGCGAAAAAAATGGGAGAAGGTATGGGACGAGGTAAAATATTGCAGTGATAGATGTAAAATGAACAAGTATAAAAAATGAGTAAAACAGGAATCATTTTCCCTCACCAGTTGTTTGAACAAAATATACTTGTATCAACATGCGACACTATTTATCTTGTTGAAGAGTGGCTCTTTTTTAAACAGTACAATTTTCACAAACGCAAAATTGCTTTTCACAGGGCAAGTATGAAATTTTATGAAAGTTATCTCCAATCAAAAAAAATTAAGGTCATTTATATTGATTCATTCAATAAGCTGGCTGATATAAGAAATCTTCTTCCCTATTTAAAAAAACAAAAAATTAATTCTTTTGAATATATAGACACCACCGATTATTGGCTTCAGCAAAGGATTAACAAAATATCTGCCGAGCATCAATTAGGTGTAATAAAACACACCACTCCGCTTTTCGTTAATCCACCAGACGACATTGCAGCATATTTCTCCAATAAAAAGAGAATGTTTCAAACCGATTTTTATAAGTACCAGCGGCAAAGCAGAAATATTTTGATGGAGAATAAACAAAATCCCGTTGGTGGAAAATGGACTTATGATGATGAAAACAGGTTAAAATATCCAAAAGGCAAAATGCCGCCTAAAGTTGAATTTCTAAAACCCAATCCTTTCTATACAGAAGCTATTACCTATACAAACAAGTATTTTTTGGATAACTACGGTAAGCTGAATACTGATTTTATTTATCCAACTACTTTTTCCGAAAGCAAAAAATGGCTCCAAACATTTTTCAAAACAAGATTTTCGGAATTTGGCGCTTATGAAGATGCCATCTTGGTAAATGAAAATATTTTGCATCACAGCGTTTTAACACCCATGTTAAATGCTGGTTTACTAACCCCTCAACATATTATCGCTGAGGCTTTGGAATATGCAGGCAATAATGATATTCCAGTGAATTCTTTGGAAGGATTTATCCGACAAATATTAGGTTGGAGAGAATTCATCAGAGCCGTATATGAATTGAAAGGCACAGAAGAACGTACAAAGAATTATTGGGGCTTTACCCGAAAAATACCTTCCTCTTTTTGGAATGGAACAACAGGAATAGAGCCAATAGACATTACCATTAAAAAAGTTTTAGAAACAGGTTATTGTCATCACATTGAGCGGTTAATGGTATTGGGTAACTTTATGTTGTTGTGTGAATTTGACCCCGATGAAGTTTACCGATGGTTTATGGAACTTTTTATAGATGCCTATGATTGGGTAATGGTGCCTAATGTTTATGGCATGAGCCAGTTTGCTGATGGTGGATTGATGGCAACCAAACCGTACATAAGTGGCAGTAATTATTTAATGAAAATGAGTGACTATAAAAAGGGTGACTGGCAAAACGTATGGGACGGATTATTCTGGAGATTTATGCATACTCATCGGTCATTCTTTTTGCAGAACCCCAGGTTAGGAATGCTGGTAAGGAGTTTTGACAAAATGCCCACCTCAAAACAGAAGTCACATTTAAATAATGCAAAACAATTTCTTAATTCACTTTAAAATATCAAAACAAAACGGATTTATAAACTATAAATTATTGGAAGCGGGGCATATAGCATTAGTTTTGTCTTTACACTGTGAAACTGCAGTTTCGCATCTCTATTATTTCGCCTTCTGCGATTTGCTGAACAGCCCCGCCTTATCATCTTGTTTAACAATAAATAAGACGGCCAGGGAACAGAACCCTGAAGTGTGCGACGCAACAGACGATGATAGCAGTACCACAGCTGGGTAAAAAAATAAAATTATTGCTTTGAAAATGATATAAGGGTCAAAGACAATCCTATACCTAAGTTCCCTTTAGGGGAAAGGGATTTAAGCAATATTCCTCCGCTCCTCATTAAAAATTTTATTTTCAAGCACACCGGCCAGTTCTACCACGGCTTTGTTGTCTTTGCTTACGGCGTCTTTTGTTTTAGTAGGAAAAAGGGAGATGCCATTGTAAATGCTGTAGTGCAGGGTTATGTTATGCCCTTTATGGCGAAACTCCCAGTCAATGGTATCAAAATCATCTTCTTTGTTTGAGAAATTTACATCAAAATCCTGGCTAAGGATGTTGGCTACATGGTAGAATTCTTTTAATCCACCTTCTTCAGCAATAATGGCTTCGGTGCAGCCAAGTGAGGTTCGTAGGGTAAGGCTCATGGTAAGGGTGTTTAGTTATTTTCATAGGTAAGACTGTATTAGATTTATTTTAGCTGCACATAACATTAAATTAACTCCGGAATTTTTTAGCCTTCTTTACCGACTTCATGGCCTTGGGGTCGCCGCTTATAATCTGTTCAGCACCTACGTTTTTGCCATTGGTCGGGCATCCGGTTTTGCGTTTAAACAGATTGCCAAACATACCGCAGGATGATAACAAAACGGTGAGGCTCACAGCAATAAACAAAAATTTCAGGTTTTTCATTTTGTACAGCTTGTATTAATTAACGAAAGTAGAAATAATAAATTGCCTTTGAAATAGTAAAGCTACGATGGGAGACGAAGCCCGAGACAGAAGTATTAAACCGGAACGCTGACTTACCGGATACTTTTTTGACATTATACTTCAGACATCCGGCTTCGGTTCCCTGAACCAATCTGCATACCTCACATAATTATTTGCAATCCGGTTTATCTCGCCGCTTATCATCTCCTGCGAAATATCTTTTACTTTTTTAGCCGGCACACCGGCATAAATACTACCGGGTTCGCAAACGGTATTTTCCAGCACCACAGCACCTGCCGCAATAATTGTGTTGCTGTGCACCACACAATTATCCATTACAATAGCACCCATACCTATCAGCACATTATCATGCACGGTGCAGCCATGCACTATAGCATGGTGGCCAATAGATACATTGTTGCCAATAGTGGTTCCGTATTTCTGATAAGTACAATGTATGCAGGCACCATCCTGCACATTTACTTTATTGCCGATCTTAATAAAATTTACATCGCCCCGTACTACGGTGTTAAACCAAAAGCTACAATCATCACCAGCGGTTACATTGCCAACAATGGTAGCATTAGGTGCAATAAAATTGTTGCTGCCAAATTGCGGATGCTTATCTTCGACAGAAAGTATTAAAGGCATGTTTAATTAAATAATTAATAATTAAAAAAATAATAATTGGTGAACCAGCAACTTTGCTACTATCGGCTGACGTTGCGACGCTCCGTTCATCGTTCTGTCCGCTATTCAGCTTTTTAGGTTTATCTGCTATTCTCTTGCGTTTCTTCTCTACCTCAGTGGTTCTCTGTGGTAAATCTGCAAATTATAGAATTTCTTTGCGTTCTTTGTGGGAAATAAAAAACTTTGACTCAACGGGAACTCTTTCTCCGCCATATAGCCCAAACCTCCGCTGCTCCGCTTGCACTCGAAATAGTAAAGGCCGAAGGTTGCTCTTTATGGGATGCGGATGGGAAAGAATATATTGATTTAATAGGTGGCATAAGTGTAGCCAATGTAGGGCACCGCCACCCCAACGTAATAGCAGCCATACAAAAACAACTAGAGGCTTACCTGCACATAATGGTATATGGCGAATTTATAGAAGCACCGCAGGTGCAATATGCCAAACTGCTTACAGATAATTTACCCGCAACACTCAACTCCGTTTACTTTACCAACTCCGGTGCCGAAGCAGTGGAAGGTGCAATGAAATTAGCTAAAGAGGGTAACCAACCGCACACAAATAATTGCATTCAACAATTCTTATCATGGCAGCACACAAGGTGCATTAAGTGTAATGGGCAGTGAGTATTGGAGAAATGCTTACCGTCCGCTATTACCGGATGTGCTGCATCTTGAATACAATTCATTTGAATCATTAAACGAAATAACAGAACAAACTGCCTGTGTAATTGCCGAAACAGTACAGGCCGAAGCAGGTATAATCGTTCCTTCAAAAGAATGGATGCAGGCATTAAGAAAAAAATGCACCGATACCGGAACGTTATTGATACTGGATGAAATACAGGCAGGCTTTGGCAGAACAGGTACACTATGGGGTTTTGAAAACTTCGGTATAGTAGCTGATGTATTGTTATTGGGCAAAGCATTGGGCGGCGGTATGCCACTCGGTGCTTTTATTGCCGGTAAAAAATTAATGGATGCCTTTACTGATAATCCGGTGCTGGGCCATATTACTACGTTTGGCGGACACCCGGTAAGCTGCGCCGCAGGTATGGCAGCTATGCAAGCCTTGCTACATGAAGGGATGATGACTGAAGTAAAACAAAAAGAAAAACTGTTTATTGCTTTACTGCAAAGCGATAAAATAAAAGCTATCCGTTTTTATGGTTTATGGATGGCTGTGGAGTTTGACAGTTTTGAAATGAATAAGAAAATAATTGACACCTGCATTGCAAACGGGGTGCTTACCGACTGGTTTTTATTTGCTTCCAACTGCTTGCGCATTTCGCCACCGTTAACGATTACTGTGGAAGAAATAAGAAAGGCTTGCTATGTTATTCTTGCAGCTTGTAAAAGTGAAACGCCTTTACTTTAATTTCTCTTTAAAAAAATCTACTGTACGTTGCCAGGCTAATTCGGCCGCCGATTTATCATAACGGGGAGTGGTGTCATTATGAAAGCCATGGTTAACATTGTCATATATGTATGCCGTGTATTCCTTCTTGTTTTCTTTTAACACTGCTTCGTAAGCTGGCCAGCCTTCATTCACCCTTGTATCTAATCCGGCATAATGCAACAAAAGCGGTGCATTTATTTTAGCTACATCTTCTTTAGCCGGTTGCCCGCCATAAAAAGGAACTGCGGCGGCAAGGCCGGGAATATTCACTGCCATCATATTAGCTATCCATCCGCCAAAACAAAAACCAACCACACCTATTTTTCCATTAACTCCGTTATGATTTTTAAGATAATCATACGCAGCAATAAAATCTTCCAGCATTTCCTGGCGGTTGCGTTTGCTTTGCATCTCCCGCCCTGCATCATCTGTGCCGGGGTACCCGCCAAGTGGCGACAGCATATCCGGCGCAATGGAAATAAAACCGGCAAGGGCTGCCCTTCTTGCCACATCTTCAATATGCGGGTTTAATCCACGGTTTTCATGCACCACAATAATGCCGCCCAGCATTTCTTTTGTATCATCCGGCATTGATAACAGTGCTTTAATGGTGCCGCCACCTTTTGGCGACGGGTAGTTGATATATTCAGATTTAAGCCGTGGGTCACCAGCTTTTATTTGAATGGCATCTTTATAATCCGGCATCAAGAAACCCATAAGCCCGGCAACGGTAATGCCGCCCACCGCATAAATAGAAAGCTTCTGCATAAAATCACGGCGGGTTACCCTGTTATGTGCATAATCATCATACAGGTCAAATACTTCCTGTTTTACATCTTCTTTTTGAATTGCTTTCATGTTAAATATATTTAAGTGATTTGTTGCCGTTATTGTTTCAACTGTTTAAGCAGTATCGGGTATTTGCAAAGGCTGGATTTATTTAACTCCCTGCATGGTACAAATGTCCGGTGAAAATCTATAGTTGAAGATAAGGACTTAAACTAATTGCAGAGGCCGGGCTTCGGATATTCATTCGCCATTGCTCCTGATTATTTCGGCCAGCAGGTCTACCTATCAATACAATAATCATACCCTTAGTGAGCCACGGAAAGCCCTGCCACCATAGTAAGATTGTGCACCATTGTGGTACACAAAAACATTGGCATAGCGGAAATCAGCAAAGATGGCACCACCTAGTTTTCTAATGCCAGGTGGTGTTTTTAACCAGCTTGATGTTTTCGCATCGAATTTCCCAAGCTTTTGCAGTTCCCGGTATTGTTCTTCCGTTAAAAGTTCAATGCCCATTGCGGCAGCCATATCAACAGCATTATTTTCTGGTTTAAATTCTTTTCTTGATTCCAATCCTTCCCGGTCGTAACAAATACTTCTGCGGCCTGCAGGACTTTCTGCTGAACAATCATAAAAAATGTATTCGTCCGTTTTTTTATCATAGCTAACAACATCCGGTTCACCACCGGTTCTTTCCATTTCATTAAGTGACAATAGTTTTTCGGCACCAGCTGGCGAATCCAGCTTTGCCTGCACTTTAGCCCATTCAATACCTTTATGGCGGGTTATGTTTTTCTCAAAACGAACTTTTAATCCGCAAAGTAATTCTTTACGTTGTACAGCAGACAACCCATTTTTTTTGCTTTTCATGTTCTTTATACTTTTATATTATCTCTGTAATCTAAGTTGCTTTTTTTTATTGTAAGATTATAGCCTGTCTAATAACAATTTTATTCTTCTCACTATGTTTTTATATAGCCATGTTATTAGTACAATCCAATCTAATGAATCAGCTATTTTTTTCATAAGTGTTAAATGGACGGATAATAGTTGCCAACGGCTTCTTGCTTGTCTATATGTATCGGGCAGGTTTTAATTAGAAAACTTCTATAAATAAAATGCTGATGATTAAATATATGAGGAAGAAAATAATTTTAATCACCCTCCATCTCCACATCTACCCTCAGTGCTTTTAATCCCGACACACCCTGCAGTTCTTCCAATTCCACCCTTTCAATACCCGGTTTTAATAATTTTTTGCTTTGCAAAAATTCAATGTACTCTTTATACTCTTCTGCATCTTTCGATTTGGAATATACAATGGCAATTTTACCGGGCTGGGTTAGCCGCTCTTCTGTATTTTTTATGTGGGCTTTGTCTATTCGTTTCTTTACAATCTCATACCGTATGTTGTATGCACCATCCACATCAAACTTTCTTTCATCAGTCCTAAAAAGTATGGAAAGTGTTTCGGCATGAGATAATATTAATTGTGTGGTACGCAGCGTATGGCTTAGCTCGGCTTCTAACTTATTGGTAAGCCTTGCTGCTTTGGCAAGAACGGTTAACTGCCACATCCGCATATTGTGCATGTATATTTCATCAAATTTTTTGCGGGGGGTAATGGTTTGCCCCAGGAATATATTGAACTCCAGCCCATCAGTTACATATCGTTCAAAATAATGCGGGTATACTTTTTGGGCAGCAGCCTGTTCTTTATCAACAAAACGGGAAAGGCTGTTGTTGATTTTTGAAATACTTTGTTCATACTGCTTGCGGTGGTTGTATATCATACCCAATTGCGGGTCAATAGCTGCAAAATATTCTTCTGTATCATTCCGCAATGATGGTTCGGTACTGTGCAAATGCCTAAAGGCAGCAGCCACCGACCCCTGCAAAAATTCCCTTATCACCAATTCTTCTTCACTCAGCAATATATCTGATGCCGCTTCAATATGTTTGTCAATTTTGTATTCTATTTCCTGCAATAACGGAAAACTCATCTGTCCCTGTGCCTTATTTACTACTACCCGGGCAAGTGTCAGTTGCTCCAGCATATCTGCCTGTATGGCTTTTGACCGTTCGGTGCTTGAGTTGCGTATATCAATAGCACCATACAGCGGATAAACATCTTCAAAAACAATGCGTTCAATTTTTGAATCTTCTTTTTGCTGATGGTTGATGATGTAGTTAAGTGCTGCTTCGGTAAAACGCCACTCCACTGCAGGCTGCACTGCCGTAAATTTCTTTTTAATTACTGCATCTACCTGGCTGTTTAGCCGTTCAAGGCTTTTCTCCAACCCCAGTGTAAACAACGGAATGGCATTTTCAATTTTAGAAATATGCAGCGGCTTTAACTGCCCCGGTACTTTTGAAATAATTTCCAGCATACCCAAAAGGCCATCATGTATTTTTAACGGGCATAAAATAAGGCTGCGTCCGCCTTCCATAAAATAGTATTCGAGGCACTGCACATCACTTATAACTTTTTCATCCAGCGTTTCAAAAAGCAGGGGCTTATCATTTTCCCTGAACAATAATTTGCAGTAATCACTTATCTCATCTTTATCGGCCATATTACCCATATGCCGGAATAAAATACTGTTGTTATTATGCAGGTCAGAATAAATATAGTGCCGGTTGATCTTAAAGAATGGAGTAATACCAATCGATAAATCTTTTAACCCGATAAGGCTTTGTACATAACCTTCAAGCTCCCCATACATTGTTGCATCAGAAAATGCATTTATATCCAGCAGGCGGTTTTTTATCCGGGTTATTACTTCCTGCTCTGTTACATCATTTATCCGTATTACAGAAACCCCTTCAAACAAAAATTTTTCTAATGGCACCTGCTGTATCAGATCGGCAGTTGACATAATGCTGTTTGTTCTTTTATCAATTATACTGGTTGGCAGATCTGGCACTTCACCAACAGGTTTTACATCAATAAACCTTGCATCTACCCGGTATTCCATAAACCGGGTAAGCCCGGTATCCACATCATGATATGGATAAACAGCCTTGGTATTTTCAGGCATCAACATACCTAAATATTTTTTCAAAACAAGGTTGCAGGCAAAATTTATCCGGTCGTGGTGCAACGCATCGTTTGCTTTGGTATCAGGCAATTGGATATTGCGGGTACCGGGTTGTATCAATAGTTTTTTAAAAAGCGGCGATGCATACACACCGGTAAAGGTGAATGGCAGCGAAACACCATACATAAAATTGGCAGTGGTGGGGGGAAATACGGCAGAAAGCAACTCTTCAATCAGCTCTTCATGTTTTTTTAGCAGGGATAAATCTGTGATAGTACCCATCAGCTCCGGCTGTGCTTCAAACTGCTGCACCACCTGTCCGTATAATTTTTTCATACCGGCATTGCCTTCCTCCATATTTTTCTTTAAAGCAGCCAGCAATGGCATGAAGGAAAGAAAACTGTGTACAGAAACTTCATCACCCTTTTGTTGGCTATCCGGCATGGTTAATACGGTTGCGTTGATTGTGAAAAAAAACTTCTCACAAATCTAACAAAATACAATGGGAGTTGGTGCAGTGTTTCGGTTTGAGCAGAGGCCGCAGGGTTCGCAGAGGAATTAATAACTTATCATTCCTTTTTTCAAATCGAAAGCTATCGCTTTTGCCGCCCCAGCGTCATACCAATTTTAAATTGAATGGTAAAGTAGGAGTCGTTGTCTTTTGGGTCGCCCCTTTCTTCATTAAGGTAAGGCACATCACTTGGTACTATTTCCGGTGTACGGTTATATAGCTTTTGAGCAAGAGCAGCTTGTGTTGGGGTAAGATAGTTTGCAAAAAGGGCAGGGTCAATAAAACTTTTACTTACATCATCTAAATAATCGGTAAAGAGTTTTCGCTGTATAAACTCAACCCTTGCAGTAAACATAGGGTTTATCTGGTAGCGGATACCGAGGCCGTATAATAAATTTACCTGGCTTAGTTGATAGGGCTTCCTGTCTTTATATTCTTTAAAGCCCTGCCCTTCGAGGCTTAGTGGTTGCAACCGGTGCCACACTCCATTTAACTGTGCTTGCGGATCAAAAGAAAAATATCCAACACCACCTGCGGCATATGGGGAGAACAATGGGGGACTTCATCATCATAATCTTTAAACATCAGCGGATGTACTTCCAATGCCAGTTGAAATTCTGAAATCCTGCTTTTAAAACTCAGGTTCCTTTCATAACGGCCAAAAGTAGTAGAAGCTACATTTTTTAAAATGCTGTCATAGCCAACTACTTCACCAAAAGTGCCTTCAAGGCGAAGTGAAAGCTTATCTAAATAATTAGCGAGAAAATATACACCATAGCTGGGTCTTGGTGGTTTTCCAGCGAAGATCTTTAATGAAATTTTTTCCTATCCCTCTTTTGCCGCCAAGGTCGGTAAGTGCATTCATTACACCACCGGCAGCACCTATTTCAAACACAACTGCATTTTCGTAATACTTATTATTGTAGTAATAATATTGTGCTTTAAGCGATTGATTAAAGAGGGTAACACATAACAGCACACCAATCAGTAGTTTTCGCATCCGCTGACAATTTTTTCATTAATAAATGATAGAGTGATAAGCTTTTGTCAGAGGGATTGGATCGGAAGTGCTTAAGGAATGACTAAAATATAGAATTATCCTGATTGGAAAGGTTTAAAACGGGGAAAGGGATTTTATCTGAACAACTCTGGTATTGCTGTTAATAAAAAAATATCCCCGGAGGGGATATTTAGTATAAAAGCACTTGTATCCTTTAATTTACTTTAAGGATGTTTATTACTTTTTGCAGCGATTGGTTCTGCAACCGCAGAAAGTAAGCACCGGAGGGGAGACCATCTTCATAAATATCAACGTTGTAAGTACCAGCTGCATTCGTTCCATCGGCCAATACTTTTACTACCTGCCCTATAGAATTTATTTGCTGAACCAGAGTATGCCCGCCGGCAGTGCTGAACTGCACAGTGGCATTTGTTTTATATGGTACAGGCCACATTTTTAAAATAAGGTTATTGCTGTTGTTGTTAACCACATCCGGATCATCAGGCAAACCACAAGGCCCGCCTTTTATTAACGGCAATGACTGATAGTTTTTCAGCATCAACTGGTCTAACAGCGGTTGCTTTACACAAAACCATCTTTCCAATACGGTTGCATACACACTCCTGAAGTCGTATTGAAACGGCACATTGTTTACCACATTGATATCCGCAGGTATATCGGGGCTATTGCCCAATACACCTTTTTTTACATGCTTACCAAACAACATCAGCGGTGCAGCGGCACCATGATCTGTACCAAGACTTGCATTTGATTTTATACGCCGGCCAAATTCAGAAAAAGTCATTCCCGTTACCCTGTCATCGAGTTGCATCATCTCCATATCTTTTTGAAAAGCAGTAACCGCTGTTGATAAATCTTTCATCAGCTTTGCATGGTTACCTGTTGATGTATCACTTGCATTTACCTGCTTTTTATGTGTATCAAAACCACCCACGGATACAGTAAACACCCTTGTTTTTAATCCGCCTTTAATAAGTCTTGCCACAATTTGTAACTGATGCGCCAGGCCATTGTCAGGATAAGTGGCCATGTTAGCCGCCCTGCGGTATGCATTGCGGATTATATCGGAATAAATTTTTGTTTTTTCTGAAATAACCCGCAGGTATCTCAGTTCTTTATTTGCCGGAGGTGCAGTAAGCGGATAATCTGAAAACGGATTGGCAAAAGTGTAAATATTTTCAGGGTCGGTAATAGAAAGGCCCATGGAAAATATTGGCCCCTGCACCACCACCGTTGGTATGCTGCTTATTTGTATAGCCAAGGGGTCGGGCATATCTGCATTGGGGTAAGCATCAGGATAACCGGGATATTCACTTTCTAAGTAGCGGCCCATCCATCCTGTTTTAACCCGGTTAAAACGATTATTGTTATCATCACCACTCATCCAAATATCAGTAGAACGGAAGTGGGAAAAATTTTGATTGGCATATCCAACCGATTGTACAATATTCATTTTACCATCGTTGTACATATTCTGCATCTCTGTCATAGCAGGATGTAAGCCAGATTTATCTGTTCCATCTAACCGCAGCACCCGACTTTGTTGTATAGCCACATTGGGGCGGGCATTGTAATAGTTGGCATACATATCCAGCGGCACTACCATGTTCAACCCATCATTACCACCACCGAGTTGTATTAATACTAAAACATGATCGTTGCTGGCCGCATTACCCAATAAACCAGTAAGCATATGGTTTGTTTCTGCACCATGTGCGGTAAATGAAAAGCCATTGAGCAAAGCAGGCATAGTAACAGCAGCCGGAACGGTATTGCGTAAAAATTTTCTTCTGTTCATATTATTTGTTTTAACAGGATGATTTTTTATCAGCATAAATGATACTCCGGTAGGTTCAGCAAAAATTTGAACAACTCTTTAAGGGATGCAGTGATTACTGCAATGTTGTTACTGTTCCAGGCTGTTGTCCATACTGTATCGGTATTAGTGTTATTTAGTAAGAACCTGTTCTTTACATAGTTTTTTGAATTGGCTGATAAAGGATAACGCAGCAATAATGCTGTTACATCACTAACCAATTGGTTAGGGTCTGATGGATTGGATGAGTAATTGGCAAAGCCTCTTACATCAAGCATATCCTGATTAATAAGGTTGTCGGTATAGTTTGCCCTGCGGGGAAGTGAGTTACTGTTTACCCATAGCTCATAATACATCGGCTCCTGGTAATAAGCAGGCCAGCCTGATACATCGGGTGGTTGAAATAATACCTGCTGCATACCGCCTGCTTCACCAAAAATACCGGCGAATAATGGATAACCTGTTTGCCAGTTTGTATATGCAGGAATTGGTACATTAAATTCTCTTATTGTGCCAACAATAATATCATACGGATTTTTTATAAAGCAGGCCTGATTCAACGGATCAAAAAAATGTTCGCTTTTTAATAAAGCGGCCAGTATCGGTTTAATTTCAAAGTTGCTGCTGCGGAGCAAATCACCCAACGGGGCAATAACATTTGTTTCGGTTTCTTCATCAATCTGATAGTAAACAAACCATTTATACAATTTCCGGCAAATAAACCTTGCGGCTTCTGTAGTATTAAAAATCATATTTACCAGGTCATCCACTTCAGTTGCGCCATTATTGCCAATGCTTGTGTGTTGTAAAAGGAAGAGAATGATTTACTGCCTGTATCATGTGCCGCAGCATCAAAATAAGAAACATAGGTAGTGCTGTTTATCCGCCATCCGGTTAAAACCCTTGCAGCAGCTATTACATCATTTTCTGTATAGAGAGAATCAGCCCCCCGGCCAACGGTAAACAACTCCTGCATTTCCCTTGCATAGTTTTCATCGGGTGCCAGTTTTGAATTGAGATAGCCATTCAAATGCAATAGCATTGCCGGATCAATAGTCACATCCCGTACTAATTGCTTAATATTTCCCAATGGGTTATCCCTGAAAATTTTATGGTGCCGCCACAGCATAGTGGCATTGCCCACTTCTTCTTCCTGGACAGAAAAATGATGGTGCCAGAACATAACCATCTTCTCTGTAATACTCCTGTTCTGGTTAACGATAACACCGGCCCACCATTTATGCAAACTATTTATGCGAAGAGAATTAATAGAACCCCTTACTTCCTGGTCGCTTACGGTATTCAGATCGTTTACCCATGTTTGCCCCTGCATCACACCCAGGTCATCATGCAATACATTATTATCATCTTCTATTAAACCGTAATCCCTTAACGGGGTACTAAGCACAGGAATATTATTCAGCAACTCATCCACCGCAGCAGATGGGGACAGGGTTAAAAAATAATCAATGTCCTGCTTTCTTTGCGCCAAACATTGTCCGCTTTAGCAAATGCGCCACTTCGTTTACTGTCCAACTGCTGCTGTAAGGATTAAGACCTGCGGCAACAGTACGGTAGTTTGCTGTGTTTTTTTTTCTTGTCCGGGTAAAAAATTCTCTTCTGTCCATGGTTGTTTATTTATGCTGAATAAAATCAACTTTTATACTTACCTGATTAATCCCACAATGCCTTTCTGCAGCAATGGCTTTTTATTAATGTCTTTGTACTGTACCATATATACATATACACCGTTAGGTTGTAGTTGTCCGTTCAATTTTCCATCCCAATGCTGGTAGGTAGATTTGCTTTTAAAAATCTCCCTTCCGGTTTTATTAAATATCTGAATGGAATATTCGTCAGGCACTTTACCAATGGGGCCAAAGAAATCATTGAGCCCATCACTATTCGGGGTAAATGCTGATGGCATAAAAATCACCGCATCGTTTAATACGACTACTGTAAACTCCCCGGTGCGACTGCATCCTGCATCTAAAGTATTTACAGCCGTGTACGTAGTGGTTATTATTGGCGAAGCCACTGGGTTGGCGCAATTGGTACAGCTAAGTGTGGGGTTGTAGTTCCAGGTAATAGTACCGTTGCCATTGCTTGGCAGTGTAATTGTTTGCCCGACAAAAATGGTATCAATAAATTTAATTTTATTGAAAGGGCCGCTTACGGCAACAGGTTTATAAATAACATAAGCAGAATCGTTGTTGCAGACGTCCCTTACCGTATCGCTATAAGGAATAAAATTATTTACATCGCAAACAACAGAATCAACCAGTAGTGTATCCAATTGTTTAAATTTGATGATACCGAAATCAGTTTCTCCTTTATTATCATCAAAATCGCCATTGGCTGATTCTGTATCACCACATATATAGTATTCTTTTACAAATGGCTGATAGATAACTGCACGAAGATTATCATTGTTGCCCCCGCCGATATTTTGTTGCCATGCTATATTGCCGTTGGCAGTAAGTTTCACTATCCAGTAATCACCTTCGCCCAGCGGATTGGCTACATCACCATTTATTGAATAAGTAATACCGCCAACAATATAACCACCATCAGCATCAGCAATTACTGAATTAGCATAGTCTGCATCTGTACCGCCTAGAACTTTTTGCCAGTTTATTTTTCCGATAGCAGGGGCAATATTCAACACCCAATAATCCTGGCTGCCTTTTGCACCGCTCACATCCCCATCGGTTGAGGTTGTGTATCCGGCCAGTGTAAGTGAGCCATCTGTTCCTTTTGTCATTGAATAAGCCACATCGTTCTGTGCGCCGCCATACACTTTGCTGTACACTTTATTTCCATTTGCATCTAATGCCAACAGCCATACATCATAGTTTTTTTGCTGGGGAGGAATGTCGCCATCAGTAGAGTTAGCAAAGCCTGCCAGGTAGGTGCGGCCATTAATAACTTCTATACCAAAAAATTCTTCGTTTTTGCTGCCGCCAAAACATTTGCTCCATAATAAATTTCCTGCAGCATCGAGCTTCATCAGTACTGCATCTGTATAGCCGGCTGTGCCGTGGTTGCCGGTTATATTTCCATCGTTAGATGATGAAGAGGCCGTTAAATAAAACGAACCATTATCCAGTAAATAAATATGGGTGGCAATATCTAACCCGTTACCTCCATATCTTTTTTGCCAGAGTAATGTGCCTGTAGCATCTAATTTTAAAACCCATACATCTTTTGTGCCGCCAAAGCCACTTACTACGCCGCCATCAGTAGAATTTGTTTCGCCTGCAACAATATAACCGCCATCGGCAGTTTGTATTATATCCCTTGCACTTTCATAATTGCTGCCGCCGAATGATTTTTCCCATTGTATGTTTCCGCATTTATCCAATTTCAACACCCATAAATCCCAGTACTCCCTGTTGGGTTGCGGATTGATATCACCATCTTTTGAATCTGTATAACCACAGGTAATGGTGCCGCCATCGGCAGTGTACTTTATACTAAAAGGGATATCTACACCGCTTCCACCGTATGTGCGGGCCCATTGTTGCGGGGGGAGCTGTGCATGTATATTTTGAGAAAATACAAAACAATAACACCCAGCTAAGGAGGTAAAGGTTCTTCAACGGTTGGTTGGTTTTAGGTATTATGATGAACTACCAACCTTTGCAAGTATTATGCTAAACTTTATTTACTGTGGATAAGTAGTTGCAATAATGCAGAAATAATTTTTTTAAAAGTAACTATGCAGGTAATGGTCAGGGTTTTTTCTGTTGAAAATACCTGCATGCCTGTTGTAAACCACAGTCGCCGCATTTAGGGTTTCTTGCTATGCATATATAACGGCCATGCAGTATCAGCCAATGATGTGCTTTATGAATTAGTTCTTCCGGAATGTTCTTTATCAGTTCCATCTCTACTGCATAAGGGGTGGATGCTGTTTGTGGTACAAGGCCAATCCGTTTACTTACCCGGAATACATGGGTATCTACGGCCATGTTTGGCTGCTGGTCTATTACCGATGTAATTACGTTGGCTGTTTTTCTGCCCACACCCGGCAGTTGTATCAGTTCATCAACCGTCATCGGTATTTCACCATTGAACTGGTCAATAACTTTATTGGCCATACCAATCAGGTGCTTTGTTTTATTGTTGGGATACGAAATACTCTTTATCAGTGGAAACAATTCATCGAATGTTGCTTTGCTGAGCGAATGCACATCAGGGTATTTTTTAAAGATGGAAGGGGTGGTGATATTTACCCTTTTATCGGTGCATTGGGCAGAGAGGATAACGGCTACCAATAATTCGTACGGCTTATCGTAAAGCAACTCTGTTTCTGCTTCTGGTGCATGTTCCTGAAAATAATCAATAATGAATGCATAACGTTGCTTGCGGGTCATGCTGCAAGATAATAAATGGAAGTAGGAGAAAAATAGAGAGGTAAAGTAAAAAAAGGCTACCGTTTTGTGGCAACCTTTTCAATTTTTTTCAGAACAAAACTTAATGCACTTCTTCTGCGGTTTGTTCTTTTGCATAGTTGAGCACATTCAGTACTACTTCTGTGCGGGGTTTCTCCACAATTTTGTCGAGCCGCTGCATCGAAGCTTTAAGCACATTCATTTTTTCCCGAAGTGTCCAATCTTTTTGCAAAGCCGCTTCAAAGGCAGTAGCCTGTTCAGCAGAGGTTTCTTTGTACAAATACAATAAAATGTCCTCAGGAGTAAAGTTGGTCATTGGCAAACTTTAAATTGTCCAGTAAATAATAGAGTGTCCGTGTAGTGTCAGAAAAATGTCCGGTATATTAACGGGGTGCTGTTTGCCTTATTGTGTGCGGGGTGCTAATTCTTTGGATGAACGGGTTTTTCCGATATAATGAAAAGCTCCTCGCCGTCCTTTTTCATCAGATATTTCTCTCTCGCCACCTTTTCAAGTGAGGCAGGATTTTTTTCAAGTGCCTGTAATTCTTTGCGTTCGGCGTTTATCAGGTTGGTATAGTGTTGTTTGCTTTGCTCCAGGTTCCAGAGTTCCTTGCGCCGGTCAAGCTGGGTAAATATATCATTCCTCCCCAAAAAAAGCATAACCACCAGAAAGGCGGAAATAGCGATAAAGTACTTGCTTTTAAGCCAGGCGGGGATGTAGGTTAGTAGTTTCATACGAAGTAATAAGTTTTAGGTTATAAGTTGTAGGGTTTTTCCGACTTAATACCTACAACTTATAACTGATGCACTTTACTTGCCAAATTTAATCTTTCCTTTCGGATATACAGCACTGCTGCCGAGCAATTCTTCAATTCTTAACAACTGGTTATATTTCGCAATACGGTCTGTTCTGGATGCAGAACCGGTTTTTATTTGTCCGCAATTCAATGCTACTGCCAGGTCCGCAATAGTAGTATCTTCTGTTTCACCACTTCTATGACTCATGATAGTATTGTAACCGGCATGCTGCGCCATTGTTACCGCATTGATAGTTTCTGTTAATGTTCCTATCTGATTTACTTTAACCAACAGGCCATTCGCAATATTTTTATCAATACCTTCTTTTAATCTTGTTACGTTGGTAACAAATAAATCATCACCCACCAACTGGCATTTTTTACCAACTGCTTGTGTTAAGGCAGCCCAGCCAGCCCAATCATCTTCGGCCATACCATCTTCAATAGAAACGATAGGATATTGTTTCACCCATTTTTCCCAGAACTTAACCAACTGGTCGCTGCTTAATTCTTTGCCATCACTTTTATGAAATACATATTTTTTCTTTTTTGCATCCCACAGTTCGCTGTTGGCTGCATCCATTGCTACTACTATTTGTGAACCTGCTTTGTAGCCAGATGCATGAATGGCCTCCATCACGGTATCAATTGCTTCTTCGTTGCTTTGAATGTTGGGAGCAAAACCACCTTCATCACCCACATTGGTGCTGAAGCCTTTTTTCTTTAATACAGATTTCAGTGTATGAAAAATTTCAACACCCCAACGCAAACCTTCGCTGAAAGTAGGTGCCCCAATCGGCATAATCATAAATTCCTGGAAATCGATTTTGTTATCTGCATGTGCCCCGCCATTCAAGATGTTCATCATAGGAATAGGCAATGTCTTTGCATTGGTTCCACCCACATAGCGGAACAATGGCAACGCCGCTTCCTCAGCAGCGGCTTTTGCTACCGCCATACTTACCGCAAGAATAGCATTGGCACCCAGCTTTCCTTTATTAGCTGTGCCATCCAGTTGTATCATCATTTCATCAATACCAGTTTGGTCAGCCACATCGTTTCCTAATAAAGCAGGGGCTATAAATTTATTTACATTGGCAACGGCTTTTAATACCCCTTTACCTACATATTTTTTCTTGTCATTATCCCGTAATTCCACCGCCTCATGTATGCCTGTGCTGGCACCACTGGGTACAGCGGCCCGGCCCAACGCACCTTCATCTGTTATTACATCTACTTCTACAGTAGGGTTCCCTCTTGAATCTAAAATCTGACGGGCAAAAATTTCTGAAATGTAGCTCATGTGTTATTTAATATTTAAGATTGAATAGTTGCTTGCTTTGAAGGATACTTTGTTTTTGGTTTATTCAAATATGAAATAATAAGAAAAATTAAAGCACTGCCGCTAACCAGCATAATCAGGGACCTGTTAACCGTTTTATTAATCGTTTTTAATGCTTGCTTTTCCGGTTCACTGTTTCCACTGCTCCCGGACAAGGCAAACTCGGCTTGCTTTTCCCGCAAACTTATTTTACCGTTAATGTAACCAGCCGCACCCCAGAACCCCAACAATAACCCGCCAATTATTGCAAGTGTTATCAGTAAGGGTTTCATTTGCAGTTTGTTTATTGTCAGCAGCTAATAAATAGCTGCCCTTTAACAGTTTTGCAAAGAAACGAATGTTTTAAGTAATTGCCCGAAGGGCAGGTAAATATTTATATGTATTGAAACTGTTGTTCGTTCATAGAATTACTTGCAGGGCATAGTTATTTTAAATAAGTTTGAAGTTGATTTTACATGCTAACTGCTATTAAAAAAATATTTTCCCTGTTGCTGATATCTTCCTGTCTTTTTATCAAGGCTGATGGGCAAACAGGGTTTTGTCCGGACAACCTTGACTTTGAGAGGGGAGATTTTACAAACTGGTTTTGTCAAACAGGTGACGTTATTGTTTCAGGCGGTGTAAATAAAATTATTTGGACTGGTACAGGGCAGGTTAATAACCGGCATACAATCATTCCTGCCGCCAATGCAGGCAGAGATTTTTACGGAAGATTTCCGAGGAATTGCCCAAATGGAAGCGGTTATACTGTGCAGCTTGGAAACAATAGCGGAGGCCATCAGGCAGAAGGCATTTCTTACACCTACACAATTCCTGCAACGGCAACTGTATTTTCAATTTTGTTTAATTACGCAGTTGTATTTGAGGATCCTAATCACCTGCCCGAACAACAACCACGGTTCAGGGCAAAAATAACAGACCTTACCACAAACAGCACAATACCTTGCGTTACTTTTGATTTTACAGCTTCTGCATCTTTACCTGGTTTTGTAAGATCGCCAGTTGACCCAACTGTTTTTTATAAAGACTGGACACCTGTTACCATTAACTTAAGCACCTTTGCAGGAAGAACTATTCAACTTGAGTTTATTACCAGCGATTGTATTTTTACCCAACATTTTGGTTATGCATATATTGACGTAAATAGTGCCTGCAACGGTGCTATTACAGGTAACTATGTTTGTCCCGGTAATAATGATATTACACTTAATGCCCCATTTGGGTTTCAAAATTATATATGGTATGCCGATAATACATTTACCACAATACTTTCTACTACACAAACATTGACACTTAATCCGGTTCCGGCTGCAGGTACTATTTTTCCAGTAGTAGTAGAACCCTTTGCCGGTTTTGGTTGCCGGGATACATTATATGGTATTGTGCAGGTGGGAACAACACCTGCATCAATTGCCGGCCCTGATGCAAGTACCTGTACCAATGTGCAGCTACAACTTGGTGGAGCATCACAGCCCGGCCTTAGTTATTCATGGACACCGGCGGCATACCTGAATAACCCGAACATAGCCAATCCAACAACTCTTACCCCCCCGGCTGCATCCACAGAGTTTATTATAAAAACTACAGATATACTTACAGGTTGTTTTTCGTATGATACCACATATGTTACAGGCCTTAAGCCAGATACTTCCCTTTTAGTAAATGGAAGAACTTATTATTGTACAGGTGATCCGCTTACAGGAATATTATCTGTAAGTAATTCATTAGCGGCGGTTCAATGGTATAATGGTAATACACCAATTGCGGGAGCCACCGGTTTTAGTTACCAGCCCACTGTCTCAGGCAACTATTGGGCAGAAATAAAACAATTGGGCTGTACTGATTCAACAAGGGTTACCCCTTTTACAATAAACCCCATCCCTACTTCTATTGCAGGATTGGATGCCAGTGTTTGTATTAATCAAACAAAACAAGTTGGCACCTTATCAACTCCCGGTTATAGTTATGCCTGGGTACCAGCAGCACAGGTAAGCGATGCCACTTTATCCAACCCGCAGGTATGGGCTATTGGCTCTTCTCCGCAGGAGTTTATTGTACAAACAATCAATGCAACAACAGGCTGTAATTCTTATGATACAATTGTTATTACCGGCCTTGTTATGGATACGGTTATTACACTTAATGGTAAAAATGATTATTGCAATGATGACCCTTCGAAAGGAACATTATCCGTAAATAATTTATTGCAGACGGTGCAATGGTACGATGGTAATACTATTATACCAGGTGCTACAGGTTTTAACTATCAGCCAACGGTTACGGGAAATTACTGGGCACAAATGCAGCAAGCCGGTTGCACCGATTCTACCCGTACTGTTCCTTTCGATATACATGCGGTGCCGGTTGCTGCTTTCAGGTTAAGTAACGACTCAGCTTGTATAACCAACCACTCATTTACATTTACCAATAATTCTTCGGTAAGCGATGGTGCGGCTATAACTTATTTGTGGAACTTCAGCGATGGTACAACACAGGCAATCACAGACGCAGTTAAAACATTTACATCTCCGGGCAGTTATAAAATAAAATTAACCACCACCACTTCTTTTGGATGTATTAATAGTACCAGCGATAGCACTGTATATGTTATGCCCAATGGCAAATCAGCGTTTATCTGGGATTCAATATGTATTAACCGGCCTGTGCAATTTAGAAACCTGAGTCATGAAAACGGATCATCACAAATAAATTATAACTGGAAGTTTAACAATGGCAACCCGGATTACTTTCTTAAAAACCCGCCTCCCGTAACATACATAACCCCGGGTGCGACAGATGTAATTCTTAAGCTGATTGCATTAGGTTGTGAAAGCTATCCTGATTCTGTAATACAAAGGGTACAGGTAAACAAACCAAAAGATGGAATAAGATATAAGGACATTGCCGTGCCGCAGTTTACTGCACAGTTTATACATGCAAGGGATACGGTTGGTAAAATTTATAACTGGCAGCCCCGTATGCACCTGAGTAATTATGCTGCCCGTTATACAGAGTTTTATGCCAATGGCAATGATGTAAAATATCTTATTGAGATTACTGATTTGCATACCTGTGTTACAACAGATACTTTACTGATGCAGGTGCTGAAGAAGCCGGGTTATTATCTGCCAACTGCTTTTACCCCTAATGGTGATGGGTTAAATGATATAGCTACCCCGTATTTGGTGGGAATGAAATCGCTGAAAAATTTTTCTGTTTTTAACCGCTGGGGCAACCGGGTATTTTATACCACTAGATATGAGAATGGTTGGGATGGTACTTTTAACGGGAAACCCCAGGATGTAGCAGTGTATGTGTGGGTGCTAGAGTTTTACGATGGTAATAACCAGCTTGTAACTGAAAAAGGAACAATCTCCATCATTCGTTAAGCGAAACCTAAATTATTTTACTGCCATTTCAGTTTGTGCTAAACGGTTATCTTTTTTCATCCATTCTGCTTATTTTTAATTCAAATCAAATACCATGCGTCGTATCATTTTGTCATTAAGCCTTGTTTTTATTTTATTCGGTGCTGAAAGTATATCAGCACAAACAGCCACAAAACTTATTACCTCTGTAGAGGGAATTAATGAGTATGAACTCAGCAACGGCCTGCGGATATTGTTAATCCCCGATCAGTCGCAGACAAATATTGCTGTTAACATTGTTTATAAAGTAGGCAGCCGCCATGAAGGTTATGGCGAAAGTGGCATGGCACATTTATTGGAGCATATGCTTTTTAAACAATGCAAAAAATTCAAGGACATTAAAATTGAAATTGCCAACAAAGGGGCATTTGCCAATGGCACCACCTGGCTAGACCGTACAAATTATTACGAAGTGCTTTCCGCATCAGACGAAAACCTGCGATGGGCAATAGATATGGAAGCCGACAGGATGGTGAATTCAAAAATATTGCCCGAAGAACTGAAAAAAGAATTTAGTGTGGTGCGGAATGAATTTGAAATAGGTGAAAATAGCCAGGGAGGTGTGTTATTTGAAAGGGTATTGTCCTCCATGTACCTCTGGCACAACTATGGTAAATCAACCATAGGCAGCAAAGAAGATATTGAAAGGGTGAAAGCAGAAAACCTTAAAACATTTTATAAAAAATATTACCAGCCGGATAATGCTGTTTTGGTAATTGCAGGGAAATTTGATGATAAAAAAGCCTTGCAGTATGTACAACAGTATTTTAATCCAATACCAAAACCAACCCGCAAGCTGCAGCCCACCTATACATACGAACCTGCACAGGATGGCGAAAGAAATGTAACACTAAACCGTACAGGTGATATACAATATTTTGCACTGGGCTACCACACACCCTCAGTGGCTGATAAAGATTATGCTGCCAATGATGCATTGCTTGAAATATTAACCAACGACCCATCAGGCTATTTATATAAAAAATTAGTGGAAACAAAATTGGCTACCAGTATCAGTGCCTGGAGCCCCACCCTCTATGACCCCGGCTTTACCTATATAAGCGGCGATGTACCAAAAGATAAAAGTATTGACAGTGCTAAATGGGCTTTGCTGAAAGGGGTAGATGAAATAGCCACTATGAATATTACGGAAGAAGACCTAGCAAGGGCAAAAAATAACAGGCTGAAGTATATTGAAAATGCAATGAACAAAACAACTGACTTTGCTATTGAACTCACAGAATATATTGGTGCAGGGGATTGGAGGCTTTGGTTCCTTAACAGGGACAGAATGGAAAAACTGACTGTTGATGATTTAAAAGCGGCTGCAAAAAAATATTATAAGCCTTCAAACCGTACGGTGGGTTTATTCATTCCGGAAGCAAAACCAGATAGGGTGGTAATAAATGAAACACCCGATTTAAACAAACTGTTAACCGGTTATAAAGGAAAAGAAGTAGCCGCACAAAAAGCAAATTTTGAAACCAGCATTGATAATATTAAAAAAAATACGGAGTATGGCAAGCTGTCCAACGGTGCAAAATATGCCCTGTTGCAAAAGCCAACGAAGGGGGATAAAATAAGTGGAAGCATCTCTGTACGTTTTGGTGATGAGAAGAGCCTGAAGGATAAAAGCGGAGCAGCCTCACTTGCGGTAGCAATGCTGAAAACAGGGACAACCACAAGGAGCAAAAAACAAATAAGCGATGAACTGGATAAAATAAAAACAGACATTTCGTTTTTTTACAACCCCAATGGTTTCATCATCAACATAAATACCGATAAGCAAAACCTTGCAGCGGCACTGGTGTTGCTTGATGATATGCTGAAGAATACAAAATTTGATGAAGCAGAGTTTGAAAAACTAAAATTGGAAACAAGGGCGGGTATTGAAGCAAATAAAAATGATCCGCAAACAATTACTTCAGAAAAACTTGGCAAACTCACTACTGATTATCCAAAAGGGCACCCACTTTATGCCTCTTCATCTGATGAAGCATTGGAAGACATGGCAAAAGTAAAACTGGGTGATGTTAAAAAATTCTATACAGATTTTTATGGTGCAAACAATTCTATATCTTCTTTTGTAGGTGAGCTGGATAAAAAACAAATAGCGGATTTTCTGCAAAAATCTTTTGATAGCTGGAACAGCAAGGCGGCATTCGCATTAGTAGAGCCAAAACATTTTGAAGTGAAAGGCGCAACCGAAACCATCAACACACCTGATAAAACAAATGCATCGATGCTCGGGAATATCAATATAAATATTTCTGAGAAGCATCCGGATTTCCCGGCTATGTTTATGGCCAATGAATTGCTGGGTGGTGGTGCATTCCTCAACTCCCGCATACCACAGCGGCTGCGGGAAAACGAAGGCATGAGTTATGGTGCGGGGAGTTTTATGGGTTCTAATTATAAAACCGATGTGGCAAACTGGGGCCTTTATGCTGCGTTTAACCCGTTGTATAAAGGCAGGTTGGATTCTGCCCTTCACCAGGAAATTGATAAAGCTATTACCGGGGGTTTTACAAAAGATGAGTTGGAAAAATCGAAGGGCAGCCTGATGGAGCAGAACAGGACATCGTTGGGCGATAATAGCTTTCTTGCAAGGACACTCCGCTGGTATATACGGGATGACAGGGACCTGAATGACTTTACAAATTTTGAAAATAAAATAAAAGCACTGACACCAGAGGTGGTAAATGCAGCCCTTCGTAAATATTTCGACAAGTCGAAATTAGTAGTAGTGTACGGTGGCGATTTTGAAAAAGGAAAAACGGAAAAGGCCGGGGAGAAAAAAGGGTTTTAAAACAATACTTCAACATTTTGTTAAAAGAACAGGATTAACATTTTCCTGTTCTTTTTTTTATCCATATTGCCTTCCTAAAACTAAAACCATGGTTAAAAAATTACTTTTAGCAGCATTTTTTAGGAATAGTATTTGTAAGCAATGCACAGTTTAAAAAAGGATCTTTATTGCTTGGGGGTGATATTTCTTTTAGCCAGCAAACGAATAACAGCGGATCTGGCGCAAATAATAAATCAACTAATTTTTCACTCTCACCTGTAATAGGTATTGCTACAAGAGAAAATATGTTTCATGGCGTTAAACTGGGTTTTACCAGTCATATAATGATGACCAGTAATTCTGACGGGGGATATAAATACAAATGATACGGAATTGGTTATTTGTATGAGGAGGTACAAGTCAGATTTCTGGAAATTTTCTGCTTTTTACAGGCTGGAGCTTATATAAATTTAGAAGAAAATCTTATCTGTTGGGAATCAATCCAAGTAAACAAACATCTGTTAACACAACCTTTCTCTTAGTGCCCGGTTACACCAGCTTTTCAATCGGTATTTCAAAAAAAGTATTTTTAGAAACTGGGTTTTCTAATATTGCCGGCCTTAATTTTACCGTTCAAAAATATAAAATACTTATGCCCTCAAGCCAACCAACAGTCATAGTTCTGCTTTCGGATTTTCAAGTAATCTCAGTGCATCTGGTCAATGGCCTTTATTTTGGTTTCAGAATTATGCTTCCCAAATAAACTTAATTTGTCAAAGCCTTGAAAATATTTTCTAGGGAACTGTTATTGCCTGTTTCCCAATTAACAATATTCAGGTTTTTATCTAATGCTAATTGCATAATGCGTCGTTTAAGGGCATCGAAATTATCGGTTTTAAATGCCCATGTATAAGCATTTAACTGCTGAATGTTTTGAATGCCTTCAAATACATCTTGTGATACAGCTTCTTTTAGTGTAAGCCTCAATTCATTCAGTTGCTTTTGTCCGCCTTTCAGATTTGCCAGCTTATCATCTGCCACAATATTCCCTTTGTTAATTATTATCACCCTGTCGCAGATAGCTTCTACTTCCTGTAATATATGTGAGGAGAATAAAACCGTTTTATCTTTTCCCTGTTGTTTTATAACTTCTCTTATTTCAACTATCTGGTTAGGGTCGAGGCCGCTGGTGGGTTCATCTAATATCAATACTTCAGGATTGTGTATTAATGCGGCAGCTAAACCCACTCTTTGCTTATAGCCTTTGGATAACTGGCCGATTTTTTTCTTTGCTTCCAGTTTAAGGCCTACAGTTTCTATTGCTTTTTCTATTGCGGCTTGTTTATTATCTATTTTGTGCACTTCAGCAGCAAATCCTAAATACTCCCTCACATACATATCATAGTACAAAGCATTCAACTCCGGCAGGTAACCAATCTTCTTTTTTGTTTCCAATGGTTGTTCTGCTACATTAATGCCGCATACAATTGCCTCACCATTTGTTTGTTGCAGGTAGCCTGTTATAATTTTCATGGTGGTTGATTTTCCTGCGCCGTTGGGCCCGAGAAAACCAACAATCTCACCCTTGTTTACTTTAAAAGAAATGTTGTTTACGGCTTTCTGTTCGCCATATTCTTTCAATAAATTTTTTACTTCGATAGACATGGTACAAACCTACACAAAACATAATACAAGGTTGCAGTTTATAGCTTAAAAAATTGTTTTCATTGGTAAAAGGTATTGCTAATACAGCGGCAGTAATTCTCCAAAAAAAATTTCCCGGAAATCGGGGCCTGGTTGTGAAAAATGCCCCAAACACACTACTGGCTTGCATCTGGCTGTTTTGCACAAGCCTTATCCACAAATGTTGATATTTCTAAACTTGAAATATAGATACTTAAAAATATTTTCGTCAACGACGTTTATAGATTGCTAAGTTACTAACCCCAGAAATTCTTTTTTAGTTATGGCTACCAAAACCAAATCAGCCGCCAAAAGCGGTTTGCAATTCTCCCGTCGCTTTACCAGCGACGATGTGAATGTTTTCGATATGTTCGAGTATGATTACCGTACTTCCGTTATACGAAACCCGAGTGGGGAAACGGTATTTGAAATGAATAATGTGGAAGTGCCGAAACAGTGGAGCCAGATTGCAACAGACATTTTAGCACAAAAATATTTTCGTAAAGCAGGGGTACCGCAAGCTGATGGAAGTTTTGGCAGGGAAACATCTGCAAAGCAAGTAGCACATCGTATGGCTAATTGCTGGATGGCATGGGGGCAGCGTTACGGATACTTTGCATCTGAAAAAGATGCAACTGTTTTTTACGAAGAATTGGTGTACTCAATTTTAAATCAAATGTGTGTGCCTAACTCACCGCAATGGTTTAATACAGGGTTGCATGAAAGCTATGGTATTACCGGCAAGCCACAAGGGCACTACTACGTTGATCAAACAGATGGGGAATTAAAAAAATCTCAAAACGCATACGAAAGGCCACAGCCGCATGCCTGCTTTATATTAAGTGTGGATGATGACTTGGTGAATGAAGGTGGTATCATGGATTTGTGGGTAAGGGAAGCAAGAATTTTTAAGTATGGTTCAGGTGTCGGCACCAACTACTCAAACCTTCGTGGTGCTGGTGAAAAATTAAGCGGTGGTGGAACTTCATCAGGTTTGATGAGCTTCTTAAAAATTGGTGACAGGGCTGCAGGTGCCATTAAAAGTGGTGGTACAACCCGCCGTGCTGCTAAAATGGTTTGTTTGGATTTAGACCATCCTGAAATTATAGACTTCATTAACTGGAAAGTAGAGGAAGAGAAAAAAGTAGGCGCATTAATTGCAGCCGGTTATCCTTCGGGTTATGAAGATGAAGCATACAGAACCGTAAGCGGACAAAATTCAAATAACTCTATTCGCATACCTAACTCATTCTTTAAAGTATTGGAAGAAGATGGCGATTGGGAATTGAAAGGAAGAATGGATGGCAGGGTGATGAAAAAAATTCCTGCAAGGGAAATTTGGAATCAAGTGGCTTATGCAGCATGGAGCTGCGCCGACCCCGGGACACAATACAATACAACCATCAACGAATGGCATACTTGCCCCGAAGGTGGAGAGATAAGGGCATCTAACCCTTGCTCTGAGTATATGTTTCTTGATAATACAGCCTGCAACCTAGCTTCATCTAATCTGATGAAATTCTTTGATACAGAAACAAACCAGTTTGATGTAACAGGGTATGAGTACAATTGCCGCCTCTGGACTGTTGTGTTGGAAATATCTGTATTGATGGCGCAGTTCCCTTCTAAAGAAGTGGCGCAATTGAGTTATGAATACAGAACTCTCGGATTAGGTTATGCTAACCTCGGTACTATGTTAATGGTTAGCGGTATTCCTTATGATAGTGAAGAAGCAAGGGGAATAGCCGGTGCATTAACCGCTATCATGACAGGTGTTTCATATAAGACATCAGCAGAGATGGCCGAAATACTTGGCGCATTTCCAAGATATGAAGAAAACAAAGCCCATATGATGCGGGTAATGCGTAACCATCGCCTGGCTGCGTATGATGCGGATGAGTTTGAAAACTTAAGTTTGAAACCACAAGGTATAAAAGCACAGCATTGCCCTGACTATTTATTGAAAGCTGCCTGCAGGGCATGGGATGATGCAGTGGAGATGGGAGAGAATTTTGGTTACAGAAATGCACAGGCAACTGTAATTGCACCAACAGGAACAATTGGTTTAGTAATGGATTGCGATACTACTGGTGTTGAGCCAGATTTTGCACTGGTGAAATTTAAAAAACTATCCGGTGGTGGTTATTTCAAAATCATCAACCAGTCTGTTCCTGCGGCATTAAAGAACCTGGGTTATTCTGAAAAAGAATCTGAGAATATTATTAAATATGCTACAGGCTCTGCTTCATTTGCAGGGGCACCTTTTATCAATCACCAGTCATTAAGTGAAAAAGGATTTATCGCCGATGAAATAAAACGTTTGGATGCAGCAGCATTGACTGCTTTTGAAGTTGGATTTGTATTTAATAAATATACACTGGGTGAAGAATGCCTGCAAAGACTAGGCTTTATTCCGGAACAATACAACGATTTTGAATGGAGCTTATTAGAAGCATTAGGCTTTTCTGATGAGCAAATTGAAGCCGCTAACGATTATGTATGCGGAACGATGATGCTGGAAGGAGCCCCATTATTGAAAGAAGAACACCTGCCCGTTTTTGACTGTGCCAACAAATGTGGAGCAAAAGGCCAACGGTATATCCATGCACATGGCCATATCCGCATGATGGGAGCTACGCAACCCTTTATCAGTGGTGCTATCTCCAAAACTATCAACCTGCCCAATGAAGCTAAAGTGGAAGAAATTGCTGACTCTTATTTACTAAGCTGGCAGTTAGGATTAAAAGCAAATGCTTTGTACCGTGACGGCTCAAAATTGTCGCAGCCTCTTAGTAACAAATCAGACAAAAAGAAGAAAACAGAAGACAGCAAAGAGGTTGAAGCCGGACAACCGACAACTGACAACGCACAACCACAAGAATCAAACATTGTAGACCTCGGAAAACTAACAGTAGAAGAACTGCTGGAAGAAGTACAGAAAAGGGTACAATCTTCTCCTGATACCAAACTAAAAAGAAAATTAGCAAGTATTGTAGAGAGAAGGGCATTGCCAGCCAAACGTCGAGGCTTTACCCAAAAAGCAAAAATCAACGGACAAGCTATCTTCTTACGTACTGGTGAGTACGGAGATGGAACATTAGGAGAAATCTTCATTGACATGGCGAAGGAAGGTGCTACCATGCGTAGTATGATGAACTGTTTCGCTATTTCTATTTCTATCGGTATGCAATATGGTGTGCCATTAGAAGAGTTTGTTGACAAATTTGCTTTTACAAGATTTGAACCATCCGGATTTGTAGAGCACCCGAATATTAAATCAACCACTTCTATAGTTGACTTAATATTCCGGATACTGGGTTATGAATACCTGGGCCGTACTGATTTAGTACATGTATTAGATAAGCCAGAAGTAATGAATACTGGTGCTGATGATTGGGATGAAGTGCCTTCCAATCCGTTGGAATATGTGGAACCCGGAATTATCAAGTGTGCGGATTACCCCATCATCAGGTAGTGCTGCACCCCAGCCGGCAAAAACACAAAAAGTAGCACAAGCAGTAAAAACAGATGGCAGTATGGATGCAATGAATGTGATGAACAAAAAAATGCAGGGCGATGCACCTGCCTGTACCAACTGCGGGCATATAACAGTACGCAGCGGTACTTGTTATAAATGTTTGAACTGTGGTACGCAGGGCGGTTGCAGTTAAAGAGAACAAGGACGGAAAACCAAATAAAGAAGTACCCATTAAATTCATCCCGGCCATTGCGCCGGGATGTTTGTTTAAATGAAATACCAACTGCTTATTTTTGTTTTCAAATTAAAGAGATATGTACACCGCTTCTCCTTCCCGTTATGATTCTATGCAATACAACCGATGTGGCAAAAGCGGTTTGTTGTTACCAGCCATTTCATTAGGGCTGTGGCATAACTTTGGTTCGGTAGATGATTACGAAACTATGCAGCAGATAATCTTCCGGGCATTTGACAGAGGTGTTACCCATTTTGATTTGGCAAATAACTATGGCCCGCCTGCGGGGGAAGCAGAAATAAATTTTGGTAAAATATTAAAACAGGATTTGCAGCAATACCGTGATGAATTAATTATTTCAAGCAAGGCAGGGTATTATATGTGGCCGGGGCCTTATGGCGAATGGGGTTCCAGAAAATATTTAATGGCAAGCCTCGACCAAAGCCTGAAAAGAATTGGGGTTGATTATGTTGATATATTTTATTCTCATCGCCCCGACCCCAATACACCCATGGAAGAAACCATGATGGCGCTTGATCAGATTGTAAGAAGCGGTAAAGCATTGTATGCAGGCATATCGAGCTATACAGCAGAACAAACAAAACAAGCCGCCGCTATTTTACAACAGCTGGGTACACCCTGTATTATTCATCAACCTAAATATTCCCTGTTTGTAAGGTGGGTGGAGGATAAAAATAATCCGCTTAATAAAAACCTGTTAGATGTTATTGGTGAAGAAGGAATCGGCTGTATTGTTTTTTCGCCATTGGCGCAAGGGCTGCTCACAGATAAATATTTAAAAGGCATCCCATCTTCATCAAGGGTTGGGCGGGGCTTAAGCAACGGGGCTTTGCAGGAAAATGAAATTTTGCCGGAGGCAATAAAAAAGGTACAGGCATTAAATGAAATCGCTTTAAAACGGGGGCAGTCATTGGCACAAATGGCTATTGCCTGGTTGCTGAAAGATAAAAGGGTAACGTCTGTTTTGGTGGGGGCAAGTTCAGCAGCACAATTGGATAATAGTATTGATTCGTTGCAGCAAACAAATTTTATCGGAGATGAACTGGTAAGTATAGAAACGATACTGGTGGGTTGGTAGAACTGCGTAAATACCCCCGGAAAACCCTTTTAATAAAAAGCATTTTTCATGCGGGAAATCCATTTGATTTATTAAAGGCTGAAACTATCTTCACAGCCAATTCAAATAACTATGAAAACAATTAAAACATTACTAGTAATTATTATTGCAGCTATCATTTTTCAATCATGCCATAGGGCAATGACACCCTATGAAGCTGCCAATCATCCAAAAGGTAAAAAGTGCAGGGATATTAAATGAAGCACTGTAAATGCTTGGACAAGTTCAGCATGACAGTGCTATTCTCCCCCAAACACATTATTAACTGCCCCTTCCAGCATAGGAAATTTTTCCACTACATAATTTTTAATAGTGGTAATTGCCTGTTTTGCCTGCTCATCAGTAAGGTTGGCTTCTGCTTTTAATTTGTCTATTAGTTCCTGCATGTGTCATTAATTTAAAAAAGTCAGAAACAAAAATGCCGGACTCAAAGTATCATTAAAACATTTTAATCCTTTAAGGAATGGGCGGCTTAAGCCACCTTCAGCAAACTCAGTTTACTCTTATCAAACTTACGCTGTGCATATTCCAGGTCAAGGGTAAATTCTTTTTCTTTAGAAGATGGAAGCTCAAACATCGCATCCGTCAATATACCTTCGCAAATGCTGCGTAGACCCCTTGCACCCAACTTATACTCCAGGGCTTTTTCCACCATAAAGTCATACACTTTTTCTTCAATGGTAAGATGTATGCCCTCCAGTTCAAATAATTTTTTGTATTGCTTAATAAGGGCATTCTTAGGCTCTGTAAGTATAGCCCTTAGTACAATAGCATCAAGGGGGTCAAGATGTGTAACCACTGGCAAGCGACCCAGCAATTCTGGTATCAAACCAAATGATTTTAAATCCTGCGGGTTAACATAGCGCAGCAAGTTTTTCTTCATGTCTTCCTGCAATTCTTTATCTACATTAAAACCAATGGTATTGGTTTGTACCCGGCGGGCAATTATCCGGTCAATACCATCAAAAGCACCACCACAAATAAAGAGTATATTTTGGGTATTTACTTTAACCAATTTTTGTTCCGGGTGTTTGCGGCCTCCTTGTGGTGGCACCAGCACTTCTGAACCTTCCAATAATTTCAACATACCCTGCTGTACACCTTCGCCACTTACATCACGGGTAATGGATGGATTATCACCCTTACGGGCAATCTTATCTATTTCATCAATAAATACAATTCCTCTTTCGGCTGCAGCCACATCATAGTTGCACACCTGCAGCAATCGTGATAATATGCTTTCCACATCCTCACCCACATAACCGGCTTTCGGTAAATACCGTAGCATCAACAATGGTAAATGGAACGTTGAGCAAACGGGCAATACTTTTTGCCAGTAATGTTTTACCGGTTCCTGTTTCACCCACCATAATAATATTGCTCTTTTCAATCTCTACATCGTTGCCATTATTATTTTCAACCTGTTTAGGTTGCTGTAATCTTTTATAATGATTGTAAACGGCCACCGCCAGTGTTTTCTTGGCTTCATCCTGGCCTATGACATATTCATCCAAAAACTTTTTGATGTCAACAGGCTTCTTAACGGTGAGCTTGAAAGAAGAAGTGCCTTTTTCGTCTTTGATAGTAAGTTCCTGATCAATTATTTCCCGGGCATGTTCAACGCAGTTTTCACAAATATGCCCTTCCTGGCCGGCGATAAGGATTTTAACCTCGTCTCGGCTGCGGCCACAAAATGAGCAATGTAAAGGATTTTTAGCCATAGCTTGTTAATATTATAACGGGGTACAAACGGAATTGTAACTCACAAAAGTATAAAAACCACCCGGTTAAGAGTAGTTTTTATCAATAATGCTGCAAAATTAATTGTACCTGCCAAGTTAATTTTCTCTAATCCATTAATTTTAAGTGGTTTACAGGCTGTCAATCAGCTTATCGGCAATGCCATATTCAATAGCCCCTTTGGCATCCATCCAGTAATCCCGGTCAAAATCCTTCATAATCTGCTCCACCGTTTTGCCGCAGTTTTTTGCCAGTATGGTGGCCCCAATTTCTTTAACCCGTCTTGGTTTGCCTTGGCCTGTATTTCCAAATCGGCACTTACACCTTGTATATAGCCACCCAGTGTTGGCTGGTGAATCATTACTTCCCCATGCGGGAAAATATACCGCTTGCCTTTTTCACCACCACTTAATAAAATAGAACCCATAGATGCGGCAAGACCCATACAAATAGTACTAACCGGGCTTCTGATCATCTGCATGGTATCATACATTACCATGCCGCTTGTTACCACACCGCCGGGGCTGTTGATATAGAATTTAATTTCCTCGCCGGGTTTATCAGCATCCAGCAACAGCAGTTTGCTTACGATGTCTTTGGCACTTTTATCATCCACCACACCCCAGAGATAGACAGCCCTTTTTTCAAAAAAATATCTTTCTAATTTTTTGCTGAACATACCAATATCACTCTTTGGCGTTCTTCTTTTTCTTCTTCTTCATCTTCAGCTTTCCAGTCGTTGTATAAAAATTGATTGCGGTTCATGTAAAAATTTTAATTGTTAAGGGTTTAAAGTGTGAGGTTCGGAAACCTCTTTTTCTCATTTTCTCTTTTGCTTTCTCTTAGCCTAATCTTTCTTCATTTTCCTCGGATTCGTCAGCAGCACTTCATCCACCAATCCATATTCTTTTGCCTCGGCAGCCGTCATCCAGTTATCCCTGTCAAAATCTTTTTCAATCTGCTCTACTGGTTTCCCGGTATGATGATTCACGACTTCATACAATTCTTTTTTCAGTTTACGGATTTCATTTACAGTAATCTCAATATCACTTGCCTGTCCGCCAATAGCACCGCTTGGCTGGTGCATCATAATTCTGGAATGTTTTAATGCAGCCCTTTTTCCTTTGGTACCTGCACCTAATAATACACAAGCCATAGATGCCGCCACACCAATACAAATGGTGGCAATATCAGGACTTACATACTGCATGGTATCATACACACCCAAACCACAGTACACACTGCCACCGGGACTATTGATGTACATATTTATATCCCTTGACCTGTCAGAAGAATCAAGAAATAATAATTGTGCTGTTACGATATTGGCTATTTCATCATTAATAGGATAGCCAAGAAAAATAATACGGTCCATCATAAGGCGGCTGTACACATCCATTACGGCAACGTTCAGCGAACGTTCTTCAATAATGTTTGGTGTCATTGCCGTTACCAGTGAGATGCATAACCATTTAAAGTATTGCTGGAAATGCCGTGGTGTTTAACGGCATATTTTTCGAACTCGGAATTAAAAGTCATAGATAATTATTTATAGCTGAACTGGTTCAGTGCATCAAATATCCGTCCAAATGCCGTAACCGCAAAATTGCTGACATTAATAACAAGCCCTGTTGACGATTTGGCATAAACTATAAAAAAGCCCCGCATAAGCGAGGCTGATAAAGAAGATATTTTTAACCTAAGTTTCCCCCTTATAGAGACAGGGGCTAATGATGCGAATGCTGATGCTCTTCCACCATCTTCGTAAAATCTTCGGCACGAAATATCTTTATCAGTTGGCTTTACCTGTGCGGCGGCCCATTCAAATATTTTCTGGGTTTGTATGCGGTTGTAAGAATCCTCTACATACTTTCTGTCCTTCATCATTTTCTCTACATAATCGGTTACCCAGGGCTGGTCATCACTAAGGTTGGCTCCACCCATGTAGCTAAATAATTGTTGTTTGGCAAATGCCTTTACTTCATCAGGGTTTACCTGTACGGCATTATCCTGTACAATTTTGTCAGAGATTAATGTCCATTTTAGCTGACTGATGAAAAGCAGGAAATTCTTTTTCCACTTCTTCGTCTGTTTTGCGGTGTTTTGCTGTCTCTTTGTGTCTTAATCCATTTTTTTAGAAACCCTTGGAAATTCAATTTTGGTATGGTCAAGCAGTTCATGATATACCTGGTCTTGTATCTGGTTACTGGCCTGGCCGCCCCAATAGTTCTGTATTTCTTCTTTTAATTTGTTACGGAAATCGGCTTCAGTTACCACACTCTGCTCAGCATATAATTGATTGAAAAATTCTTCATTCAGTTCTTTTTTCTCCAGCAGGCCAACTTTTGTTATTTCTATTTTGAAATTTTATCAGCAGCAGTAGTATCTTCTTTTAAACCAAGATCACTGATTATCCATTCTCTTTCTTTTTCGTCAAAAGCATTTTTTAGTTTGTTGTTTCACTGTCACCCACTTTTTTGCCCATCCAGTTTTTACGAAATTTTTCAGCAAAATATTTTACCAAAACAGAATTATCTTTTTTAGCTCCGCCTTCCACTTCTGCTCCCTCAGTATTTACTTCTGTAAAAGAAAGGTTCAGTACATTTTCTTCTGTAGTCACCGTTTCTTCATCCTTCATATTACCATATCTGTTTTGCAGGCGGGTAACTTCATTGTCAATCATTTCATCGGTAACAGTAACAACATACTTTGTAGTTTTGGCTTTTGCCAAATCAGGAAGTTGAAATTCCGGCTTCATCCCTATTTCAAAATCAAAACTATAATCAGCGGATTATTTACATCTAATTGTTTAAAATCAGATTCTAATGGAAGTGGTTGTGCAAAAATGTCCACCTTCTCGTTTTGCAGGTAGCTGATAAGTTCCCGGTCAACTGACTTCAGTACTTCATCTGTAAACAAAGAAGAACCATACATTTTTTTAATAAGTCCTGCATGGCACCATCCCTTTTCTAAGCCGGGAATATTGGCCTTCTTGCTGTATTCTTTCAATGCTTTTTCAAAAGTGGGGAGGTAATCGGTCTTTTCTAATTTCACTGTCAGCTTTTCATGCAGCAGCCCGATGTTTTCTTTAGTAACTGTAGCCATTGTAGTTAATTGAGTTAATTAAGTTAAATGGTTAACTGGTGCGTTAAATTAACCAATATACCAATTAACCCTTTACAGAAGTGTCCGGGTGGAGGGACTCGAACCCCCATGCCTCACGGCGCCAGATCCTAAGTCTGGTACGTCTACCAATTTCGCCACACCCGGTGTTTTAGGGCTGCAAATGTAGGCTATTCTATCGAATGGAAAGGCCGAAAAGTATTAAAAAGATGCAGGTTTTTGCAAAATGCCATTAAATATTGTACGTTTGAAACCCTAACCAGAACCTATCAAAATTTAAGAAAGAAATAGCCGTTTTCTTTCATTCATCATCCTTAAAGAACTATTGCGGCTGCTTGCCACTTATTTTACCACCAAAACCTTCCTGTAGGTTTACAGGATAATTGCTGATGAGACAGTTTTTTCTGCAAAGGCTGCTGATAGCAGCTGGTATGGCTTTATTGCTTAATACCGCTTCCTTTTCTCAAACCGGGTTTAATTTTAATTGTAAAAAAGATACTGCCGTAAACGGATGTGCTAACGGGGCTTGTTTTACATTACAAACAATCATCCCCGATATTCATGGCTCAAGTGCCACTTACACAGTTAACACGGCAACTAATATACCTGCATGTTTTCCGGCTACAGTTGACCCGGGAGGCAATGGCACACCCACCAACCTTATTATTGATGACAGGTATTCTTCAGCCATTAATATCGGCTTTCCCTTTTCTTTTTTTGGAACAAGCTATACCCAATTAGTAGCAAGTACAAACGGGTATGTATGTTTTGATTTAACAGAAGCGGGGCAGTTTTCTCATTGGGATATCATTAATGGCAGCACACCACAGGATCTGCCAAGCACATTTTATGATAAAGGTTTGATTATGGGTTCTTATCATGATTTGGATCCTTCTGTTAATACTTCCCCCGGACGAAAAATTCAATACAGCACTATTGGCACAGCACCTAATAGAAAATGGATACTGAGTTTTTATAAAGTACCACTGTTTAGCTCGGCTTGTAACAGCCTTATTGAAAACACCCACCAGATAACTATACATGAAGGAACAGGAATTATTGAAGTATATATGTATAGCCAGCAAATATGCAGTGGATGGAATGATGGGAGGGCAATGATTGGCCTGCAAAATTTTACGCAAAACGCAGCGATAATGGCGCCGGGCAGAAAAGCCAGCGATGCCCCATGGGGTACTGTTGGTATGAATGAAACATGGCGGTTTGTACCATCTGGCGGTGCCTCATTATTTAAAAGAGTGGAGGCTTATAACCTTGCCGGTACTTTATTAGCAACAGGAACGGTTGCCAGCCAGCCCGATGGTACTTATAAAACCAGTTTCCCTAATTTTTGTGTGCCTTCAGGAACTAACCAGTATGTTGTAAAATCAGTTTATCAGAAAAATGACGACCCGAATGTTGAAGTATTCGGAATGGATACAGTAAGGGTAACGGTAAATAATGTAAGCAACCCAACTGCAACAGCTGTTGCAACACCAACTAATTGCAGCAACAATAATGGAACTGTTACTGTAACTACTGCTGGCGGGGCTTTACCATTTCAATATTCTTTAAATGGCGGCACATTTCAATCATCCAATGTGTTTAGTGCATTGGCACAGGGTGTTTATAATATAGTAGCAAGAGATGCAGCGGGATGTACTGCATCTGCTTCAGCAACTGTAGCGTTACAAAACAACCTTACACTTACTGCTAATGGCAATGCTTCCATCTGCCGGGGTGCTTCGTTTACTCCAACGGTTGCTGGTAATGCGGCAAGCTATAGTTGGTCGCCGGCAACTGGAGTAAGTAATACAGCTATTGCAAACCCAACACTGGCTCCACAGGCCACAACAAATTATACTGTAACCGGTACTCTGGGTGTTTGTACAGCCAACCGCACATTTACTTTAACTGTGTTTGAAGGTGCTACTGCTAATGCAGGCCCGGATTTAACAATTATTGCAGGGGATGTGATAAAATTACAGGCAACAGGTTCGGCAGGCAGTTATTTATGGACACCAGCTGCGGCGCTTAGTTCTGCAACCGTACTTGCACCGGATGCTAATCCTGTAGTTACCACCCCTTATAATCTAAGGGTTACATCACAGCAGGGGTGTATAGCAACGGATGATGTTACAATTACAGTAGTTCCTTATTGTGTAAAACCAATGGAAGCCTTTACACCGAATGGTGATGGGGTGAATGATTTATGGTTAATATCCAACGGTACAACCTGTATTTCCAAATTAACAGCACAGGTATTTAACAGGTATGGTTCAAAAGTTTTTGAATCCAATGATTATAAAAATAACTGGAACGGTACATATGAAGGCAAAACTTTGCCTGACGGCACCTACTATTATGTAATCCGTTTTTACCTGATAAACGGAAAGCTTGTCCAATTGAAAGGAAACCTGACCATACTTCGCTAATCACTCATTAAAAAACAGAAAATGAACCGTTATATATATTTATTGATTTCTTTTTTTGCTGCTGTAAATAGTAAAGCACAGCAATTGCATACTTCTTCTTTTTATGATATGCAGGGAATTTTCCATAATCCTGCTGCCGCAGGTGCGGATCAGCATGGAATGATTGGCGCATCATACCGCACCATGTGGGATGGTATTGATGGCGGCCCGCAAACCGCAACCTTGTTTGGCTCCACCTATTTGTCAAAAGTAAAAATTGGCATTGGTGGTTATTTATACAGCGATAAAACCGGGCCAACTAAAAGAACAGGGGTGCAAATGTCATACGCTTATCACATACCAATGAAAAGTGGTGGTAGTTTTTCTTTAGGGCTTGAAGCAAGGGGGCAACAATTTTCTTTTGATAAAGCAAAGTTGCAGCAATCATTAGGTGCTAACGACCCTGTGCTTAACAGTGCTGAAAACAGATTTAAGTTTGATGCTGGTTTTGGCATTGCCTACACCGGGAAAAAGTTACAACTCGGTGCATCGGTAAGCCAGCTAGTACAGTCTAAACTTGATTTATATTCAGGCAACCTTACTACAACTGAGCAGGGAAGGCTTTACCGTCACTATTATTTTCATGGAAATTACAAATGGGATATAGATGGAACAACAACAATTATTCCCAACTTGCTTTTAATTTATTTGCCTAATGCACCAACTGAGTTGCAGGTAGGCGCAAGGGTGGTACATAATGACATATTCTGGTGGGGGCTTTCTCTTCGTACAAGACAAAGCTGGATGCTTAGTGCCGGGGTAAAGGTTAAAAAGAAATTTACAATCGGATATAGTTTTGATATTTATAATACCCCGTTAAGTGTGTATGATAATGGGGCTAACGCACATGAAGTGATACTTAGGTATGATTTTTTGAAATAGGCTAAGAGTTTAAAGGAGAAAAAAGAGATAAGGAGTAATTTTAAAATTCTTTATCTCTTTTTTCTTTTTCCAGCAATCTGCTTTCCTTCTTCCCCTCATTTGCCCTCTTAGCTTAAATTCTGTAAATTCGTAATCCATGGAAACTGTAGCACAGATACCAAAGTATAATCTGAACGAAGAAGAAGAGAAAAAACTCATTCTGCGGGAGTACCGTTCCCTTTTAAAAACACTGAAGCTTAAACTGAAACCGGGTGATAAAGATCTTATCCGTATAGCTTTCGAAATGGCGGCCGATGCCCACAAAACCATGCGGCGTAAAAGTGGCGAACCGTATATCCTTCATCCCTTAGCAGTAGCCAAGATTTGTGTGGAAGAAATTGGTCTTGGTGTCCGCTCCACTATTTGCGCCTTGCTGCATGATACCGTAGAAGATACAGATGTAACATTAGATGATATCAAAAGAGAATTTGGAGATGAGATAAGCCGTATAGTTGATGGCCTGACTAAAATTTCCAATGTAATTGATGTAAATGCTTCGCAGCAGGCAGAGAACTTTAAAAAAATACTGCTCACTCTTACTGATGATCCCCGTGTAATATTAATCAAGCTGTCCGACCGCCTGCATAATATGCGTACACTCGACAGTATGAAAAGGGAAAAGCAACTAAAGATTTCATCTGAAACAGTATATGTGTATGCACCGCTGGCACACCGCATGGGTTTATACAATATCAAAACAGAAATGGAAGACCTCTCCATGAAATATATGGAGCCGGATGTATATAAAGACATTGCAAGAAAATTGGCTGAAACAAAAAAAGAAAGAACAAGGTTTATAAATGAATTTATCAAACCAATAAAAGATAAGGTTGATAAAGCTGATTTAAACGCAGAGATATATGGCAGACCCAAAAGCATACATTCCATCTGGAATAAAATGAAAAAGAAGGGGGTGGATTTTGAAGAAGTATACGACCTGTTCGCTATCCGTATAATTCTTGATTCAACCCCTGAAAAAGAAAAAGAAGATTGCTGGAAAGTATACTCCATGATAACGGATGAGTACAGCCCATCACCAGAAAGGCTGAGGGACTGGCTAAGCAACCCCAAAAGCAACGGATATGAAGCACTGCATACAACGGTAATGGGCTCGCAGGGGCAGATGGGTGGAAGTGCAGATCCGTACAAAAAGAATGAATGAAATAGCAGAGAAAGGTTTGGCGGCACATTGGAAATACAAAGAAGGAAAAGATGATGAGAGCAGGTTTGATAAATGGTTTCAGCAAATACGGGAAGTAATAACTAACCAGGAAACAGACAGTATAGATTTTCTGCAGGATTTTAAAACCAGTTTTCTTGCAGAAGAAATTTATGTGTACACACCCAAGGGTGATGTAAAAATGCTGCCGGTTGGTTCTACTGCATTGGACTTTGCTTTCTCCATCCACAGTGCTATTGGTGTAAAAACAATAGGCGCCAAAATAAATCATAAGCTTGTTCCCATCAGCCATAAACTGCATAGTGGCGACCAGGTGGAAATCATCACCAGTAATAAACAGAAAGCATCTGAAGACTGGTTGGGCTTTGTAGTAACATCAAAAGCCAAAGGAAGGATAAGGGATGCACTGAAGGAAGAAAAAAGAAAAGTGGCTGATGAAGGAAAATATACAGTGCAGCGAAAATTAGAAGGCATGGGTGCCTCCTTCGCACAATTTAATATTGATGAACTGGTACAGTGGTATAAGTTGCCATCCAATGTGGATTTGTTTTACCAGGTAGCTGTAAAAAATATTGACCTTAAAGACCTGAAAGATTTTAAAGTAACAGGCGACAGGATAGAAGCACCAAAGCCAATAAAACTTTTACCGGAAAAACCGGAATATGTTCCCGGTATTACTGCAGGAAAAAAAGAAGCGGAGCTTATAATCTTCGGCGAAAGCAGCGATAAGATTGTTTATAACCTGGCCAATTGCTGCAAACCCATTCCGGGTGATGATGTGTTTGGTTTTGTAACAACTGGTAAGGGATTAACCATTCATCGTACCAACTGCCCAAATGCTGCCAAGCTGCTTTCCAATTATGGGCATAGGGTGGTAAAAACAAAATGGGCAAAGAACAAAGAAATATCCTTTCTTACTGGTGTAAAAATTGTGGGCATGGATGATGTGGGAGTGGTAAATAAAATAACCATGCTTATTTCCGGGGATTTAAAAATAAATATAGCCGCCCTTACTATTGAAGCCAAAGAAGGCCTTTTTGAAGGCAATATAAAACTGTATGTGCATGATAAAGAAGAGTTGGATGATCTGGTGCAAAACCTGCTGGCTCTTCCGGGAATAGAATCGGTTGAGAGGTATGATATGGAAGACATTCCTTCCTAAATCCCTCATAAACAACAACTGGTATTTATCGTAAAATCCCTTTGGAAAATGATGAAAAATCAACGATTGCTTTCCTTCTGCAAGCGATAATTTTTCATATCTTGTTGGCTTGTTATTTCTATATCAACTGACTAACTGCACCATCAACTTATGCAACTGAGATTTTTAAGGCTGTTATCTATTCCTGTTTGTTTTATAACCATCTCTTTATCATTAAAAGCACAGGGCTTTTCATTTAACTGTTCAAGGGATACTGTAATACCCGGTTGTAATACTGTTTGTTTTGATTTAAAAGGCATAATACCTGATTTATATGGCAGTTCATCAACTTATACCATCAATCCTTCAAGTACTATTGCTGGCTGTATACCTGTTTATGTTCAGCCAGATGATCCGGCAGGAACGCCAACAAGTTTAGCTATTGATGACCGCTATTCTTCAATAATCAACATTGGATTTCCGTTTAATTTTTATGGAGTTACTTACAATCAATTAGTGGCAAGTACTAATGGTTATATTTCATTCGATGTTACTAAAGCAGGGCTATTTTCTCATTTTTCAACAGGCCCGGGTGATTTGCCCAATAGTGTATCATACGACCGGGCATTGGTTATGGGACCTTACCATGATTTAGATCCATCTGTATCTACTTCGCCAACCCAAAGAATACAACATCAGGTTTTTGGTACTGCACCTCACCGCAGGTGGATTTTAAGTTTCTATAAAGTACCCTTGTTCGGCAGTTCCTGTAATTCCTTAATTGAGAATACACATCAAATAGTACTTTACGAGTCAACAGGAATTATTGAAGTAAGCATTTTTAGTAAGGAAATATGTGCTTCATGGAATAGTGGTAAATCAATGGTTGGTATACAGGACTGGAATAGAACAACTGCATTAATGCCACCCAATCGAAAGGTATCCGACCCACCCTGGGGTACAGTAGGTATGAACGAAAGCTGGCGGTTTGTTCCCTCAGCCGGCACCTCTCTTTTTAAACGAGTTGAATTAACCGATTTAGCAGGCACTGTCATTTCAACAGGTACAGTTGTGCCAGCTGGTACTGGTATAATGGAAGCCAATTTCCCTAATACCTGTGTGCCTGCTACAGGCCTTACTACTTATATCATCCGTTCAGTATATACAAAAAATGACGATCCTCTTGCAGAGGTATTTGGTACAGATACAGTAAGGGTATCGAGGGTGTCTGCTATAACAGCAACTACTTCTACCACGGCTACACTTTGTGCAGGTGCTAATGATGGCACTATAACTGTCTCACCACAAACTGGCACACCGCCTTATACTTTTACATTAGATACTGGCACACCGGTAAACTCAGCCGGTTCTTACACATTTACCAACGTTAGCCCCGGCCCGCATACCATTACTATGACTGATGTAAACGGTTGCCCTAACTCAACTACAGTTGATGTTGCCACTGGCCCAGCCCTTACCACAACAGCTACAAAAACTGATGTGCTTTGTAATGGCGGTAATTCAGGAATCGTTACAGTTGTACCCCCGTCTATTGGCACCGCACCCTTTGGATATTCATTAGATGGTGTTAACTGGCAAGCCAGTAATGTATTTAATAATGTTGCTGCGGGTATTTATACAGTTTATTTCCGCTCTGCGGATATTTGTCCTGGAACTACAACAATTACCGTAAATGAACCAGCAGCATTAACAGCCAATTCTGCAAATACAAATGCTACTTGTAATGGGGGTACGGATGGAACAATAACTGTAGCAGCAGGTGGCGGTGTGCCGGGCTATCAGTATTCATTAGATGCTACAAATTTTCAGGGCTCAAATATATTTAATGTGCTTTCGGGCAACTATACAGTATATGTAAAAGATGCAAATGGGTGTGTTACAAATTTTCAGGCTATTGTTGGGTTGACAAACGACCTTACATTTACCCCGCAAACAAACCCAACAATTTGTGAAGGAACTTCTAACCAACTTTCACTCACATCAAATGCCCTGCAATATGCATGGTCGCCTAAAACAGGGTTAAGCGATACAACTATTTTTAATCCGGTGGCAAATCCTATTGTTACAACACAATATATAGTTAAGGTAACCAGGGGTTTTTGCACCGCAGAAGATACTGTATTTGTAAATGTAAATACTGCTCCCATACCCGATGCTGGTGCCGATGGCTTTATTTGCTATGGGCAAAACTATCAGCTAAGTGCAAATGGGGGCACACAATATAAATGGGTACCGGGTACTTATCTCGACAATACGAATATAAAAACCCCTTTATCAACACCGGTAAAGGATGTGGTTTACACCCTGTCTGTTTTAACCGATGTTAATGGCTGCGCCTCCCTTGTTACCGATAGTATGCGGATAGATGTAACGGCGCCGATTAAAGTAAAAACCTTTCCTTTCGATACAGTGGTTTATCATACCGACCAGTTTCCCATACTGGCCATACCTTCTGATACCGATGTAATAAATTATAGCTGGAGCCCATCAATGGGATTAAGCAATCCTAATATACCGAACCCGATAGCCACAATGGATGCCACCACCTTCAGCCCAACTTTTGGCTCTATTGGTGATGAGATACTCTACCAGGTTACCGCATCTACCATAGCTGGCTGCAAAGGCGAGGGATATATAAGGGTAAAAATTTATAAAGGCCCTGATATTTACATACCAACTGCTTTTTCGCCAAATGGCGATGGAAAGAATGACAAATTAATACCTTTCCCCGTAGGAATAAAAACACTTAATTACTTTCGGGTGTATAACCGCTGGGGGCAACTCATGTTCTCTACCACTAAACTGCATGATGGCTGGGATGGTACATTGGGAGGTAAGGAGCAACAAACAGCCAGTTTTGTTTGGTTGGCAGAGGCCATCACAGAGCAGGATAAAATAATTACAAAAAAGGGTGTGGTAACGTTGGTTCGTTAACTTTATTTTTTGTTGATAAAATCTTTTATAAGCCGCCGGATTAATTCGGTGGCTTTTTTTGTAACCCGTATTTTTGCCGGGCTTTGATAGATTTCCTACAAAAAGCACTAAGGAAAGAAAGTTTTTGAGGAAAATCTTTTTTCAGAATAATCAATTTCCAGCAGTCTTAAAATCAAATCCCACAAAGACTGTTAAGACATTAAGTAAATCCTTTGTGTACTTAGTGGGACAAACAAAAATAATGGTAGATGTAATACTTGGCCTCCAGTGGGGCGATGAAGGAAAAGGAAAGATAGTTGACTATTTCGCAAAAAACTATGATGTGGTGGCCAGGTTTCAGGGTGGCCCCAATGCAGGGCACACATTATATGTAGAAGATAAAAAAGTGGTGCTACACCAGATACCTTCAGGGGTTTTTCATAAAGGCATCATTAACCTTATTGGTAATGGTGTGGTACTTGACCCGGTTACACTGAAAAGAGAATGTGATACCGTGGCTTCATTTGGTATTGATCTGAAGAAAAACCTTTTTATTTCTGAACGGACACATCTTATCATTCCCACACACAGGGCATTGGATAAAGCGGCTGAATTATCAAAAGGACACCAAAAAATTGGCTCTACCTTAAAAGGAATAGGCCCGGCTTATATGGATAAAACCGGACGAAACGGTTTACGGGTGGGTGATTTATTAGATAAAAATTTTACTACTTCTTATATCAAGCTCCGCTTAAAGCACCAGCGGTTGCTGGATAACTATAATTTTCAGGAAGACATTACCGCTTGGGAAGAAGAATTTTTTGAAGCATTAGAATTTTTAAAAGAATTAAATATTGTAAACGGCGAATACTTCATCAACCAGCAAATAAAAAATGGCAAAAAAATATTAGCAGAAGGTGCACAGGGCAGTATGCTGGATATTGATTTTGGTACATTCCCGTTTGTTACTTCCTCCAGCACCATTTCCGCAGGGGTTTGTAATGGGTTGGGCATTGCCCCGCAGTATATAAAAGATGTAATTGGTGTTACCAAGGCTTATTGCACCCGGGTAGGCAGCGGCCCTTTTCCTACCGAGCTGGAAAATGAAACCGGCGAAGAGCTTAGAAAAATCGGAAGCGAATTTGGTGCAACCACCGGCAGGCCCCGCCGTTGCGGCTGGATTGATTTAGTGGCATTGAATTTTGCCTGTATGATAAATGGGGTAACCAAAATTGTAATGACAAAGGCCGATGTGCTGGACTCGTTTAAGGAATTACAGGTTTGCACCAGTTACAGAATTAAAGGAAAAGAAACATTGGAAGTACCTTTCCAGATGGATAAACAAAAGCCAGAACCTGTTTACAAATCATTCAAAGGGTGGGACACTAACACAAGTAAGCTAAAAAATAGCGGGGAACTTCCCGCAAGTATGAAAGAGTATGTATCTTTCATTAATAATTACCTTGGCGTTAATGTACATTATATTTCAAACGGGCCGGGGCGGGATCAGATAATAGAAGCAGCTAAATAAGCAGGACTGTTGTCAAAGAAAAAAAATCAGAAAATTTTAATTAAAAAATTTGGCTAATTAAAAACTTCGCCGAAATTTTACAGCAATAATCCTGAAGTAACTATGTTAGTAACGCCATTAAAAAGAAGCGTAGCTTCTCAAGAAACTAAAGCAATAGAAATTGTTGCTGCAAAGAAGCCTTCATCCAAACCCACTAAAAAGGAAGAGGAACAAGATGATGTTGATTTAGATTTAGGTGATGAAGAAGATGCAAAGCCTGCCAAAAAAGGGGGGAAAGCACCTGCAAAGAAAAAGGAAAGTGATGATGATGATGATGACGATGGGGCAGAAGATGCAAAAGATGATTGGGAAAAACCCGAAGAGGAAGAAGAATGGGATCCTGATTTCGATGAATTTGATGTGCCTAAATCAACTGGGAAAAAATCTGGCGGCAAAAAAGCAGATGAAGATGATGATTTTAAAGTTGACGATGAATTTAAAGATATGTTTGGCGGTGATGATGACGGTAACGATGATGAGGAAGATGATTTCTAATTAATAATTTTTTACGGAGTATAACTTCCTGTAATTGATTTGAAAAACAACACTCCAAACAAGGTTAATTACACCATCAACAATTTTGAGCTAATAAAAAAGAAAGTGCTGAACTGGGCAAAACAGTTTGGCACTTTTTGTTTTCTGGATAACCACCAGTATCAAACAGAGCCACACTCAGTAGAATGCCTGCTGGCTGCTGGAGTTAAAAGAGCTTTTAGTAGTAATGCCGGCAATGCACTTACAGAATTTCAAAAATTTATTGATAGCGAAAAATGCTGGCTGTTTGGTCATCTTGGGTATGACTTAAAAAATGAAATTGAAAACCTTTCTTCTCAAAACCCGGATAATACTGCTTTTTCCTGATTTATTTTTCTTTGAGCCAGAAATGCTGATACATCTTTCACAAAATGAAATTTCTATTGAAGGGAATGATGCGGATTCTATCTGGAACGAAATAAACACAACTGAAATAAAAAAAGCAAACAGGAGGCAACCCATTTCCGTTAATCCTCTCCCGTTTAAAAAAGGAAGAGTACATTGCTGTTGTGGAAAAGTTGAAACAGCATATTTTAAGAGGGGATTGTTATGAAATAAATTATTGCCAGGAGTTTTATGCCGAAAATGCAGAAATAGACCCTTTATTAGTTTACGAGAAGCTAAGTAACCTTTCGCCTAACCCATTCTCTGCATTATATAAGCTGAATGATAAATGGCTTATCTGTGCAAGCCCAGAACGTTATTTAAGAAAAGAAGGAAGAAAAATATTATCACAACCAATAAAAGGCACTTCTAAAAGAATTACTTCTAATAAAAGTGATGATGAAGCAAGCCGTAAGCAACTATCAATAAGCGAAAAAGATAAGTCAGAAAATGTGATGGTGGTGGATCTGGTAAGAAATGATCTGGCAAAGGTTTGCGAAGAAGGAACTGTAAAAGTGGATGAGTTATTCGGCATTTATTCTTTTCCGCAGGTTCACCAGATGATTTCTACAATCAGTGGAACGGTTAAAGATGATATATCTTTTTCAGATATTATAAGGGCTACTTTTCCGATGGGTTCAATGACGGGTGCGCCGAAAAAAAAAGTAATGGAGCTGATTGAAAAATATGAAACAACCCGGCGGGGGATTTTTTCCGGGGCAATAGGTTATATTTCTCCCAATGGCAGTTTTGATTTTAATGTAGTGATAAGAAGTATAATGTACAATTTGCTGCACAACTACTTATCTTTTCAGGCAGGCTCTGCAATTACATTTTACAGTAACCCAGAAAATGAATGGGAGGAGTGTATGCTAAAAGCAGAAGCAATGAAAAAAGTATTGGACAGAGATATAGAGAATTTATTTTGTACCGTCTGCAGTTTCCAGCAGTAGCTTTCATACTCTCATCTAAAATTTCATATCGCTTTTCTACAAACACATTCATCTTTTGTATGGGCAGGCGAAGGTTATATTTACCATCTACGGCAATTGCAGTAGAAAAACCGGGGTTGAATTTGTCGAATGTCTTTTTATCCAGTTTAATATGTTTAATAATTACGTCTGCATTAAAGCGGCCTGTAATATTATATGCAGTTGTGCCTGCTATTTCTTCTTCTTTTAAATCTGCGCTGCCATTTATTATAACATCTCTCATCTCTTTTTGGGTAACAGTTGTAATACCACCACCACCTTCAAAAATATAATGGGTACCAATGAATTTTTTTACATGGTTCATCGACTCGCCGGGAAGGCTATATTGCATTACCCAAAAATCTTTATTACCCCCTGCTTTTCTAATTGCCCTGTCCATATTGCCAGGGCCGCAATTATATGCCGCCACTACTAACAACCAATTGCCATATTTTTTATATAAGTCAGTAAGTAGCCTTGCTGCGGCATGGGTGCTTTTATAATAGTCCATCCTTTCATCATTACCACGGCTTATGTTAAGGCCATAGTCAATAGCTGCGGCTGGCATAAAGGCCCAGGGGCCACAGGCACCTGCCCATGAAATAGCATTGTACTTTAAACCAGATTCAATAACGGCGAGGTATTTCAGTTCTTTTGGCACACCATGCTGAGTAAGCACTTCGTCCATCATATCAAAATAAGGCTTTGCCCAGCCTTTCATTGCCAGAAACCCTTTCTTGTTACGGGAAACGTAGCTTTCTACAAAACTTACAGCCATAGGGTTCAGTTTTGCACCAGTGGCAGAGCCATTAAAAGCATCCTGTAAAAGGCTTTTGAATTGCTTGTTGTCGTTTAAAACCACCTGTTGTATTGCCGAATCTTTTTTTACAGTGGTATCGCCAAAAGAAGCAGACCTTGCAAAGTCACCTTGCTCAATTCCGGCAGCTTTTGCCACCTGTATCAGAAAAAAGCCGATAAGGCCTAAAATTGCTATGTGCTTGAATTTTTTCAATATTGCTGATTTTTAATCTATTACAGCTATTTTGGCTGCAATAGCAGGTTTGAAACCTGCAGCAAAGATACTTCATCAAATCGGTTTGCCATTATCTGGAGGCCGAAGGGCATACGATTGCTGTGAGTAAAAAGAGGCAAAGAAATGGCAGGTATGCCCACCAAGTTAGCCATAACAGTATAAATATCAGCTAGGTACATAGCTATTGGGTCGTCCATTTTTTCGCCCGATTTAAAAGCTGTAACGGGGGAAGTGGGTAGTAAAATAAAGTTAAAACCTGCCTGTCCGGTAGGCAGTGGGTTAAAAACAGCCTGAATACGGTTGCAGAGCAATTGCCGCACTTTTTGTGCCTGTATAAAGTAAGCATCATAATAACCGGCACTCAAAACAAATGTGCCGAGCATTATCCGGCGTTTTACTTCTTTGCCAAAACCTGCGGAGCGGCTTTGTTTGTAAAAATCAGTAAGATCAGAATTCTTTTCCGGGGAACGGTGACCATATTTTACCCCATCAAACCGGGAAAGATTAGAGGAGGCTTCAGCTGTAGTTAAAACATAATATGCAGGAACAATATAGTCAAGCAAATCAAAGCTTACTTTTTCTACAGTATGCCCGGCTTGTATCAGGTCGTCTATTTTAGTTTTTATTGCTGATGCAATTTCAGGGTCGATAGAAGGATGGTTTAATGCCTCATCAAAATAAGCAAAGCGGAATTTTTTATCTGTATCAATGGCTGATGAATAAGCTGGAACTTCTTTATGTGAAACGGTACTGTCATACTCATCGGCTCCGGCCATTACTTCAAGTAAAAAGGCCACATCTTTTATAGTTGTTCCAAATATTCCAATCTGATCAAAAGAAGAGGCATAAGCAATAAGGCCATACCGGGAAATTCTTCCATACGTTGGTTTTAACCCAATGACACCACAGAAATCTGCCGGCTGGCGAACAGAACCACCTGTATCGCTACCTAACGAAACCATACAAAGACCTGCTTGCACTGCAACGGCAGAACCGCCTGATGAACCACCAGGCACCCTTGTTTCATCATCTGCATTTAATACGTTGCCGTAAGCAGAGTTTTCATTGGTGGAACCCATTGCAAACTCATCACAATTAAGGTTGCCAATTATAATCGCACCTTCAGCTAAAAGCCTTTCTGTTGCTGTGGCAGAATAAACCGAAGTAAAATTTTTCAGGATGTTTGAAGAAGCAGAAAGGGAATGCCCTTTGTAACAAATCACATCTTTTAAACCAACAATTACTCCATGAAGTTTACCATTGATGGGGCCATTTGCTCTTTCATTGTCTAAGGCAGCAGCTTTTGCCAATGCCTCTTCTGCATACACTTCAATAAATGCGTTGAGATGTTTTGTTGCATTAATACGGTTAAGGTAATATTCCACTACCTGGCGGCATGAAATAGTACCCTCCTTTAATTGGGCATGGTATTGCTCAATGGAGGAAAATTGAAACAATGTGAAAGATGTTTAGTCGTAAAAGAATTTCGGGGGATTAGTCTTTCACCGATTGCTTAACGTCATTTGCCCCCTCTTCCAGTTCCTTCTTCACATTGCTCTTGGCATCATTAAATTCACGGACGCCTTTTCCAAGACCCCTCATCAGTTCAGGAATTTTGCGGCCTCCGAACATAAGGAGTACTACAATAACAATGATGATCATCTCATTTGTTCCAAAGGCGAGTAAAACAGGTTGTCCCATATTATCAATATTAGAAGGTAAAGATAGTGAGTAAGTAAATAGTATTGGTTAATTGCCTGTAAATCTATTGTAAGAGGTAAAAACCCTGCTTCGGTTTATTGAAGCAGGGTTTTTTAGTATAATTGTATTACTACTATTTCGCAGTTTCAACAGCCTGACGTTTCTCCCTGATTCTTGCACTCTTACCACTACGGCTACGCTGATAAAACAGTTTGGCACGGTTAACATGGCCTGTTTTATTAAGTACAACAGACTCAACATTAGGAGAGAAGAAAGGAAACACCCTTTCAACACCTATTCCATCAGATATTTTACGAACAGTAAAGCTGGCAGTAGCACCTGTTCCCTGTTTCTTTATTACATCACCTTTAAAGGACTGAATCCTTTCTTTGTTTCCTTCTATGATTTTGTAGTTAACAGTTACATTATCACCAGCTTTAAAAGCCGGAAATTCTTTTTTGCCTGTCAGTTGCTCATGTATGTATGCAATGGCGTTCATAATTCTTATTTTAAAGGAGGGCAAAGGTAAGGAAAACAGTTTGAAGTTTAAGGTTTGAGGTTTAAAAGTTTCCTGCTTTTGTCAGTATTCCTTACAGAAAAATAAAAGGTTGCTTTTGGGGCAACCTTAAACTCTTAACGCTGAAATATTTGAACAGATTTACCTTGCCACATTCACTGCCCTCTTCTCCCTTATCACTGTTACTTTTATCTGTCCGGGAAAGGTCATTTCGGTTTGTATTTTCTGAGCTATATCAAAGGAAAGTTTATCAGAATCCTGGTCTGTTACTTTATCGGCTTCTACAATTACCCTAAGCTCACGGCCGGCCTGGATAGCATAGGCTTTCTCTACCCCGGTGTAAGTCATTGCCAGGTTTTCCAAATCTTTAATACGCTGCAGGTATTGCTGCATAATCTCCCTCCTGGCACCCGGCCTCGCACCGCTTATAGCATCGCAAGCCTGAATAATTGGCGAAATAACAAACTGCATTTCCATCTCATCATGGTGGGCACCAATGGCATTTACCACCGCAGGGGTTTCGCCAAATTTTTCGGCCAGTTTAGCACCTAACAGTGCATGGCTCAATTCACTTTCTTCATCAGGTACTTTACCAATATCATGTAGTAAGCCGGCTCTTTTAGCTGCTTTTACCATATTCTGGTTCATGCCCAGTTCGGCAGCCATTGTAGCGCAGAGGTTGGCTGTTTCCCGGCTGTGCATTAACAGGTTTTGACCGTAAGATGAACGAAACCGCATACGACCCACCATTCTTACCAATTCTTTATGCAGCCCATGTATGCCGAGTTCGATGACGGTTCTTTCGCCAATTTCCATTACCTGCTCTTCAATCTGCTTTTTGGTTTTCTCCACTACTTCTTCAATTCTTGCAGGGTGTATGCGGCCATCAGTCACTAATCTTTGTAAACTAAGGCGGGCAATCTCCCGGCGCAATGGATCGAATGAGGAAAGAAGGATTGCTTCGGGGGTGTCATCCACAATTAAATCAACACCAGTAGCAGCTTCAATAGCCCGTATGTTACGGCCTTCACGGCCAATAATCTGTCCTTTTATTTCATCGCTTTCCAGGTTGAAAACGGTAATGGTATTTTCAATGGCAACTTCAGCAGCCGTTCTTTGTATGGTCTGGATTACAATTTTCCTTGCTTCTTTTCCGGCTTTTTGTTTGGCATCTTCAATAATTTCCTGTTGCAGGGCAGATGCTTTTGATTTTGCTTCGTTTGTTAAGCTTTCAATTAATTGAGCCTTGGCCTCTTCTGCCGTAAGGCTTGAAATTTTTTCTAACCGGCGGATATGTTCTTCCTGGTGTTTTTCTAATTCGGTTCTTTTGGTATTTACCACATCAATCTGCCGGTTCAGGTTTTCTTTAATGGCCTCGTTGTCTTTAACCTGCTTATCAAGGTTGGTTTCTTTCTGTGTAATGGATTGCTCTTTCTGTTTAGCCCGGGTTTCACTTTCGGTTATCTTCTTGTTTTTCTCGAACACTTCTTTGTCGTGGGCAGATTTCATCTGCACAAACTTTTCTTTGGCTTCCAGTTCTTTTTCCTTGCGGATGGTTTCGGCCCGCAGTTCTGCCTCCCTGAGGATGGTTTGGGACTGCAGTTCGGCTTCTTCTACTTGTTTACGGGTGTTTTTGGCAAAAAATATTTTACCCAGGATGGTACCCGCAATGAGGGCAGCCACACCAACGATGATGGAAATTATATTCGGGTCCATGAATGTTTTTGTTTAAATGTTGCACAATTCAATTTCTTAATAAAAAAATCATACTGCTTAAAGTATGTAATTAGCGAAGATACAAAAGGTTAGGGATTGGAGGAAATTTGAAAATTGGGGCAAAAGTTCGTCGTTATTGTCTGTCAACTGTGTAATTCAGTTCAGTTACCCCGCAGGTAAATTGCCGGGTAGTCAATAGTTTTAGTCTTATTTTGTCTTTGATGTCTGCAAACAATGGAATGCCCCGCCCCAGAATAATTGGGTTAACAAACAGCCAGTAGCCGTCAATTAAGTTCAGCTGCATCAATGAATGTGTTGCTGTGGGGCTGCCAAAAAGCAAGATTTCTTTACTTCCATCGCCAGATTGTTTTATTTCATTTATACTATCCGAAAGGTTGTGGCTGATAATTTTTGTGTCAGTTAAACCCTCTTCTTTTATTGTTTTTGATAAAACAACTTTGTGCACTTTGCTATACCATTTTGAATGTTCAATGTCATGCCTTGTCGCTGTGGGCTTGTCTGCTGCGGTGGGCCAGTAATTTTCCATCATCTGGTAAGTTACCCGTCCATATAACGCAGTGTCGCCTTCGCTTATCCGCTTACCGACATGGGTAAAAATTTCTTCATCAACTTTAATCCAGTCCATTTCTCCGTTCGGTCCTGCTACAAAACCGTCAAGCGAAATGTGCATGAATGAAATTATTTTTCTCATATGATTTTTTATTGTCTATGGGTTGAAATTTTATATTCTTCTGCTGGAACTGAAGCTAAATTTATAACTAAAAGCCGAAGCTTAGAATTACTGGCGGGCAGAATTACTTCTTAGGGGGTTCCGATGCGTGGAGACACGCATTGGGGCATGGGAAGAATTACCGCTGCTGATTGCTTCAATGTCCAGCCCCATTGGCAATACCAATGTTAGCGGCATGTGGTTTTGTCTGTCTCTAAAATAAGCTGTATGATATTTTCTTAAGTGGTATAAAAGGTCTTAAATATACTGTGTCTCTGTTAGTGTTGTTCATCCAGAGCTTGATGTCTGCCATTTCTTCTTTTGAGAATTGTGATTTATGACATTGCATAGCCACATCAGCATCTGCAATATTTTCTTTGCTATATTTAATACGCATTGTCAGGTACTCTTTTTTTACTGGCTTCCACAACTCAAACATTCCTTTAACCCACGTTTTAAAATTTGGCTTTTGTTTCCAGTTTTCAGTTGGAATACCTGTATAGTATAATTGTTGAGGTTCTAAATAATTTCCTGATTGAAATAGTTCAGTAACAACATCATGAACGATACGATGATCCATGTGTCCATATCCGCCGTCTGGTCCCCATGTAATAAGTACATCTGGCTGATACAATTTGAAAACGCTGTCCAGTTTTTGATGCAATGGTTTTCCTGTAAAATCTTTTGCTAAAGAACCGTCACCAAGTCCGAGTAAAATTGGCGGTTTGATACCTAATTCTTCACATGCACAAGCAGCCTCAGCTGCCCTTGTCATAGCTAATGTGTCACCCGCAGGAATATTTGCATGTTTGGCTACACCTAATTCTCCCTTCGTCGCAATTACAAGGTGTACTGTGTGTCCTTCATTTGCATATTTTGTCAATAAGGGACTTACATTGGATACAGCCTCATCGTCAGGATGGGCAAAAATTGCCATGATTACTTTCTTTTCTTTTTGTTCTTTTTTTTGTGCTGAATTTGAAAATGAAAAAAGACAAAATAAGCAGAGCGAAATACAATTTCTAAAGACCATATCTAATAAGTTTAAAGTGAGTGGTGCATCATTTACCATTGCCGCTAACGGACAGGTATTGCTGATGGTGGGGAATTTTATATTCGTCCGCCTGGAACTGCTGCCTGGCTTTTTGATAAAGATAAATAATATGTACTAAAGCTGGGCTTTGTTCGTCAAGCCCCGAACCACAGCACAATAGAATTACCGCTGCTGATTGCTCCAATGTCAAGCCCCACTATTGGCAATACCAATGTTGTGCGTTCGTTTTATAACCGCTCACCTTTTTTATTTATGTAAAATCTTACACCATCTTTTTCAACTTTAATCTTGTCTTTTCGAAAGCCATCAGGGTCAGCCCAGTCATAAACAAATGGTATAATGACTTTTCCATTGGAATCTATAAATCCATTTTTTCCATCTTTACGTCCATTTCGGATACCTTCAGATAATTTTGACTTTAGATAATCATAGTCAATTGCTACAACTTGAATACCTTGTTTGTCAATAATGCCATTTTTAAAACCTTTTGTAACAATTGAGTAACCGTCGGAAAATGGAGAGGCGGCATCATAAACTAATGGAATCCGGATATTGTTATTAAAGTCAATAAAACCAACCTTTTGGTTTTTTTTTACAACCATGAAACTATCAGTGGCTGTTTTTATTTCGTCATACTCAAAGGGGATAATGGTTTGCCCAATACTGTCAACCACTCCCCATTTTTGGTCTTTACTTACGTAAGCAAGGCCAGATACAAAAATATTCAGTGAGCCATCAACCTTCACTTCATCAAGTATTAACTGAGTAAGGAATTTCCCTTTTGACGTAATGAGAGCTTTTTTACCTCCCTTTTTTACATAAGAATAACCGTTCCTAAAATACCAAACAAGGTCATAGTCAATTGGAATTATAATCTTGTTGTTAGGTGTAATTACACCATATTTTTCATTTTTTTTTACTATAGCTACGCTGTTTTCAAATTGTTGAACATCATCGTATATTATCGGTATTCTTACAATGCCTTTTTTGTCTTCAAAACCAAATTTGTTTTTTTTCATAATAGGTCGCAGGTTTTCTGAAAACCATTCACCTTTTGGATATGGGGAAACTGTCTTTGAGTCAAGTTTAACAGAAGTAGCATCCGACTGTGAGTAACTGGATATTTTGAAAAGAAGAGTACATAAAAGTAAAACTGTAATTTTCATGCCATTGACATTTAGTATTTTGAGTAGAATAGGGTACTTTAAAAATAACGCACAACAATTGCATTGCCGCAATTACTTGTTCCAAATTTAATTAATTATCAGCTTAGAATGGAACAAACCTTGAGAGACGTAAGTATATTTTAGTAGGGCAACAATAATGCTGAATAGAATTACCGAACGATGAAGAGTGCGACGCAACAGACGATGATAGTAGTACTGAAGCCGGGCAAAAAAATTTCTAACTCACCTGCCCATCCAGCAACTTCTCAATAGCCATCAACTTCTCTGTAATGTTTTCATTTTGCATACCGCTGGTGGCGGCTTCGTTTTGCTCGGTGGCAAACCAGATAAGCACCATGGCTATGTAATCCTGCATATCCTTACCTGCAAACTGGGTTTTAAACTCCAGTATTTTATCGTTAATGGTTTTGAGGGTTTTTCGTACCAATTCCTCATCGGTGGGTTCAATTTTGATGCGGTAGGTGCGATCGCCAATAAGGGCGGAGATGGGAATTAATTCACTCATAGTTTGGTATTTTCAAAATAAGTTTATTACATTAGATGCCCCGTAAGAAACGGCCTTCAATCCCCCGCCCGGCGAAAACTGCTTTAAACTGATTAGTAAAATGTTCGCCAAGCTAAAATCACCTGTTTTTATTGATGGATTCCGTATGGAGGTATCTGCCCCTAAAGGTAATTGTATCCGCGGAATACTGCGGGATGAGAAAGGCAGTGTTTGCAGCACCATTGAAAGAAATATGCAAACTGAAAAGGAAGAACTTACCTGGCATGGCCTCAGCGATTTGCCTTATGGCCGCTATACACTGGAACTTTCGCAGGGCGATGATGAAGTGAAAGTGAATATGGTGAAGAGAGTTTAGAGTTGTAGGTTGTAAGTTATAGGTAATAAGTGATTTTCTACTCCCCCAATAAGGCAATACAACGGTCTATTTCTTTTACGTAGGCGTTTATCCTTCTTTCAAATTCTTTTTTATCAGCTTCGTTCATATCAATCGCATTCATTTTAAGAATGCTTACCTGCTGCTTTAATTCTTCGGCATTTTTTTGCTGTATATCAATTTTTGTCTGTGCTGCCTGCAATTCTTCCTTCAGCTTACTGTTTTCTTTTTGTACAGCAGCATATTGTTTCAGCAATTGCTGAAGTTTGTCCTGTATGCGTTTGATATGCTGTTCGGCGGTACTCATTTTCTTATTTCGGCCTGCAAGTCTTTTTCTAACGTTGTCATTATCTTACTCATCCATCCGTCAATTTCTTTATCCGTAAGTGTTTTTTCTTCATCTAAGAAAGTAAAATTAACGGCTACTGATTTTTTACCCGCACCTAATTTTTCACTCTCGAAAATATCAAAGAGTTTAACATCTTGCAGATTATTAAGTTTAATTTTCTGCACCGATTGTTGTACCTGCTCCCAGGCAAGCTCTTTGGATACCACCATTGCCAAATCCCTTTGTACGGCAGGGTATTTTGAAATTTCTTTTATTACCGGTGTATGGCCTGCGGCTAATTGTGCCAGCAACTGCCAGTTAAGCCCGGCAAAAAATACCGGTTGTTTGATGCCGAACTTTGTAAGTATTTCTTTTTTTACTTCACCGGCACCGGCAATAATGTTGCCCTTGAGTTTGTAAACAATATGGTTATCCAGCTTAGGCACTGGCACTATTTCAATACTATCTGCTTTTACCCCCAATGATTTTAATATCGCATCAACTGTTCCTTTTAGTAAATAGAAATCAGCTATAGCAAATTTTTGTTTCCAGCTATCTTCTGTTTTATTGCCAGAGATAACGATACATAATTTTTCAGCTTCATTGTATTTTCCAGAACCGGATGTGCTGTATGCTTTTCCAAATTCAAAGAAACGAAGTGAGTTGTTTTTATGGTTGAGGTTGTGCGCCACCACTTCCAATGCCGTTTCAAATAGCGAATTGCGGAGTATGTTTAATTCGGCACTAAGGCTATTCGTCATAGTTACCATGCTTTGCTTTTCTTCATCGCTGAAGTAAGCGGCATTGGTAATGGAGTTGGTCATCATTTCATTAAAGCCTGACCCGGCAAGATAGTTCGCCACTTTTTCCTTGTAAATTTCGGTAGCATAATTTTCTTCTACCGCAGGGGTAATAGTAATTGATTCCGGGATGTCAATATTATCCAACCCATCAATGCGAACAATTTCTTCTACAATATCAGCGGGAAGGTTGATGTCTGGTTTATGATACGGAACATTTACCCGCAGTTCATCAATACCTTCTTTTATTATTTCAAAACCAAGGCTGTTTAAAATATCCTTTACCGCATCCGGGTGATAATTTTTGCCACTTAGTTTTTTGATGTAATGCCATTTAACAGCTACTTCTGTTTTTGGTTTTGGTGCTGGATATACATCCGCAATTTCAGAAGCGATTTCGCCACCACAAATTTCTTTAATAAGGCTGGCAGCCCTCTTCAATACATTTACTGTATTTGAAATATCAGTGCCTTTTTCAAATCTTGATGCGGCGTCTGTTCTTAATCCATGACGAAAAGAAGTTTTGCGCAACGTAATACCATCGAAGAAGGCACTTTCTAAAAAAATGTTTTTTGTAGTACCTGTAACACCGCTATGCAAGCCGCCGAATACACCGGCAATACAAGTACCAACTGTGTCATCACAAATCATCAGGTCTTCGGCACTTAGTTTTCTTTCTTTTTCATCCAAGGTTACAAAAGGGGTTCCTTCGGGCAGGTTTTTTATCACTACTTTTTTGCCGCCAATTTTATCTGCATCAAAAGCATGTAGCGGTTGCCCGGTTTCATGCTGTATGTAATTGGTAATGTCAACAATGTTATTAATAGGACGAATACCAATTGCTTTTAATCTTTCCTGTAACCATTTTGGAGAAGCGACAATAGTAATATTGGCAATACTAACACCGGAATAACGGGGACAGCCTGTGGCATTCTCAACTATTACTTCAACAGGGAAAGAAATATTATCTGCTTTAAAACCGTTTGTTGTTTTCAGCCTTGCTTTAACATCTTTTTTATCATGATGGGAAAGATAAGCACACACATCCCTTGCCACACCCCAATGGCTCATGGCATCCATGCGGTTTGGGGTAAGGCCAATTTCATAAATAGTATCGCTGTATGGTTTGAAATAGTCCACAGCTGATGTTCCCACCTTTACATCATCGGGCAAAACAAGAATACCGTCATGCGAAGTGCCAAGACCAATTTCATCTTCTGCACAAATCATTCCCTGGCTTTCGCTGCCTCTTATTTTTCGCTGGCTCATGGTTAATGGCTCGCCGGCAGCCGGATAAATAGTTGCTCCAACGGGTGCTACCACTACTTTTTGTCCGGCAGCAACATTGGGTGCGCCACAAACAATATTCAATGGTACATCAGCACCAATATTTACCGTGGTTAATGTTAGTTTATCAGCATTGGGATGTTTTTCAGTGGTTAGTACTTCACCAATTACCAAACCTTGTAACCCGCCTTTTACTTCTTCGTAAGGGTGCATACTTTCCACTTCCAATCCGATGGAAGTAAGGATGCGGCTTAAACGTTCCTGGTCAACTATAACGGGCAGGTATTCGCTCAGCCATTTGTAAGAAATCACCATATTCGCTTGCTTCTTTTTATTGCTGCGAAGATAAAGGAAAGGGGGGAAGTGGGGTTCGGCTAAAGCGGATGAAGATTGTTGTAAGTTGCCCCGGCATTAATGCCGGGGCAACATTGGGAAGCAGCAAGTGGCTTTAGCCAAACCGTATTATTAATATTGTATTTTGAAAACAAGACGAACGAATGAAATTGAAAGCCATTGCGATTGTAGCTATCATCATCCTCTCTCTTTTGCCGGTTTACATCTTATACAAATACCTGCAAAAAGCAATGAAACCCCGTGAGTCTATGCAAAGATTTTTGTTGTGGGTGCTGACAATGCTCTTGATAATATTCGGATATACATTTTTGCTGGTGCTGATTATTAAGCTGCTATTCCCCGGCGCATAAAAATATCTCCTTATTTTTACGGCGTAACCCAAAAACAAAAAACTGATTTTTATGGCATACAACTTACTAAAAGGAAAAAGAGGAATTATTACCGGTGCATTAGACGAAAATTCTATAGCCTGGAAAGTAGCGGAGAAAGCTTACGAAGAAGGCGCAACATTTGTATTGACCAATGCACCTATTGCTATGCGGATGGGGGAGATTAATAAGCTGGCAGAAAAAACAAAGTCAGAAATTATTCCCGCAGATGCAACAAGTGTGGAGGAGCTGACAACACTTTTCACTAAATCACAAGAAGTGCTGGGAGGTAAAATTGATTTTGTTTTACATTCTATTGGCATGAGTGTAAACATCAGGAAGAAAATCCCTTATACAGAATCCAACTACGATTATTTTATGAAGGGGATTGATGTATCTGCAATGTCATTCCACAAAATGCTGGCGGTGGCTAAAAAATTAGATGCGATAAATGAGTGGGGCAGTGTGGTGGCATTAACTTATATGGCAGCACAAAGAACTTACCCTTTCTATACAGATATGGCGGACATTAAAGCAATGCTTGAGTCTATTGCCCGCAGCTTTGGTTATCATTACGGGGTTGATAAAAAAGTCCGTATCAATACAGTTTCTCAATCGCCGACGAAGACAACTGCTGGTACAGGTATAAAAGGTTTTGGCGATTTTTTTGACTTTGCCCAATCTATTGCACCATTAGGTAATGCCAGTGCAGAAGATTGTGCTAATTATTGCATTACCCTTTTCTCTGACCTTACAAGAATGGTAACGATGCAGAACTTATTTCATGATGGTGGTTATTCTTCTACCGGGGTAAGTAATGAGGTGATGACGAAACTTGGGGTTGAGGGATAGTTGCGGATTTTGAGTTCTGAATTTCGGGTTCAGCCTGGCGAATAGCGAACAGGAAGATGAAGTGTGCGACGCAACTAAGATGCTCAGGGAACAGAAGCTGGTAAAACAAAAAATTCAAAAGCCTCCAATTACGGAGGCTTTCAATTTTATTGGTCTCGTAGCTCAAAGCTAAAAACTCATAGCTTCTCTCTAATACTCATCTTCATTAAACAAAAAGTCATCCGTAGTCGGATAATCCGGCCAGATGTCTTCAATGGTTTCATACACATCACCGCCTTCATCTTCCAGTTCCTGCAAGTTTTCCACCACTTCAAGCGGTGCGCCGGAGCGGATTGAGTAATCTATCAGCTCATCTTTGGTGGCTGGCCAGGGTGCATCTTCGAGGTACGAGGCTAATTCTAAGGTCCAAAACATCTGCTCAATTTTTTGTTGTTTCGATAAGGTTTCTTTTTGGGGCTACCCCCTGATTTTCGGCAAATGTAGCTTTAAAAACGAATTTTCCAAATCCTTAATTGTTAACCTGTTTTTAAGGGGTTTGGGGAAACCCAGAGTTTGTATGCCACACAGTTTTTGTCGATGGGTTGGTTTTAATGATATTTGATTAATTAACCATGAAATTGGCTGCATGATAACTGGAAAAAACATACATAAACGCTACGGAACGGTGGAGGTTTTGAAGGGGGTGGATGTGGAAATTAATAAGGGAGAAGTGGTTTCTATTGTTGGCCCATCCGGCTCTGGCAAAAGCACTTTGCTGCATATTTTGGGCACATTGGATAAGGCAGATAACGGAACAGTGGAGATGAACAATACTGTGATAAATGCACTGACCGGAAAAAAACTGGCCGCCTTCCGTAATAAAAATATTGGTTTTGTTTTTCAGTTCCATCATTTATTGCCTGAGTTTACGGCATTGGAAAATGTATGCATTCCCGGGTGGCTGTCGGGTAGAAAGAAAGCAGAAGTAAAAGCAGAGGCTGAAAAATTATTGAATATGCTTGGTCTTTCTCACCGGTTGGAAAATAAACCTAATCAACTTTCGGGTGGTGAACAACAAAGGGTGGCTGTGGCAAGGGCATTAATAAATAAACCCGACATTATTTTTGCTGATGAGCCGACGGGTAACCTCGATTCGGCCAATGCAAAGGAACTGCACCAGTTGTTTTTTGATTTACGGAAACAATTCAATCAAACTTTTCTGATTGTTACCCATAATGAGGAACTGGCGCAACTAAGCGACAGGGTGCTGCACATGAGGGATGGGAAGATTGTGTGATGTGCTGATTAACCAATTTGCTGACATGCTAATTCCTTTAATCATTACATATTTAATTAGCAAATTATCACATTGGCTAATTTTAAAGATGCCCGTTGAACCATGCTTTTAATTCATCCATAGTGTTGGCTGTTTTTGTTCCGTCCGTCCACCAATCATGAAAAGTAAGAGGGTAGAGAATCAGTTTTTTATCTACGCCTAATGTGGCAAGTTTAACCGCCATGTTTGCACTATTATCAGGAGTTATAAAAAAATCTGATTCACCATGTAGTAAAATAGTTGGAGGCGATGTGCTGGTGGCCTGGTACTGCGGACTACAATTTTTATACCGTTGCTCAGAAGTTGTGGTTATTGGATATAATGGCATACTCAGAAAGGGCTGCAAGATTGAATTAAAAACAGTGGGATTGTAATACCCCATTGCAAATAAATCTAACGGAGCGGCCATTGCCCCGGCTGCTTTTACTTTTCCATTAGTATTTCTTGTGTATGCATAGCTTAATGATAAATGGCCTCCGGCACTATGCCCAACAATATAAAATTTCTGATTATTGAAAGTATATGTGGATGCTAACCTCAATGTAAATTGTATAGCACTGTCCAAATCGTCCAACTGCATTTTATAATTATCCGGTTGATTTAATGTAAGACGATAGTTGATGTTGGCTATGGCAAACCCCCTTTGCTTCATACCGTTTAATAACCAGGTTAATTCATTTTTATCCCCTTGCGACCAACCGCCGCCATGTACTGCAATAATCAGCGGTGTTGATGTAGTTCTTCCTGCTGGTAGCCCTAGGTCAAATTTTTGGCTGACACTAGTACCATATGAAATGTTTTGAATCGTAGTGTCTGTAAGTGGCCCTGGGGGCGGTGGGTCAATAGGTTGCGGGTCGCAACTGAATAATGAAACAGCAATAACACCAAATAAAAGCAGATTGTTTTTTTTCATAAAAACTAATTTGTTGAACCTTTAAAACGACTCAGGCCAATTTAATTTCCCAAAAACCTGTTAAGGGCAGTTTGTTAAATTATTACTGACGTAATAGTAGCAAATAAAGTTGGCTTTTAATAATAAGCTGTTACATTCTCGGCTTCCACGGAATTTCTTCTGCACCGAGCTGGTGGCCTGCATATCTTGCCAGTATAAATAAATAATCGCTAAGGCGGTTGAGATAAATAATAATTAAAGAAGGTACTTCCATTTCTTTCTTCTGCATCCGCACCACACACCTTTCTGCCCGGCGGCATACGCAACGGGCAATATGCAATGTGGAAACAGTAATATGCCCTGCGGGAAGAATGAATGATTTCATTTCAGGCAACACTTCATTCATCTTGTCAATTTCTTTTTCTAATAGCGCCACATCTGCTTTATGCAGGTCGGGTATTTTTAGTTTGGTTTCTTTATCGGGGTCGCAGGCAAGTGCCGAGCCAATGGTAAAAAGCCTGTCCTGTGTTTCTGCCAATACATTGGAGATATTACTTGCCTTTAAATAGTCGAAACATAATCCAACAAAAGAATTTAATTCATCAACCGTGCCGTAGGCTTGTATGCGGCGGTGCGATTTTGAAACTTTTGTACCGCCGATTAATGAAGTTGTTCCTTTGTCGCCGGTTTTGGTATAGATTTTAAAAGCCATCTTAGTTAAATTAAGTATGAATAACAGTTACTTCTTTTCTCTTATCACTCTCCACCACCCCGTCCCTCAATCTTATCACTCTTCTTGCATGATTGGCAATGTCTTCTTCATGAGTAACTAAAATTACTGTGTTGCCACGGCTTTGTATGTCGCCAAAAATCTGCATTATCTCTTCGCTTGTTTTTGAATCGAGGTTACCTGTTGGTTCATCTGCTAAAATTATTGAAGGGTTATTAACCAATGCCCTAGCTATTGCTACCCTCTGGCATTGCCCTCCGCTTAGTTCATTTGGTTTATGATGGCTGCGATCGGTAAGGCTTACCATTTCCAATACCAGCATGGCTTTTTCGTTCCTTATTTTTTTGCTTACACCTGCATATACCAATGGCAGGGCCACATTTTCCAATGCTGTTAATCTTGGCAATAAATTAAATTGTTGAAATACAAAACCAATTTCTTTACCCCTAATATCTGCCAGGTCATTGTCTTCCATTTGGCTTACATCATTCTCATTTAGTATGTATTTACCGGCTGTTGGGGTATCAAGGCAGCCCAAAATATTCATCAAGGTACTTTTACCAGAACCGGATGGCCCCATTAATGCTACATATTCATTTTTAGAAATAGTTAAAGAAATATCTTTCAATACAGGCAGCTCTTGCTTGCCCATAAAGTAGCTTTTGCAAATATTTTCGAGTTGGATGATTGGGTTCATGTTACTTGTTGCAGGTTTCTGGTTTATCGTAACCAGTAGCAAAACTCCGAGTTTTTTGCAACCAGTAACAAGAAACCAGCAACTACTTCTTTATCACCTTCGGTACTTTAAAAAATTGTTCATCATGCATTGGCGCATTCTTCAATGCTTCCTCCCGGCTGATCGAGCCTTTTATTTCATCTTCCCTCAGCACATTTACTTCATCACTCATATGCAATAACGGCGCAACGCCTTCAAGGTTCAGTTCATTCAGTTTTTCTACAAAGGCAATCATCCGCTGCAGGTCGTTTTTAATTTCGGCCTTTTCATTTTCGTTAAATTGCAGGCGGCTGAGATGAGCCAGCTTGTCCACCATTGCGTCGTTTACTTCCATGGGGTCAAAGATAGCCAGAAGTCGGAAGCCAGAGTTCAGAAGGATTCTGCCTCTTTGGAGATATTCTGATTCCCTGCTTCTTACCTCCGACCTCATTTTCTTATCTTCGCCGCCGCATGAGTAAGAACAAAGAAATAGTAATGAGTGGCATCCGCCCCACCGGTTTTTTGCATTTGGGTAATTACTTTGGTGCGGTAAAGAATTATGTGCGGATGCAGGATGAATTTGAATGTTATTTTATGATAGCCGATTTACACTCCCTTACCACCCACCCGGATACAAAAGAACTGAAAGAAAATGTGCAAAGGGTTTTATCAGAAAATATTGCCTGTGGCTTAGATCCTGATAAAGCGGCTTTATACTGCCAGAGCCATGTGTACGAAACGTCTGAACTATATCTGTATCTGAATATGCTGGCCTATATTGGCGAATTGGAAAAGACAGTAACTTTTAAAGATAAAATAAGGCAACATCCGGAGAATATAAATGCAGGGCTACTTACTTATCCTGTTTTGCAAACAGCAGATATTATTTTGCACCGGGCAAAGTATGTGCCTGTAGGTAAAGACCAGGAGCAGCATTTGGAAATGGCCCGCAATTTTGCCAATCGTTTTAATCATCGCTATGGTGATGTATTTCCTGAGCCGCATGCTTTTAATTATGGGGATGAGTTGGTAAAAGTGCCAAGTCTTGATGGAACGGGTAAAATGAGTAAGAGTGAAAATCAGATGGCTACCTTATATCTTTCTGATGATGATGAGTTAATTCGCAAAAAAGTAATGAAGGCAAAAACGGATGCGGGGCCAACAGAGCCAAATTCAGCAAAGCCAGATTATATTGAAAACATATTTCTGCTGATTAAATTAGTGAGCAGCGAAGAGGTTATTAATAAGTTTGAAACAGATTACAACGGTTGTACTATCCGTTATGGCGATATGAAAAAGCAACTCGCTGAGGATATGGTACAATTCATTGCCCCCATCCGGGAAAAGGCCGAAAGCATCCGCACTAATGAAAAATACCTGAAAGAAGTAATGGAGAAAGGCGCAGAAAAAGCCAGGAAAAGTGCAAAAGCAACCATTGAATTGGTGAGGCAGGCAATAGGCCTTAATTATTTTGCCCCTAACCCCTAAAGGGGAAAGAAAACAGTAACAATTACCTTTAGAATGAAAAGATTTTCTATATTCATTTTTTGAAATAATTTTTATTAACTCCAAAACAAAATTCTCCTTTAGGGGACAGGGGTATGGCAAAAGCAGCAAAACCAAAACCAAAGCATATTGCAATAGCTGGTAATATTGGCGCAGGTAAAACAACACTGACAGAAATGCTGAGCAAGCATTATAAGTGGATTCCCAACTTTGAAGATGTGGATCATAACCCTTACCTCAATGATTTTTATGAGGATATGAACCGCTGGAGTTTTAACCTGCAGATATTTTTCCTCAACAGCAGGGTAAGGCAATTGGTGGAAATACAAAAAGGGACTGAAACCGTAATACAAGACCGTACTATTTATGAAGATGCCAATATTTTTGCGCCTAACCTACATGAAATGGGATTGATGAGCAAAAGGGATTTTGATAATTACTTCCACTTCTTTCAAACATTAAAAATGCTGGTAAAGCCACCAGATCTTTTAATATATCTTAATGCTTCTGTACCCACACTGGTTGGGCAAATACAAAAAAGGGGGAGGGAGTATGAAGAAAACATCCGCCTGGATTATTTAAAAAAACTGAACGAATACTACAACAAATGGATTGCCGATTACAAAGAAGGGCCTTTGCTTATTATAGATGTTGATAAGAACAAGTTTGGCGAAAAGGATGAAGACTTTGGTGAAATCATCCGTAAGGTAGATGGGCAGTTGTATGGGTTGTTTTAAAATGATTAATGAAAATTATTCTTCTGTTTATATGTTGCTTTATAAGTAGCCTGCTTTTTTCACAAACTACAAAAGACACCACTTTCTCCATCCGTGGCAATACCTGCCAATGCAAATTAGTTACAGAAGGCACTGCTGATATAAAACCATTCGACCTGAATGAAAAACCTGCTTATTATCCCGGCGGGGAGGACGAATGGAAAAAATTTGTAAAGAAGAATATTGATAAAAAATTAAAAGGAAAAGATGTGGTGGAAGTACATGTGGAAATTGATGAGAAAGGTGAATTATCGGGTTTTCGTTTGTTAAGCAGGGCAGCCAATCAAAAATATGAAGAGGCTGTTTACATTCTAAAGCTGTCGGGTAAATGGTTTCCCGCTATTCAAAATGGGTATTGTGTAAAATCGGTTAAGAGGTTGGTGTTTGAATTTTAATAATCACTCCACGGTTCATATTCCTTCAGCAGTTTTTCAATCCTCTTCAACCATTCAGCTTGTTTTCCTTTATTGATGCTGTGGTTTGTTTCTTTATCATATTCATCTTGCATTTCTGTTTTTTCTTCAGAAATGTCCTCATAAATTTTTTTCAGGTCTTTCTGGTAGGTTCTTTTATTAAATACATAGCCACCCATTTCTTTATTCAGTTTTCGGGCAAATATTTCAGCAATATCAAAATGCCCCTGCTCATGGCTTAGTATGTAAGCTGTTTTATGTAATCCCCAGCTTTTTGTTTTGGAGAAGAATGACTTGATGGTATAGCCAAATTTGGTACTGCTCAATTTATATTCAATACTAAGTAGGGTACTGGTAGAAGCTGCTGCATCGCTCTTGGCGTTAGGTGCCGCTTTGTAATCGTTCCAGGTAAGCCGCTTGTTTGCATCCCATTTAATAAATTCTTCTGCTTCTGTTTGGGAAAAGCAAAAAACTGTAAAAGATAAAAAGAATAATAAAAAGGAACCCTTTCTTAACATGGTGTTTTATTAATGTAAAAATCATCATTGTATTCTTAAAGAAATACTAAATGATGATTTTTTAAAAACTTTTGGTTCTTCCTCAAAATCCCCTTTAGGACAGGGGTTAAGCTTTCGGCGCAGCCGCTAACACTTCGGCAGATACACCGTCAGCATACTTTTCAAAATTCTTTACAAACAAACCAGCTAAGTATTTTGCTTTTTCGGTAAAGGCAGCTTTATCTGTCCAGGTATTTACAGGGTTTAAAATTTCAGCAGGTACATTGGGGCATCCCTTTGGAATGGCCACACCAAATACAGGGTCAATTTCAAACTCAATGTTATTTAGTTTTCCTTCAAGCGCAGCGGTAATCATTGCCCTTGTATATTTTAATTTCATCCGGTTGCCTATACCATAAGGGCCACCTGTCCAACCCGTATTTATCATCCACACATTTACTTTATGCTCCTGCATTTTATCGCCCAGCATATGTGCATATTTGCCGGGGTGCAATGGCAGGAATGGTGCGCCGAAGCAAGCACTAAATGTTGGTTTGGGTTCAGTAATTCCCAACTCTGTTCCTGCAACTTTTGCTGTGTAACCAGAGATGAACTGGTACATAGCCTGCCCCGGTGTAAGCTTTGAAATGGGAGGCAAGACACCAAATGCATCACAAGTAAGAAAGAAAATATTTTTTGGCAACCCACCAACTGAAGGCTCTTGTGCATTGCTGATGAAATGCAGCGGGTAAGAAACCCTTGTGTTTTCTGTTATATGCCCATCATCAAAATTTATTTTATTGCTGCCAGGATAGAAAGTAACATTTTCTACCAATGCGCCGGGGCGGATGGCATTAAATATTTCCGGCTCTTTTTCTTCTGTAAGGTTAATTGTTTTTGCATAACAGCCACCTTCAAAATTAAAAATACCATCTGCCGTCCATCCATGTTCGTCATCACCAATTAATTTTCTGTTGGGGTCGGCACTCAATGTTGTTTTACCTGTACCACTTAATCCGAAAAAGATAGCAGTGTCGCCAGCAGAGCCCATATTGGCACTGCAGTGCATACTCAGCACATTTTTTTCATGGGGTAAAATATAATTGAGTATGGTAAAGATGCCTTTCTTGGTTTCACCGGTGTATCCTGTTCCCGCAATCAATATCATCTTATGTTTAAGAGAAACAATGGCGGCATTTGATTGGCGGGTGCCGCATTCTTTTGCATCTAATTTTAATCCGGGGGCAGAAAGTATTTGCCAATCGGGTTTAAAATTTTCCAATTCATTTTCCCTTGGGCGAAGGAACATGTTATAAGCAAACAAATTATTCCAGGGCTTTTCGTTTACAACCCGTATGTTTAAGCGGTAGCGGGGGTCGGCGCAGGCATAGCAATCCCTCACCCATATTTCAGGCAAAGCATTGAGGTAAGTCGTTACTTTTTCAAAGACGATGTCAAAATATTTTGGTTCAATGGGGATGTTGAATTCGTTCCAGTTAACAGTATCCGTAGTAATATCATCTTTAACTGTAAACTTATCTTTTGGGGAACGGCCGGTAAACTGGCCGGTGCGGATTACTAATGCACCAGTATCATTTATTACCCCTTCACCTATGCGGATGCTGTCCTGCACTAGTTCCTCTGGTGGTAACTGGTAATGAATGGAATCAGTGTTTTTTAAGATTGACTTTGACAGGTTTTTTAAAGAAAGTGGGACTGTAGGAACAGACATGGGAGCAAACAATTTGTTGAGGGGGCAAAAATAAGAACAAACGATTGCATCAACAAACAAGTGTTAGTTTTATGTGCGAAATAAAAGTCAAAATCGTATATATTTGAAGGTGCCGCTCTTCATTTTTATTTTGAGCAGCAACAGGTTATACATTTAGATAATTATCTTTAGCCTAATCAAAACCATCTTTTATGAAATATTTGCCATTAAACAACGAAATCTTTACGCAAAACCGCCAGCGGTTTGTAAAGCAGATGCAGAAAAACTCTATTGCCATTTTTACCAGTAATGATGAGGTGCCAAGCAACGGCGATGCCCTCCACTCATTTAAGCAAAACAGCGATTTATTCTGGCTCAGCGGCATTGAGCAGGAAGACAGTATGCTAATCCTTTTTCCGGATAACCCGGATGCCAAATACCGGGAAGTATTGGTATTGGTTCGCCCAAATGAGTTAAAAGAAAAATGGGATGGAAAAAGATTAAGGGTGAACGAAGCACAAGCCATAAGCGGAATAAAAAACATTGTTTGGGTTGATAGTTTAGATGGCCTCTTGCAACCGTGGATACACCTTGCTGATAATATTTATTTAGACAGTAATGAAAACGACAGAAAAGCAAGCTTAGTAAGAACAAGGGATTATCGTTTTATAGATGAAATGAAAAGCCGTTACCCATTGCATAATTATTTGCGGGCAGCAAAAATTATGAAAGAACTGCGGGGCATTAAAACAAAAGAAGAAGTAGAAGTATTGCAAAAAGCAATTGATATTACCGACAATACTTTCAGAAGATTGCTGAAATTTATTAAGCCCGGTGTAATGGAATATGAAATTGAAGCTGAAATTTATCACTCTTTTTATTCTCAACGATCAACAGGGCCGGCATACCACAGCATAATTGCCAGCGGCGACAGGGCCAGAACCTTACATTATGTTTCCAACAACCAGGAGTGTAAAGACGGTGAACTGATACTGATGGATTTTGGTGCGGAGTATGGGAGTTATTGTGCAGACCTTACTAGAACAATTCCCGTTAATGGAAAATTTGGCCGCAGGCAAAAAACTGTTTACAATGCCTGCCTGCATTTACACAATTATGCAAAGAGTTTGTTGAAGCCCGGTATAACAATTGTTGATTATACAGATATGATTGGTGAAGAAGCTACGCAGCAGTTTTTAAAAATCGGGTTGCTGCGTAAAAGCGATGTAAAAAATGAGGACAAAGAAAACAGGGCTTACCGTAAATATTTATACCACGGCATATCCCACCATTTGGGTGTTGATGTGCATGACCTCGGTACAAAAACAGAACCCATTAAAGCCGGAATGGTATTTACCATAGAGCCGGGTATTTACATTGAAGAAGAAAAAATGGGCATCCGCATAGAAAACAATTTTTGGATAACAAAAAGCGGCCACATTGATTTGATGAAAAACATTCCGATAACGATAGAGGATATTGAAGCCCTGATGAAAAAATAATTTTATCTTGCTGGCATGAAGAACATTCCCAACCTTTTTACACTGCTGAACCTTGTATTTGGCTGCTTGGCTATTGTATTCACTTTACAAAACGGCTTTGTAGTAAGTGCAGATGCCAGCGGCACACAGATACTTGATATACCCGAAAAAATATGGATGGCCTCTTTGTTTATTGGCCTTGCTGCTGTGGTAGATTTTCTGGATGGTTTTGTAGCCCGGATGTTTAAGGCCGTATCTCCAATGGGCAAACAATTAGATTCATTGGCCGATGTGGTAAGTTTTGGTGTGGCTCCAGGAATAATTTTTTACCAATTTCTGCGATTAAGTATTTCTGGTGGTGTAGATGGGTTAGATGCCTCTATTATCTGGTTGTTACCTGCTTTTATTATTCCATGCGCCGCTGCTTGGCGGTTGGCAAGGTATAATTTAGATGATAGCCAGTCGGATTCTTTTAAAGGCATGCCTGTACCATCAGTTGGTATTCTGGTGGCTTCATTGCCACTTATTTACTGGAATGTAAATGCACAATGGATTTTAGATTTGTTACTTAATAAATGGTTTTTGTATGGCTTAATTGCTCTACTCAGTTGGTTAATGGTAAGCAAGTTGCCATTGATGGCTTTAAAATTTAAGGACTTTAGCATTAAAAATAATTTACCCAAATACCTACTGGCAGTTATTGCTGTTGTTTCTTTTGTGTTATTAAAATGGATGGCAGTACCGGTAACCATCCTCGCATATGTTATCTTATCTTTGCTCTTTAAAAATAAAGAAGCATGACATATACTGTACAGATAAAGGTAATGCCGCATAAAGAATTGCTTGATCCTCAGGGAAAAGCGGTAATGGGCGGTTTATCCAACCTTGGCCTTAACGGAGTAGAAGATGTAAGAGTAGGAAAGAATATTACTTTACAAGTAAATGCCGATTCACCAGAAAATGCAAAAGCTATTGCCGAAGAAGCCAGTAAAAAATTATTGAGCAACCCGGTAATGGAGTATTTCGAAGTATCGGTAAATTAAGCTATGAGCTATTAGCTGCGAGCTGTGAGCAACAGGCTCGAAGCTCACGGCTCAAAACTCGCAGCTATGTTGTACCTCATCCCCACACCCATCGGCAACCTCAAAGACATCACCCTTCGTTCATTAGAAATTTTGAAAGAAGTGGATTTGATATTAGCTGAGGACACCCGGACAAGTTCCAAACTGCTTAATCATTATCAGATTACAAAACCTCTCTCTCCCTATCATCAGCATAATGAACATAAAGTGCTGCAACATTTAGTCAGCCAGTTATTGGAAGGAAAGAAAATGGCAGTTATTACAGATGCCGGTACACCCGGTATTTCTGATCCTGCTTTTTTATTAGTAAGAGAATGTATGAAAGTTGGAGTGAAGGTGGAATGTTTGCCTGGGGCCACAGCTTTTGTACCAGCATTAGTCAATAGTGGAATTCCCACCAACCGTTTTTGTTTTGAAGGCTTTTTGCCAATAAAAAAAGGGAGGCAAACTTTGTTGAAGCAATTAGCCGGGGAAGAACGTACAATGGTTTTTTACGAAAGCCCCATGCGGTTAGTAAAAACATTAGAAGAGTTTATTACTTATTTTGGCGAAGACAGGCAATGCAGCGTAAGCCGGGAGCTAACAAAAATGTTTGAAGAAAATAAAAATGGTACATTAAAAGAAGTTGCAGAGCATTTTAAACAAAAAACAGTTAAAGGTGAAATTGTAATTGTGCTGGCAGCGAAAGATTAATACCATTCGCTTACTTCACTAAGTTGTTTTCGCTTTAAATCAGGCACCCAGCACTCATCAGCCGGGCAGCCAACAGGAATCAGCAAAAATGGTTTTTCATTTTCCGGCCTGTTCAGCACTTTAGATAAAAAATTCATTGGAGAAGGGGTATGTGTTAAGGCAACTAATCCTGCATGGTGAATAGCTGCTAGTAAAAAACCGCAGGCAATACCACAGCTTTCAGTTGCATAATACACATTGGCTTTGCCGCCACCGGGTTTTAACTCATAACTTTTTTTGAAAACAATAATCAGGCAAGGGGCTGTTTCTAAAAATTCTTTTTTCCAATCGGTTTGTAAAGGCCGCAAATCGGCCAGCCATTCTTCCGGTAGCCTTCCATTATAACTTTCATATTCTTCTTTTTCTGCTTCAATCCTGATTTGCTTTTTTATTGCCGCATCACTTACTACACAAAATGTCCAGGGCTGCTTATGTGCACCGCTTGGTGCGGTGGATGCGGTCATAATAATATTTTCAATTACCTCTTTTGGTACTTCTTTGTCCGAAAACTCCCTCACAGTTCTCCGTTTATCCATCCACTCATAAAATTCACAGCTCTTTTGAATCGTTTCTTCCAGCGAAAATGTTTCTTTGCTATAAGCAACAAACGGGTAACCGTCAATCAATTTTGTTTTTATCATAACAACAGTTTCCCGAAATTTACTACTTCAAATTATAATACATGAAGAAATTTATTTTTCTCTTGACTATCATCCTTCAGCTATCATTAGTACTCTCTGCCCAGCCGGACCGCTGGCAGCAACGGGTAAAGTACACCATGAATATTGACATGAATGTGCAGACAAACCGTTTTGCAGGCAAACAAAAATTGGAATACACCAATAATTCATCTGATACATTAACCAGGGTTTTCTATCATCTTTACTTCAATGCCTTTCAGCCCGGCAGTATGATGGATACCCGTAGCAGGAGGCAAGGGGGTATGAATGCAGGTGGTGGCCGGGCAGATTGGGATCAACGGGTAAAAGACCGTATTATAAATTTAAAACCGGATGAAATCGGATACCAAAAAATTCTTTCATTAAAAATGAATGGCATCCCGCAGAATTTTAAAATGGATGAAACCATACTGGAAGTAAAACTATCAAAACCCATTCTTCCAAAATCAAAGGTGGTGTTTGATATGGATTTTGAAGCACAGGTGCCGTTGCAGGTTAGAAGAAGCGGAAGAGATAACCCCACATCAAAAGTTCGTTATACGATGACACAATGGTATCCTAAAATGTGTGAGTATGATTACGAAGGCTGGCACCCCACACCGTATGTTGGCCGTGAGTTTTATGGTGTATGGGGCGATTTTGATGTAAGTATCGCCATTGATAAAAAATATATTCTAGGTGGCACAGGCTATTTGCAAAATCCAAATGAAATTGGATACGGCTATGAAGCAAAAGGGGTAAAAGTAAAAAAATCAGCAGGCGATAAACTTACCTGGAAATTCACAGCACCCAATGTACATGATTTTGCCTGGGCTGCCGACCCGGAGTTTATTCATAAAACTAAATTGGTAAGGGATAGCCTTATACTGCATTTATTATATAAACCAACTAACGAACCTGCGGCGGATTGGGAGCAGGTTTTGGTTGATGCAGAAAAGGCATTGCCATTTATAGAAAAGAACTTTGGGCATTATCCTTACAAACAATTTTCATTTATACATGGTGGCGATGGTGGTATGGAATACCCGATGGCTACGATGTGTATTGGCCCTGGCGCATGGCTGCATGAGTGGCTGCACAACTGGTATTATGGTATGTTGGGTACAAATGAATCTCTTTATGGATGGATGGATGAAGGATTTACTACTTATGCAGAAGATAAAACAATGGCTTTTTTAATCGGTGATGCTGGTTTTGCTATGAATGATACTTACAAAAGTTATGTAGCATTATCAAAAAGCAATAAAGAAGAACCATTGAGCACACATGCCGATCATTACAATCTTAATTCGGCTTACGGCCCGGCCGTGTATTCAAAAGGTGGGGTATTTATAGAACAGTTAGGTTATATAGTTGGCGCACCTGCAAGGGGAAAAATATTGCTGGAGTATTATCGCCAGTGGAGGTTCAAACACCCGAATGTTTCAGACTTTGTCCGCATAGCAGAAAAAGTAAGCGATATTAAATTAGATTGGTACAAAGAGTACTGGGTGAATTCTATCAAGACAATTGATTATAGTATTGACAGTTTGTGGGAGGAAGGCGGCAAAACAAAAATCCGCATGGGTAAAATTGGTTTAATGCCAATGCCAATTGATTTGCAAATTACTTTTAAAGATGGAAGCAAGGAACTGCATTATGTACCAATGAATTTAATGTATGGTGCAAAACCAAATGAAGACACAGCTATTGCAAGAATAACATACCAACCGTGGAAATGGACACACACCACATACATTATAGAAAGCAACAGAAAGCTTACTGATTTTTCAATAGTAGAAATAGACCCCAGCCTGCGAATGGCCGATGTGGAACGAAAGAATAACAAATTAGAACTGAAATGGTAAAAATGAAATCCCCGCTGAATAGACAGCGGGGATTTGCTTTGACGGTTTGATTAAGGCCCTTTTTGCTGACAGGGTTAAGGTTAACGGTTAATGGAACTAAGGCACTTAATATTTTTAAGAAGCAAATCTAACCAGACTGGTTGCAAAAGAAAATACCCTGATTGTGGTATTTTTTTAATTTTTTGAATAGACGCTTGCAAAAACCTGCAAAAATGATAGTGTATTTACTTTTTTGAGATGTAGAGCAAATACTTTTCTTTAAAGAATGGCTCTGAAAAGAGGGTTGATAATTCCGCAGCCCCTGGTTTGGTAAGGCTTTCATGAATTTCAGCGGCAAGGTCACCGCCTTTTAAACATATCAATCCGGGCTTTATAGCTTCTTGCTTGTCCTCCGAAGCATCTTCTACGAAGGAGGAATCGTTGTACCTTGCACTTTGTGTCTTCAAAAGAGGCTTGCTCCACCGCCATAAATCTTTTAATGGTGCCACTGCCCTTGATACTACAAAATCAAACTTCCTGTTTTTAATATCTTCTATGCGGCTGTGCTCAGTAGTTATATTTTTAATACCAGCACCTTCTGCCACTGCTTCAATAACTTTTAATTTCTTTCCAATACTGTCAACCAAATGAAATTTTACTTCAGGAAAAAATATAGCCAGCGGCACACCGGGAAAACCGCCGCCAGTTCCTAAATCAACAATTTCGCTGCCGGGTGCAAAATCAAATGAAGCTGCAATAGCTAACGAGTGCAGTACATGTTTTTCATACAGGCTTTCAATATCCTTCCGGGAGATTACATTGATTTTTTCATTCCATTCTTTATACAATGGTTCAAGCAGTGTAAACTGGCGCAACTGCTCTTCAGTAAAATCAGCAAAGTATTTTAAAATGATTTCCATAAAAATTATCTCCTAATAATTTTGATACCAACAAAAGTTTTTCATGGCATCGTCCCTTGCGTCGCACTTTTCATCGTTCCGTTCATTGGGTATCAGGAATACTACATTACAACAAACACTTTGTGTTCTTAGTGCCTTAGTTTCTCCTTCTCCATTTATGAAGAGGGTAGGGGGTGAAGTTACCAGCCCTTTTTCGGCCTTTTCCACAATGCCGGTGCAAAGATGAGGTAATAAAAAAACATCCACATATCCAATAAAATAAACCAGGGCCACAAATCTTTTTCGCCTAAATTCTTCATCGATTTATAAAGAACAATTGCTTGTGTTATCAGCCGCAGGCCAAATACACCTAATGCAAACCGCCAATCGAAAAATAATATTGAAGCAACTAACAACGGATAAAAAGAAAACTGTGTGGCAAAGTAAAGCCCCAGCAACCACTTGTGTTTAGGTTTATAATATTTGGCGGTGGTATAATGTCTCGATTTCTGGCGCAGCCATGATGCCCATGTTGTTTTAGGAATAGAACGGGTAATAGCATCCGGATCTATAACAACAGCGGTATTAAGTTTCGTTGCTGCTTTATTTACAAATAAATCATCATCACCGCTTGGTATATTATTGATGGAAGAAAAACCTTTGGCTTTAAAAAATAAACTTTTTTTGTACGATAAATTCCTGCCCACACCCATATAAGGTATGCCTGCTAATGCGTAAGACAAATATTGGAGGGCGGTATGAAAAGTTTCAAAGCGGATGAGTTTATTCAGCATGCCTTTCTTTTTATGATAAGCACCGTAGCCTAATACAATTTCTGTGTTATCATCATAAGCGGCCTGCATTTTTTCAATCCATTGTTCGCTGGCAGGTACACAATCCGCATCGGTTAGCAGCAGCACTTCATGCTTTGCTTCACGGATGCCAATGGATAAAGGATATTTTTTGCCAGAGATATGTACGGCTTCCTGTGTAAGCTCCACCACATTCAGCCCCTTGAAAGTTTTTTTCAGTTCCTGTAAAATGTATTTGGAATCATCTAATGAGTTATCATTAATCACCACTACTTCATAAGTGCTGGGGTATTGCTGTACCAACACACCAGGCAGGTTGCGGGCCAGGTTTTCATCTTCATCCCTGGCGCAGATAATTACCGATACCGGGTGTTGCTGCGTTTTTGTTTTCGGTTTAGTTTTATAAAAAGCAATACGGCTGAAAAACCATAAATAATAAAAAACCTGTACAAGTGCGCCGGCGGTAAATACGGAAAAAATAATCAACCCTAAGTTCAGTGGTGGCATAGCGGCGAAGATAATGAGTTTAAAGTTTAAGGTTTAGTGGTTTAAAGTTATTTTGCACACAAATGCCAGCACTCAAATTTCAACTTCAGCATACCGACACCGCCACCAAAGCAAGAGCCGGAAAGATTACCACCGACAATGGTGAAATATTAACCCCCATCTTTATGCCCGTTGGTACAGTGGGCAGTGTAAAAGCTGTTACACAACAGCAATTGCTGAATGATGTAAAGGCACAAATCATTTTAGGTAATACGTATCATTTGTATTTACGTCCGGGGTTAGATGTATTAGAAAAAGCAGGCGGCCTGCATAAATTTAACGGCTGGCCTAAACCAATATTAACCGATAGTGGCGGCTACCAGGTTTTTTCATTGGCCGGAACAAGAAAGATAAAAGAAGAAGGGGTTACTTTTCAAAGTCATATTGATGGCAGCAAGCATTTATTTACCCCCGAAACGGTAATGGATATTCAACGCAGCATCGGTGGCGATATTATTATGGCTTTTGATGAATGCCCGCCCGGCGGCAGCGAATTTACCTATGCTAAAAAATCAATGGAATTAACACACCGCTGGTTAGACAGGTGTTTTAACCAATTTGATTCTAGCAAAGAAAAATATGGCTACACTCAAAACCTCTTTCCTATAGTACAAGGCGGTACATTTAAAGACCTGCGCAAACAATCCTGCGAATACATTGCAGCAAAAGATGCAACCGGCAATGCTATTGGGGGATTAAGTGTAGGCGAACCCGAACCGGTGATGTATGAAATCTGCGACTGGTGCTGCGACCACCTCCCTGTTCAAAAACCAAGATACCTGATGGGTGTGGGTACACCCTGGAATATTTTGGAGTGCATCAGCATGGGTATTGATATGTTTGATTGTGTAATGCCAACCCGCAACGGAAGAAATGCCATGCTCTTTACTACCAACGGCGTTATTAATATTGATAATAAAAAATGGGAACATGATTTTTCTCCTATTGATGATGGGCTTGATTGTGAGGTAAGCAATTATTACAGCAAAGCTTACCTGCGCCATTTAATGAAAGCAAAAGAATTTTTGGGATATACTGTTGCCAGTGTACATAACCTGGCATTTTATCTTTGGTTGGTTGGTGAAGCCCGGAAACAAATTATAGCAGGCACTTTTGCCGGCTGGAAAAATGAAATGGTAGAAAGATTGGAACAGAAGCTGTAGTTTTTTTATTTCTCACAAAGGCCACTAAGAAATTCTTTAAGGATTCCTTTGTGGGACAAACACTTTCTAAAGTTTTCGGTATTTCTTTCACAACACCCCAACATTTTTTCTTCTACTTTTGCCACCAATGTATAAACTCGACTGGTACATACTAAAAAAATTCCTGGTCACCTTTTTCTTTTGCCTGCTGCTTTTTACTGTAATAGCGGTGGCAGTAGATACAAGTGAGAAAACAGACGACTTTGTAAAAACCGGTCTTAACACCAGTGAACTTATAAAAAAATATTATCTTGGTTTCGTTCCCTGGATATGGGGTTTGCTTTTTCCGCTATTTGTATTCATCGCCGTAATTTATTTTACCAGCCGCATGGCCAGCCGCTCAGAAATTATTGCCATACTGGCAAGCGGTACCAGTTACAACCGGTTTCTTCGTTCCTATTTAGCAGGGGGTATTTTATTAGCCGGATTATTATGGATGGGCAGCCGCTACTGGATACCAAAGGCCAATGAAATAAAAAGCAATTTTCAAACAAATTATATTGACAGGAACGACCCCAATAAAAACCGCAGCTTTAGCAGTTGCGAACGTTGCTTTTACCGCAGGATAGATTCTAATACTTATGTTGGCATCCGTGACTTTGATACGGCTACTAAAATGTCACGGGGCTTTTTTATGGAGAAAGTAAAAGATAATAAACTTATCTATAACCTGCGGGCAGAGGTAATGCGATGGGATACGGCCAAAAAAATATGGAAACTTACCAATGTAATGGAAAGGCATTTGGATAGTTTAGGCGAACGGTTTAAACATTTTGATACATTAGACTTAAAAATGGTATTAAAACCATCAGAACTTAAAAGAGATGAATACCTGAAAGACAAACTCACCACCCCGCAATTAGCTGCATATATAAAACAGGAAGAGTTCAGGGGCAATGAAGGCCTGAGTGCATTAAAGGTGGAACTGTACCGGCGTACTGCCACACCTGCTGCTGTTTTTTTACTTACTATTATTGGTGCCGTAATAGCCAGTCGCAAAAACAGGGGTGGCAGTGGTGTACACCTTGCATTAGGTATTGTAATAGCTGCCTTCTTTATTATTTCAGACAGGTTCTCTACCGTATTTGCCACCAAAGGAAGTTTTCCGCCATTGCTGGCTGCCTGGATGCCCAATATCGCCTTTACCATTGTGGCTTATCTGCTATACAGAAAAACACCTAAGTAGATAATAGAGGATAGTGAAAAGATAATAAGGAATAACTAAATCTGTAGGCAACCAGTAACCAGCAACAAGAAACCAGAAACTTTCTTTTTCACCCAACGGCTTTTGTGTAAATTTGGCTTTCAAATAATCCTGAAAAAATTTAAGCAATCATGGGTATCATCAAACAAAGGTTTAAGGAAAGGGCAGATACTGTGGCCGTGGAAATAAAAGATATGCTGAAGGAGCATGGCAATAAAGTAATTGGTGAAGTGCAGCTTTCGCAGATATATCAGGGTATGCGGGGTATTACCGGCCTTGTTTCAGAAACATCTTTGTTAGATGCAAAGGAAGGTATCCGTTTCAGGGGTTATTCTATCCCTGACTTAAGGGAAAAATTGACCAAAGCCCCCAATGGTTCTGAGCCATTACCCGAAGGGTTATTTTATTTAATGCTGGTGGGTAGCTTACCTACTGATGATGATGTGCATCACCTTAGTTCGGTATGGCAACGCCGCAGCCATGTACCCAACCATGTGTTTGATACAATTGAGGCATTACCGGTTAGCACACATCCGATGACGCAGTTTGTGGTTGCTGTAATGGCCCTGCAAACAGAAAGCCAGTTTGCCAAACGCTATGCAGCCGGGATGAACAAAAAAGAATATTGGGATGCAGTGTTTGATGATAGCATGGATTTAATAGCAAGGCTTCCGAGAGTAGCTGCTTATATCTATCGTCGTAAATATAAAGATGGTGAACATATACAACCGAATGGATTGTTGGACTGGGCTGGCAACCTTGCACACATGATGGGCTATGAAGATGAAAGTTTTAAAGAACTTATGCGTTTGTATATGACCATACATGCCGACCATGAAGGCGGAAATGTATCAGCACATGCCACACATCTGGTTGGTTCAGCATTAAGCGATCCTTATTTAAGTTATGCTGCAGGTATGAATGGCCTTGCCGGTCCGCTGCATGGTCTCGCCAATCAGGAAGTAATAAAATGGATTTTTGAAATGAGGGAGGAATTAAAAACAGAATCCCCCACTAAAGAACAGATAGCCGAGTATGTAAAGAAAACGTTGAGCGAAGGAAAAGTAGTACCAGGCTATGGTCATGCTGTATTAAGAAAAACAGATCCAAGGTTTGAGGCACAAATGGCATTTGGTAAAAAACATATGCCGGATGATCCGTTGGTCAATACGGTATGGAATATTTATGAAGCTGTGCCGCCAATTCTACAATCAATGGGGAAAATCAAAAATCCCTGGCCAAATGTAGATGCACATAGTGGTGCATTATTAGTGCATTATGGAATGGTGGAGTTTGAATTTTATACAGTTCTGTTTGCAGTAAGCAGGGCATTAGGTGTACTCTCCAGCCTTTGCTGGGACAGGGCATTAGCTTTCCCATTAGAAAGGCCAAAATCTGTAACTACGGATTTGGTAAAGCAGTGGATAGATGGCAAGGATAATATTTGGGGCGAATAACTACTGTTAGCTTTAATCAAATAAAAAATTTGGAAGTCCCTCATTTGATTTTATATTTGCAACAGATGAAACAACATAGCAACAATACATGGTGGTGGCATACAACTCTAAAGGGGCTGTAGTGCTATAACTGTATTTGTACAATTATATTCAAGCCCCGACAATGTTCGGGGCTTTTTCTTGCCCTCCGTAGCTTCAGCGAAGGAGGGAAACTAAATATGAGGCATGAAGAAAATAGAAATACATACGACTTGTAAAAGAATGCTGGCGGATTTGTTTACCCCTGTCGGTATTTACCTGCGGGTAAGGGACCGATTCCGGGATACGATACTGCTTGAAAGCACCGATAATCATTCTTCAGAAAACAGTTACTCTTTTATCTGTATCAATGCCATTGGTGGTATGGAAATTACTTCCAAAGAAAGTATTGAGTTTAAACTACCCGGACAGAAACCAGAGAAAGTTGCTTTGAAAAACGCCAACGAAGTACCGAAGCTACTATGGGGGTTCATGCAAAAGTTTGACATAGAGAAGAGCGAATCAAAGGAGGCAAAGTTTGCACAAGGTTTATTTGGCTATACAACTTATGATGCCGTACAGTTTTTTGATACGGTCCAACTCGAAACCCGAAACTCGAAACCCGATGCTATTCCTTTAATGAGATACAGACTTTACCAGTACGTAATTGCTATCAATCATTTTAAAGATGAATTATTTATTTGTGAGAATAAAGTTACAGGCATTGATAGTGACATACAGTTTGTTGAATCATTAATAAGAAGTAAAGATGTTCCTGTTTATCCCTTTAGCCTGAAAGGCGAAGAGAGTTCGAACATGACGAATGAAGCATATAAAGAAATGGTGACAAAAGGAATTGCCAGTTGCCACCGGGGCGATGTGTTCCAGATTGTACTAAGCAGACGGTTTCAGCAACAATTCATCGGCGATGAATTTAATGTCTATAGAGCTTTGCGCAGTGTAAATCCTTCGCCGTATTTATTTTTCTTCGATTATGGTGATTATAAACTGATGGGCTCATCTCCCGAAGCACAATTGGTTATTCAAAATGGCAAGGCGGTGGTGCATCCCATTGCCGGAACGTTTAAAAGAACCGGTGATGATGAAGCCGATAAAATAGCTACTGAAGCATTATTGAAAGATGCGAAGGAAAATGCAGAGCATGTAATGCTGGTGGATTTGGCTCGTAATGATTTAAGCCGTTTGTGTGATGATGTAGAAGTGGCACATTACAAGCAGGTACAATTTTTCTCTCATGTCATTCATTTGGTAAGTGAAGTAACGGGCAAAGTAAGAGAAGGCAGTAACCCATTTGAGTTGGTGGCAAAAACATTTCCCGCTGGTACATTAAGTGGAGCACCAAAGTTTAAAGCGATTGGACTCATTGATTCGTATGAACCAACCGCCAGAAGTTATTATGGTGGAGCCATCGGCTTTATGGGTTTCGATGGCAGTTGTAACCATGCTATAATGATTAGAACATTTTTGAGCAGGAATAATACGCTTACTTACCAGGCCGGTGCAGGAGTAGTTGCCGCCAGTAATCCTGAAAGTGAATTGCAGGAAGTAAATAATAAATTAGGGGCATTAAAAAAGGCGATTGACCTTGCAAAAGAAATTTAATACAATTATGTAACCAGCTGTAGTGCTACTATCGTCTTCGTTGCGTCGCACTCTTCAGCTGCATAACAATACTGAGCAAATGAAAATTTTAGTTTTTGATAATTACGATTCGTTTACTTACAATCTTGTGCATTTGGTTGAAAAGATTACACATACTAAAGTAGAAGTATATCGTAACGACCAGATAGCATTGGAGAAGGTAAAAGATTATGATAAGATTATTTTATCTCCCGGTCCCGGTATACCGGAAGAGGCGGGTTTGCTATTGCCACTGATAAAACAATATGCAGCCACTAAATCTATTTTAGGAGTTTGTCTCGGCCACCAGGCTATTGGAGAAGCGTTTGGCGGAACGTTGACCAATCTTTCAACGGTTTATCATGGAGTAGCTATGCCAATTGAAGTAAAAAGTAAAGCAAATCAAAATTCAACAACTCTCTGTTCGAAGGATTGCCAGATAGATTCGATGTTGGTCGTTATCATAGCTGGATTGTTAGCGAAGAAAACTTTCCTGCGGAGTTGGAAATAACAGCAAGAGATGAGAATAATTATATTATGGCATTGCAACATAAAAAATATGATGTACAGGGAGTGCAGTTTCATCCGGAGAGTGTACTGACACCTTTGGGAGAAGATATTTTAAGAAATTGGTTAAAGAACTAATTCAAGACAATTCGGAAATTTGAAAATGATACAATGAATGAAAAATACTTCAATATTTATTTGAACACAAGACATTGAGTCGTGATGCTGCTAAAGAAGTACTGGTAAACATCGGTAAAGGCATTTACAACGAACATGAAGTAACGGCGTTTATGACGGTGTACCTGATGCGTAGCATTACCATTGAAGAATTGCAAGGCTTCCGTGATGCGTTGCTGGAATTATGTGTGAAAGCGGATTTGAATGAATACGATGCAATAGATATTGTGGGTACGGGCGGTGATGGAAAAAATACATTCAATATTTCTACACTGGCTTGTTTTATCGTGGCAGGCACAGGACAAAAAGTCGCCAAGCATGGCAACTATGGGGCATCTTCCATCAGTGGTTCATCCAATGTGATGGAACAGTTAGGATACACATTCAGTAATGATAACAGCAAACTGAAGAAGGAAATTGAAACAGCGAATATTTGTTTTTTACATGCACCATTATTTCATCCGGCATTAAAAACAGTTGGGCCGATTAGAAAAAACCTGGCCATGCGAACCTTTTTTAATATGCTGGGTCCAATGGCAAATCCTGCTCATCCCAAGTATCAATTAGTGGGAGTATATAGCCTGGAGATGGCGAGAATTTATAATTATCTATTGCAGCAAACAGAAAAAGCATTTACCATCATTCATAGTTTGGATGGCTATGATGAAATATCACTGACGAATGATACCAAAGTGATAACTAATGAAGGAGAAAAAATAATGACACCGGAGCAATTGGGTAAACGTATGGTATCGGCAGAAGATATCAGTGGTGGTAACAGTGTGGATGACGCAGCAAAAATCTTTACTACTATTCTAAAAGGTGAAGGAACATGGGCGCAAAATGCTGTAGTGTTAGCTAATGCAGCAATGGCATTACATTGCACGGGCAATTTTAAAACGTATGATGAAGCATATAATGCAGCGGTTGAAAGTTTGGAGAGTGGAAAGGCGAATGAATCATTACAAAAACTGATTTCAACGCAAGCCCCGTAGGGGCGACATGTTAATAGCCCCGGATGAAATCCGGGGTAAATAAGAAAAATAATTTTCAGAACCCCGTAGGGGTGATTTATTTTTTAAAAAAGCGAATGGACATTTTAGAAACAATTGTAGCCGCAAAAAGAAAAGAAGTAGAACAATTCAAACCAATGAGTAGCATCGAACGGTTTGAAAAGGATGGGTTTTTCTGGCAGATAGCTAACCGGTCGTTGGTAAAACATTTATTGCTGCCGGGCAGTACCGGCATCATTGCAGAGTTTAAAAGAAAAAGTCCGAGTAAGGGTTGGTTTAAAACCAAAGAACTGGAAGTGGAACCGGTAGTGGTTTCGTATAATAAACATGCCGCTGGTATTTCTGTATTAACAGACGGTGAATTCTTCGGTGGCGATTTGGATGATTTGATACAAACGAAAGTAGTGACAGATATTCCGGTGCTGCGCAAAGATTTTATTATTGACAAATGGCAGATAGCAGAAGCAAAAGCATTTGGGGCAGATGTGATTTTGCTGATTGCTGCCTGTTTGACAAAAGAAGAAGTAAAAGAATTTGCTGCGTATGCAAGTAGCATCGGTCTCGAATCAATACTGGAAGTGCATAATAAGGAAGAACTCGGACATTGTTGCGATGAAGTAAGTATGGTGGGAGTGAACAACCGCAACCTGAAAACATTTGAAGTGGATATTAATACCTCGCTACAATTGATTGATAAGATACCGGCTGGTAAACCGGCTATTGCCGAAAGTGGTATCAGCAGCGTTCAGAGCATCGTAACTTTGCGGGATGCAGGGTTTAAGGGATTTTTGATTGGTGAAAATTTTATGAAGGAAGAGTATCCGGGAAAGGCATTTGAGGATTTCGTTACTGAATTGAAATAAATACATCTCCCACAAAGACACAAAGGCCACTAAGCTTTGTGTTCTTAGTGTCTTTGTGGGAAACAAAACCAAATTATATGAATATTAAAGTATGTGGCATCACTGAAATGAAACAACTGCAACAGCTCGATGGGCTGGATATTTATTTTGCAGGATTGATATTTTATAAAGAATCTCCCCGCTATATTGGCGATAAGATTGCTAAAAAAGAATTGAAAAGTGCTGATTTTGATTTAAAGAAAGTGGGAGTGTTTGTAAACCCGGAAATGATTGATGTGTTAGATGCCATAGATGATTACGGCCTGGATGCCGTACAACTGCACGGCGATGAAAGCCCCGAAATGTGCGAAGACCTGTGCAGTGAAGTGGAAGTGATAAAAGCTTTTCGTATAACAGGTGAAGAAGATATTGATAAACTGGTAGCCCCGTATGATGCAGTATGTGATTATTATTTATTTGATACCGGTGGATTGAAAGAAAGTTTTGGTGGTACCGGTAAACAATTTGACTGGAGCATTTTAACTAAGGCCAAAATAGAAAAACCATTTTTCTTGAGTGGTGGCATTGGTCCGGATGATGCACCGAAAGTAAAAGCCTTTAAGCATCCTGATTTTTTTGGTGTGGATATTAACAGCCTGTTTGAAAAAGAACCGGGTGTGAAGGACATGAGTAAGGTGTTGCATTTTCGGCAGGCGATGAAGAAATAAAACCCACCCCTTTTGAAGGTTCTTCATTACAAGAAACTTCGGCCCCTCCAGGGAGGGGATGGCGGTCGTTTTAGTTTGTATTCATTTTGAATAAATTGCTTTAGTACACTTCCCCTCTTTGGAGGGGTGAACTAAGGAAAACCAGATGCTATAAGAAACTGGGGTGGGTCAAATGCAAAGGAAAATAATACCATACAACCCAAAGCTAAAAGAACTGGCTAAGCAGCTTCGACAAAACATGACCTTTTCAGAAGTAAAACTCTGGAATGAATTAAAGAATGGTCAGCTTATGGGATATGATTTTGACAGGCAAAGACCGATAGGAAATTATATTGTTGACTTTTTTTGTAAAGACCTGCAACTGGCAATAGAAGTTGATGGTATTACACATCTGGATGAAAAAGTAATTGCAAAGGATGTAGTACGACAGGAAGATATAGAAAGCTATGGGGTAAGTTTTTTACGATTTGATGCGTTGCTGGTAGTGAATAAAGTGGAAGCAGCCGTTAGAGAAATACGAGAATGGATAGAGGCGTACGAAGAAAAGAATGGAGTGAGTGAATTTGTATTGAAGAAAAGGAGCTGAGTTTTTTGACCCACCCCTTTCGGAAAGTTCTTTATAATAAATGGCTGCGGCCCCTCCAGGGAGGGGATGAAGGTCGTTTTAGTTCATAGTAAAGTACTCATTGTCCTATTGTTCACATCCCCTCCTTGGAGGGGCGAATTTAGGGGACTTAATAATTTAAGAATTTGGGGTGGGTTTATGTGCAGAACCGGGAGTGAAGGATATGAGTAAAGTGTTGCATTTTGGCAGGCGATGAAAAAATAGACTTGCTTAGATTAATCTGAAGTCATGGAGAAAAGTAAAAACATAGTTCATCATTGGAAGAAAATATTTATTGAAGTTGCAACTAGAGCAATAAGGAAATCTCATTTTGACTATCAAATCATTTCCTTTCCACAGAAGGATATCAAAGTTGATGATTTGAAAAAATTTAATTCTGGTATTGGGATCGAGATGGTTCCTGAAGAAACAGTAAGAGATAATGTTGTTAATCAATTGCTACAGACAGGTTTTTGGAAAAAGATACTAATTGGTGATGAGGAGAGAGCATACTGGACTGACAGAGAAGTTTATTTTAAAATTAATGACAAAGAGTATTATGTTGACCTTGCTGTTGAACGCTTTGAGTTTAATCAAGGAAGTCCAATAGAGCATTCTCCAACTTTGATTGAATTAAAAAGACTAAATACAAAGCAGGTCGATTTGAAAAGTAACCCATCATTTAAGGATGGACAAAGTACAAAAAACCAGCTTGCCCAAATTGACAAGGATATTGAGAAGCTAAAAACCATCCGAAAGGCGATACAAGAAAAAGAGGTATCAAATAGACCGACAGCTAATGATGATGCAATTATTGCAATTCTTACTTGGGGTGTAATTGGTTCTACTGAGAAGACTGAATTGTTTGCGAAATTTGGTTTGCCAAATGACTATTCTGAAGTTAAATACTTCCCAACTGAATGGAATGATGAGGGAGATGAAGTACTGAAGTGGTGTATTGTGGTTTTAACTGAAATTGATAATACTGAATTTAATAGTAAATAGCTCAATAGAATTACCGAACCCTGAAGAGTGCGACGCAACAGACGATGATAGTAGTACTGAAGCTGGGTTAATAAAATTAATAATAAAATTGGAATGTCAACCTCCAAGAAAGAATCATATCAACAACCAAATGCTCAAGGCTATTACGGCTCGTTTGGCGGGGCATACATTCCGGAAATGCTGCATCGCAATGTGGAAGAGCTACGGACAAAGTATTTGGAAATTATTTATGATGAAGGATTTCAAAAAGAGTTTCAATACTTGCTGAGAGATTATGTGGGCAGGCCAACGCCATTGTATTATGCCGAACGGCTAAGTAAGTTATATCAGTGCCACTATTTATTTGAAACGGGAAGACCTTTGTCATACCGGGGCACATAAAATTAATAATACCATCGGGCAGATTTTATTGGCGCAGCGGTTGGGTAAGAAAAGAATTATTGCAGAAACAGGTGCTGGTCAGCATGGAGTGGCAACGGCTACGGTGTGTGCATTGAAAGGCGTGGAGTGTATTGTGTACATGGGCGAAAAAGATATTGAACGGCAGGCACCGAATGTGGCGAGAATGAAAATGCTGGGTGCAACGGTGATACCAGCCACCAGCGGCAGCAAGACATTGAAAGATGCAACGAATGAAGCGATACGGGATTGGATAAATCACCCGGATGATACGCATTATATAATCGGCAGTGTGGTGGGGCCGCATCCTTACCCGGATATGGTGGCGAGATTTCAAAGTGTGATAAGTGAAGAGATGCGGAAACAATTATTAGAAAAAACGGGCAACGAATTACCAACTCATGTGATGGCTTGTGTGGGTGGCGGTAGTAATGCAGCGGGAGCATTTTATCATTTCTTAGATGAGTTGAGTGTGCTGTTGATTGCGGTGGAAGCGGCTGGTGAAGGAGTAAACAGTGGCAAGAGTGCGGCGACTACTCAGCTCGGCAAGCCGGGTATTTTGCATGGCAGTAAAAGTTTACTGATGCAAACAGAAGATGGGCAGGTGGTGGAGCCACATAGTATTTCTGCAGGTTGGATTATCCGGGTATTGGTCCATTGCATGCCCATTTGTTTAAAAGTGGCAGAGCAACTTTTTTAAGTGCTACGGATGAAGAAGCATTGGCTGCTGTCATTTGAATTGAGCAAAACTGGAAGGTATTATTCCGGCTTTGGAAACGGGGCATGCTTTGGCGGCATTGAAAAGATGAAGTTTAAAAAAGAAGATGTGGTGGTGATTTGTTTGAGTGGGAGAGGGGATAAGGATTTGGATACTTATATGAATAATATGCCCTGTAAATTTCCCCTGAAGAAAAGACTTTGGACTCCGATTATCGTAAACTCATTCTTGTATTCGAAAGTTCATTTATGTCAGATATGATTTTATTTAGCTATAATGACAATTTGAGACAACAGAAGATTTGAGAAAAAATCAAACTGGAAGATGAAAAATTCTTGTGGCGGTATTTGTAAAGCTTATCAATTGGGAGTTAGATTTAAACGACAACATCCTATATGGATGTACATAGCAGATTTTTATTATCTTGAGTTAAAATTGGATTGATAGAAATAAATGGCTCTATTCATAATGTGCATGAGGTAATGGAAAGTGACTAGTTAAGGGAAGAGGTAATTTTATCTCATTTCAATAAAAGCTTATTTGATTCACTAACACAGATATAAGAACAGATATTGTAAGTGTATTAGAAATAATACTGCATATCATAAACGAAATAAGGGTAATCAAACAAATGATGAAAAGTAGAATTAGCGGAGTCTTCGGAAGTCTCCCCTTCAGGGGAGATTTAGAGGGGCAAAGAAGCAATGTGCTTAACGTATATTGCACCGCCGGCTACCCAAAACTGGACAGTACATTAGAAGTAATGAAGTCATTGCAGGACAATGGTGCCAGCATCATCGAACTAGGAATGCCCTATAGCGACCCATTAGCAGATGGCCCGGTTATTCAGCAAAGCGGAAGCATGGCATTAGCAAACGGAATGACAATTGCCAAACTATTTGAACAATTAAAAGATTTCCGAAAAGAAATTTCTATCCCGGTGATATTGATGGGATATATGAATCCGGTGTTGCAATACGGCTTTGAAAAATTTTGTGCTGATGCAGCCGCTGTTGGTATTGATGGATTGATTTTACCTGACTTACCGGAGTATGAATTTGAAACAGAATACGGAGCTATCATTAAAAAGTATAATCTCGATTTTATTTTCTTAGTCACTCCCGAAACATCGGAAGAAAGAATTAAAAAATTAGACAGCCTGAGCAGCGGATTTTTATATGCAGTTTCATCTTCATCCACTACAGGTAGTGATAAGAAAGCAGCTAATCCCGATGAATATTTACGAAAGCTCAAAAACTTAAACCTCAAAAATCCCGTATTGGTTGGGTTTGGGATAAAGGATAAAGCCTCTTTTGATGCCGTTTGTCAGTTAGCTGACGGTGGCATCATTGGTAGTGCCTACATTAAAGCATTGGAAAACAGTACTAATGTTAATGCAGCCACAAAGTCTTTTCTTTCGTCCATTCTCGGCTAATGTCCTATTGCGGCTTAGAGCCTTATTTATTACATTTGTATCCTTGTTTTAATGAATTTTAATATGAAGAAATTATTGCTTGTACTGTTCCTTTGCCCAGTAGTGCTTCTGGCACAGAAAAAAAATTTTACAATTGATGGAAAGCTGGACGGCTATCCTGATAATACAGAAGTAAAATTGTTTGAAAATAATGCCCAAACACCTTTAGCTACTGCCAAAATTGTAAAATCGAAATTTATGATGAAGGGCTCGGTGGCAGAACCTGTTCTTTGTATGCTTATAATCGGTGATGAGGCGATGGCAAATACAGGAAGACCGGCGGAAGTGTATATTGAGAATGCCGCTATTTCTATTAAAGGAAATAAAAATATGCCCGGCACTATTAAAGTGGATGGTTCAAAATCTCATAACGACTTCTCGGCGTTTCTCACTTCCTTTATGCCGGTGGCACAAAAATTAAACTCAATTGCCTCTACTATAAATTATACTATGCCCGGTACCCCAAGGGATAGTATGATGAATGTGTACAGCGGTTTGCAACAGCAAATGCAGGATGTAATAGAGAAAATGGTTACGGAAAAATCTTCTTCAGTTGTAACGCCATTCTTATTAAATGCCACTTATAGTTTTAATGAGGATGTAGTGAAATTAGAAAACAGGTATGATAAGCTTGCAGCAGCAATAAAAAATTCGAAAACAGGGGTACAGCTAAAAGATTTTATTACAGAGAAAAAAATCGGCGCTATCGGAACCGAGGCAATGGATTTTTCTCAGGCTGATACAACAGGCACACCTGTATCACTTTCTTCTTTCAGGGGTAAATATGTATTGGTAGATTTCTGGGCAAGCTGGTGCGGCCCCTGCCGTATTGAAAACCCAACGGTGGTAGAAAACTATAATAGTTTTAAAACAAAGAATTTTACTGTGCTAGGTGTGTCGCTTGACAGACCTGGGCAAAAAGATAAATGGGTTAAAGCAATAAAAGATGATGGCCTTACCTGGACACATGTAAGTGATTTGCAATTTTGGAATAATTCTGTTGCAAAAATGTATAATATACAAGGCATACCACAAAATATTTTGGTTGATCCTACGGGTAAAATAGTAGCAAAAAATTTAAGGGGTCCGGCGTTGCGGGATAAGCTTTGCGAAATATTGGGTTGTAACTAGAAATAATTAGTTTGAATGAAAAGAGCCGCCTTTTTTTAAAAGGGCGGCTCTTTTTTGAGACACTGCGTACATGACAGTTTGACAAGACACAGACTAATCGTTGTCAATGTCAAAATCGTTGCTATCATTCTTGTCAATCGAAAATTTCTTATGCTTATTCAGAAAATCACTGTATTTTTTATATGTATCCGGGGATGCCTTTTTACCGTTGATAAAAAGCTCACCGTCTTTGTGCTTTAATGTATAGCCTTCTTTTTTATTGATAAGGCCATCGCTTTCAAGGCCATTGGTAAAATCCCTGTATTCTGCTAAAGTAACCTTTGCTTTTTCTAGTTCTACTTTGGCTTTTTCTAACTCCTTCTCCAGTTTAGGCTTCAGGTCTTTTAGCTCTTCCCTAACTTTTTCCAGTTCCTTTTCCAGTTTCTTCATGTCTACATCCTTTACCTTTTCTATTTCCAATTTTATCTCATCCCAGTTTATTTTTTCTAAAGAAGCCTTTACTTCTGCTTGTATTTTTGCAACGTCAACTTCTTTTAATGCGTTAGAAACTTCTTTCTTAATTTTCTCGAAGTCAACTTTTGCCAACGCCTCTTTTACTTCAGCCTGAAGTTTTGCCATATCTACATCCTTCAGTGCCTTTTCTACTTCTAACTTTATTTTATCAACATCAATACTTTTTAAGGCCTCTGCAAGTTCTTTCTGCATTTTCTCCATGTCAATATTAAGGTTGATGTTGTCTTCATCAAACACATCATCAAGGTCTTTTGTCTTTTTTTCTTTTTGTGGTACAGTGTCTGTTTTTGGTTGCTGGTACTTGTTGCCGGGGTTTTGTTTGTGACCCCAGGATACAAGGCCAATAGTAAGGCCTGCTGCGAGTAATACTAGTATAAGTTTTGCCGGGGAATAAAAAGCTGGTTTCATTTTTAATAATTTAAATGGCTGATTAATTCTGTTTCAAACCAAATATACGACGAACTTCGTATAAGATTACAATGTCAGATATCATTACAAAATTTTAACAAAAAACCCTCCGCTGCATAGCGAAGGGTTTATAACAAGCCATAGGGCTTATTATCAACCTTTTCTGAAAGCCCATTTAATCATTTCTTTCCAACTTGGTTTTTTGCCATACATTAAAATACCGGTACGATAAATCTTTCCTGCAAACCAGGTAGTAAAAACAAAGCCTGAAATCAAAAGTGCCATAGATAAACCCAATTGCCACCAGGGTACAGTAGTCGGTACGCCAAATGGCACCCTTACCATCATTATAATAGGAGAGCTAAAAGGTATGAGGCTACCCCAGAAAGCTACCGGGCCCGTGGGGTCTTTTAATACCGGGCTTATCAATATCATTGAAAAAATTATGGGCATCATTAGGGGAAAACTCAGCGATTGGGCTTCCCGCATATCTTCATTTACTGCACTGCCCATGGCGGCAAACAATGATGAATAGAAAAAGAAACCACCCATAAGGTAAAAAATAAAAAGAGTTAACGTTACGGGCAAATTGGTGGCGGCAAACACCTTCTGTACATTACCTACCATTCCTCCCATTGCATTATTACCTGCTGAAGAGGATACATTATAAATAATAAATACAAAAACTATCCAGAGTAAAATTTGGGTAAATGCCACTAAGCCAATACCGATTATTTTGCCGAGCATCAGCTGAAAAGGTTTTACCGAAGAAACAATAACTTCTGCTATGCGGTTTGTTTTCTCTTCCATCACCCCCATCATTACCTGCGAACCATACAGCATTAGTATTATATAAATAAGAAAGGCCGCAATAAAACCAATGCCGCTGGCAATGCCAGCATTTGCAGATGTATCTTTTATGTTTACTGCATTGACATCTATGATATTTTCTTCCAGTATTTTTTTCTTTCCCTCATCAATCCCGAGCTTTTCATTTTTTATGGATGTCCAGATATTGTTTATTTTTTTCTGTACGTTGATAGTGTTTTCTATCCCGGTTGTTTTAACAGTTTGCAGTTCTATTTTTGCCGGGCCTTTTTCCCAATTCAGTGTATCCGGCAGAAAAACAAAGCCGTCGAACCCATTCTCACCAAGGTTCTTTTTTAATACAGATGGATCCATTTTAGTGAGAATAAATGTATTGCTGCTGTCTTTTTTGTTTTCTACAGAAATTTTTTCTTCTGTAAACAGCCCGGTAGCATCAACCAGTGCAATTTTCATTTTTTTTCCTGCTTTTGCAGCCAGGTAACCAGACCCAATAATTAGTGCCAGGTATAAAACCGGAAATAGTACGGTGCTGAGGATAAAAGTTTTCTTTCTCACTTTGGTGAGGTATTCCCTTTTTATAATGAGCCAGATCTTTTGCATATAAATTGTTTGATGTGTTGTTAATTGGTTTCAAACTGGCGGGCAGTTGGTGTGCCATTTACCAGTTGAATAAATATTTCGTTTAAAGAGGGGAGAATTTCGTTAAATGAGTGGATTTGGCTTCCTTGTTGGAGAAGATATTGCAAAACATCGTTTGGTTTGCAGCTTTCTTTTATTTTCACTACATGCAACTGCCCCTTTGAATTTATCAGTTCAAAAGGAGACTGCCCGTTAACAGATTGCGGCAGCCCATCGGCACCAATGCTGAAAAGATTTTGTTTAAAATCCTGCTTTACCTGCTTTACTGTACCGTCTAATATTTTCTTGCCTTTATTTACTAATGTAATATGATCACATATTTCTTCCACCTGCTCCATACGGTGGGTGCTGAAAATTACAGTGGCTCCGTTTTTTGCAAGGTTAAAAATTTCATCTTTTATTAAATTGCTATTTACTGGGTCAAGACCGCTGAAGGGTTCATCTAATATTATCAGCTTTGGGTCATGCAATACAGTGGTAACAAACTGTAGTTTCTGGCTCATCCCCTTTGAAAGGTCTTCTACTTTTTTGTTCCACCAGCTCTCCATTTCTAATTTAATAAACCACTGTTTTATTTTTGCAAGTGCATCATTCTTACTCAGCCCTTTTAATTGTGCTAGGTACATTGCTTGCTCACCAATTTTCATTTTTTTATACAATCCCCTTTCTTCGGGCATATAACCAATGTGGGCTACATCATTTATCGGGTCAAATTTTTTACCGTCAAAAATTATTTGCCCCTCATCGGGATAAAAAATACCGGTAATCATTCTTATTAAAGTGGTTTTACCGGCACCATTGGGGCCTAGCAAACCAAATATCTGCCCCCGTTCTGCAGTCAGGCTTATATCATCTACTGCTTTTTGATTGGCAAAGTATTTTTTGAGGTTGTAGAGTTCAAGTATAGAAGACATGGAGTTGGTTTAGTGTGTAAAATTAGGGGTAGCGATGAAATATTAAATTTAAAACGGTAAGCTGCATATTATCAGGTGTGAAATGCACAGAATAAAGCATTACTGTTCGCCAACCTTTGCAACAATTTTTCTCGCCACCCTTTCCCCATCCATGGCAGCACTTACAATGCCGCCTGCATAACCAGCACCTTCGGCACAGGGGTAAAGGTTTTTTATTTGCGGATGTTGCAGTGTTTCAGCATCTCTTGGTATACGGACAGGGGAGGAGGTTCTTGATTCAGTAGCCACCACTACGGCATCATTGCTGTAATATCCCTTTATCTTTTTACCAAATTCTTTAAAGCCCTGCTGTAACCTACTATATATAAAATCGGGCAATACATTTTTTAATGAGGTGGAATGTAACCCCGGTAAATAAGAACAACTTGGTAATGAGGAGGAGTGATTTCCTGCGGAGAAATCAACTAAGCGTTGGGCAGGAGCCACAAACTTTCCACCACCAGCTTCAAATGCCAATCTTTCGACGTATCGTTGAAATTCTAAAAGAACCATGGCACTGTTTGCATTATTAATTATTAATTTTTCACTATTAATTGCTTTTACAACATCTTTCTCTTCTACCGTAACCACAATACCGCTATTTGCATAGGGGTTGTTTCTTTTAGAAGGGCTCCAGCCGTTCACCACTAATTCTCCGGGTGATGTAGCTGCAGGGGCGATAATACCACCGGGGCACATACAGAAAGAAAAAACACCTTTTTCATTAACCTGTTGCACTAAACTATAGGAGGCGGGAGGTAAAAACTCACTCCTTATTACACAGTGGTATTGCGAACTATCAATAAGTGATTGAGGATGCTCGACCCTTACCCCTAATGCAAAGGGTTTTGCTTCAATCAATATTTTTTTTGTATGTAACAGTTCAAAAATATCCCGGGCAGAGTGGCCGGTGGCAAGAATAACATTGTTGGCTTCAAATAAATTTCCATCAGCCGTTTTTACGCCGGCTATCTTTTCCTGCTTAATAATAAAATCAACCACTTTCTTTTCAAACAAAAACTCCCCGCCGCATTCGGTTATTTTTTTTCGCATGGCCGTAATAATATCCGGCAGTTTATTGGTACCAATATGCGGATGGGCTTCATATAAAATTTTTTCTTCTGCTCCAAAGTGTACAAAGAGGTTCAGTATGCGGTTAACATCACCCCGTTTACTGCTTCTTGTATATAATTTGCCATCACTATATGTACCGGCACCACCTTCGCCAAAACAATAATTACTTTCCGGGTTTACTTCGCCTTCTTTATTGAGAATGGCCAAATCCCTACGTCTTGCCCTTACATTTTTCCCTCTTTCTAAAATAATTGGTTTAATGCCCAACTCTATTAATTGCAATGCTGCAAATAATCCCGCAGGCCCCGCACCGATAATAATGACTGTTTGTTTTGAATGGCTTACTTCCTGAAAACTGAACTGCAATAACTCCCTTTGCTGAAAGGATTCATTTATAAATGCTTTTACAGAAAGAGTAACCCATGGCTGCTTACTGCGGGCATCTATTGAATGGCGGATAATCGTAAAACCACTAATGGCAGAAACCTGCACAGCTTCCGCTTTAGCAATATATTCTTTTATGCTGCTTTGGTTGGCAGCCTCGGAGGGAAGCAGTTTAAGTGAAATTGTTTTTTGCATAGTGTCAGGTTTTTATCCTGAAGTATGCAAAGATGAATTTTTTTCAGATAATCTTTTTTATTTCCTTGCTGTGCTGTTAAAATAGTAATAACTTCAGTTTTCCACCAACGTTATGAAAAGAAATCCGCCATTAATATTTATTATTTTATTTGTTGCAGCAACCGTTTCCTGCAACACCGTTTATCAAAGCCAGTCACTTTCTTATTCATCTTACCGGATTAACGATGCAAGTCAAAAGGATTCTTCATCACTTGTATTACTAAAGCCATACAGTGATAAAGTAAACGGCACTATGAATGAAATAGTGGGAACTGCTGATGCAAGCCTTGAAAAAAAATCGCTAGAATGCACACTCGGAAATTTTATGGTTGATGCGTTTCTTGCTATGGCAAAAGAAAAGTATAAAACAAATGTTGATGTGGCCCTGGTAAACTTTGGCGGCATCAGGTTAACTCAATTGCCTGCTGGTAATGTAACTATTGGAAAAATTTTTGAACTAATGCCTTTTGACAATTTGCTGCTGCTACAAAAAATAAAAGGCAGTGTATTTCAACAATTGTGCGATTTAATAGCAACAAAGGGTGGTTGGCCTGTAGCCGGAATGACAATGCAGATAAAAGATAAGAAAGCTATCAACATAACCGTTGGTAGCAAACCACTTGACCCTGATGCGGAATATACCATAGCCAATTCTGATTTTATAGCCAATGGCGGGGATAATGCAGATATGCTGCGAACCATTCCGCAAATAACAAACGGCTACCTTATGCGGGATGCTATTTTCGATTATATTAAAATGCTGAAAAGCCAGGGCAAAAATATTACTGCTAACATTGAAAACCGTGTAACCAATGCTCAGTAGAAAAAAATTCATTAAGCAAACAGCCTTTTCTGCCGGTGCAATGCTGGCCGGATCAGCAATATTGGAGGCTGCTGAATATTTCAATCCACTAAAGCTTACTATTCTGCATACAAACGATACACATAGCCGTTTAGAACCCTTTCCAATGGATGGGGGCCGTAACCAGGGGCTGGGTGGTATAGCTGGAAGGTCATCTTTAATAGAAAAAATACGAAAAGACGAAGAAAATGTATTGCTTCTCGATGCAGGGGATATATTTCAGGGTACACCCTACTTTAATTTATATAAAGGCGAGCCGGAAATAAAAGCAATGACGGCAATGGGCTATGATGCATGTACTATTGGCAACCATGATTTTGATGCAGGTATGGAAAACTTAGCCACACAACTTACAAGGCATGCAAACTTTCCGATGCTGGTAGCGAATTATGATTTTACCGGCACACCTATGGAAAATAAAACTGCGCCATATAGAATATTTAAAAAAGGAAAGCTTAAGATTGGTGTGTTTGGTGTAAGCATAGAAGGCCGTGGGTTGATACCTGATACTTTATTCGGCGCCACCAAATACCTTGATCCGGTAGTAAGAGCAAATGAAACAGCAGCAGTATTAAAAAAAGATAAGGGATGTGATATGGTGGTTTGCTTATCCCATCTTGGCTATAAATACAATGATAATACAGTAAGTGATGAAGTGCTGGCAAAAGAAAGTGACAACATTGATTTGATAATAGGCGGGCACACCCACACTTTCTTGGATAACCCTGTTATGTACAAGAATAAAAAAGGAGATGATGTAATAGTAAACCAGGTGGGCTTTGCCGGGATAATTCTTGGTAGGTTAGATTTTGAATTTACCAAATTTTCGGGCAGGAAATTGACGCAAAACCATAATATTTCTGTTTCACAAAAAACAGGCGGTTAAAAATTTTTTTTTATAAAAGAAATGTTGATATTCGCCATCCTGTCCAGCTTTTTTTACTGACAAGATATTAAGAAGATTTTTGGACATTACGAGAAGAACAACTATAGTTAACCCGACATAAATTGCTAACCTTACAGATGGAGAAGAACGCTGAAAAAATCTGGACCAATTGCTTAAAGATTATTAAGGACATAGTTGAATGGCAGCATTTCAAAACCTGGTTTGAACCCATCAAACCAGTATCACTTAAAAACAATGTTTTGGTGATACAGGTACCCAGCCAATTCTTTTTTGAGTACCTTGAAGAACATTACGTAAATTTATTAGCGAAGACATTAAAAAGGGAACTGGGCAAAGAGGCCCGCCTCGAATACCGCATCATGGTTGACAGTGGTAACAGCAATAACAAACCTGTAACCATGGATGTAAGCGGACAAGGATTTAAAACTTTTTCAAATAACGAAATGGATTTTCCATTAGTCATAAATAACCCTGTTAAGAACCCATTCGTTATTCCGGGGTTGAAGAAGATGCAGATTGACCCGCAGCTTAATCATATTTATACATTCGAAGCATTTATAGAAGGTGATTGCAACAGGGTGGCCCGCCGTGCCGGTAAAACGGTGGCCGAAAAGCCCGGTACCAACTCTTTTAATCCGTTAGTTATATATGGTGGCGTTGGTTTAGGCAAAACACACTTGGCACAGGCCATCGGTAATGAAGTAAAAAGGCTGCATCCTAATAAAGTGGTGCTGTATGTTAGTTCCGAGAAGTTCATCAACCAGTTTATGGATCATAGCCGGAACAATGCTATTAATGATTTTATCCATTTCTATCAATTGATAGATGTATTGATAATAGATGATGTGCAATTTTTTGCTAAAGCAGAAAAATCGCAAGATGCTTTCTTTGCCATTTTTAACCATCTTCACCAATCTCATAAACAACTGATTCTTACTTCCGATAAATCGCCAAAAGATTTGGAAGGGGTGCAGGAAAGATTGCTCAGCCGTTTCCGCTGGGGCTTAAGTGCCGATTTGCAGATACCTGAGTATGAAACCCGCATTGAGATATTGGAAAGGAAGATGAAGAATGACGGCCTGGAGATGCCGAAGGAAGTGGTAAAGTACATTGCCTACAATATCAGCAACAATGTAAGGGAACTCGAAGGTGCTTTAATATCACTCTTGGCACAATCTTCGCTAAACAGAAGGGAAATAGACTTAGACTTAGCCAAGAAAGTGTTACGAAATTTTGTAAAATCATCCAGCAAAGAAATTACCATTGAAACCATTCAAAAAATGGTGTGTGATTACTTTGCCGTAGCTTACGATAAGCTGCTGCAAAAAACCCGCAAGCGGGAAATTGTGCAGGCAAGGCAGATTACTATGTACCTCGCCAAGGCATTTACCAAAAACTCATTAAAAACAATTGGCGAGCATTTTGGCGGAAGGGATCATACCACCGTTATACATTCCTGCCAAACAGTAAAGGATTTAATGGATACTGATGGTGTTTTCCGTGAGAATGTGCTGGAGTTGCAACAGAAAGTGCAACTGGCTGCTATGTAAATTAAAAATTCAAATAATTAAAGATCCCAAATTTCAAGTAAACTGAAATTTGGGATTTGTTTTTTGGGATTTGCAGGCATTAATCTTTATTTTTGCCTCCCCTTAAATGGGCGAGAAAGATTCCGCCGGTTGGCGGACGAAAGGAACGGTTTGCTAAATCGTAATAGATGAAGCAAATTAAAAAATGCTGGAGAGATGCCTGAGTGGCCGAAAGGAACGGTTTGCTAAATCGTCGTACGGGTTACACTGTACCGTGGGTTCGACTCCCACTCTCTCCGCTGAAAACCTGCTGTAGTTTAACTATAGCAGGTTTCTCTTTTATAAATATTTTCCTTCTGTGTATGATTAATAAAACAACTGTTGAAATATACCTCAAAAGGGGTATTGGCTTTTCAATGATTAAGTCGCATCTTAGTGTTCGGTGTTGATTATTGCCAAAGCCGTGTAGGTATACTGAAAGTGGTACAATGAATAATTATACTTAAACATTTTTTCATGGTGATTCGGACAATCCATATACTTTATCATTCTTTTTTATTGCTGGGTGAGTTTATTGGTTATCGGTTTAAATGGATATCCCCATCTCATTATGGTAGACGGCTGGCCTGCCGTATTGAAAAGCTAGGTGGCATTTATCTAAAGATCGGGCAGCTACTTTCCGTACGACCAGATATCATATCATTTCAAGTGTCGAACGAATTGCACCCTCTGCTTCAAAACCTGAAACCAATTACCTTTTTACATATTAAGAAGAAGATTGAGACAGCTGAAAGTGGCTTGCTTCAAAAAAACCTTACTTATATAGACCCCATCCCTTTAGGTACAGGCAGCATAGCCCAGGTGCATAAGGTGCAACTAGTAAATGGAACTACTGCTGTACTAAAGATATTGAAGCCCAACATCCGCAAACATTTGAATGCAGATTTACGAATGTTTCGAATGATGATGAAAGCAGGAAGCTACATGCCTGGCTTAAAAAAATTGCCGGGCCGGGAGCTTGCTAAAGAAATTGATAACATGATCCGTCAACAATTGGATCTACGTTCAGAAGTAGTAAACTTACAGCAGTTTCAAAAGAATTTTGAGGGAAACCAAGACATTATCATACCTGGCATTCATACTGAAGTCAACAGTCCTGAATTTATTCTAATGGATTACATTAAACTTCCTCCCGACCAGATTTTTGAAAACTGGTCGGGTAAAAAGAGAACAGAAACAGGTAAGAAGGCACTCAATATACTATATCAAATGATGTTTAAAGACGGATTGACGCATTGTGATATGCATCCGGGCAATTTTTTCATTACACCGGAAGGCAAATTTATTTTGCTCGATTTCGGTATGGTGGCCCGTATGGATGGCGAAATACGGAATGATTTTGTACGGTTCTTTTTTTATATGGCTACTAATAACGGAAAAGGCTGTTCAGCTATAATTGAAAAAACTGCACTTCATAAAGCAAAAGGATTTAGCCGTGAAAAACTAGATACAGAAGTAGAAAAATTTATTGCTGAATTTTCCAGCCTGAGTACAGACCAGTTTAGTGTACTTGCTTTTACAAAGCGTTTGATAGAGGTAGAAAAAAAATGTGGCATTAAGGGTTCAACAGCATTTATCAGCAATATTCTTGCAATAGCTTTTTTTGAATCGCACATGAAACGGGTTAATCCGGATATTGACTTTCAGGAACAGGCAGCACAGTATATATTAAACCAAGTTCCTGACTTGGAAACTGTATTTGACGGGATAATATAATCAGGCTGGTGTTTTATTTTGTAACAGCGGTATTAACTTTCCGTTTTCAATGCAATATCTGCCAGTGCCTCAAATACAGACCCATGCTTCAAAACGAAAGCCGAACTTCCTGAGAATTTCAGCTTTCGTTGAATGAGAAGCTTCCCTGCTGAAACTTCTTTTGAAAGAAATTTTATCCAGTTTTGCTGATCTGTGATAAATTTTCTTTCTTGCCCCTCCGGCGTTATTTTTATTTTTTCAATTCGACCTTTTTTATCCCAAAAAATTTCTGCCGACTGATTCGGGAAATCTGTCACCTCAATAAATAAAGACTTAATATCCCCGAAAATTTCATATTCCGGTTTGTAATGTTCATTCCATTTTGTATGGAACGAAAGCCAAAATTTTTTTGTAAAACCATCTTTAAACTTCATTTCCCTGATTTAGGTTTTTTATCAAGGACATTTCCAAGTTTGTCAATAAGCACTTCAATCCCGTTTAATTCAACTTTTCCATCATTATTTATATCCTCAGGAATCCCCCTGAAAGTGCCATAAAAAATCCCGTTTACCAGGTTACCAGCTTTTTCGTCAACAGGTGTTATTATTTGCAGCAGACCATCAATAGGCATAGATGGATTTTTCAATATATCTGGGTTCATGAAAACAAATCCTCTGAATGAACCCCTTACTGAATGCGGATAGGGAAATGGAACATCGTCACGGACTGTTATATGGGTATCTGCCTGTCGGGCTATAGATGCGCCTGCGGCTTCAATTTTCCCCATAGACTCGTCACCTACTATACCTGATGGATAGACATCATGTTTAGATAATGCCTCATACTGATGACGGAATACGTTGTCGCCGATTTGCCTTGACAATCCTTTAAGGTAATATCCTTCAATATGATCGGCTCCGCTATTATTTACATTCTTTATCCTTTTCTGTAAAACAAGGGTGTTGTGAAACGAATCTGCATTTATGGCTGGCGTCAATGTTCCAATCATTCTTTCATTTGTCATTGGCCCTGTAGGAATAGTATGCCAGTTGCCTTTTATATCTCTGAACTCAACAAAACCTTCTACCTCGAGTGGCATTACAAAATCATACGGCCTGTCTTCAAAAACCCGAACCGGTCTTTTATCAAAAGGTTGCGAATTATCCTGTAATTCATTAATCAGGAATTTTTTCCAATTCTTTAAATTTTCATCTTTCTCTAAATCCAAAATATCTTTGAGTACCCCTGCATGGCCAAGTTTCATTAATGCCCAAGCGGCACTTTTTCTTAGTTTGGGGTTTTCTTCATCAGCTGCCACCTCCAGAATAATCCCTGTTGCATTCCGCTTATTCTGATATGCAAGTCCCCATAAAGCCATGTCCCGTTTATCTGGCGCATTGGCGGTTGATGCTAAAAAAGATTTTGTTCCTGTATCTGAATCGGGCATAAACAAATTTCTTGCCCTGTCTTCGCCTGTGAAGGACTGAAGTTCCTTAATTAGTTTGTCGTCTGAAAACATAGTTTTAATTTTTATTGATGATAAAATAAGATGATAACAGGGTATGTGCAGGTTGTGGCATAAGAAATGGGTCATTCATAATATCCAGAGCTATACCCCTCCAATGCTTTTACCAGTGCCAATGGTACTGGTATGGCTTCCAGCCCTGCCGCACTTCTTCTGAAACACCCTGTTTCATGCACACCTGCTGCAACAATGTTACTATTTCCATTTTCTGTTTTATAATATTCAAAAGACATCTTTATCCTGTTGTGCTGGATACTTTCCAGCCCCATGCCTATAATTACTTCGTCAAATACTTTCAGCTCCGACAGATAATTACAAGAGCAATGCAGTGTTATCAGTGCCAGGTCCCCGGATTCAATTTCCCTTAGCAAACCCACGGCTTTTTCTTTTATAAAAAGTTCCCGGCATTTTCCCTGCCAACTGATGTAGTTGGAGAAATATACATTCCCCATTACATTGGTATCTTCAAAACTTACTGTATGCCTGTATTCAAATCTTTTTTTCATGCTGTTTTTTTAATAGCACGGCAAAAACTGCCGGGCCATCACCCTTTATCACCCATTTGCAGGTAATGATTTTATATTCCCCTGTTTCTAAATAAATAGTGTTGTCTTTTTCCATATCCCCTAAAAGCAAGGGGCTGCTATACTGTAAACCAGCTTTGCGGATACATTCCATGGCACACCACACCCTTGTGGCAGTTGAAGAAAAACCTTCCCCGGTTTCATCCTGTATTTTTTTTATCAGTTGCAACCTGTCTGATGTAAAAATGGATTGCCATGCTGAGTATGGTTTTTGTATTACTATTTCCATATCGCAGGAGATTTCTGTTGCTGCTTCTGCCAGCATAGTATTATTTCTAGCATATGCTTTTGAAAGGGTGCCATTTTCAACCAACGGTTTCCCGTCCATCCTCTTCACAATATTGTTATTGGTATATATATCATTCAGGTAAATTGTTGCATGGTTTTGTATGTCGGTTACCGTATCAACTTTACGTTGTAATGCAATTTTTGCAAGCGGCAATGGTAATTCTTTTGGTGCCCTTTTTTGCATTGCCCTGAATAAAACAGCCCCCCACTCCTGAAGCACAAGCCCGGCCGCACTTGTTACTTTTATGTTATACACATACTCATCACCATGGTTTTCCTGTTCTTCAGCATGGATATTTATTTCGCCGTTATGTATTATTGAATAAAAAGAAAGGGACCCTACTTTTACAGGTAATAAAATTTTATCAGGTACACATACCTGCACGGCATGCATGGCTGCATCATTCAGCACAGGGCTGCCAAGAAGCAATTGCTGTGGCATAAAATCAGAAAAATGTCTGGCAGCCTTTTTTCCACCTGCTGCTGCAATACATTTATAAGGCCCTGCTTCGTAGTAGGAACTAAGTTGCTGAAAAACCCCTGTATGAAATAAAACAGTTCCGTACAAATCACTGGCAACATTTAATGAAGAAAGTGGTAATCCCGCCAGGGGCTTTATTTTTTTTGCCGCAATTGTTTCAGCCAATATAACAGAAGCCCTGAAGTGGTCTTTTTTGAAAGAAGAACTTTCATCCCTTATTACAACAGAAAAAACAGTATCTTTTTTTCGTTGCGCTATAATCCTTATTCTTTTTTCTTTTCCATTCTCAACTATTATCGGGTGCAGAAATTCTGCATTCCGTATTTCAAAATACCCTGGCTCTTTTTTTGTTAAAAAAGATACGGCCTGCACCATCGCTTCCATACCAAAAACAGCAGGCCATAGCATTTTGCCTTCTACAATATGGTCTTGCAGATAGGGATCGGTAAATGGCGACAGGCTGCATTCTGCAATCAACTCAATACCCGGGTAAAGCACTGAAACTGTTTCGATGAAGCGATATGCTGTCAAAGAAACTTCCTGCTTGTGGTGCAATGTAGTAAGCTTTCCATATCTGCCAGTAGCTATAATACTGTTTGCAAGTGGCGGGTGTTTAAGTGTGGTTATAAAAAAGTTTATACCAGCATCAAGTGAAACAGGCTGTATGCCTTTTAATTTTAAAGCCTCCAGCACACCGAGCTTTTGCCCCATACCTGTGCCGCCCCATACCGACCATTGGATGTTCAGAAATTTTGTTTGAGGGAACAAGTTTGCACACTTCTCTATTTCATTTTCAAGCCATTCGTTTGCCAATGCATAATCGGCATTGCCTTCCATTCCGGTTTTGGCTATTACCGAACCGAAGCTGATACAAAAATTTACAGGCTCCATATCAATGAACTGTAATATGTTTTGTAACCCGGTTATTTTCGGGGCCAGTGTTTTTGTAAAATCACCCTCCTGCAAATCAAAAATTTTCTTTGGGTTGTTGATGCCTGCGGCATGGATAATGCCGGTAATTGTTTCATCTTTTTGCCGTATGCTTTCAAGCATTTGTGCAACACTGCTTTTATCAGTTATATCAGTGGCATAATAATCAAAACGGATATTGCTTTGCCGGATCGAGTCAAGGTTTTCCCTTACTTCTTCAGCATCAATTGCTGATTTGCCTGTGAGGATGAATTTGCATTGTGTTAGTTTCCCCAACTGTCTCACACATTCTACTGTTATGCCTTTGGCCCCGCCAGTAACCAGCACCACATCATTTTTTCCCGGCAGGATATTGTTGCTATTGCCAGGCCCCGTTAGCGGTTTTAACTCAGCAGTAAACCTTTTGCAGTTCTTATAAATTATTTCCCGGAAGCCGTTTGCTGCATTCAGTTCGGCAATAATAATACCTGCATTAATATCATCGGCACCGATAGTGATGACCGATATATCTGTACCATATATTTCCTGAAAAAGGCTTTTTGCAAACCCGGTAGCAAGCTGCATTTCCTGAAAGAATTGTATCCCCTTAATATTTTTTTTCTCCTTTAGCAGATGGGTGGTTTCCAGTAATGTTTTTATTATTGCTGATTCATTTTTGTGATAAAGAAAAACCAACAATGTGTTGCCAATACCAGCTTCAGCACCGGGCAACGATGATTTGATTTGTAATGGGATTTCCCCGCAGGCAATACAACCTGAAAAAAGGGTTTCACGGTTTTCCGTAACCATGGGTAGGGGTAGTCCTGTATGGATTATTTCAAATCCATGCACCCATGCTTCAATACCTTCGGGTTCGTTCTTTTTTTCAATTTCCTGAACAGGTACAGGAATATTGTTGTCTCCGGAATTAAGCAACCCGAACATCTGAACTACTTCATCAATCGATGCATTGGCATACTCCATCGGGGTATCAGTAATCTTAAGACCATACTGATTGGCAAATTCGGAAAGGAACTGGCTTACAAAAAGTGAGTTCAGGTGAAAATCATTCAGCATCCTGTCTTCATTTTTAAAAGAACCGGGCGGCAACCCTAATTTTTCACCTAAGTAGTCTTTAAATAAATGGTAAATATCAGCAGCTGAAATCTGGTTATTGTTTGCCTGGCTTGTTCCCTGTTTTTCTAAAATGGGTTGCACCGGTTTTTTTTCATAGTGAAAATCATCCCCCTGCTCGCAGGGGCTTTCAATAAATGAAAATTCATCTTCAAGCCGCAATGGGCGGTAAAACCTGTTTTCAAAAAAGATATTATGATTAAAAGAATGACCACATACAAATAATGCACCTGTAACTTTTGCAAGGCCAACGATTGTTTTTCCGGACATATCGAGGGATGTTACCATTGCATTGCTGAAGCTTTTAACCATATTCGTTAATGTGCTGCCTGCACCAACTTCAATCCACATATCTGCCAACCCTGCTGCTTCGCTAAAGGCTTTATAAAAAATTACCGGCTGTGTAAGCTGGTTATACAAAAGGGTTGCTGCATCTTCCCCTTTGCCGATTAACTGTCCGGATACGGTTGAAAAAATATTTTTATCGGGCTTAGAGAATTTTAGCCCGGAAAGATAATCCCCGAAAGGGGCCTCCACCTTTTTCATAAGTGAAGAATGAAAAGCATTTTCCACTTTCAGCAGGGCGAATGAAATATTTTTTTCAGTGAAAGACAGACAGGCTTTTTCAATTTTATCTTTGCTTCCCGACAGCACTATTTGCGAAGGTGAGTTTATACAGGCAACAGAAGCACCTGTTTCTTTTATTATCTGCTCCAGTACCGGGTCGTGGTAATTTATCCGTACACTTACCATATTGCCTTTTACACCTGCAGATTCATGCATCATTTTTCCCCGGTATGTTGTTAGTTGCATAGCATCTTCTGTATTCAACATACCTGCCCATGATAATGCTGCAACCTCACCCACACTATGGCCCAATGCCACGGATGATTGGATCCCCATTTTCTCAAGCAGCTTTACTGCAACCAGTGATGTGGCTACTATTGCCGGTTGGGCAATATTTGTATGCAGCAATTGTTCTTTTTCAAAACCATTTTTTAAAAATCCGGGGATAAAAGGATCCAGTAAGGGGAACCGCTGCGTTAACAAACCATCCGGCAACAAAACATCATTGCCCTGTCCGGGAAATAATAAACCGATACGCAGCCCTTTTTGGTGAGTAGAAAAATAAATACCTGTATCAATATCCAGTACCTCATCTTTTTCATCAACCAATAAAAGGAGCTTTTCAATTTTCTGATGAAGCACCTCTGGTGTTGCAGCTTCAATGGCTACACGGTACGGATGTGGTTGTAATTGCTGATAAAGTGTGCAACTTATATCAGTCATTTCTGCACGGGAAAGTTGTTTTGCTTTTTTATGTAATAAATGCAGCTTTTTTTTCAGGGATCGTAAATCCGGTTCGGCAAACATAAAAAGCTCTGTATCCTGTAAGGTTGATGAAAGCGAATTATTCTGTTTGGCAGAAACAGTTGAACTGTTATAGTTTTCTTCTATTGTAATATGTGTGTTGATACCACCAAAACCCATTGAGCTTACCCCGACCCGCATGGGTGCAGTTGCTTTGTATGCTATATCAAATGAAGGGAGCTTTAAATTCTTCTGTTGTTGAAATAAATTATGCGGGTTTATATTTCCTGTTATTGCAGGTACAATCCTGTTTTTAAGCACAAGTACAGTTTTAATAAACCCTGCAATACCTGCTGCTGCTTTTGTATGCCCGATATTGGCTTTTACGGAGCCAATATAAACTGGTGATTTAGTTTCTTTTTCAGCAATCAGTTTTAATACAGCAGATAACTCTGCCATATCACCAGCCTGTGTGCCGGTGCCATGCCCTTCGATGTATGTAACAGTATCAATTCCATAATTTGCTTTTTCATAAGCCCTTTTTAATGCCAGGTATTGACCATTTATTTCTGGCCGTGTAAGGCCACCCTTTCCATCAGAAGAGATACCCCATCCTTTTATTAGAGCAAGTATATTGAGGTTATTTTCTTTTGCAAAATCATAATCAGCCAATACAACAAACCCACAACCTTCCCCCGGCCAGAAGCCATTGGAAGTACTGTCGTATACCAGCATTTCTTTTTTAGCCAATGCGCCTGCCCTTGAAAAACCAACCAGTTCAAATGGGTCAAGGCTAATATCAACACCACCAGCTAAAGCTAATAGCAGATCTTTATTGGCAATAGCGTCACAAGCTTTTGCAATGGCGAGCAGTGATGAACTGCATGCGCCATCAATGGTAAAACCGCCTCCCTTAAAATCAAAGTAATTACATATCCTTCCTGCAATAGTGTTAGAAAGCCCCCCGGCCAATGAATCTTCTTCCATCTCCGGAAATGGTTTTTTGAAATTTGTTTCTATTACATTCAATAGTTCAGCAATCTTATCGCTTTCCCAGTTTTGCTGTTTTAATGATGAAGAAACTGATGAAGCCACATACGGCCAACGCAACCGCAGCAAATTCGTTCTTGTTTGCTCACCTGTTAATGTATTGCCTATAATAACACCTGTTTTTTCTCTTACTTCTGATGAAAGGTTAACTAACTGTGCATCTTTCAATGCTTCATCTGCCACATCCAATGCAAGCCAGTGGGCAAGGTCTGCAGTGCGAAAATTGTTTTTTGATACATTAAACCTGTTCCTGTCGAACTGGTAATTTTTTAGCAATGCTGCGGTAGAAGAATAAATATAATCAGGTGATGAGCTGTCTTCTGAAAAATAGTTATTGTTCAACCTTTTTTCGGGTATATGCCGGAATGCCCTGCGGCGGGACAAAATATTTTCCCACAGTTGCAGGGGATTGTCAGCATCAGGGTACCTGCATGAAAGACCTACGACAGCTATTTTTTTTCTTGTATCCATGGCCAGTTAAGGGTAATTAATTATTTACTGTATAATATTCTTTTAGGAGTTGTGGTTCTACTTTTATTGCCGGAATGCCCTTTGTTTCTTTAACATCTTTTTTGATAAACGATTTTATCCATATTACCGCACCTCTTACAGTACATACTATAAGCAATGCGAAGAACTGGCCAAATACCACATTGAAATAAACAAGGATGCTATAGATAAATGCAATGGCCGCACCGAAAATTATCTGGCTCTTTTTTGAAACCGGTGTGGTGGCCGGATCGGATATCATATAAAAACTGAATAAAAGAAACGCCACACCCGTCATTGGGTTAAGTGCTGCAAGCAAGGGAGCCCCCAATACGGCACTTCTGATAACTGCCTGCAAAAAGAAACCTCCAAACCAGGCAAGTATAAGCGGCATTTTTTTTGTAAATTTTGTATTTAAAAAACTTCCTACTATTATAAATACAACAGGCAATATCCAGTCTGGCGCACCTGAAATACTTTCGGTAAACTGATAGGGTGGTGCAATGCCAATCCAGGGAAATAAAATCAGGACAATAGCAATGCCGGTGTTGGAGGGGTTTAAAAAATGTTTTGAAGCACCGTTACCCGCAGGTACACGGAATAATATTTTGGAACAAATGGCTACAGCACAGGCAAAAATTACCGGAAACAAATTTTCATTTGTAAACAATAGCATTGAAACTGCCATGGCAGTAATGTGTGCAGGCAAAAGAAAATGCACCATCTTTTTTACACCTCCCTTGTACCGTGGCGTAAAATGATTGAGCCGGCAATTCAGCCATTCAAAAAAAAGCTCCAGTGAGTAAGTGGTTATAATTGCCACTACAGCATGTGCCCAGGATTGTTCGAACCCGAGGAAGAGGTGCCCGGCAATATTTAAAGCAGTTATTGCTATTGCAAAACGTTTTAATGCACCCAGCCTTAAATCTTTTATTTTAGTCTTCATATCTTATTGTATTAATATGGTAGTATAATAGTATGCATGCCACTGGTTATTTCTATTGTTTCATTTCTAGCAAGCCCCTTTGAATCTTTCCATTGAATGGTGGTTTTCAATTTTTGATTTTCAGGGTTTTTTCCAAGGCCAAAAAATATTTCATTACTGTTTTTTCCTGAATGCCCGTTGCCCCCATCCACAAAGCCAACCATCAGTTTGCCATCGGGCATTTTAAGTTTTACGGAAGCCCCAATGGCAAAACGCAGTTCATCAGTTGTTGCGGGGTCAATTTCAATTTTGGTGCTGTTGTTATTTGCACCGTTTATCATTACCCGCAGGTTAAGAAAATGATTGGCACCTTTATAATTATTTGTATAAAAGAATGAGGGCTCCCATTGGTTGGCAGTTATAAAATCAAGGTCGCCATCATGATCAACATCGCCTATGGCGATACCCCTTGTGATATGCGACTGACCTATGCCAATTTCTTTTGCTATATCAAAATACCTTCCGCTTAAGCCCTTTACAAAAAATGGGTTATGCCCATGCCCCGATAAATCGCTGCCGGGCCTGAACTCGGGCCACACAGCAGGGTTTGCCAGCATCTCATCATTACCAATGGCAAGCTCTTGCAACTCCGCCCACTTATCATCGGTACCTTTTACAAAACCTGTTGCCTGCAGTGCTTCAGGCACACCATCGTTATTAAAGTCAGCTAATCTTGCTTCCCACCCCCATGAACTTCTTGAAAGCCCCATCTTTTCACTTTCATTACGGAAAGGTGCAACCCCATTTTTCATTTTATCAAACCCGCCGGTATTGATAAACATAAAATGGCTTTCTTCCAATGCATATTTTGCGGCAATGTTGCTTACATAAATATCCAACAGGCCATCGCCATTTATATCAGCAAATGAAACACCCATGCCTTTAAACGAATCTTTTCCCAATACACTTGAACGTATGTCGGTAAACCGCCGGGTGCCTTTTAATTGTTTAAAATGAAGGTGGCCGGGGGTTGAAAGGTTGTGTAATAATTTATCCGGACCAAAATCATTGGCAAAATATAATTCGGGTAACTGGTCGCCGTCTATATCCGCTGCTGCAACTGCCAGTGTCCAGTCTGTTGGGTGGTCTACATCTTTTTTCCATTCTGTATGTTCTTTATATATTGCTTTGTTATCCTTCAGCCCTTCAAACAAAAAGAAATGATCGTTGCCACCATTATATGCACGGGACATAGAGTGCTGCATAACCTGTGAATGGTCTGTTGCTTTTGCATCCAGCACTTTTGACCCATCAGGAAAATAATTGGTGACAAGTATGTCCACTTTTCCATCACCATCAAAGTCGGCCAGTGTGGCTGCATTGGAAAACCATCTTTCTATAGCAGGGTTCAACTCCTGTTCAATAAATGTTTCCTGATTCTTGTAAAAAATAATTGGCGGCCTTCCCCAGTAATAAACAAGTATATCTGTTTGGCCATCGGTATTAAAATCATAAGCCAGTGTACCCATTGGTGCTGTGGTGGCCGCATCATAAGGTAATATTTTAGGGTGCAGTTCAAATGCCTGGTAAGATGCAGTGGTGCCGGGGGCAGGTGATACAAGCACTTTATCGAACCTGGTATCCACATGGATGATATCATTGCTTAACCCGTTACCATCAAAATCGGTAAGGGTAACATGCAGCACCTACAGATGATATCCAGGCAGATATTTTTTCATATTGCGGATGTACTGTTCTTACAAATGCAGGATGCAGGCCGGCAGGTTCAAACAATGATGATTCGGCAAACCGGAACTGCTGTGCCAATTCTTGTTTTTCTTTTTGAGATAAAGATGGAAGTCGGGTAAGCGAATACAATGTAAGTAGCAGTGCCGCTGCAATTCCCTTAGCCAGTAATTTCTTCAGCAATTGGTTCATAATTTTTAGTTTTTATAAAAACATTACGGATGGATTGCCTCCACCATTCATATTTTTCGGAAGAGGACAGATTCTCCGGTATCTGTGCATAATATCTGTCAGCAATTGATGCCGCTTCATCAACTGTTATCCCGCATATTATTTTACAGGCAAGCTGATTGTATGGGGTAATGATACCGGCCCTTTCCCTTGCTTTGGCAGCAAACACAGCCCCTTGTGAAAGGTGTTGTGAAAAAAACCCTGATAATTTTTTTAGTTGTACCAGTTCATCTTCACAGATACCACCGGCATAAGCAGCAGCGAGGCCCACACCAGACCATAAGTCACCATGATATTTACCAGGGAAACCCGTTATCCTTTCAGCAACCTTTTCGGGAACGGCACAATCTACAAACCAAAGGCACCTGCCCACACCCTGGTAAAAAGCTTTTAACGAATACGGTTCTTTCAACTGCCGTGGCAACTGCATTTGCAACACATATTTTTTTGTTTTGAAATAGGCCTGGTGAAAACCATACCCATCAACCATAAGCCAGCGAAGTACCGGATCGTATTGCTGTATTTTTTTTTCTATTGATACAGGCAACCTGGCAAATGCCCAGCCTGCACCAACATGCAGCATATAAATATGCTTGTTGCCCGCCGGATGGTTTATTAAACTTTCAAACCGGTTTTTGCGAAACAAACTGATGCCATCTAAAATACTGCATGCCATAGCTGCACCTTCATAATAAAAGCCCTGAAATTTTTCCGGGATATCCTTTGCCTCTTCGGAATTTTTTTTTGAATTACTATTCAGAATTGCCTGGTGGTATCCATCAAGAAACTTGGCTCCTATTTGTTCTAAATAGATTTTTGCACCTTCATTGTGTGCCAAAAATCCCCTTTTGAAAATTTCGTATGGTTATAGGAAACTTTCAAAACGAAGTACCTTAAATAGTTTAAACCAGTCATTTAATTAAGCCTTAAGAATTATAAAAAAAACTTTTATCTGCAACCCCTTTAACAATATTATCTTTTTCTTTCGGGATAGTGATACCAGTTTGCTTGTTTCGTATGTCAGACAGAACAATATTAATTGCCGCACCGGGATGCAGTGTTAGAAGTGCAGTTGGTTTTATATCTGCCTCCCCTTCTTTTAGTTTAAAAGAAAATGTTGCTGACAGCATGGATAGTACAAGCTGTATTTCAGCAAGTGCAAAATGGTTTCCCATACATGACCAGAGACCCATAGCCAAAGGGTAAATAAGCATCACTAAATTTTTTACGGGTATCCCCCATAAACCTTTCGGGAATAAAGCAATCCTGGTTATCCCAAAAATCCGGATGCCTGTGCAACGTATATACACAAACCAAAACTTCTGAACCGCCGGGTATATTGTAGCCACCTAAAACGTCTGGTTTAATAGTTCTTCTCGGTATCAGCCATACAGGGGGATACAACCGCATAACTTCTTCAACAATTGCCTTGTTATATCCTGGTTCTTTTATTTCTGCAGCAGTATTATGCCCCACCGTGTTGTCGTTAAAACTTACAGATTCGGCCCGCAATTTTTCCTGGATCTCCGGGTGTTTTGCAAGCATGTAAACCGCCCATGTAAGTGTAAGGGCCGTGGTTTCATGACCTGCAAGCAACATGGTTACCAACTCATCCCTCAATTGTTTGTCGCTCATTTTACTGCCGGTCTTTTTGTCTGTAGCAGATATTAGCACTGATAACAGATCGTTTGTAGTATCCCCACTTTGCCGGAGTTCGTTTTTTTTCTGGTTTATGAGATCATAAACAATACGGTCAAGTTTTTTTAATGACCTGCGAAAACGAAAATTGCGGGGTGTGGGAAGGTAGCTGCTGATCTCAAGCATGGCGGTCATCCGGTGGATTGCTTCGGC
>CAWJAG010000016.1:0-8902 GCA_963840755.1 uncultured Chitinophagaceae bacterium | reverse complement strand
ATTAGTTGTAATGTTGGGTTTTGCAACAGGAGTTAATGTGTTAGCTCCCGTTAATGAAGCAGAAGGTGTCCATGCCACAGTAGCCAATGTACCTGTAGTGGTTCCTTGCAGCGTTACTTTGTCACCATCAACAATTGTATAATCTATTCCTGCATTTACAACCGGTGCTGGTTTTACTGCTATTGTAACTGTTTTGGTTATCGTTTGACAACCCGCATCTTTAATGACAATTGTTTTGTTCCCGGGAGTTAGTCCGGTAAAGGTGTTGGAAGACTGAAACGCTCCACCATTAATACTATAAGAATAAGGAGGAATACCGCCAACTGTAGTAATAACAATACTTCCCTGGGCTGCATTATTACAAGTACTGGTAAGTGCTTCAGACGAAGAAACGTTTATGAACGATTCGTTTCCGTATTCTAAAATAGTGGCTGATATCTGGCTATTAACAAAAGTGCTGCCTTGCAACGTTGTAAAGTATAATTTCTTACTTGCTATCGGGCCACTGATTTTTGGATACAGCATCATGCTTGAAATTCCAAGTGGTGGCATATCATATGTCCAGGTTGCCCATCCATCTGTAGTTTTTAATAGGAAGCTTCCGGCCATTGCATAACCATTATTCGCATCATTCATTTCAATAAGGCTAATAGAAGAAAAGTTCGATATAGTAGATGGGGTTGTAAGTGCTAATGTCAGATCCGTCCAGGTAACACCTGCATCAATTGACTTAAACATTTTTTTACTGCTTCCGCCAACATAAATTATTTTTCCAGTTACAACACTTAATCCCGAATAGTTATTAGTGCCATTACTGTTTACTGTTGTATCAGGACTAACATCTGTCCAGGTAGTTCCACCATTAATCGTCCTGTATACTTTACCTCTGCCGGCACAAACATAACCGGTATCCTGATTTGCAAATTTGATATTGTTAAGCTGGGGAACAAATGTTCCTGTTGGAAATACACCTACTGTATCCCAAACCGGTGAAACGGCAGTTGCATTCGTAGTGCGGAAGATCAGCGATCTTCTTTGCGCTGTAGTTGGACCAGACCTGTACCCGGCTATCCAGATTTTATCTGTTCCAACTGTTGCAAAGCTTTTTATCTGACCGTTAGCATTAGGTTCAGTAAATATTACATCAATAGTAGTGCCCTGGTCAGCAGATTTATATAAACTGTTAAAGGAACTAAAGTACATGCTGTTTACAGCAGGATATAATACTTTGCCAAAGCCTATTTGTGCTGCAGCAAAAATGGGGTGTGTATTATCAACCCAGTGTTTTTCCACCATCAGTTGTTTTAGCAAACGTACCATTTGATCCCACTACAATACCGTTATTACAATCTGCCCAATCCATTGAAGAATAATCATTAGGAGTACCAAACTGATCCAATGGTTTTACACTTTTATATTGGGTACGCCATGGTGTGCCGGGTAATGAGTCGTACAATATTCCGCTTGATCCACCGGTTATTATTCTTCCGTTGGGTGCTACATCCATGGCAAATAAACTCCACCATGCGTAAGGAACAGGTGGCCGTGGAGCCACTGCCCAGGTAGTACCATTATCGGGAGTAACAACAATATTTCCTCCGGCTGACATCAGTATTTTGCCATCCGGCGTTTTTTTCAAATGATGCATTTGCCCGGCAACAGAGCCAACCAAGGAGGCCGGGAAAGGAGTAGCTGTACTGTTCAGCCAAACTACAATTTCATATACCCCTCTTTCATAAGCACCCCAAACCGCAGGTACAGCACTTGCCGTACTGTCGTTTTTACCCGTTCTTACCCTTATTACAACATTATTATTAAAACTTGATATCATCACCAGTGAATCATTGATACCAACAATGCCTTTATATGTTTGTGTGGCCGGAGCATAAGTACCTGTTGTTGCAGTTTGACCAAATTTGGACCTGTGCAAACTATAATCCATGACAACATTCTTTTGAATTTTCCAAAGTATCGCACTGTAGTTAGCACTCGACGGAACCACAAGATCCTGTAACATATCCAACAGAATCATTTACAAAATGTATCCGCTGAATTTCCGAAGTATTAAAACCACTCAGGGTAGCATTATCCTGACGGCGTCTGAAGGGTGTTGCCAGAGAGTCCCAAGTCGCACCACCATTCCTTGTGAAATATACTTTTGGTGCATCATCAATACTGGTAGTATTAGTAGTATTAATGGCCGCGCCTCCTATATAACCAGTGTCTTTATTTAAAAAATGTAATGCATTGATGTTCTTGCTTCTTGCTGTTAATGGATTAGTTACCTGTGTCCAGTTTAATCCTCCATCGGTACTTTTAATCATTAAACCTCCGCCGCCAACTGCATATGCAATTGTTGGGGTTACAAAATGTACATCACTAAAGCTGGCTAGTGAAACCTGGTTAGTTGCCGAAACATATTTAAAAGAAAGATATTGCCAGTTATAACCACCATCTGTGGTTTTAGCAATAGCCCCGTTACCACCAACAGCCAGTCCGTTGTTGTTGTCAACAAACGACATGTCGTTCATTACATAACCATACTGGAACGGCGTTTTGTATTTCCATTGACTTGTGCCAACTGATGGGTTTAGTTGTCCATGAGAGCCAAGACTGGTAAGCAGGAAAACAAAAAATACCAGTGGACTAACATTCTTTTTTAAGCAGCCTTTTACCATTTTAATACTTTTATTGTTTTGGTTAAAATTTGGGAAGGATTAAAATTTGAGAGTGCAATGATATTTACTCCTCAAAAAGAATTTGTAGAATTAATTCTACTATGATTGAAAAGAATTTGCGGAATTTAGTTGGCCAATTAAGTCCCGGGAGATTTATAATTAACTGGCTATATGCGATTTAGTCTTCGGTATATTATTCTTTTTTGTCTTTTCTTTACCGCACTTCCTCTTGTTGCACAACAAAAGGAAGCCAACATTTGGTATTTTGGTCGCTTCCTTGGCATAGACTTTAATAGCGGAACCCCCGTGCCGCTAAATGACGGCCAATTGAATACAACTGAAGGTGTGGCTACTATCTGTGATGTAAATGGTAACCTTCGTTTTTATACTGATGGAATCAGAATCTGGAACAGGCTGCACCAGGTAATGCCTAATGGCACAGGTCTTTTGGGCGATCCTTCATCCACTCAATCTGCTATTATTATTCCGTTTATTGGAGACAATACAAGATATTATGTTTTCACCGTGGCTCAATTAAGTGGGCCAAACGGACTTAATTATTCTGTCGTTAATATGACCCTTGACGGTGGTAAGGGAGATGTTGAGGTGAAGAACCTCCCGGTTATTTCAAATGTGGTTGAAAAAATTACTGCTGTCCGGCATTGTAACAACAGGGATATTTGGGTGGTAGCACATGGCTCTGCTTCTGATATATATTATTCATTTCTTGTTTCTGTTGCCGGAGTAAATACCTCTCCTGTAATAAGTCATGCCGGAGTTATTCTTCCCGGAGTTGTTCCTCCTTCTCCACTGGATTCAACATCACTCGGTTACTTAAAAGCCTCCCCCGATGGATCAAAAATAGCCGCTGCTCACTGGACGGTAAATGTGGATGTAAGCGATTTTGATAATGCTACGGGAGTGGTATCCAATTCTGCAAGTATGTATATCCCCGGCGATCCCCATTATTTATCTTATGGTATTGAGTTTTCTCCCAACAGCAAATTACTTTATTCATCAGTTTTTTATACCGATCCCGCAAATGCACAAAAAAGAAATGCCCTGTTTCAATATGATGTAACGCTGGGTAATGCGGCGGCAATCCGGGCATCAAAACAGGTTATTTCGCTGAACTCTGATCCTATTGATACCTATGCTGCGTTACAGATAGCCCCGGATGGTAAAATGTATATGGCTAAAAGAGCTTATAAAAATATAGCCTCTGTTAGTAATCCGAATGTGTATGGACCGGGTTGTGTTTTTACTGCAAGCGCCATACAGTGGACACTATCTAACCAGGAGTCCTCCTATGGTTTACCCACTTTTGTTCAGAGTTACTTTTATCCTCCTGATAGTTTTACTCACACGGTTAGTTGTTTAAGCTTAACTGCAAATTTTAATTATACACCGGCTTCTAATGTAGTCTCTGTAAAATGGGATTTTGGAGATCCTGCTTCTGGAGTTGTCAATAACACATCAACCCTAAACAATCCTGTCCATATCTTCTCAGCCCCTGGTATTTATAACGTAGCACTTATCAAGTTCACCAATTGCGGAACGGATACTATCAGAAAACAACTTAGTACCGATGCTATAAATATTAACCTGGGGCCAGACACCACTGTGTGTACCGCCACCTCATTGTTGCTTAACTCTTCTGCTGCCGGCAGCAGCAATACTTTTCTCTGGCAGGATGGTTCTACCAATCCTACATTCTTAGCCGCTACTGCAGGTTTATATTGGGTGGAAGCAAGAAATGCTGCAGGTTGTGTAAAGAGGGACAGTATAAATGTTGCATTTAAATCACTTCCTGTTTTCAATCTGGGTACTGATGCTCCGATCTGTGCCGGTGATTCTCTTACACTAAATGCTGCAACCGCAGGTGCTATCAGCTATTTGTGGAGTAGCGGTGCCACCACTTCAACAATCAAAGCATTTCAGGCAGGATTATATTGGTGTGAAGTGAATAACGGAGGCTGTATTTTTCGTGACAGTCTAACGATAACTGCATTAATACCAAAACCAGTTGTAAATCTTGGTAATGATATTACACTATGCGGAACTGGTCCCGTGCCACTTGATGCCACCAATGCCGGCTCTACTTATCTCTGGCAAAATGGTTCTACCAATGCAACGCTGCTGGCAAGTACCTCCGGTTTGTATTGGGTGGAAGTGAAAAACAGTTCTGGCTGCATAAAAAGGGACAGTATTAATATTACATTCAAAGTAACTCCCATTTTTAATTTGGGTACGATACGCCTATTTGTTCTGGCGATACACTTACACTAAATGCTACTGCTAACGGTGCTATCAGTTACTTATGGAACAATGGTGCTACCACTACAACTATTAAAGCATACCAGGCCGGGCTTTATTGGTGTGAGGTTGATAATGGTGGTTGTGTTTTCAGAGATAGTCTTACCATAACAGCCGTTAATCCTTCGCCAGTTGTAAACCTTGGCAATGATGTTACTGTATGTGAAGGAACACCGGTAACATTTGATGCCACCTATATTACTTCCACTTATCTATGGCAGGATGGAAGCACCAACCCCGTTTACACAGCCAACCAGCAAGGCACTTTTCGTGTAGAGGTAAATTACAGCGGCTGTAAAAAATCGGACACTGTTACTATTACGTACAATTTGAAACCCCGGTTTTCATTAGGCCCTGATCAGTTTATCTGCCAGGGCAATACAATTACACTTCGTCCTGTATTAGACCCCACTTGGCAACTGCGCTGGCAGGATGGAAGCATCAACCCAACATATACTCTTACTCAACCAGGAACATTTTCACTGGCTGCAACAAATAATTGTGGTACAACAACCCAGCAGTTAGTTATTGCAAATGGTTTATGTAAAGTATTTGTACCAACTGCATTTACGCCGAATAATGATGGCAGGAATGACTTTTTTAAAGCTTTAGGAACTGAAGCTGTAACAGAATTTGACTTGAAAATATTTGAACGGGGAGGACAAGTTGTTTTTGAAACAAAGGATAAAAATAAAGGGTGGGATGGTAAACTAAAGGGCATGGGGTTCCCTACAGGGGTTTTTGTTTATCTTATTAATTATAAAGACGTCTATTCTGCTGATTCGAAAATACTGAAAGGGACATTAACACTTATCCGCTAATCTGTAAATTGGTTAGCACAAAACAATATTATCTGTTTAAAATAAATTCTACAGATAGCAGAAATAAAATATGGAAATTAGTACTCAGAATACCAACCAGACTGAAACCGAAAAAAGAATGCAGCCTAAAATTTTAATTGCCGATGATCATAGTATGATCCGAAAAGGGCTGAAGCTGCACATGCAGCTTACTCTTGGATATACCGATATAGAAGAAGTGGCGACCTGTAATGATTTAATGAAAGAGTTGGTGAAAAAAAAATACACTCACCTGATTCTGGATATAATTTTATCCGACGGCAACACACTGGAAGTAATCCCCAATATCCGCAGGGTATACCCCGATTTAAATATTCTTGTTTTTTCTATGCAGCCTGCAGAAATATATGGCGAAGCACTTAAACAATATGGTATCAATTACTACCTGTCCAAATCTGTGGGGGACGAAGAAATAATACAGATTCTTCAAAAGTTTTTACAAAATGAAACCCCGGTTCGCAGAACCAATATTCAACACCAGGATAACCCTTTCAAAACGCTGGCACCAAGAGAGCTTGAAATACTGCATTATGTTCTCAAGGGAATTGGAACAAAAGAAATAGCAGAAACACTTAATTTAAAAATGAATAGTGTGTCCACAATGAAAACCCGCATTTATGAAAAAACAAATGCAGGGAATATCAAAGAGTTGATGGAACTGGCAACACTCTACAATGTAAATTATTAAGCAGGAAGCAGTAACTTGTTATTGCAAACCGCTTATGCAAAGGCTCCTGATTTTACTATACTGCTTTCTTGTAGCTACGGGTACGGCAATAGCTCAAACTGCCGGCAATTCTCATCTGCAACAATATACCACAGACAATGGCCTGCCATCAAACGGCATTAAAGGATTACAGTGGGATGAAAAAACCGGTTTTTTATGGGTAGCAACTGAAGCTGGTATTGTACGATTCAATGGGGTTGACTTCCGTTCTTACACCAAAGAAAATATGCCCTCCATTACGTCTGAAAGAATGTTGTTTATGGTCCGGAATAATGCAGGAAATATCTATATCTCCGATCTGCCCGGAAATATATTTTCTATAAAACAAAATAAACCGGTGCTTTGGAAAAAGGCAGGGAGTTATGTTAACCCTTATTATGCTAACTATTATTTACTACCCGTTTCCGATACTTTTTTTCGAAAGCATACCAATATAGACAATGCCCGTTTTTCGGCCGTGACCGATAAAATTATCAGGCTGAATGATACTGCCTGTCTTATCCTGAATGCCGGAACTCTTTTTTTTCAATCTATCAGCTTAAAGAACCCTGTTCCCTTACCCTTGGAAAAAAGAACTTCAGAACTATTTTTAAAATTGGTGATAAGTGTTTTCTTCTTAATAATAAAAAAGAGGCTTTTCTTTTAAACACTACCAATTATACGATTGCCCCGGTTTCCGTTACAGATGAAGCGGCGGCGAAGAGATTTTTAAGTCAGGAAACAATCCCATATTCTGGGAGCCGGGAATGAATAATCCTGTTCTTGTTCATGGGGAAAAGGCTTCGCTATTCACTTACAAGGATAATAAGATAATCACAAAGCTGATATTTACGGGTATCCCCTCAGATGCACTTATCAGAACAATACAATACAGCGAAAAAAACAAAACTCTTTTTATCGGAACAGATTCCAAGGGGTTGATTATTCTTAATCAAACCACCGTAGCCACAAAAAAAAGAACAGATGCTGAATCAAAAAACAGAAATTCCTATTACTCACAGATTGAGCTTTCAAACGGAAATGTGTTAACTAATGAAGGGGATATTGTTGGTGATAACACTACTTCGGAAAACCAGTTACCCGTAAAAGGTAAATTCGCTTATTACGTTTCTAATACCGGAGATAGTTTATTATGGTATAGCCAGTTTAATATCTCCTTAGGTTATTATTGTTTGCACAGGTATAATAAAATTTCTGGCGAAACAAAAGTGTATGAAAAAATTAAGTCCGATTACGTAGTGACCATGTCGGGTTCTCAATATTATTTAGCCAATAACTCTGGGTGTTGGAATTCTTGAGGCTGACAGTGTCAAAATTCTTTATAAATACGCCGGAAAAAATGTTGGCAACATAACGTTTGATATTCAGGAAATTCACCCGGGCATATTGGCAATTGCAACTTGCAGTGGATTGTTCCGGTTTAATACAACTAACTCTAAACTGGACACCATCTTCAGCAAAGAAAATATTTGTGTCCGGAGTATCTGGAAATATAAGGACTATGTTTTTTTTGGCACCTATGGTTCCGGGTTTTATATCTACAAGAACGGGAAGATAAAATCCATGCCGCTGGATAAGAATAAATATTTATTGTATTCACATTGCTTTATTCCTGATGATAACGGGTATTGCTGGATCAGCACCAACCGTGGGTTGTTTAAATCCAGCCTTTCAGAGCTTATCAAAGTATTTGATAACAACACCGCTTCGGTTTATTACCATTATTTCGGGAAAAAAGACGGGATGGAAATGACAGAATTAAACGGTGGTTGTTTGCCTTGTGCATTGCGTTTAAAAAATAATATTATCTCATTCCCCTCTATGGATGGCCTCCTTTGGGTAAATCCGGGAGAAGCAAATCCTGTATTGCCGGAAGGAGATATTTTTATTGATGAAATCCTCATTGATAATGAAATAAACGATCCGGAATATTTTTCCAAAAAAAGTTTGTCTGCTAAAACCGGTGAAATAATTATTCGCCTGGCCTTTTCTGCGTGGAGTAACAAAGAAAACATCTACCTCGAATACCAGTTGAATGATACCATTAATTGGAAACCCGTCACCCTTGGTAATGTATCCGAAATACGGTTTAATAATCTTCCTTCCGGAAAATACAAACTGCGGATACGAAAGCTTAATGGATTTGGGTTTAATAATTACACTTATAAAACAATAGATTTTGCCATAACTACTCCCTGGCATCAGCAATGGTGGTTTTACATTCTTAGTGTGTTAACAACGTTAGGTATTGCAGCCCTTTATTTCCGTTTCCGTACAAGGCAGTATGAAATAAGACAGCGTAAGCTGGAGCAACAGGTAAC